>NZ_JBVHLK010000004.1:0-590947 GCF_055559015.1 Streptomyces sp. NPDC024698 | reverse complement strand
GGGGTATCAACATATCTGGCGTTGATTTTTGGCACGCTGTTGAGTTCTCAAGGAACGGACGCTTCCTTTGTACTCACCCTCTCGGGCTTTCCTCCAGGCGCTTCCCTTCGGTCTTGCGTTTCCGACTCTATCAGACCGTTTCCGTATCCGATTTCCTCGGCGCTTTCCAGGTTTCCACTTTCGCGTTTCCCTTTCCGGCGAGTCCGACTCTATCAGATCCTTTCGGGCCTGATTTCCTCGGCGCTTTCAAGGTAATCCGCTCTCGCGTTTTCCTTTTCAGCGGCTCCGACTTTATCAGAATCTGGGGACCGGATTGACCGGCAGCCATTTCTGAATCATCAGGAGGGGCTTCTTCTGAATCGACGTGTCGATTGCTTTGAGAAGCGAGCAGACTCTAACCGCCACCACCGGACGTGTCCAGTTCTAGGCAACTGTTCGAATCTACCTCCCCGAGCGACCCGTGTCAACGAGTTTTCTGGGGTGACGAGAAGGCTAGCAGGTCAGTGAGGGCACGCGCACATCAGGCGGCCGTCGGCAGCGTGGCGCTGCGCTCGGCCGCCGCGACGTCACCCGTCTCCCCCTCGCGCGCCGCACGACCGCCGAGGACATAGACGTAGGTGAGAAAGGCCAGTTCAGCGGCGATTCCGATACCGATGCGGGCCCAGGTCGGCAGGCCCGACGGCGTGACGAAGCCTTCGATGGCACCCGAGACGAAGAGGACCAGGGCCAGACCGATCGCCATGCCCAGCGCGGCGCGGCCCTCCTCCGCGAGTGCCGTCCGGCGGGATCGCGGGCCCGGGTCGATCACGGTCCAGCCCAGCTTCAGTCCCGTACCCGCTGCCACGAAGACGGCGGTCAGTTCCAGCAGGCCGTGTGGGAGGACCAGCCCGAGGAAGGTGTCGAGGCGGCCGGCCGATGACATCAGGCCGATGCCGACACCCAGGTTGAGCATGTTCTCGAAGAGGATCCAGAGGACAGGGAGGCCCAGAAAGACGCCCAGTACCAGGCACATGGCCGTGGCCTCGGCGTTGTTCGTCCACACCTGCGCGGCGAAGGCGGCCGCGGGATGGCTGGAGTAGTAGGTCTCGTACTCGCCACCGGGGCGGGTGAGGGAACGCAGTTCGCCGGGGGCCGCGATCGCGGCCTGGACCTCGGGGTGGGTACCGATCCACCACCCGAGGAGGGCGGCTATCGCCGTGGACAGGAGCGCCGTGGGCACCCACCAGTGGCGGGAGCGGTAGACGGCCGCGGGGAAACCGTGCGTCAGGAAGCGGGTGACATCGCGCCAGGAGGCCCGGCGGGTGCCCGTCACGGCACCGCGCGCGCGGGCCACGAGTTGGCTGAGACGCCCGGTCAGCTGGGGGTCGGGCGCGCTGGACCGGATCAGCGAGAGATGGGTGGCGGTCCGCTGGTACAGGGTGACGAGTTCGTCGGCCTCGGCTCCGTTCAGGCGGCGCTGACGGCGCAGCAGGGCGTCGAGTCTGTCCCACTCGGCGCGGTGGGCGGAGACGAAGACGTCGAGGTCCATCGGTTTGCCTGCTCCTCGGCTGCGCAACGGGGGCTCATCGTGGATGTCAGCTTGTCCTACTGGGGCGCGATGTGCCCTCAGCTTGGCAGACTGGCGGTTGTCGGGGCAGGTCAGGGGAAGGGCAGGCGCGCGTGAGTGAGCTGGTGACGGGCGAGGCAGTGGCACTGGAACTGCGGCCCGCGAAACTGCCGAGCCGGGCGCTCGCCGTGGTGCTCGACCTGGGCGTGGCGGTGGCCGTCTACATCGTCGTGACCATCGGTCTGGTCGCCGCGACCGCCGCGCTGGACGACGCGGCGCAGATCGCCGTCTCGATCGCGAGTTTCCTGCTGGTGCTGGTCGGCGGTCCGATCGCCGTGGAGACACTGAGTCACGGCCGCTCTCTGGGCAAGCTGGCGTGCGGGCTGCGGGTGGTGCGGGACGACGGCGGTCCGATCCGGTTCCGGCACGCCCTGGTGCGCGGTGCCGTCGGCGTGGTCGAGATCCTGATGACGTTCGGGATCGTCGCGTGCATCGCCTCGCTGGTGTCGGAGCGCGGGCGGCGGCTCGGTGACGTGTTCGCGGGGACGCTTGTCGTGCGGGAGCGGATTCCGGAGGGGAGTATGCCGTACGTTCCCGCCCCGCCGCCCTGGCTGGCGGGGCGGTTCGCGGAGCTCGATCTGTCCGCCGTGCCGGACGGACTGTGGCTGGCCGTCCGGCAGTACCTGACGCGGATGCGGCAGCTGGATCCGCGGATCGGTGAGGCGATGGCGCAGCGGCTCGCCGGGGAACTCTCCGCTCGTACCGGGACTCCGGCGCCGCAGGGTGTGCCGGCGGGCGCGTATCTGGCGGCTGTCGTGCACGAGCGCCAGATCCGCGAGGCCCGTCGGACCTTCGGTGCCACGGCGGGCGGCTTCCCGCCCCCCGTACCAGGTGACCGTCCCTTCACCCCGCCGGGCGGTCCTGCCACCCACCCGTTCCAGCCCGGCGCTCCCGCCGGCCCCTCCCTCTATCCGGCGCCCGGCGTTCAGCCCGCCCACCCGGCGCCCGGAGTTCACGCCGCCGGGCCGGGCGGCCGGGACGAGCGGCCGTCGACCGGTTTCGCGCCGCCCGCGTAGTCACCCGCGCCCCGCCCTCGAACACGGCGCCGGCTCCGCGGCGGAGTCCACCGGTGCGGCGCCGCCGTCAGGTGAACACCGACGGCGGTGATTCGAGGTGCTCCAGTTCTATGCCGGGGGCCGCGAGCACCACGTCCCCCGCGATGTGCACGGCGTGTTGTTCCCCGGTGTCCAGCGCTGTGACCTGGTATTCGTCCACGGTCAGCGGGCCGTTGTCAGTGGCGTGTGTTTCGCTTGCGATCAAGGCCCAGGACTGGTCGAGGGTGCGCGGGGCGAGGACCGGGTCGGTGAAGGCGACGAGGCGGACGCGGGTCGCCGTGGCGGTGGCGGAAGGGGTGAGGCGAAGGAGACGGGCGGTGGCGACGAGGAAGGCGGGAGAGGTACCGGTGAAGGCGTGGGCGGGCACATTGCCTTCGGCGGCCTCGGTCCCGGCGGGGTCGGTGCGGACCCAGGTCACGCCGTCGAGTGCGGCGCCCCGCACCTGCCAGCCCCCCGCGCGCAGTTCGAGACGGATGGGACGGCCGAGATCGTCGAGGGCGAGGTCGACGGAGCCGGTGACCGTCGCCGGTCCGGGCTCGGGCAGACCGTCGGGAGTGGTGCCGGAGGGGACGGTGAGCTGGGAGACGTAGCGCCAGCCGGAGGGGCCGGGCGCGCAGTTGAAGTGTTCGTCGGCGAGAGGGGTGTGATCGTGCGGATCATGGAGCGAATAGCGGCCGCGGGGCATGGGCGTTCAGGTCCTCATCGGGGACAGGCCCCCGCCGGGACGGCGAGGGCCTGCTGACATCCGGACGCCGAGCGGTGGTACCGCTGCTCGGCGGGCGTGCTCAGTAGCGGTAGTGGTCCGACTTGTACGGGCCCTCGACCTCGACACCGATGTACGAGGCCTGCTCGGGGCGGAGCGTCGTGAGCTTCACGCCGAGCGCGTCGAGGTGGAGCCGGGCGACCTTCTCGTCGAGGTGCTTGGGCAGCACGTAGACGTCGGTCGGGTACTCCTCGGGCTTGGTGAACAGCTCGATCTGGGCCAGGGTCTGGTCCGCGAACGAGTTGGACATCACGAAGGACGGGTGGCCGGTCGCGTTGCCCAGGTTCAGCAGGCGGCCCTCCGACAACACGATGATGACCTTGCCGTCGGGGAACTTCCAGGTGTGGACCTGGGGCTTGACCTCGTCCTTGACGATGCCGGGGATCTTCGCGAGGCCGGCCATGTCGATCTCGTTGTCGAAGTGACCGATGTTGCCGACGATCGCCTGGTGCTTCATCTTGGCCATGTCCGCGGCCATGATGATGTCCTTGTTGCCCGTCGTGGTGACGAAGATGTCGGCCTTGTCGACGACCTCGTCGAGGGTCGTGACCTGGTAGCCGTCCATCGCCGCCTGAAGGGCGCAGATCGGGTCGATCTCGGTGATGATCACGCGGGCGCCCTGGCCGCGCAGGGACTCCGCGCAGCCCTTGCCCACATCGCCGTAGCCGCAGACGACGACGGTCTTGCCGCCGATCAGGGTGTCGGTGGCGCGGTTGATGCCGTCGATCAGGGAGTGGCGGCAGCCGTACTTGTTGTCGAACTTCGACTTGGTGACGGCGTCGTTCACGTTGATCGCCGGGAACAGCAGAGTGCCGTCGCGGTACATCTCGTACAGGCGGTGGACGCCGGTCGTGGTCTCCTCGGTCACGCCGCGGATCTCCGAGGCGAGCTGGGTCCACTTCTGCGAGCCGTCCGTGATGGTGCTGTGCAGGAGTTCGAGGACGACGCGGTGCTCGTCGGACTCGGCGGTGTCGACCGAGGGGACCTTGCCGTCCTTCTCGTACTGGACGCCGTTGTGGACGAGCATGGTGGCGTCACCACCGTCGTCCAGGATCATGTTCGGGCCGCCGGTGGGGGTGTTCGGCCAGGTCAGCGCCTGCTCCGTGCACCACCAGTACTCCTCCAGGGTCTCGCCCTTCCAGGCGAAGACCGGGACGCCCTGCGGGTTCTCGGGCGTGCCGTTCGGGCCGACCGCGATGGCGGCGGCGGCGTGGTCCTGGGTGGAGAAGATGTTGCAGGAGGCCCAGCGGACCTCGGCGCCGAGGGCGACCAGGGTCTCGATGAGGACGGCGGTCTGCACCGTCATGTGCAGGGAGCCGGTGACGCGGGCGCCCGCGAGGGGCTGCGCCTCGGCGTACTCCCTGCGGATCGACATCAGGCCGGGCATCTCGTGCTCGGCGAGGGTGATCTCCTTGCGGCCGAAGTCGGCCAGGGAGAGGTCGGCGACCTTGAAGTCCTGTCGGTTGTCGACAGTCGTCATGCGAGCTGCTCCTCGGAATCGGGGCGAGGTGGGTAGGGCTGTTCTGCGCGGCGGCGGCACGTGACCCTGCCCGACGGGGCACGGACATGCTTCAGCGGGGCACAGGTGTGCCCGGTGCGCGCAGCGCAGTCCGTCGGAGGCCCTCTCTCCCTCGGCCGGTCCGCGGTGGGACCGCCCGACCGCCATCAGCAGCGACGTCTGGCTCAGTCACCAAGCTACACCGGCGGGCCTGTCCCTCCCCAGTCCACGCCCGGACAAAGGGGCCTTCACGGGCCTGATCGGATGGGCTCGGGCCAGCGGGCGGGTGCCGGAGCGGGGTCCCGGACAAAACAATGCCGCCGGGGCCCGTCCGTGTCCGGGACGGGCCCCGGCGGTGCAAAAGCCGGTGGGGTCAGTGGTCGGCCGGCGACGGCGTGGGTCCGCCGGGCGTCGAGGCGGGGTCCGGGCCCTTGGCCGCGGCGGCCTCGCTGTAGATGTCCGGCTCCAGGTAGATCACCCTGGCGATCGGGACGGCGGCGCGGATGCGGGCCTCGGCGGCGTCGATCGCGCGGGCCACCTCGGCGGCCGTGTCGTCGTGCTGGACGGCGATCTTCGCGGCGATCAGCAGTTCCTCGGGGCCGAGGTGGAGCGTGCGCATGTGGATGATGCCGGTGACGGTGTCGCCGTCGACCATGGCCGCCTCGATCTTCGAGGTGTCCTCCGGACCCGCCGACTCACCGAGCAGGAGGGACTTGGTCTCGGCGGCGAGCACCAGGGCGATCAGGATGAGCAGGACACCGATGCAGACCGTGCCGATGCCGTCCCAGACGCCGTCGCCGGTGAGCAGGGCGAGGCCGACGCCGCCGAGCGCGAGGACCAGACCGATGAGCGCGCCGAAGTCCTCCAGGAGGACGACGGGCAGTTCGGGGGCCTTGGCGCGGCGGATGAACTGGGACCAGGAGTGGGAGCCGCGCAGCTCGTTGGACTCCTTGATGGCCGTACGGAAGGAGAAGCCCTCGGCGATGATCGCGAAGAGCAGGACGCCGACCGGCCAGTACCAGTGCTCGATCTCGTGCGGGTGCTTGATCTTCTCGAAGCCCTCGTAGACGGCGAACATGCCGCCGACCGAGAACAGGACGATCGAGACGAGGAAGGCGTAGATGTAGCGCTCACGGCCGTAGCCGAAGGGGTGCTGCGGGGTCGCCTGGCGCTGGGCCTTCTTGCCGCCGATCAGCAGCAGTGCCTGGTTGCCCGAGTCGGCGAGCGAGTGGACGCCCTCGGCGAGCATCGAGGAGGAGCCGCTGAAGGCGAACGCCACGAACTTCGATACCGCGATCGCGAGGTTGGCGCCGAGTGCCGCCACGATCGCTTTGGTGCCGCCTGAAGCGCTCATCTGCTCCTGCTGTCCCTTCGTACGCCGTCCGGACCCGTTCGTACCCTCGTACCCCGCCCGGTCCGGGCTTTGCCCGCCTTTTGCGGTGGGTCATTCTTGCAGCCCGTTCCGCCGGCGCCGCGCCTCAGGTCGCCTCCGTCGTCCCGTCAGGCGACCACTGTCGCACGGAAGATCGTGCCGGAACCGGACACTTCGGCCTTTTCGCCGACCGGTACGAAGACCGAGGTGCCGGGGGTCAGGTCGATGCCGTCGGCGCGTACGGAACCCGAGGTGCAGAGCAGGATCTGCGGGGTCTCGCGGGTGAGGTCGCGGGGATCGGCGTCCGCGGCGACGACGTACCGGGAGAGGCGGAACTCGTCGATGGGCGTCGCGTAGACCTCTTCGCCGTCGGGGGACGCCTCGGGGCGCAGGACGCCGGGGTCGGCCGCCTCGAACCGGACCACGCGCAGGAGTTCGGGGACGTCGACGTGCTTGGGGGTAAGTCCGCAGCGCAGGACGTTGTCGCTGTTGGCCATGATCTCGACGCCGAGGCCGTCCAGGTAGGCGTGCGGGATGCCGGCGCCGAGGAAGAGGGCCTCGCCGGGCTGGAGCCGGACATGGTTGAGGAGCATCGCGGCGATGACTCCGGGGTCGCCGGGGAAGTGGTGGGCGAGTCCGGCGTACGGGGTGTAGGCGCCGCCGAGGCGTTCGCAGGCGGCGGTGGTCTCGGCGACCGTACGGGCCATGTCCTCAGGATCGGCGCTCAGCACCGCGGTGAGGACCTCGCGCAGCGCGGCCTCCTCGGGGTGGGCGCGCAGCAGGTCGACGTACGGCTTCAGGGAGTCGACCCCCAGGGCTTCGAGGAGTCCGGCGGTCTCCTCCGGGGCGCGGAAGCCGCACAGGCCGTCGAACTCGGTGAGGGCGCAGATCAGTTCGGGCTTGTGGTTGGCGTCCTTGTAGTTGCGGTGCGGGGCGTCGATCGGGACGCCCCGGCGCTCCTCGTCCTCGTAGCCCTCCCGCGCCTGTTCGAGGTCGGGGTGCACCTGGAGGGAGAGGGGGGCGCCGGCGGCGAGGAGCTTGAGCAGGAAGGGCAGGCGCGGGCCGAACCTGGCGACGGCGGCGCGGCCGAGTTCTCTCTCCGGGTCCTCGGCGACGACCTCGTTGAGCGGACCGCGCTCCGTGCGCGAGGGAGCTCCCGGGTGGGCGCCCATCCACATCTCCGCCTGCGGTTCGCCGGTCGGCTCGGCGCCGAGCAGCCGGGGGATGGCGGTGGTCGAGCCCCAGGCGTAGGGGCGGACGGTGTTGTCGAGGCGGTCCATCGGTGTTTTCTCCATACGTGCGCCGGCCGGGCCGCGGCGTGCGGGCGCCGGCCGGGGGCGTGTGTCAGGGGTGCCGGCCGCGGGATCCGGCGGTCTGGTGTGCCGGGCGCGGGGTCCCGCTCAAGATCAGGCCCCCGAGGCGAGCGCCAGGTAAACGGCGGCGAAATCCGTGATGGCGATCAGCTCGGCGAGGGTTTCCAGTTCGCCGCCCTCCTCGGGTTCGAGCTCGCTGATCGCGGTGTCGTGGCTGAGGGCGAGTTCGCGGGCAGCGGGGGCCGCGCTGATCCCGCCGATGGGACGGTCGCGGAGCAGCACCACGCGCGCGTGCAGTGCCTGTGCCTCCTCGACGCGGTCCCGGAAGAAGTCGTCGGGGTCGGCGCCGGCGGCGAGCGCGCCCGCGAGCAGCACGCTGTGCGAGGCGAGCGCCTCGGGGAGTTCGGCGGTGAGGGCGGGGCGGCCTGCGAGTTCGGCGAGGGCGGCGGTGAAGCGGCGGCCGGCCGGGCCCGCCGAGGTGCCCTCGGTCCAGATCACCGGGAGCGCCTCGGCCAGTTCGACGGCGAGGGTCTTGGCGGGGTTGCTGTAGGTCGCGATGGCGGGACCGCAGCGCTCCGCGACACGGTCGAGGCGGTCGGCGACCTTCTGGAGCGCGTGCGGCGGCGCCGCGACCAGGCCGGTGCGGTCGAGGAGGACGAGCAGCGGGGTGAGCAGGGCCCAGAGCACGCCGGGGGCCGAGGCCCCCAGGGGCTCCTCCTGGTCGTACGGGGCGGTCGCCATCGGTACGAAGAGGCCGTGGCTGCCTTCCACCCACTCGGCCAGCGGGGAGCCGGCGGGGGCGACGGCGGCGACGGTGCTGCCGCGCCGGTAGGCCTGCTCGATGAGCAGTTCCAGGCCGGGTTCGCTGCCGTCGGGGGTGGCGATCAGCAGGAGGTCCACGGGGCCGGCCCAGCCGGGCAGGTCCCAGCGCAGGGCGCCTCCGGCGGGGGCGACGCCCGTGGGGGTGATCCGGGTGAGGGGGCAGCTCGCTCCGGCGAGGGTGCCGAGCAGTTCGGCGACGCCGGTGGCGGCCATTCCGGGGCCCGCGATCAGGACGGCGCGCGGGCGGCCGTCCGGCTTCAGCTCGGAGATGCCGGCCTCGGCGGCGTGCCGGACGGCGGTGCGCACCCGGGCGCCGGCCTCGGCGGCGCCTCGGAGCAGGGCCCGCCGGTCGGCCCGGGTGAGGGCGTCGGGATCGTCGAGGAGCGATTCGTCGAGCATGGGGTCGGTAGCCTCCGATCGCCGGGGGCGGGCGCTTGCGCGTGAGCCGCCGGGGTCGCTTGCACGGGGTCGCTCGCGCGAGGTGCCGAGCGGCGCTGGGTCGGACCGGTGCGGGCCGGTGTGCGCCGGTCGCCGGTCGGGACGGCCGCGTCGCCGTCGTCCGCGGCGGGCGGCTGGGCCCGCGCTCGTCCTCGGGTGTCGTGGCTCGTCTTCGTGCCTGCCGCGCCGTCGCCGGCCCTCGGGCGGCGACGACGTCTCGCGTGCGGCGGCCGCGGTGCCGCCGTGCGCGAGGCGGGTGCGTCGGTTACGCGGGGCGCCGGGCCTCGTCGACCAGGAGTACGGGGATGCCGTCGCGGACCGGGTAGGCGAGGCCGCAGTCCGCTCCCGTGCAGATCAGCTCGGTGTCCTGCTCCTTGAGCGGGGCATGGCAGGCCGGGCAGGCGAGGATCTCCAGGAGGCCGGCTTCGAGCGGCATGGGGTGTCCTTCCGAAACGGTGGATGCGGCCTGGTCAGGGTACCGCTGCGGGAAGCCGGGTGCCGGGGCGCGCCCACGGTTCGTGGACGCGCGGAACGGGTGAACCGGCCTGCGGCGTCCGACGCCGCAGGCCGCCCCGGCGCCCGGGCCCGGCCCGGTGGGCGTGACCCGGGGTTCAGGCCCTGATGATGGCCAGGACCTCGTCGCGGATCTTCGTCATCGTCGCCTCGTCCCTGGCCTCGGTGTTGAGGCGCAGGAGGGGCTCGGTGTTGGAGGGGCGGACGTTGAACCAGGCGTCCTGGAAGGTGATCGTCAGGCCGTCGAGTTCGTCGAGTTCGACGTCCTCGCGGCCCTCGTAGGCGGCCCGGACGGCGGCGAGGCGGGCCGTCTGGTCGTCGACCTCGGAGTTGATCTCGCCGGAGCCGACGTAGCGGTCGTACTCCGCGACGAGTCCGGAGAGCGGGCCGTCCTGGCCGCCGAGGGCGGCGAGGACGTGGAGCGCGGCCAGCATGCCGGTGTCGGCGTTCCAGAAGTCGCGGAAGTAGTAGTGCGCGGAGTGCTCACCGCCGAAGATCGCGCCCGAGGTGGCCATCTCGGCCTTGATGAAGGAGTGGCCGACGCGGGTGCGGACCGGGGTGCCGCCGTGCTCGCGGACGACCTCCGGGACCGACCAGGAGGTGATGAGGTTGTGGATGACCGTGCCGCCGCCGTTCTTGGCCAGTTCGCGTGCGGCGACCAACGCGGTGATCACGGACGGGGAGACCGGCTCGCCGCGCTCGTCGACGACGAAACAGCGGTCGGCGTCGCCGTCGAAGGCGAGGCCGAGGTCGGCACCCTCCTCGCGGACGCGCTTCTGGAGGTCCACGATGTTCGCCGGGTCGAGGGGGTTGGCCTCGTGGTTCGGGAAGGTGCCGTCCAGTTCGAAGTACATCGGGACGAGCTCCAGCGGCAGGCCGGAGAACACGGTCGGCACCGTGTGTCCGCCCATGCCGTTGCCCGCGTCGACGACGACCTTCAGGGGGCGGATCGAGGTCAGGTCGACGAGCGAGCGGAGGTAGGCCGCGTAATCCTCCAACGTGTCCCGCCCCGTGATCGTTCCGGGCGTGGCGTCCGAGGCCGGGGCTCCGGAGTCGAGCCAGGTCTCGGCGAGACGGCGGATCTCGGCGAGTCCGGTGTCCTGGCCGACCGGGGCCGCGCCGGCCCGGCACATCTTGATGCCGTTGTACTGGGCGGGGTTGTGCGAGGCGGTGAACATGGCGCCGGGCAGGCCGAGCGCGCCCGAGGCGTAGTAGAGCTGGTCCGTGGAGCACAGGCCGATCTCGGTGACGTCGACCCCGCGGGCGGCGGCACCGCGCGCGAAGGCACGGGACAGCCCGGGCGAGGAGGGCCGCATGTCGTGCCCGATCACGATGGCGTCCGCTCCGGTCACCTGGACGAAGGCGGCGCCGAACAGCTCGGCGAGCGGCTCGTCCCACTGGTCCGGGACCACCCCGCGTACGTCGTACGCCTTCACGAGCTGCGACAGATCAGCAGTCACGGCCAACCCTCCAGAAGTCCACTTCGGTCGCCCCAAACTACCCGTCCGCCCGGCGGCCGGCGGTGCCCGGCCCGGGCGGGGCGCGTCCCTGCTCAGGGTCCCCGCTCAGGGCGGGACGAGAGAGCGCTCCGGTGGACGGTGCACAGGCGCGCGCGAGTTCGCGGCGCGCCTCCCGCTCGTCGGGTTCCTCGCGGGTCCGTGCGGGCGGTGACCGGGACGGGTCGCGATGATCAAGGAGCCGTCGGACCAGGCGAGTTGTGCGCATATCCGGTCGTACGCGGCGAACTGGACGGCGGTGGGGGCGAGTCCGCGGACCACGGCGGACGTCCGGGCGTCGAACCGCCGGGCGCGGACGGTCTTCCGTTACGCCGGCGGGCCGTTGACGCCGATCCGGGGCCACGTCACGAAGGTCGGGCAGGCGGGAGCGGGCTGGAAGCCGTGGGCGCGGCGGGAAGCGCGTGGCCGCGGCGGGAAGCGTGGTGCGCTCGACGCATCGCGTGCGGGCGCGAAGGCGGCGGTCAGTTGTCGGGTGAGCGCAGGATCCGCAGGTGGCCGCGGCGCGCGACCTCCATCGGGTCCGCCGAGCGGGCGCTGCCGCCGGCCTCCGCCGGGCGCTTCTGCGGACGGGCCGCCTCGCGCACCGCGTTCGCCAGGGCCTCCAGATCGTCACCGCTGGGACGCGCGGGACCGGAGGAGTCGGCGAGGCGGACGACCTCCCAGCCGCGCGGCGCGGTCAGGCGCTCGGAGTGCTCGGCGCACAGGTCGTAGCAGTGGGGTTCGGCGTAGGTGGCGAGCGGGCCGAGAACCGCGGTCGAGTCGGCGTAGACGTACGTCAGCGTCGCGACGGCGGGACGGCCGCAAGCGGTGCGCGAACAGCGACGTACAAGGCTCACGACGTTGGACGGTACCGCACTCTTGAGCGGGCCGCGACGACTCTCCCCCAGGTCACCCCACCGTGTCGTCCTGTGAGACGCCCCACACCGCTTCCGGAGCATCACACCCTGACCTGGGGGGACATCGGGTGCCGGGATACCGAACACACCTGAATCCGGTCACCACTTGGTGCGAATCATGCCAATTGCCCTGTCAGATCCGGTCATGGAGAGATAGGGAATCGAGCTGATTCTTAACGGGAACGGTCATCGGACGTCGCCAGGAAGACAGACGGGGCCCATGGACCCGGTCTCCCCGCGCGCGGGGAGACCGGCGCGTGGGGCCGGGCGGCCGGGCCGGGCGGGGACTACTCTTCGTCAGTGATGGACAACCCCGTACAGCCCCCCGCAGCAGCAGCCGGTCCCCGTCGCCGCGACCGTCACGGCAGGGGCATGCGCGGCCCCGTGGCGCCGCCCCAGGTGCCCCTCGCGGCGAGCCGTTCCGAGGTCTTCGGGGACCTCGTGCAGGACTCCGTGGAGCGGCTCGAGCGGCGCTGGCCGCAGCTCGCGGACATCGACTTCATGATCCTCGAAGTCCCGCGCCTGGAACGCTCGGGCGAGGGCTGGAGCGACGAGGCCGTGCCGCTGGGCGGCACGATCGCGGCGCGCGAGGGGCATCCCGCGCGCGTGGTCGTCTACCGCCGCCCGATCGAGATCCGCACCAAGGGACGCGACGAGCGCGCCGCCCTGGTGCACGAGGTCGTCGTGGAACAGGTGGCGGAGCTGCTGGGACTCACACCGGAGACGGTCGACCCGCGCTACGGCGAGGACTGAGAGCGGCCCCGGGACGGGACCGCTCCGACCTGATCCGCGCCTCAGGCCGGATCACTGCTTGAGCAGCACCGAGAGGTCCTGTTCGGCGTCCGGCACCGAGACCGTCCCGCGGTCGTCCGGGAGGGTCTGGACGGTGAAGCCGGGAACACCCTCCTGGGTCGCCGAGAGCATCCGGGAGGCGTAGACCGGGCCGCCGGAGACCTGCTCGACGGTGAGGGCGTACGTGCCCTTGAGCCCGCTCGGGACGGGTGCCTCGACGTTCTGGGTGGTGCCGCCCTTGATGGTGAACGTCTTCGAGACGGCCGTGCCGCCCCCGCTGCCCGCGGACGCGGTGACCTTGACCGTGGCTCCCTCGGCGGGGGCGGTCACGGCGAGCGTGGACCCCTTGGCCGTGTTGTCGGCGACCGTCGCGCGCGCACCGACCGGAGCGGTGGCCGGGATGAACGCGCTCTCCTGGTTCGCGCCCTTGCCGCGCACCACCCGCAGGGCTGCGACGACCGGCACGGACGAGCCGGTGGGGCTGAGCACCAGGGAGCCCGCCTCGCCGCGGGTGACGTCCCCGAGGTCGACGGCGGCGGTCATCCCGGCCTTCACGTGCAGCGTCTCGTTGCCCGCCGGGGTGATCGTCCCCGAGGGCGAGGCGAGGCGGACCTTCAGGTCGGCGTCCGTGTCACCGGGCGCGAAGACGACCAGGCGCACGGAGGTGGCGTCCTTGGGAATGCCCGGCATGACCAGGCTGTCCGCCGGATCGGTGGAGGCGGCCAGCCAGTCGCCGCCGGTCTTGGCGTCCAGCGCCTGCACGGCGGCCCCGACCCGGCCGCTGCGGACCTTCACATGCACGGTCAGGTCGTTCTGCGGATCGCCGGCGAGCGTGTTCAGCAGGATCGGTTCGCTGGCGTGCGCCTGGACCGTGATCCCGTCGGCCACCGTGGACTTGAGGGTGCCGTCCTTGCCGTACAGGTCGATGTCGACGACCGCCGCGGCGTCGTCCGGGTTCGTCAGGTGTACGTAATCGGTGCGCTGCGCCGCGGTACTGGCGCCCGGGAACCAGAACTCGGTGTCCGGCGCTGTGCAGTTGGTGCCGAGCAGGCCGCGTCCGACGCCCGCGACGACCTCCGTGCTCTCCTGGACCGTCCAGCCGGGGGCGAACTTGCCGGACGCGAGGCCGACCAGCGCGGGCGCGTCGGCGCCCGAGATGTCACCGGTCGCCGGCTTGCCGGGCTCCTTGGGCTGCACGACGGGCTTGGCCGTCCTGGCTCCGCCCTTCTTGCCGCTCTTGCCGCTCTTTCCGCCGGACGAGCCGGTCCCGTCGACCGACTCCTCGGCGGCGGCCTGGAGTTGAGCCTTGCCGCTGCCGCTCGCGCCCTCCACGACGGGTGTGAAGGAGGTGTACGAGGTGTCCGCGATGTCCGAGGTGCTCGGCTGCGGGCAGAGCAGGCTGGTGCGCTCCACGGGCAGCCGCGCGGCCGTGGCGGCCACGCCGGTGGTGCCCGATGCGCCGGAGGGCTTGAGGGTCGCGAACCCGGTGACGGCGCCGAGCGCGGTCACCGCGGCGATCAGGGACAGGGTGCTGCGGTTCACTGATGGCTCCCGTCGGGGCGCTCATGGCCGGTGCGGTGCGGCTGCGTGGGGTCGTACGCCGGGTCGTAGCCCTGCTCGCCCTGCTCGTAGCCCTGGCCCGGGGGATCGAAGGGCACGCCGTTCGCGTCGTAGCCCTGGGCGTAGTTCTGGTCGTACGCGGCCGTGCCGCCGTAGGCGTACGGGTCGTACTGGCCGCCCTGGTAGGGATCGGAGCCGTACGGCTGCTCGTAGGCGCCCGCCGGGTACCCCTGCTGGTCCTGCTGTCCCTGCTGGTCCTGGCCGCCTTCGTAGCGCCGGCCGCCGTAGGTGTCGTACTCGGCGTTCGCGTAGCCCTGATTGTCCCAGTCGCCGTACGACTGCTGGTGCGGGACGGAGACGGCCGGGACCTCCTGGTCCTCGTCCTCGTCCTCGTCCGGGCCGGTGTCCGCGGGGAATCCGTCGTCGAACTCCTCGTCCCCGTCCGGCTGTCCGGACTCCGCCTCCGCCTGGGCGCGCAGACGGCGGGCACGGCGGCCGTCGCCCGTCAGGTCCTCGGCGGTCACCGGCTGCTGCTCCTCGGGGAGGTCGTCGTCGATGTCCTGGCGCCGCCCGGGCAGGGCGAGCACCACGAGGACCAGGGCGAGCGCGCCCTGGGCCCACAGCCAGACCGTGTGGGTCAGCGGTGCGTCGAACGTGACGTCCAGCCTGCCGCCGACGGAGGGCAGCCGGAAGCCCTGGGCCCAGCCGTCGACCGTGGTGCGGGTGAGCGGCCTGCCGTCCAGGGTCGCCGTCCAGCCGGGGTCGGCGCTGTCGGCGAGGCGCAGGACGCGGCCGTCCTGTCCGGTGGGGATCGTGGTGTGCACCTCGACCGGACCGGCGGCGATGGACTCCGGGTCGCCGGACGCGGGGACGATCGCGGCGCGTGAGACCTGCTGGTCGACGCGCCACAGGGCGCTGCCGTCCTGCTGGCTCAGCCGGGACAGACCCGTGGTGGCGTCCAGGACGCGGCTCACGTCACGCGGCGCGCCCTTGCGGACCAGGACGTAGCGCACGGCGAAGCCGCCGAGCTCGTCGGCCTGGTCGGCGCCCGATCCCGCCACGAGGTTGGCGACGACCTTGTCGAGGTTGCTGTTCTCGCCACCGGTGGAGGCGAGTTCGGCGTCCCCGAGACGGGCGCCCGAGCCGCGGACCAGGACGTAGCCGACCTCGGCGGGCGAGCGGCTGTCCAGGACGAGGGTGCGGGCCTGGTCGCGGGTGCCGCTCTCCTCGGCGACGAACGCGGGCACCTGTACCGGGTCGCGGCGCTCGACGGGTCCGTCGGCGCCGCGGATGATCCATCCGGCGGCGAGGAGCAGCGGGCCCGCGGCGCAGGCGAAGGCGATGAGCGCGGCCACCGGCTGACGCCAGCCGAAGCTCTGCTCGGCCACCCGCGCGCGTGCCCCGTCGGAGCCGACCGCGGCGGCGGCGAGCAGCGCGAGGCCGTACACCAGGGTCGCCGGTCCCGCCCAGGTGGAGCGGTTGGACAGGGCCGCGAAGACGAGTGCCACGACGGCGACGACCCAGGCGGTACGGATCCCGGCCTGGCGCTCGGAGCGCAGCAGGGCGGCCAGCGCGGCGAGCACGATGCCGAAGAGCATCAGTGCGCTGACGGTGCCGGGTCCGCCGGGGCCGGCGCTGAGCAGGTCGAGCGCGGAGGCCGCGCCGGTGCCGTAGTCGAGGCCTGCCTGCTTGAAGAAGCCGAACGGCAGCAGGGTCAGCGACCAGGGGGCGAGGACCAGCAGCGGGGTGCCGAGCTGGGCCAGGAAGCGCAGTCCGTAGGCGGGGATCTCCCTGCGGCGCACCACGAGGAGCGCGAGTCCGAGGACGAGCGCGATGGGCCACACGATCGGGGTGAAGGCCGTGGTGAACGTCAGCAGCAGGGCGTACGCCCAGGTCGCTCGCCAGCTGCCGCGCGCGCGGGAGCCGTGCGCGAGGCCGCTCGCCGCGATGCCCGCGCGTGCGATGAGCGGCAGCAGGATCGCGAGGACGGCGGTGCCGATGCGGCCGCCGGCGAGGGCGCCGGTGGCGGCGGGCAGGAAGGCGTAGGCGACGGACGCCCAGGCGCGGAGCAGCCGGGACTCGACGAGGGGGCGCGAGGCGAAGTAGGCGGCGAAGCCGGCCAGCGGCACGGATCCCACGAGGAGCACGGTGACCGCGAGCCCGGTGGAGCCGAGGAGCACGGAGGACAGCAGGGCGACGAGCGCGAGGTAGGGCGGGGCGGCCTGGGTGGAGCCCGCGCCGACCGGATGCCAGGCGTCGAGGTAGCGCGCCCACAGGTCGGAGGCGTCGGCGGGGGCGGGCAGCAGCGCGCCGCCCGCCAGGGCCCCGCCGCCGAGCAGTTGGCGGCACGCGAGGAGCGAGACGAACAGGAGCACCAGGAAGAGCATCGGGCCGGGGTTGCGCGCGATGCGCTTGATCCGGGCGAACTGCTCGATCTCCAGGAAGTCTCCGTCGTCGCCGCCAGGTCCGGACTCGACGGCGCCGCCGTGCCGTCCGGCACCTGTGGTGGCCTCGGCGTCGGAGCGGCTCGTCAGGTTGCCCGCGACCTGCTCGAAGGTGGCTCGCACGGTGGCGCCGGGGGGCGGGAACAGGGGCCGCAGCTCACCCTTGTCGACCTGCGGGCTGCCGCGCCTGCGCCGCCCGGCGATGATCCGCTCGGGTCGCAGCAGGACGCTCAGAAGGCCGCGGATCTCGTCGACGGCCTGGCCGGGGACCTTGCCCACGAGGTAGGCGACCGTGCGCATCAGGGTGCCGAGGACGAGGCGGATCAGGATCCAGGGGACCTGTGCGGTACGGGCGTTGACCAGGAGGGTGTAGACGGCGCCCGCCTTGTCGACCCGGTGCGGGGACGCGGCGGTGCGGCCCACGCAGTCGACGGCCCGGCGCTCGCGGGAGGCCGCCTCGGCGTGCCGTACGACGGCTTCCGGGGCGACGAGGACCCGGTGGCCGGCGGCCTGGGCGCGCCAGCACAGGTCGACGTCGTCGCGCATGAGGGGCAGTCGGCGGTCGAAGCCGCCGAGCTCCTCGAAGACGTCGCGGCGGATGAGCATGCCCGCGGTGGACACGGACAGCACGGGGTGGACGTGGTCGTGCTGTCCCTGGTCCTGCTCGCGCCGGTCGAGACCGGTCCAGCGGCGGCCCGAGTTGGCGATGGTGACGCCGACTTCCAGGAGCGCTCTGCGGTCGTACCAGCCGCGGAGCTTGGGGCCGACGATCGCGACGTCCTGTCCGGCCTCCTGCTCGCTCTCCACGACACGCAGCATCTGGGCCAGGGCGTCGGGCTCCGGGGCGCTGTCGTCGTGCAGCAGCCAGAGCCACTGCTCGGGCTCGCCGTGCGGGAGGTCGGGCAGGTCGTAGGTGTCGTCGCGCCAGCTGCGGGTGACGGGGTCCCAGCCGCTCGGACGCTTGAGGTAGGGCAGGTCGTCCGGGGTCAGCTCGGGGGCGGTGCGCGTCACCTCCTCGACGGCCTGGCCGAAACCGGTGCGCCGTGCCAGGTGCAGCACGCGGTCGGCGCCGAGCGCCTCGGTGAGCAGCTGGGCGGATTCGTCCCCGCTGCCGGTGTCGGCCGCCACCGCGTTCTGCACGGGGCGGTCCTGGCCGAGCAGCCCGGCGAGCGCCTGCGGCAGCCAGCGGGCGCCGTCGTGGGAGACGAGCACCGCGGTCACTACATGGCGCGGGAACTCAGGGGTGGCAGCGGCGTCGTTACTGACGGCCGAAAGGCTGTGCACGGACATCGAGGTACGGGCCCCGGTTCGATGGACTGCGGTGGACGTCTGTGTCCGGCGGGGACAGCGGGACGTCTCGGACGAGGGCCCACACTAACGGCTGGGAAAGACGGCGGCCCGCCGCCTGTGGATAACCCACGTGCGACGGGCCGTTCCTTACGTAAGAGTGTGTGCCGTTTGGTCGGTGGCACCGCCGGTGCGAACCGGCGTTCCGCGTGCGCCTTCGCGTGCGGCCGTTCTTCAGACGGCGGCCTTCTTCAGCCGGCGCCGCTCCCGCTCGGACAGACCGCCCCAGATGCCGAACCGTTCGTCGTTGGCGAGCGCGTATTCGAGGCATTCGGAGCGGACCTCGCAGGCGAGGCAGACCTTCTTGGCCTCGCGGGTGGAGCCGCCCTTCTCGGGAAAGAACGACTCGGGGTCGGTCTGGGCGCACAGCGCGCGCTCCTGCCAGCCGAGTTCCTCGTCCGCGTCGTCGACCAGCAGTTGCTGCACCAGCTCGGTCATGTGCGCCCCTCGTCTGTCTTTCGCGTCCCCGTGATGCTGCCGTTACCTATTCCGGCTGAACGACACGAGTGAAATTACAAGTGTGCCGATCCGGGCCAGTCAAGCCGAGATCTGCTATTGGGCCCCTTATTCACTCTGCGGAACCAAGGCTATGCGGAAAGTGTTCAAATCGGCATAAACCCTGACAGCCCAAGAGGTCCAGGTCAGACGCCCGCCCCTCACAGAGGAGGACGTCCAGGCGTTCGATCTCGTTCCGACGCAGACCCCGAAGCGAATCGGATCACATTTAGATCACGGGTCCGCGGCGAGGTTTGTTCACCCGGTTGTGCGCCATGTGTCCGGGGAGCCCACTGAACAAACCTTTCGCCTGACAGATGAACCGGATGAGGTGAAACATCTCCCACATACCGGACATGCAGTTGACAGTGGAGGTGTGAACCGGTGTGCTTGTGGGCATGCTCGCGCACTTGGCTCCCACCTCGACCCGCACCGCCGGGTCCCTCGGTGCTGCCCGCGCGCGCTGTAGCTGTTGTTGCTGTCCCAGCTGTTGAGCCCTACCGCGCTCCGGCTGCCTCGCCGCCACTGAGGCGAATCCCCGCCCCTCACCGGGCCACTGCCCCCACCCGGGCTCGTCCCCGCCCCCCGACCAGGGCGGACCCCGCTCGCGACCCGGGCGGAAACGGCCAGCGACACCCCAGCACTCTCCCGCCGAGGAACCACCGCATCCATGAACAGCGACAGCGACCTCCAGATCGCCGGCGACATCCTCGAAGTCCCGCACCTGCTCCAGCCGCCGCGCGAACACCCCTCCACCGTGGCCGAGTTCGCCGGTCTCGCGCGCTCCATCGCCGCCGACCGCTCCCAGTGGGAACACCTCGTCCGCTACGACGCCGCCTCACGCTGGTACCACCGGCTGCGCACGGGACCCGGCTACGAGGTGTGGCTCCTGTCCTGGGTGCCGGGACAGGGCAGCGGACCGCACGACCACGGCGGCTCCTCCGGCGTACTGACCGTTCTGGACGGCGCGCTGACCGAGCACACCGAGCGGGGCACACGCGCCCTGGGATCCGGCGCGCAGCGCGTGTTCGCGCCCGGCTATGTCCACGAGGTCGTCAACGACTCGCTCGAACCGGCCGTCAGCCTGCACGTCTATTACCCGGGTCTCACCGAGATGCCGATGCACGCGGCGCGGTGCGCGGTCGCCGAGACGGTGTGAGCGTGAGGGGTCCGCGGCGCGGTGCGCGGCAGGCCGCCGAGGCCGGGTGACCCGTGTGCGGCCGCCGAGGCCGGGCCGGGTGACGCGTTCGCGGCCGCCCGGACCGGAGGACGCGTTCGGGCCGTCGCGGCGAGCGGTCCGCCGTGACCGGCTGACACGATGTCGTAGCCGCCTGCGAGACTGAACCCCATGCGCATTGTGGTTCTGGCAGGCGGTATCGGTGGTGCACGGTTCCTGCGTGGTCTCCAGCGGGCCGTGCCGGACGCGGACATCACGGTCATCGGCAACACCGGCGACGACATCCACCTCTTCGGGCTGAAGGTCTGCCCGGACCTCGACACGGTGATGTACACGCTCGGCGGCGGCATCAACGAGGAGCAGGGCTGGGGGCGGGCCGACGAGACCTTCCATCTCAAGGAGGAGCTCGCGGCGTACGGGCTCGGGCCCGAGTGGTTCGGGCTCGGCGACCGCGACTTCGCGACGCACATCGTGCGGACGCAGATGATGGGCGCGGGCTATCCGCTCAGCGCCGTCACGGAGGCCCTGTGCGACCGGTGGAAGCCGGGCGTGCGTCTCCTCCCCATGTCCGACGACCGGGTCGAGACCCATGTGGCCGTCACCCTGCCGGAGGGCGACCCGGCCGGGGCCGCCGGTGAGCGCAAGGTGATCCACTTCCAGGAGTACTGGGTGCGGCTGCGGGCCTCCGTGCCGGCCGAGGCGATCGTGCCGGTCGGCGCCGAGCAGGCGAAGCCCGCTCCGGGGGTGCTGGAGGCCATCGCGGACGCGGACGTCATCCTCTTCCCGCCGTCCAACCCCGTCGTCTCCGTCGGCACCATCCTCGCCGTGCCCGGCATCCGCGAGGCCATCGCCGAGGCGGGGGTGCCGGTCGTCGGCCTCTCCCCCATCGTCGGCGACGCGCCGGTGCGCGGCATGGCCGACAAGGTGCTGGCCGCGGTGGGCGTGGAGTCCACCGCCGCCGCGGTCGCCGAGCACTACGGCTCGGGCCTCCTGGACGGCTGGCTCGTGGACACGGTGGACGCCTCCGCCGTGGAGCGCGTCGAGAGCGCCGGCATCCGCTGCCGGGCCGTGCCGCTGATGATGTCCGACCTCGACGCGACGGCGGAGATGGCGCGGGAAGCGCTGGCTCTGGCGGAGGAGGTACGCACGTCATGAACGCGATGGACGCGGCGGCGCCCGGCGACGCCCGGGACACGCAAGGGCACGGGGAGCGGCCCGTCGGCACGGGCTATCGGGTCTGGGCTCTGGACGGGCTTCCCGAGGTGCGTCCGGGCGACGACCTGGCGAAGCTCGTCGCCACGGCCGGCCCCGCGCTCGTGGACGGCGACGTCCTGCTCGTCACCTCCAAGATCGTGTCGAAGGCCGAGGGGCGGATCGTCGAGGCCTCCGACCGGGAGGCCGCCATCGACGCCGAGACCGTCCGGGTCGTGGCACGGCGCGGCGCGCTGCGGATCGTCGAGAACCGGCAGGGTCTCGTGATGGCCGCGGCCGGGGTCGACGCCTCCAACACCCCCGCCGGGACCGTGCTGTTGCTGCCTGAGGACCCCGACGCCTCCGCGCGGGCGATCCGCGCGGGACTGCGGGACGCGCTCGGCGTCGACGTCGGCGTCGTGATCACGGACACCTTCGGACGGCCCTGGCGCACCGGGCTGACCGATGTCGCGATCGGCGCCGCGGGCGTCGAGGTGCTGGACGACCTGCGCGGACGCACCGACGCGCACGGCAATCCGCTCAGCGCGACCGTCGTCGCCACCGCCGACGAACTCGCCGCCGCCGGTGACCTGGTCAAGGGCAAGTCCTCCGGGCTGCCCGTCGCGGTCGTGCGCGGGCTGGGTCATCTCGTGGCCGCGGAGGACGGCACGGGGGCGCGGGCGATGGTGCGCGGTGCGCGGGACGACATGTTCCGGCTGGGCACCTCGGAGGCGGTACGGGAGGCCGTGACCCAGCGGCGTACGGTACGGGCCTTCACGGACGAGCCCGTCGACCCCGGTGCCGTGCGCCGTGCGGTCGCCGCGGCGGTGACCGCGCCCGCGCCGCACCACACCACTCCCTGGCGGTTCGTGCTCCTGGAGTCGCGGGCGTCGCGGACGCGGCTGCTCGACGCCATGCGGGACGCCTGGATCGCGGATCTGCGGGCCGACGGGAAGAGCGAGGAGTCCATCGCCCGGCGGGTCCGCCGGGGTGACGTGCTGCGCAACGCGCCGTACCTGGTGGTGCCGTGTCTGGTCATGGACGGGTCGCACACGTACGGCGACGTACGGCGGGACGGTGCCGAGCGCGAGATGTTCGTGGTCGCCACCGGAGCGGGCGTGCAGAACTTCCTGGTCGCGCTGGCCGGGGAGCGGCTGGGCTCCGCGTGGGTGTCGTCGACGATGTTCTGCCGTGACGTCGTGCGCGAGGTCCTGGAACTGCCGGACGACTGGGACCCGATGGGGGCCGTGGCCGTCGGACACGCGGCACAGGAACCGAGGGACCGGCCCGAGCGGGACGCGGCCGCCTTCATCGCCGTCCGTTGACCCGGCGGGAGGCGGGCTTCCGGGGCCCGGGCGGGTTCGGGGGCGTTCCGGCTCGGGGGTGCGCGGGAGCGCCTACTCTCGTAGGACAGCCCGTATCTCTCTAGGACCTCATCCTTGTCCGGACGTTTCGCTCCCCGGCCGACGCGTACGAGCGTGCGCGGCGGGCATGTCGTGGTGCCCGCCCCGGCCGGCGGCCCGCCGCCGGGCGCGGTGCCCCGTCAGACGGCCGGGCCCGGCCGCGTGCGGACCTGGACGCCCGGCGGGCCCCTCGATCTCGGACTCGTGCTCGGACCGCTGCGGCGCGGACCGGGCGATCCGACCTTCCGTACGACGCCCGACGGGGCCGTGTGGCGCACCGGCCGGACGCCCGCCGGGCCCGGAACCCTGAGGGTCGACCTGCGCGGCGCGGTGGCCAGGGGCGAGGCCTGGGGGCCGGGGGCCGACTGGCTCCTCGACGGGCTCCCGGACCTGCTCGGCGCCGCCGACGATCCCGGCGCCTTCGAGCCGCGGCACCGGCTGGTCGCGCTCGCCCGGCACCGGCGGCCGGGTCTGAGGCTGGTGCGGACCGGGCTCGTGATGGAGTCGCTGATCCCGTCCGTCCTGGAGCAGAAGGTCACCACCGACGAGGCGTACCGGGCGTGGCGGCTGCTGGTGCGGAGGTTCGGGGAGCCCGCGCCGGGGCCCGCTCCCGAGCGGATGTACGTCATGCCGGCGCCGCGGACCTGGGCCCTGATCCCGTCCTGGGAATGGCACCGGGCCGGGGTCGACGACAAGCGGGCGGGCACGATCCTGCGGGCCGTGCGGGTCGCCGCGCGGCTGGAGGAGGCGGTCGGGTTCGATCCCGTGCGGGCTCGGGGGCGGCTGGAGCTGGTGCCCGGGGTCGGGCCGTGGACCTCCGCAGAGGTCGTGCAGCGCAGTCATGGTGCGGCGGATGCCGTGACCGTCGGGGATCTGCATCTGCCGGGGATCGTGGGGTACGCGCTGGCCGGGGACCGGGATGCGGACGACTCCGTCATGCTGGAGCTGCTGGAGCCGTATGCGGGGCAGCGGCATCGGGCCGCTCGGCTGATCCTGCTCTCCGGGCGTACTCCGCCCCGGCGTACGCCGAAGATGCCGCGCACGGACATCGGGCTGCTCTGACCCGTCGTCCCGCCTCCACCGGCCCGGCCCTGTCCTCGCCCGCCTCGCGCCGAGCGTCGGCGTGCCTCGCCGCAAGCCGGATTTCGTCCCCTCCGCCCCTGCCCGTCCCCGGGGCTCCGCCCCGGACCCAGCTCCTCGAACGCCGGAGGGGCTGAGACTTTGGCGCCGGAGGGGCTGGATCCTTGCCCCTCCGGCGGGGTTTCGTCGGGTTACTGGTCCGAGGAGAAGCGCAGGGTGGCTGCCGGGATCCGGGCGTCGCACCAGACCCGGACTCCCTCGCGGAGTTCGTTGTCGGGGCCGACGACCGCGCCGTCTCCGATGACCGTGCCGGCCAGGACGGTGCGTTCGCCGATGCGGGCGCCGGCTCCGACGAAGGAGTCGGAGACGACCGCGCCGGGTTCGACGACGGCTCCGGCGAGGATCGTGCTGCCGGAGATCCGGGCGCCCTCGCCGATCCGGGCTCCCTCACCGACCACCGTGCCGCCGGTGAGCTTGGCGTCGGGGGCGACCGTGGCCGTGGGCAGGACCAGCCGGTCGCCGCAGCGGCCGGGAACGGCCGGGGACGGGGCGCGTCCGAGCACCAGATCGGCGGAGCCGCGCACGAAGGCCTGGGGGGTGCCCAGATCCAGCCAGTAGGTGGAGTCCACCATGCCCTGGAGGTGGGCGCCGGTGGCCAGCAGCTCCGGGAAGGTCTCCCGTTCGACCGAGACCGGACGGCCCGCGGGGATCGTGTCGATGACGGAGCGGCGGAAGACGTAGGCCCCCGCGTTGATCTGGTCGGTGACGATCTCCTCGGGGGTCTGCGGCTTCTCCAGGAAGGCCGTGACGCGCCCGGTGGCGTCGGTGGGGACCAGGCCGAACGCGCGCGGGTCCTCCACCCGGGTCAGATGCAGGGAGACGTCCGCGCCCGTCGTCTCGTGGGCCGTCACCAGAGCCGGGATGTCCAGGCCCGTGAGGATGTCGCCGTTGAAGATCAGGACCGGGTCGTCGGGGCCCGAGCGCAGCCGGGAGGCCACGTTGCGGATGGCGCCGCCCGTGCCCAGCGGCTCCTCCTCGGTGACGTACTCGATGTGGAGGCCCAGCGAGGAACCGTCGCCGAAGTACGGCTCGAAGACCTCGGCGAGGTAGGAGGTCGCCAGCACGATGTGCTCGACGCCCGCCGCGCGGGCCCGCGCCAGCTGGTGCGTGAGGAAGGGGACCCCGGCCGCCGGGACCATCGGCTTGGGCGTGCGCACCGTGAGCGGGCGCAGCCGGGTGCCTCTGCCGCCGACCAGGAGGATCGCTTCTGTCACCTGTCGTCTCTGCTTCCTGCCGGGACCGGCCGAACTGTCTTTCGGCCGGCCAGTGTATGCAGACCGTTCGATGGCGCCCTCGATGGCCGTGCGGTAGTCCTTCGACGGGCCTCTGCCGTGACGTCAGGTGATCTCGCCCGGGACGGCCCGGAGCGGCCCTGCCGGTTAGTCGCCGGCCGGGCCGTTCCGGGTGACCGCGGGGCGGTCTAGCGGCCCTGGTAGCGGGCCGCCGTCGTCCTGGCCGTGCCGAGCTTGCCGTAGAGAAGCCGTCCGGGGCACTCCGTGGCGAATCCGTCCCGATGGCCGGAGATCACGTTCAGTCGTACGTTCTTTCCTTTTCGGTAGAGATTGCCACCGGCCGACTTCAGGTATGTCTTGCCACGCGGATCGGCACCGTACAGACCGAGTTTCCATGCCGTGAGACGGGAGATGGCCTTGAGTGCCGCGTCGGTCGGTTTGGTGCTGCCGAAACTGCCGATCACCGCGATGCCCATGCTGTTCGTGTTGAACCCGCGGGTGTGGGCGCCCATGACCGCCTTGGCGACGCCTCCGGCCCGGCCCTCGTAGATGTTCCCGCACTTGTCGACGAGGAAGTTGTAGCCGATGTCGCGCCAGCCGCTGCTCACCACGTGGTAGCGGTAGATACTGCGGATGACCGAAGGTGCCTGGGAGCAGCTGTACTTGTTCCCCGACGCCGTGTGGTGCACGAAGGCCGCCTTGACGCTCTTCGTGTAGAGGAAGCCGCGCTCGCGGAGATTCTCGTTCGCGCCCCAGCCACGCCGCGTGATGATGGTCGGGCGCGGGCCGATGTACGGCGTCGCGCGCCGGTCGGTCCTGCCGTCGGGGAAGTACGTGCGCAGCGTCTCCTGCCGGGAGAGCGCGGGGATCACGGTGGCCCGCGCGCCCCCGCCGCCCGACGCCCCGTCACTCACGGGTGCGCCCAGGGCTACCTGTGCGCCCGCGTGCACGCCCCTGGCGCGCAGACCCGAGGGTGCGCCCCCGGCCCGTCCGGCCGTCCGGGTGTCGGGGGCCGGGGGATCTCCGCCGGGGTCGACGAGTTCGAGGCGCAGGCCCCCGGGGAGGGGTGCGGCCGCCGGGGCGGCGAGGCTCCTGTCCTGCGGCCCGTCCGCGCCGTCCTCCTGCGGCCCCTCCGTGGCGTCCCGCGCCACCCGCTGGGCCTCGACGCGGACTTCGACGCCGTTCGAGTTCCCCACCCACAGGGGGGCGGTGGAGCCGTGCACCCGGTGCGAGGTGCTCTCGGCGGTGTCCGGGTCGGGGGCGTGCTCGTCGTTGTGGGTCTCGACGTCCTGCCAGTCCGACCAGTCGCCGGTGCCGACCGCCCGGGTGCGGACCTGGACCCGGCCGTTCAGCTCGCCGGCCGGGTCGTCCCAGATCACGCCGACCAGGGAGAACGGCCGTACGGTGCGGCGGGCCAGGCCCTGTGTCTGTGCGGTCGGGCCGAGGGAGCGTTTGCGGGTGAGGGGGACGAGGGGCAGGGACTGGGTGCTGCCGGGGGCGGCGGCCTCCGACGTCACCGCCGAAGGCCCTGCCTGGGCCGGGGTGGCGGGCAGGGTGAGCGGAAGGGCGAGAGCGGCCGCGCAGGTGACGCCGACCGAGGAACCAAGGAATCCACGCATGCTCCTGATCCTGGACATAATCATAGATATCTGTCCATTGCGGAATTGACGGACCGTCGGACGCGCTCGGCCGAACCGGTGGCGCGCTCGGCCCGTGCCGCGCAGCGCCCCCGCGTACGCTTGCGCGCGTGAAAGCCACCGACCGCACCCCCGCCGACCTGCTGCGATCCGCGCTCTCCGAGGACCCCGCACGTCCTTTGGTGACCTTCTACGACGACGAGACGGGCGAGCGGGTCGAATTGTCCGTGGCCACCTTCGCCAATTGGGTGGCCAAGACCGCCAATCTGCTCCAGGGCGAGATGTCCGCCGAGCCCGGCGAGCGGGTCGCGCTGCTGCTGCCCGCGCACTGGCAGACCGCGGTGTGGCTGCTCGCCTGTTCCTCGGTGGGCGTCGTCGCGGACCTCGGCGGCGACCCGGCGGCCGCCGACCATGTCGTCGCGGGCCCCGGCCGGTTCGAGGCCGGACTCGCCTGTTCCGGTGAGCGCCTCGCCCTCTCGCTCGCTCCGCTCGGCCGCCGCTTCCCGACGCCACCCGCCGGATACGCCGACTACGCCGTCGAGGTGCCGAGCCAGGGCGACCGTTTCGCGCCGTACGCGCCGGTCGACCCGGAGGAGCGGGCGCTGATCGTCGCCGGGGCCGCGTACACGGGCGCGGAGGTCGTGGAG
Organism: Streptomyces sp. NPDC024698; assembly: GCF_055559015.1. Classification (NCBI taxonomy): domain Bacteria; kingdom Bacillati; phylum Actinomycetota; class Actinomycetes; order Kitasatosporales; family Streptomycetaceae; genus Streptomyces; species Streptomyces sp. NPDC024698. Next base: position 564,089 of record NZ_JBVHLK010000004.1, on the reverse strand, counting down.
CAGGCCCGCGCCGACGCCCCGGGGCTGGATCTGACGGGTCCCGGTTCCCGCATCCTCTCGGCGCTCCCGTACGACACCTGGGAGGGCGTCGCCGCGGGTCTGTACACGCCGCTCGCCACCGGCGGGTCCGTGGTGCTGTGCCGCAACCTCGGCCTGCTGGACGAGGACGCGCTCGCCCGGCGGATCGAGAGCGAGCGGGTGACCGCGACGGCCCGCTAGGGCCTGTCGGGTGTCGGGCGCGTCCCCCGTTCGGCTCACCACCGGCCCCCCTCGGCCGCCGCGCCGGGACATGGTCGTAGGAGTAGCCCGACACGCTCGTACGCCATGAGGGGTGGTGGTCCCGAGGTGACCGACTCCGTGGGCACTCCCTCCGGAAGCCCGGAGGAGCAGGGGCGGGGAGCGTCGCCCACCGGGGCCTGGGCCCGGCGCAGGCGGCGGCGCTGGCTGCGCCGGACGGCTGTCGGGGTGGCCGTGGTGGTGCTGGGCGCCGTGGTGGCCGGCTGGGCCGTGTACGAGAAGCTGAACGGGAACATCACGGCCGACGACGACGCGGCGGCCGAGCTCGCCCGGTACGAGAAGGAGCGGCCCACCTCGCTGGTGCGCGACGCGCAGAACATCCTGCTGATCGGGTCCGACTCGCGCTCGGGTGCCGGGAACAGGAAGTACGGCCGGGACTCGGGGACGGAACGGTCGGACACCACGATCCTGCTGCACCTCTCGGCGAACCGGCGCAGCGCGACCGCCATGTCGCTGCCCCGCGACCTGATGGTGGACGTGCCGGGCTGCCGGCGCCCCGACGGGACCCGCACCCGCCCCATGCTCGCCATGTTCAACTACGCCTTCGAGGTGGGCGGTTCGGCCTGCACGATCCGGACGGTCGAAAAGCTCACGGACATCCGCGTCGACCATCACATGGTGGTGGACTTCCACGGATTCAAGGACATGGTCGACGCCGTCGACGGGGTCGAGGTGTGTCTGAGGAAGCCGATCCACGACAAGGCGGCGAAGCTGAACCTGCCCGCGGGCAAGGTCGTGCTGAACGGCGAACAGGCGCTCGGCTACGTACGGGCCCGCAAGAGCATCGGCAACGGCAGCGACACCGACCGCATGGACCGCCAGCAGAGGTTCCTCGGCGCGCTGATCAGCAAGGTGCGCAGCGACGACGTCCTGCTCAACCCGGCGAAGCTGTACCCGGTGCTGGACGCGGCCACCTCGTCGCTGACCACCGACCCGGACCTGGCGAGCCTGCGCGGTCTCTACGACCTGGTCCGCGGCATGCGCGACATCCCCACGGAGAACATCCGGTTCCTGACCGTGCCCCGGACGTCGTACGTCCTCGACCCCAACCGGGACCAGCTCGTCGAGCCCGACGCGGCCCGGCTCTTCGCGCGGCTGCGCGCGGACGAGCCGGTCGCGGTCGCGAAACGGCCGAGGGCGGCCCGGAGCCGGTCCCCGCATTCCGTAAGCCTGTACGGGAACACGGTGTACGGGAACTCCTCGCACGACTACGAAGAGGAGTCGAACAGCGACGGAATGTCGACGGGAATAGGGGTTGCCCTCCTCTCCGGCACTCCTGATCCGGCTCCGACTTTCCGCGGCAACACCGCCGCACAGGACGCCTGCGGGTAAAGCGCGGGCCAAGGCGGGGAACAGGCGAGCTAAGAAGTCTCTGAGAATGGGGCGGATTGCCCGGTTGTAGGGACGTCGAATTTGTCACGGCCGTCGCTCCGCGCTGAACTGGGCGGATAGTGTGAGCGATCCGGTGCACCCGGCCACGAGGTCCGTCCTGGGGGTCGCGCACTGTTTGACCGAGACCCGAGCGCCTTTTGAGGGGGAAAGGGCGCCGCGTGGCCCCGACGGAGGATTCAGACAACCGTGGACGCGCAAGGCCGTGGGCGGGCGGACGACATCGACCCCGCAGACCAGTGGGTACTCAACCCGAGCACTGGCGAATACGAACTGCGACTGCCCCCTTCCGGAGCGCAATCGGGAGTGCCGCGACCGCGGAGGGGCGCACCCTCCGCGGCGACGCGGACCCGGAGCGCGCCGGGCAGGGACCGCGCGGCACCGGGGCGGGAACGTGACGCACCGGGGCGGGACCGTGACGCGCCCAGGCGCGACCGTGATCCGTCCGGCCCCGACGTACCGGGGCCGCGCCGGCGGCGGGCCGAGCCGCCGGAGCCCCTTCCCGGGCGCAGGCGCGGACGCAAGGGCCCGCCCAAGAAGTCGAAGGCGAAGAAGATACTGCTGTGGACCGGCGGCACCATGGCGCTGGTCCTGGTGGCCGTCTCCGGCGCCGCGTACGCCTACCTCAAGCACCTCGAGGGCAACGTCACCACGACGGACGTCGGCAGTTCGGGCAAGAGCGGCTTCAGCAAGGACGAGGCCTTCAACCTGCTCATCATCGGCACCGACAAGCGCACCGGTGCGGGCAACACGGGTTACGGCGACAAGAACAGCCTCGGGCACGCCGACACGAACATCCTGCTGCACGTCTCCAAGGACCGGACGAACGCGACCGCGCTGAGCATCCCGCGCGACCTCATCGTCGACATCCCGGAGTGCAGGACCAAGAAGTCGGACGGCACCGAGGAGATCATCAAGGGCACGGACAACGTCCGCTTCAACACGAGCCTCGGCCAGGACGACCGCAATCCGGGCTGCACGATGGACACGGTCAAGGCGGTCACCGGCATCACGGTGGACCACTTCATGATGGCCGACTTCAACGCGGTGAAGACGCTGACCACGGCGGTCGGCGGTGTCGAGGTCTGTCTCGCCAAGAACGTCGACGACGCCAACTCGCACCTCAAGCTCTCCGCCGGCAAGCACGTGATCGAGGGCGAGCAGGCCCTCGCCTTCGTCCGCACCCGGCACAGCTTCGGCAACGCGGGCGACCTCGACCGCATCAAGGTGCAGCAGCAGTTCATCGGCTCCCTGATGCGCAAGATGAGTTCGAGCGACACCCTCACCAGCCCCACCAAGCTGGTCAAGCTGGCCGAGGCCGCCACCAAGGCGCTCACCGTGGACACCGGCATCGGCAGCGTCAGCACGCTCAAGGACATGGCCCTTGAGCTGAAGAAGGTGCCGCCGAAGAACATCACCTTCACCACGGTTCCGGTGATAGACAATCCGGCGGAGAAGGTGCACGCCACCGTCGTGGTCAACCCGACGACGGCCCAGCCGGTGTTCGACGCGATCAAGAACGACGTCTCCTTCAGCGCCGTGAAGCAGAAGGAGAAGAAGGAGAAGGCCGCGGTGGCCGCCCGGCTCAAGGGCTCCCGTTCCGCCGCGTCCGACATCCGCGTCGACATCTACAACGGCGGCGCCGAGGCCGGCTCCGCACAGGAAACTCTCAACTGGTTGCAGAATGATGAGGGCGTGCTCAAGTCCAGCCAACTGGGCAACGCCGACGCACCGCTGAGCAGGACGACCCTCGAGTACGCTCCCGACCAGGCCGACCAGGCACGCAAGCTGGCGGATCTCATGGGGCTGTCCGGTTCGGCGTTGAAGCCCGGCAAGAGCGAGAAGAACTCACAGGGGCTGCCCGCGATCGTGCTGACCCTGGGCAAGGACTTCAAGGGCGCAGGGGTGCCCTTGACCGCTCCGACGAAGGCGCCGGACGTGGAGAAGTCCACTGCGGACAAAACGGTGTGCGCGAAGTGACCTAACGGGTCCGTCAAGCGTCCTACAGGGCGCGAGCGGTGTCCGGCCGGGTGAAGCCCGGCCGGACGTCCGACGGACCCGTTTGTCAGGCGCAGGGTGGGGAGAGGCTGAGAGATGGCGCAAAGCAGTGTGCGCGGGGAGGGAGCACGGCCACGTGTCCCACGAGTCGGCGAACTGGGCTGGGACGACAGCATGTACGACGACGGCGGCCGTTCCGTTCAGACCGCGGACGACGACCGCACGCGGCCGAAGGGCGACGGCGCACAGCCGGCCGACGGCACCCCGCCGCTCGATCCGCAGGGGCGCGGCCCGCACGGCGGGGACGAGGACGGACACCACGGGACCAAGGACCGTCCCCGGCGCAGACGCCGAATACTTCGCTGGTCGGCGATGGTGCTGTCGGTCCTGATACTCGGCACCGCCGGAGCCGGCTATCTCTACTACCGGCACCTGAACAGCAACCTCAAACAGGGTGACCTGAACATCGGCGACGCGAAGGACCGCGCCGCGAAGACGAAACCGAACGCCGCGGGCCAGACCCCGCTGAACATTCTCCTGATCGGCTCGGACGCCCGGAACTCCACCGAGAACCAGAAGCTCGGCGGCGCGAAGGACACCTTCGACACCCCGCCCCGCGCGGACGTCCAGATGCTGCTGCACCTGTCCGCCGACCGCACCAACATGTCGGTCGTGAGCATGCCGCGCGACACCCTGCTGCGCATCCCCAACTGCACCGACCCGACGACCGGGAAGACCTACGCCGCGAGCACCTCGCTCACGATGACGAACGACTCGCTGGGCCGCGGCGGCCCCGGCTGCACGGTCGCCACCTGGGAGAAGACGACCGACATCCACATCGACCACTTCATCATGGTCGACTTCGCGGGTGTGGTCTCGATGGCCGACGCGATCGGCGGCGTCCCCGTCTGCGTGGACGCCAACATCTACTCGCACACCTCCACCGGCCACGGCTCCGGGCTGAAGCTGGAGCAGGGCACGACGTCCGTCAAGGGCAAGCAGGCCCTGCAATGGCTGCGAACCCGGTACGGCTTCGAGGACGGCAGCGACATCGGCCGGACCAAGGCCCAGCACCAGTACATGAACTCGATGGTGCGCCAGCTGCGGGAGAACGCCACCCTGAGCAACCCGGACAAGCTGCGCAACCTCGCCGAGACGGCCACCAGCGCGCTGACCGTCGACCGGGGCCTGGGCTCGGTGACCAAGCTCTACGACCTCAGCAAAGAGCTGAAGAAGGTCCCGACCAAGCGCATCACCATGACCACCATGCCGTGGGTGTACTCCAGCGACGGCAACCGGGTGCTGCCCAAGCCGACGGACGCCGACAAGGTCTGGCGGCTGCTGCGCGAGGACATCGCGCTGGACGGCAAGGACAAGAAGAAGCCCGCCGAGAAGACCACCTCGGACCCGGCCGCCGCGGACGACCGGATCGCCGTACAGGTGCAGAACGGCACCCGCACCGACGCACTGGCTCCGGTGCCCGGACGCGCGAGCGCGGTCAGCACGCTGCTCGTCGGCAAGGGGTTCACCCAGTCCAAGGCCGACCCCTCGACGGTGACCACCGAGGCCAGCACGGTGATCCGCTATCCGAGCGCCGATCTGGAGGGTGACGCCCTGCGGGTCGCCAAGGCCCTCGGGATGTCGACGCACGCGGTGGAGAAGTCGGCGGACGTCTCCGGGGTCACGCTGATCGTCGGCGCCGACTGGCGCGAGGGCACCACGTACAAGGCACCCGCGGACGACGACACGACGCCCGAGTCCGCGAAGCTCGACAAGGGTTCGGACACCGGCGCCTGCATGCACGTGGACCCGAACTACACCTGGTCGTAGAACCGGCCGGCGGACAACGGAAGTCGGGCCCCTCTCGCGTGCGAGAGGGGCCCGACTCCGTTACGGACAGGGTCAGTTGGCGCCGCTGAGCACCGCGGGACGCCGGGACGCGATGACCTTGCGGGCCAGCGCCTTCGGGCTGGTGAGGAAGCCCCAGCCCCACGACATGTGCATCGTCGCGAGGGCCACGGGGATCTGGAGCCGGGCCTTCGCCGGCAGCCCCTTGCCCGCGGGCAGCGAGCCGAGCCCGATCGCCGCGAGATAGCCGGCCGGGACGATGAGGCCCCAGGGCGTCAGCGCCGCGCCGACGACCAGGCCCGCCGCGATCGCGCAGACGGCGGCCGGCGGGGCGAGGTAGCGCAGGTTGATGGAGCCCTCGTGGTAGCGGGCGACGACGTGCCGCCAGCGGCCGTAGTCCTTGTACTGCTTGGCGAGCGCCCTGACGGTCGGGCGCGGCCGGTAGGACACCCGCAGCTCGGGCGAGAACCAGATGAGGCCGCCGGCCTCACGGATACGGAAGTTCAGCTCCCAGTCCTGGGCGCGGATGAACTCCTCGTTGTAACCGCCCTGCCGCTCCAGCGCCTCGCGCCGGAACACCCCGAGATACACGGTGTCGGCCGGTCCGGCCTCGCCACCCGTGTGGAAGGCCGCGTTGCCCACGCCGATCTTCGACGTCATGGCGGCGGCGACGGCGTGCTCCCAGTCGTTCTCGCCCTCGGCGTGCATGATGCCGCCGACGTTCTGCGCGCCGGTCTCCCCGAGGAGCCGTACGGCGGTGGCGATGTAGTTCGGGGAGAGGATGCCGTGCCCGTCGACCCGTACGACCACGGGGTGCCGGGACGCCTTGATCGCGGCGTTCAGCGCCGCGGGCGTACGGCCGGTCGGGTTCGGCACCGTATGGACCCTCGGGTCCTCACGGACGAGTTCGGCGGCGATCTCGTCCGTCCGGTCCGTTGAGGGACCGATGGCGATCACGACCTCCATCTCGCCGTCGTACTCCTGCGCCAGGATCGCTTGGACGGCCCCGCGCAGATGCCGCTCCTCGTTGAGGACGGGCATGATCACAGAAACGGCGGGGGACCGCACGTCAGACTTCTCGCTCATCGGAGCTCACGTTACCGCGAACGGGGGACACGGTCGCGCGCCGCCCGGCGTAAGGACCGGGCCGCAGATCGTATGGGCCTACCGTGCTCACGGATCCCCACGCCCAGCGGAACGCGGCTCCGTCCGGCCCGCGGAACGCTTCCCTCCCCCGTCCCGCCCAGTGGAGGTGTTCCCTTGCCCACGCCGCCCCGCTCCCCCGTCCGCCCCCAGCGCCCCCCACGGCCGTCCCCCGCGCGGCGGCCCGCCCGGCGCTCCGACGGGCGCCCCGTACGCCCCGTACGGCGCAGGAGGCCACGCTGGGCCGTACGGGCGCTGACCACCGTCTCCGTGGTCGTCCTCGCCTCGGCGGGCATCGGGCACGCGGTGCTCAGCGGCCTGGACGCGGGCATCGCCCGGGTCGACCCGTTCAAGGACATGAAGAACCGGCCCGAGGCCGGGCACGGCATGAACCTGCTGCTCGTCGGGACCGACGGCCGGGAGAAGATCACCGAGGCGGAGCGGCGGAGGTTCCGGCTCGGCGGGGCGCCCTGTCACTGCACCGACACCGTCATGATCGTGCACATCTCCGAGGACCGGGACCGGGCCAGCATCGTCAGCCTGCCGCGCGACTCCTACGCCGAGGCGCCCGCGCACACCGACGAGGTCACCGGACAGCGGCACGGCCCCCATCCGCTCAAGCTGAACGCGGCCTACGCGGAGGGCGGCCCGACCCTGACCGTGCGGACCGTGGAGAACATGACCCATGTGAAGATCGACCACTATCTGGAGGTCGACTTCACCAGCTTCATGAAGACGGTCGACGTGCTCGGCGGCGTACGGATCTGCACCGCGCAGCCGCTGAAGGACCGGTACACCGGCCTCGACCTGGCGGCCGGCCCGCATCTGCTGGGCGGCGGACAGGCGCTCCAGTACGTACGCTCCCGGCACACCGACGGCTCCTCCGACCTCGGCCGGATGAAGCGCCAGCAGCGCTTCCTGGCGGCGCTCGTCTCCCGCGCCACGTCGTCCGGAGTGCTGCTGAATCCGATGAAGTTCCGTGACGTGACCCGGGCCGTGCTGGGCTCCGTGCGGGCCGACAAGGGGTTCGGCACGGACGAGCTGCTGGACCTCGGCCGGGCGATGCGGAACTTCTCCCCGTCCTCGTCCGAGTTCACGACCGTGCCGATCGGACAGATGGCCTATGCCGTCAAGGGGATCGGATCGACCCTGAAATGGGACGAGCCGAAGGCGCGGGAGCTCTTCGCCGCGCTGCGCGAGGACAAGCCGCTCGCGAGGCCCCACGCCCCGCGGGCCCAGGCCGTCCGGGTCGCGGTGGCCCCGCAGCGGATCCAGGTCCAGATCGAGAACGGGACCGCCACGACGGGGCTGGGCAAGCGGGTCGACGGCGCGCTCGCCGCCGCCGGGTTCAGGACGACGGGTCGGCCCACGACGGCTCCCGACACCACGGCCCGGCACACCGTCGTCGCCTACGACCCCCGCTGGGACCGTTCGGCGAAGTCCCTCGCGGCCGCACTGCCCGGCGCCGAGCTGCGCGCGGTCCCCGGACAGGGCCCGCTCCTGAAGGTGATCGCCGGCGCCGATTTCAAGCAGGTGACACGGGTACGGGCCGAGGATCCCGTCAGGAACGAGCCGGGCGTGGTCACGGGGGACCAGGTCGTGTGCCCCTGACCGTGCCCCCGGCTCCGGGCGGCCGCGGGTGGCTCCGGGCCGCCGCGTGCCTCAGTCGTCGAGGCCTTCCGCCGCCCGCTTCTCGCGGAGGTCCATGATCGCCCGGCGGCGGGCCAGCCGGTGGGTGCGGCGGATCTGCGCCTCCTGGAAGCGGCGCTCGTCCCGCTCGGTCTCGGTGACGACCGGCGGCACCTGGCGGGGCTTGCCGTCGCCGTCGACGGCGGCGAAGACGAGATAGGCCGAGCCGACCTGCTGCGGCGGCGTGGACTCGTTCCAACGCTCGGCCAGGACCCGTACGCCGACCTCCATCGAGGTCCGTCCGGTCCAGTTGACCTGCGCCTTCACATGGACCAGGTCACCCACGCGGACGGGTTCGAGGAAGGCCATCTCGTCCATCGAGGCGGTGACGGCGGGCCCGCCGGAGTGCCGCCCCGCCACCGCGCCCGCCGCGTCGTCGACGAGCTTCATGATCACACCACCGTGCACCGAGCCCAGCAGGTTCGTGTCGTTGTGCGTCATGATGTGGCTGAGGGTGGTGCGGGACGCCGATGTCGGCTTGCCCGGGATGTCGTTTTCCGGGTGGGAGGCCTGGTCTGTCATGTCCTCCACCTTATGCCGAGCGGGCGGCCGTCTCTTTGCATCAGCTCTGCAACAGGCGTGACCCAGATCTCCCGGCTCTCTTGTAAGAGACCTGGTCGAGGGCGGCACACTGGTCCGCATGAATGAATGGCCCGAGGACAACCGCAGCAACGGCGGCAACCGCTACGGACGCGGCAGCGCGGGCTCGCAGCCCGAGAGCGCGCGCGTCATGCGACAGGTCCGTCGCGGCCCGTCCGCACCCCCTCCGGGCCAGGGCGCGCCGCCGTACGGCGGCGGGGTGCCCCGTCAGCCCTCGTACGTCGACGGGCAGGGCCACGAGGGTCAGGGCTACGACAACGGCTACGACTCCGGTTACAACACGGGCCAGGTGTACGGGAGCCCGGGCGGTCCCGGCGGCCCGCAGGGCCCCGGCGACGGCGGCGCGTACCCGCGGCGCCCCGCGCCGAACTGGCGCAAGCGGATCAAGTGGACCGCGATCACGCTGGTCACCGCGCTGGTCGTGGTCTCCGTCGGCACGTACTTCTGGGCGGACTCCAAGCTCCACCGTGACGTGGATCTCTCCAAGGTCATAGACCGGCCGGAGACCGGCTCGGGCACGAACTACCTGATCGTCGGTTCCGACAGCCGTGCCGGCCTGACGTCCGCGGACAAGAAGAAGCTGCACACGGGCTCCGCCGAGGGCAAGCGCACGGACTCGATGATGATCCTGCACACCGGCAGCAACGGCTCCACGCTGCTGTCGCTGCCGCGTGACTCGAACGTCACGATCCCGAAGTTCCAGGGCTCCGAGTCCGGCAAGATCAAGGGCCCGCTGGGCCAGAACAAGCTGAACGCCGCCTACGCCTACGACGGCCCCACGCTCCTGGTCAGGACCATCGAGTACAACACCGGTCTGCACATCGACCACTACGTGGAGATCGGCTTCGCCGGGTTCGCGGGCATCGTCGACGCGGTCGGCGGTGTCGACATGACCCTCGACCAGGGCTTCAAGGACAAGTACTCCGGCGCCGACTTCAAGGCGGGCAAGCAGACGCTGAACGGCGAGCAGGCCCTCGCCTTCGTCCGCACCCGGCACGCCTTCGCCGCCTCGGACCTTCAGCGCACCAAGAACCAGCAGAAGTTCCTGGCCGCCCTGGCCCACCAGGTCGCGACCCCCTCGACGGTCCTGAACCCGTTCAAGCTCTACCCGACGATGGGCGCGGGCCTCGACTCACTGGTCGTCGACAAGGACATGAGCCTGTGGGACCTGGCCGACATGTTCTGGGCCATGAAGGGCGTCACCAGCGGCGACGGCAAGTCCATGAACATGCCGATCTCCGGTTCCGTCGGCGGCAACCTCGTCTGGGACAAGGCGAAGATGAAGACGCTGGTGAACGAGCTCAAGAACGACGAGACGGTCACGGTCTCGGGCAACTGACCCGGTCCCGCACACCGTCGCCGGCGGCCCGACCGGGCATCGCCCGAGGCCGCCGGCCCCTGACCCACCGCCACCGCGAAGCGCGGCAGCGGTGGGTCAGTTGTGTGAGGGGCGCAGGGTGATGCGGCCCCGGGTGCGGGGACCGTCGAACTTCGAACGGTCGACGACGGGCCTGGGGGCGGGTTCCGCGGCCATGAGACGGATGGTGTCCCGGCCCGCCAGGGCGGTGCACCACTGGGCCAGATGCGGGCGCGTGCCCCGGGGCCCCGACGCCTCCTCCCACAGGTCCCGCACGGCGTCGGCCCGCCGGTCGTCGAGCACACCGGACAGCGGCCGCAGGGGCGTGCCGGGGGTCACGTAGGCGTCCTGGCTCACGACGCGGCCCACCACCAGGGCCGCCTTGTAGCGGTCGCTGTCCACCGTGGCGGTGCCCGCGGCGGCCAGCGGGTCGTGCCAGTCGGGGGTGTCCGCCTGTTCCAGGACCGGGGGCCGCCCGGCCATGCGCACTCCGTCGCAGTCCAGGAGGTACGGGGCGGGCGCGGGCCGGACGGTCCACAGCACGTTCGCATGGGACACGTCACCGACGACCAGACCCAGCGTGTGCAGCCAGTGGAGGAGTCCGAGGACGGCGACCACCAGCGCGAACCGCTCGGCCGGCGAGGGCTGGGCGACGCCCTGCCAGGCGGCCCTCGGCGGCCTGAGCAGATACGACAGGTCGGTCAGCCGGGCCTCGCCGCGCGAGGTCCGCCAGGTCAGGGCGTCCGGCGCCCGGCGCATCAGGAACCCGGTCGCCCGGCCGCCGTCCATGACCCGGCACAGCGGCCAGGCCGTCTCCCGGTCCAGACGCTCCCGGTCGGCCGGGGTGAGCCCCTGGCGCAGGGCCACGAGCGCCGCCAGTTCCCTGCCGTCGGCCTTCCCCGGCTCGCGGTAGCTCTTGTACAGCAGGCGGCCGGGACCGGCGACCTCGTACACCTCGCCCTGGCCGCCGTCGCCGACCCGGGTGCCGAGGGCGAGCGAGCCGAGCGCCACGTCGGCGCCGTCGTCGGCGCTCACGGCCCGGCCTCCCACAGGACGACGGCGGTGCGGTCGTCGTCGTACGACTTCACCCGGTACTGGAGCTGCCACAGGAAGTCGGCCGGTGCCGGCGCGGCCCCCCGGCCCCAGCCGGACGCCAGGAAGTCCCGCATCCCCGCCTCCCCGGCGAGCGGCGTGGACAGGCCGTCCGTGCACAGCACGAGGACGTCGCCGGGCAGGGCCGGGGCGAGCAGCAGGGCGCGGGCGCGGTGGCCGTGCGGCAGGGCGGCGGTGCGGGTGTCGATCATTCCGTCGCCGTCGTGCTCGGGGTCCGTCAGCGACAGGTTCCACTCCCCCGCGCGCAGCAGCGCCGTGCCGCCGTCGCCGACGGCAAGGAAGCCGCGGGTGCGCACGCGGGGATCGAGCGACACGAGCAGCGCGCGCAGGGTGGTGGCGTACGCGGCGGGGTCGTCGCCGCGTTCGCGGGCGCGGTGCGCGAGCAGGGTCGCCACCCGGCCCACGGCGGTGTCCACCAGTGCGGCGAACCCGGCCCTGTCGCCCGAGCGCAGGCTCTCGGAGAGCTCCTCGGCGACGCCGTCCAGCTCCATCGCCGCGAGACGGCAGGCCTCCTGGGAGCCGATGTGCGAGCGGGCCGCCGATCCCACGCCGTCGGCCACGGCGAGCAGCAGCAGCCCGTCCGTGCCGGGTGCCCCGAGGCGGACCACGGCCAGGGAGTCCTGGCGCGGCTCGCCCTGATAGCGGTGCGAGTCGCCGCGCACCGACGCCGCCCGGACCGTCAGGGGGCCGTATCCGGCGCCGTCCACCACCATGTCGGGGGTCAGCGCCGCGGTCGGGTCCTCGCGGACGGAGGGAAGCTCCCGGGGTTCCGGGGCGTACAGCGGGGGCTTGGGTCCCGAGTGGGGCGGGGCCCCGAGCACCGGGAGCGCCCCGATCCGCGGGGCGGGGTCGTCGGACACGGGAGCGGGACCGTTCGGCGAGGGCTGCCCCACCGGCCGCTGGTCCGGTCGCTGCTCCGGCCGCTGGGCGAAGCCGGGCTGGGGGTACGGAGCCGTCGGCGTCGGCTCGTACGGGGTGGGGGACGGGGGCGATGGTTGCGGGAGGGGCCCGTAGGACAGGGGCGGGTTCGGGCCGGTGGCCTGCGCGGTGGGCGGGTCGGCGACGGTGAGGGGCGCGGACTCGGGCTGGTCGTTGAAGAACTGGTCGACGCTCTGCCAGGTCGCGTCCAGCGGGTCGGGCTCGCGTGCGTCCGGCCAGCTGAACTCGGTTCTCCGCAGCTCGTGTCGACGTCCTCCGGGATGTCCGGCGTCCGGCTGTCCGGCGTGGGGGCCTGGCTGGTGCGAGGCCGATTGCTGGGGGCCGGGTTGATGCGAGGCCGATTGCTGGGGGCCGGGTTGATGCGAGGCCGGTTGATGCGAGGCCGGTTGCTGGGGGCCGGGGTGATGCGGGTTCGTCCGGGACGGTCCGGTGGCGTTCATGTCGTTCTCCATCGGCGCGACCTCACAGCTTGTCGAGAGAGACGATGGAGAAGCCGGGCACGGTGTCGTCCACGGCCAGCGTGAATCCGTTGCCGCCGTCCGCGCCGATGCTCCCGGCGGACCGGACGATCGAGCGGGTCAGGCTGGAGGCGAACTCGCGCAGCGCCTGCGCCGGCGACACCGACGAATCCTTCTGCATGAACGCCCGGAAGTTCGCGACCCGGGCGATCGTCGACTCCTGCGCCTCCCCGATGCCGAAGGCGATGATCTTCGGGCAGAACCGCGACTGGGTGACCTCCTTGTACGCCTGGTCCCAGTCCGGGTCCGTGGGAATGCCGTCGGAGAGGAAGAAGACCACGGGCCGGTACACCTCGTGGCCCTCCGCCTTCAGCCCCGCCACGTCGGCCTCGACACAGCGCAGCAGGGTGCGGAACGCGTCGCCGTACGAGGTGAGCCCGCCCGCGGCGAGCGCCGGGACGGAGTCGATGTCACTGAGGTCGACGAGCGGTTGGAGCACGGTGGCCGTGTCGGAGAAGCCGATCAGGCAGAAGCGTGTCTTGTCGGCGACGGTCGGGTTGGTGCTGATCTCGTGGTGCAGGTCCGGGAGCGCGCCGTTGATGGCGTCGATCGGCTCGCCGATCATCGACCCGGACTCGTCGCAGAGCAGGTAGAAGGGCAGGATCTGCAAGGTCTCGTACCTCCGGGTCAGTACGTGTAGAAGTAGATCTCGATGTCGGCGTGGCCCGGCAGGGCTCCGCCTTTCCAGAAGTCGCGGGTGGTCGCGGCGCGGAACATGTCCGGACGGGCCTTCCCCAGCAGGGAGTTGACCTCGTGGGCGTACGCGCCCCCGGCGCCCGGGTCCGTGTGGCGTCCGAAGGTCAGCACGAAGGCGGCCTGCCGGCCCCGGTAGCGCGCGGTCGCGGCGCGCAGTGCGCGCACGATGCCCGTGTCGTCGCCGGCGGCCGCGTCGACGGCCACCTTGACCGGGGTGCGGACCACCGCCCGCGGGCCGGTGTGCCGGGACTTCTTCCCGGCGGCCGGGGACGAGGAGGCGGGGCGCTTGTCGGCGGCCTGCGGATCGCCCTGGTCCCCCATGGCCACCAGGGCGAGGACGAGCAGCATGTCCGCGAACAGCCAGCCGGCCAGGTGCAGCGGCTGGAACCTTCCGCCGCGCTTCATCGGGCCTCGGTCAGCGACGGGGGAGGCAGCTGCGGGGGCTCACGACGGGGATCGGGCCGGTCCATGGGAACGCCGAACCGGTCCGTGGGGCCGTCCGCCCGCTCCACGCCCGTACCGAACCCGTCGGTGGGAGCGCCGGGGCGGTCCGCGGGGGCGTGGCCCGCGTCGGTGGAGGGCGCGTGGCCCGCGTCGGTGGAGGGCGCGTGGCCCGCGTCGGCGGATCGGCTGTGGCCGTGGGTCCGGCCTTGGGGCTGGCCCTGGGGCTGGCCCTGGGTGGGACCGCCCGCCGAACCGGCGCGGTCCGGTCGGCCCGTGGGGTCCATCAGAGCCGTGGGGTCCATCAGGGCCGTGGGCTCCGTCAGGCTCCCGTCGGGCCGGCCCGTCAGACCTCCACCGCTCGCCCTCCTGTCGGCACGCAACTCGGCGACCAGTCGCGCGAATTCCTCGGCCACCGCCCTCAACGCATCGCCCTGGGAACCCAGTTCACGTACGGCCTGCTGGGACTCCTCGACGGCGCGGGCCGTGTTCTCCGCCACCTCGCCGAACCGGCCCAGGAGTTGGGCCGAGATGTCCGAGGTCACCTCGATACCGGTGGCGTACGCCCGCTGGGACGCGGCCAGCACGGTCACGGAGTCCTCGACGCGGTCACCGGCGCCCCGCACGGCGAGCCGCACCTCGCCGTTCGCGTCGCGTACCTCGTCGAGCGCCTTGCCGACCCGGTCCCCGCCGGCACTGACGGCGGCCTCGACCCGGCCCACCGCGGCCTCCAGCGGCTTGACGGAGGTGTCGACGCCGGCCAGCGCGCGTTCGGCGCCCCGCACCGCGTCACCGACGGCCGAGGCCGCCGACGTCAGATCCTTCTGGACCCGGACCGCCTTGTCACCCAGCCGCCCGAGCGTCGCCGCGGCCTCGGTGAGCTCGGCCGCGAAGCGCTGCGGGGAACTCGACCGCCGTCCGTTCAGCACGAGTTGGGCGCGGGTCAGCGCCGGGACGAGCGCCGCCATCAGCTCCTCGGAGCCGCGGTCGGCGGCCTCCTCCCGGCGGGCGACGGCGGACCGCCGCAGGCCGTGCGTCAGGACGAGCGTGAAGAGCAGCGCGATGGCGACGGTGGCGCTCATCGCGACATGGCCGAACGTGAAGGCGCCGGTCAGGTGTCCCTCGAATCCGGACTGCCACAGCTGGAGGAAGGGCCGGGAGGCGGCCCCCGGGTCCGCGCCCGTCAGCGCCCCGTACGCGCTCGACGCCCGCGTCAGCCCGTACCAGGTGAGCATCAGCGGTACGAAGACCAGCGCGCCCAGCACCCCTTCGGCGTAGGACCACAGCGGGTGCTCGGCGCCCCGGACGCCGGTCGCCCGAAGGCTCTCGGGGCGGGCGTAGGCGGCGAGGAGATCGAGCTCGGACCACGGTTCGAGACCGGCGGGATCCTGGTCCCGCAGCGCCGCCGCGAGCGCGGTCAGCTCTTCCTTCCGGGTTCCGAGCGCCGGCCGCCGGGCAAGCTCCTCGACACTCTGCGCGATCACATGACGGTCCACCAGGGCGCCTGACGGCATGCCCACCCCCACAACACGACGGACGCGGAGGCGTGCCGGGGCGACCCTGGATCCCCACCCGTGTCATGTGCCGCCCTGCCCCCGCCGGTTCACACGCACCAGACGCGTGACCGAGGGCACAGAGGGTACTCCAGCGGACACGCTCCGCGCATAAACTCCCGGCACCCGCCACTCTCCACCGACGGCGGCGCGAGGGGGAACCGTTGAGCAACGACGACCGTCCACGGGCGACCATCCGCCTGACGCCCGCGCCGGGCACCCGGCCCGGGACCGGTGCCCTGCGCGCGGCCCCGCCGCCCCGCGAGGTGCCGCGGCTTCCCGCCGCGCGCGCCGAGACGATGCTGACCAGGTCGGCGCCGCGGGCCCGTGTCACGGGGCGCGGGGTCCTCCAGGTGAACCTCAACCGGCCGCCGGGGACCGGCGCCGACCTCGACCTCGGCTGCATGGCCGCGTTCCGGGACGGCGGCCGCGCGGCCGTGCAGCCGCTGGGGAACAACTTCGGCTCGCTGACGGAGTGGCCGTACATGCAACTCGACCAGGACGACCGCACCGGGGCGTCCTCCGACGGGGAGACGGTCCGGGTGGACCTGGAGCGGCGCGAGCTGTTCCGGCAGCTGCTCTTCCACGTCTACGTGTACAGCGGCGCCGTGGATTTCCGGAGCCTGGGCGCCACGGCCACCGTGACGGCCCCTTCCGGCGGATTCCGTATCGCCCTCGACGCCTCCCCCGAGGGAGCGACGGGCTGCGCCATCGCCCTGGCCACGCCCGGGAAGGACGGCCTCACGGTCACCCGCGAGGTCCGCTGGTTCACCGGCACCCCGCGCCACTCGGTCCAGGAGCAGATGGACAGCGCCTACGGTTTCGGCCTCACATGGGTCCGGACGCGCAAGGACCGCCCCTGAAACGCGAGAGGTGAGAGGCGCCCCGGGCGCCTCTCACCTCTCCTGCCGCCTCCCGCCGGTCGATTCCCGGCGGGAGGCGTACTACGGCAGGTTCCTCGCCATGACGATGCGCTGGACCTGGTTCGTGCCTTCGTAGATCTGCGTGATCTTCGCATCGCGCATCATGCGCTCGACCGGGTAGTCGCGGGTGTAGCCGTAGCCGCCGAGGAGCTGGACGGCGTCGGTGGTGACCTCCATGGCCACGTCCGAGGCGAAGCACTTGGCGGCGGCGCCCTGGAAGGTGAGGTCCTTGTCGCCGCGCTCCGACTTGGCGGCGGCCGCGTACGTCAGCTGGCGGGCGGCCTCGATCTTCATGGCCATGTCGGCGAGCATGAACTGGATGCCCTGGAAGTCGGCGATCGACTTGCCGAACTGCTTGCGCTCCTTGACATAGCCCTTGGCGTAGTCGAGGGCGCCCTGGGCGACACCGAGGGCCTGGGCCGCGATGGTGATGCGGGTGTGGTCCAGGGTCTTCATGGCGGTCGCAAAGCCGGTGCCCTCCTCGCCGATCATGCGGTCGGCGGGGATACGGACGTTGTCGAGGTAGACCTCGCGGGTCGGGCTGCCCTTGATGCCGAGCTTGCGCTCCGGAGCACCGAAGGAGACGCCCTCGTCGGACTTCTCGACGACGAACGCGCTGATGCCCTTGGAGCGCTTCGTCGAGTCGGTCACCGCCATGACCGTGTAGTACTCGGAGACGCCCGCGTTGGTGATCCAGCGCTTCACGCCGTTCAGGACCCAGAAGTCCCCGTCACGGACGGCCTTCGTCTTCATGCCGGCCGCGTCGGATCCGGCGTCCGGCTCGGAGAGGCAGTACGAGAACATGCCGTCGCCCTTGGCGAGCGGGCTCAGGTACTTCTTCTTCAGGTCCTCGGAGCCGGAGAGGATCACCGGCAGCGAGCCCAGCTTGTTCACGGCGGGGATCAGCGAGGAGGACACGCAGACGCGGGCCACCTCCTCGATCACGATGACCGTCGCGAGGGCGTCGGCGCCGGCGCCGCCGAACTCCTCGGGGACGTGCACGGCGTGCAGGTCGTTCGCGACCAGGGCGTCCAGCGCCTCCTGCGGGAAGCGGGCTTCCTCGTCCACCGCGGCGGCGTACGGCGCGATCTTCGCCTCGGCCAGCGAGCGGATCGCGTCCCGGAGCATGTCGTGCTCCTCGGACGGGCGGTACAGGTCGAAATCAGCCGATCCGGCCAAGGTCTCTCACGCTCCAAAAGGTGCTGTGCTGGCGGCGCTAACTACCGTTAAGTAACACAATTTTAGAGTCCCGCTCGTGAGAACGGATACGTGAGCTTGGCGACAGGGGGAAAACCGCCGGTGAAAGCGCTCCCCGGTGCCCCGACTATGCTCGGGCGCGCACCTACGCGCCGCACACCTCAGGAGCACCCATGGCCCTCAAGATCACCGTGATCGGCACCGGCTACCTCGGCGCCACCCACGCCGCGGCCATGGCCGAGCTCGGCTTCGAGGTCCTCGGGCTCGACGTGGTGCCGGAGAAGATCGAGATGCTCCAGCGGGGCGAGGTCCCGATGTTCGAACCCGGTCTCGAAGAGCTGCTGCGCAAGCACGTGGCCGGGATCGAGGGTTCCACGGGCCGGCTCCGCTTCACCATGGACTGGGCCGAGGTCGGCGCCTTCGGCGATGTCCACTTCGTCTGTGTGAACACTCCGCAGAAGCACGGCGAGTACGCCTGCGACATGTCGTACGTGGACGCGGCGTTCGAGGCGCTGGCGCCCCATCTGCACGGTCCCGCCCTCGTCGTCGGCAAGTCCACCGTGCCGGTCGGCTCGGCGGAGCGGCTGGCCGCCCGGCTCGCCGAGCTCGCGCCCGCGGGCGCGGACGCCGAGCTGGCCTGGAACCCGGAGTTCCTGCGCGAGGGCTTCGCCGTGAACGACACCCTGCACCCCGACCGCATCGTGGTGGGCGTGCGCGGCGAGCGCTCCGAGAAGCTGCTGCGCGAGGTGTACGTGACGCCGGTCGCCGAGGGCACGCCGTTCGTCGTCACCGACTTCCCCACCGCCGAGCTGGTGAAGACGTCCGCGAACTCCTTCCTCGCCACCAAGATCTCCTTCATCAACGCGATGGCCGAGGTCTGCGAGGCCGCCGACGGTGACGTGGCCAAGCTGGCCGAGGCCATAGGGCACGACGAGCGGATCGGGAAGAAGTTCCTGCGGGCCGGGATCGGCTTCGGCGGCGGCTGTCTGCCCAAGGACATCCGCGCCTTCATGGCACGCGCCGGTGAGCTGGGCGCGGACCAGGCGCTGACCTTCCTGCGCGAGGTCGACACCATCAACATGCGGCGCCGTGGCCAGATGGTGGAGATGGCCCGTGAGGCGCTCGGTGGCGGTTCGTTCCTCGGCAAGCGGGTCGCCGTGCTCGGCGCGACGTTCAAGCCGGACTCGGACGACGTGCGCGACTCCCCGGCGCTGAACGTGGCCGGGCAGATCCATCTCCAGGGCGGTCAGGTCACCGTCTACGACCCGAAGGGCATGGAGAACGCCAAGCGGCTCTTCCCGACGCTCGGCTACGCGGACTCCGCCGTGCAGGCCGTACGGGGCGCCGATGTCGTCCTGCACCTGACGGAGTGGCGCGAGTTCCGCGAGCTGGACCCGACGGTGCTGGGCGAGGCGGTCACGTCCCGGGTGCTCCTCGACGGGCGCAACGCGCTGGACCCCGAGGTGTGGCGCAAGGCGGGCTGGACGTACCGGGCGATGGGCCGCCCCACCGCCTGAGGCCTCTTGCCCGGCCGGTCGCGGCCGGGGCCGTGGCGGGTGGCACCGCTCCGGCCGAGGCTCAGTCGGCCGGAGCGGCGCCGCTTGCATTCTGCACCACTTTGCTGTGCCACCGCCGGAGACCGCCGGACCGTGTCCGGCCTCCGGTCCCGCCGCCCGCAAGATCTTCCGCCGCGCGGGGCCTACTTGGCGCGGTAGCGGCGCATCTTGGCGCGCGCCCCGCACACCGACATCGAGCACCAGCGGCCGCGGCCGGCCGGTGAGCGGTCGTAGTACGCCCAGTGGCAGGCCGGGGCCTCACAGGCCTTGAGCCGCGGCCAGGTGCCCTCGATCAGCGACTCGGCGATCGCGGCGGCGACACGGAAGGCCAGGGGGGCTGGAGGGGCCGCGGGGTCCGGAGGGGCCGAAGGGACCCGGGGAGCCGGTGCGGCCGGGGAAGGCGAGAAGGCAGGGGAAGCCGGAGCGGAGGCCGGGGCGGAGGCCTTGGCCGGTTGCTCGTCGGCGGGGACCAGGCGTGCGGCGCCCGTGTGCTCGTCCAGCGTCACCCGCAGGGGCGCGCGGGCGAGCAGCTCCCCGAGCGGGGTCACCTCCCGGTGCGCCGGATGGCCCGCGTGCGCCAGGCACACCGCCCGCAGCGACTCGCGCAGCTCACGGGCCCCGTCCGCCTCGCCCGCCGTCAGCCCGAACCGCGCCAGGCCCTCCGGCGTGTCCAGGAGGTCGGCGCCCGACTCGATGTCCAGGGTGTTCACCAGCGCCTGGACGAGGGCCAGACCGCCGGGTGCGGGCGCTCGGTCATTCATGGTTGCGACGTTACCTCCTATGCGGGAGCATGCAGTAACCGTTACCCGCAAGAACCGTTTGCGGGTAACGCATCGGTACTGCCGGAGATCCCACGGAGGAAGTCATGGCTCTCGCCACACTGGACGTCGTCGTCCTGGACTGTCCCGACCCGCGCGCGCTCGCCGCGTTCTACGCGGGGGTGCTGGGCGGCACCATCACGGAGGAGACCGACTGGATCGACCTGGACCTGCCCGGCGGCCGCAAGCTCGCGTTCCAGGCCGCGCCCGGGTACGTACCGCCGCGCTGGCCCTCGCCCGACGGCTCGCAGCAGCTGCATCTGGACCTGAACGTCGAGGACCTGGACGTGGCGGAGAAGGGCGTGCTGGAGCTCGGCGCGACCCCGCTGGACACGGAGGACAGGTCGCGCTCGTTCCGGGTGTACGCGGACCCGGCCGGGCACCCGTTCTGCCTCTGCGCCTGCTGAAGGCACCGAGGCACCCGGCGGGACGGCGGGCCCGTACCGGGGGCCGGGGGGTTCGGGCGTCCCGCCGGACTCCTCAGCCGTCCAGTTGTTCCAGCGTCGCGTTCGACGGGGCCCGGCGGGCACGGAGGTCGCGGGAGACGTCCTCCGCGGCGCCCAGCACGCGCACGGCGTTCCGCCAGGTCAGCTTGGCCACGTCCGGGGACGACCAGCCGCGGTCCAGGAGCTCGGCGATCAGGTTCGGATAGCCGGACACGTCGTCGAGACCGGCCGGGGTGAACGCCGTGCCGTCGTAGTCGCCGCCGATGCCGAGGTGGTCGATGCCCGCGACCTCGCGCATGTGGTCGAGGTGGTCGGCGACCGTCGACACCGTCGCGATGGGGCGCGGGTGGTCCTCCTCGAAGGCACGGTGGACCTTCATGGCCTCGGCGGTGGTGTCGAGGTGGTGGAAGCCGTTCGCGCGCATGTTGTCGTCGGCCGCGGCCGTCCAGTCGACCGCCGCCTGGAGAACGAACTTCGGTACGAACGTCACCATCGCCACTCCCCCGTTGGCGGGCAGCCGCTCCAGCACGTCGTCCGGGATGTTGCGCGGGTGGTCGCACACGGCGCGGGCCGAGGAGTGGGAGAAGATCACCGGCGCGACGGAGGTGTCGAGCGCGTCGCGCATCGTCGTCGCGGCCACGTGCGAGAGGTCCACGAGCATGCCCTCGCGGTTCATCTCCCGTACGACCTCACGGCCGAAGGCGGACAGGCCGCCCACCACGGGGACGTCCGTCGCCGAGTCCGCCCAGGCGATGTTGTCGTTGTGGGTGAGGGTCATGTAGCGGACGCCGAGCGCGGACAGCCCGCGCAGGGCGGCGAGGGAGTTGTCGATCGAGTGACCGCCCTCGGCGCCCATGAGGGAGGCGATACGGCCCTCGGCGCGGGCCGCCTCCATGTCGGCGGCGGTCAGCGCGGCCCGCAGGTCGGCGGGATACCGGTCGATCAACTGCCGTACGCAGTCGATCTGTTCCAGCGTCGCGGTGAGGGCGCCGGGCAGGTCCGAGCGGACGTACACCGACCAGTACTGCGCGCCGACACCGCCCGCGCGCAGCCGGGCCAGGTCCGTGTGCAGGTGGGCGCTCTGGTCGGTGGCGATGTCACGGGCACCGAGGTCGTAGCGGACCTGCTCCCGCAGCGCGTAGGGCAGGTCGTTGTGTCCGTCGACGACAGGGAACTCGTCGAGCAGGGCGCGGGCACGGTCGATCGAGGGCAGGGAGGACGAGGGCATCCGCGTCACTTCCCGAAGCCGAAGCCGGCGCCGGCGCCCTCGGCCTTGGCGCGCAGCCGCTTGCCCTTCTCGGTGGCCTGGTCGTTCAGCTCCTGCTGGAACTCCCGCATCCGGGCGAGGAGTTCCTCGTCGTGGGCGGCGAGCATCCGGGCGGCCAGCAGACCGGCGTTGCGGGCGCCGCCGACGGAGACGGTCGCCACCGGCACACCGGCCGGCATCTGCACGATGGAGAGCAGCGAGTCCATGCCGTCGAGGTACTTGAGCGGGACGGGCACACCGATGACGGGCAGCGGGGTGACGGAGGCCAGCATCCCCGGAAGATGGGCCGCGCCGCCGGCGCCGGCGATGATCGCCTTGAGCCCGCGCTCCGCGGCATGCTCGCCGTACGCGATCATCTCGCGCGGCATGCGGTGCGCGGAGACGACGTCCACCTCGTAGGGGATCTCGAACTCGTCCAGCGCCTGCGCCGCGGCCTCCATGACCGGCCAGTCGGAGTCCGAACCCATGACGATGCCTACAACGGGGCTCATTCGGTGATCGTGCCTCTCAGGTAGCCGGCTGCGTGCCGGGCGCGATCGAGGACATCGTCCAGGTCGTCGCCGTAGGTGTTGACATGGCCGACCTTACGGCCGGGCTTCACGTCCTTGCCGTACATGTGGATCTTCAGCTGCGGGTCGCGGGCCATGCAGTGCAGGTACGCGGAGTACATGTCGGGGAAGTCGCCGCCGAGGACGTTCGCCATGACCGTCCAGCGGGCGCGCGGACGCGGGTCGCCGAGCGGGAGGTCGAGGACCGCGCGGACGTGGTTGGCGAACTGCGAGGTGACCGCGCCGTCCTGGGTCCAGTGGCCCGAGTTGTGCGGGCGCATGGCCAGTTCGTTGACGAGGATGCGTCCGTCGCGGGTCTCGAAGAGCTCGACGGCCAGGTGGCCGACGACTCCGAGTTCCTTGGCGACGCGCAGCGCCAGTTCCTGGGCCTGAAAGGCCAGCTCCTCGGCGATGCCGGGTGCCGGGGCGATCACGGTGTCGCAGACGCCGCCGACCTGCTGGGACTCGACGACGGGGTACGCGACGGCCTGGCCGTGCGGGGAGCGGACGACGTTCGCGGCGAGCTCGCGCGCGAAGTCGACCTTCTCCTCGGCGAGGACGGGAACGCCGGCACGGAACGGGTCGGCGGCCTCCTCCAGGGAGCGGACGAACCAGACGCCCTTGCCGTCGTAGCCGCCGCGGACGGTCTTGAGGATGACGGGGAAGCCGTCGCCCTCCTCGCCCTGCGCGAGGCCTTCCGCCGCGAACGCGGCCACGTCCGCGACGTCCGTCACGATGCGGTGCCGCGGGCACGGCACACCGAGCTGGTCGAGCTTCGCGCGCATGACGCCCTTGTCCTGGGCGTGCACGAGCGCGTCGGGGCCGGGCCGGACGGGGATGCCGTCCGCCTCCAGGGCCCGCAGGTGCTCGGTGGGGACGTGCTCGTGATCGAAGGTGATCACGTCGCAGCCCCGCGCGAAGTCGCGCAGCGTGTCGAGGTCGCGGTAGTCGCCGATGACGACTTCGCCGACGACCTGCGCCGCGGAATCCTGTGGAGTGTCACTGAGGAGCTTGAACTTGATGCCGAGCGGGATGCCCGCCTCGTGTGTCATACGAGCGAGCTGGCCACCGCCGACCATGCCGACTACCGGGAACGTCACGCTCCAAGAGTATCGGCCACGCCAGAGTGGCCGATTTGCGCGGTGATACGCCCCGATTTTCCCTGCCTCTGACCGCCTCTTTTCTTACCTGTGAGCACATGCACAAGCAGCGTGCGGGGGCGCTGGTTAGCATGGGCTGGTTGGCGCATTCCACCGCGCGTTCACCGGCGCGGCCGACCACGAGACCCACCGACAGGGGCTGGCGACACCATGGGCAGTGCTTCATCGGGGCCTCACGAGGGGCCCCGCAGCGCGGTTCGGCAGCGCTTCGACCTGCTCTTCCGTGAGGTCGCCAAGTTCGGCGCGGTGGGCGGTGCGGGGCTGCTCGTCAACCTGCTCGTGTTCAACCTCGTACGCCATCTCACGGGCCTCCAGGTCGTGAGGGCCAGCGTCATCGCGACGGTCGTGTCGATCGTCTTCAACTACGTCGGGTTCCGCTACTTCACCTACCGGGACCGTGACAAGGGCGGGCGCACCAAGGAACTGACGCTCTTCCTGCTGTTCAGCGTGGTGGGCCTGGTCATCGAGAACGGCGTGCTGTACGCGGCGACGTACGGCTTCGGCTGGGACAGCCCGCTCCAGAGCAACGTCTTCAAGTTCCTGGGCATCGGCATCGCGACGCTCTTCCGCTTCTGGTCCTACCGCACCTGGGTGTTCCAGGCGCTTCCGGCCCGCGAGGCGGTGGCCAGCGCCGAGGCGTTCCTGGGCGAGGTGCCCGAGCCGGGGACGCGCCGTCCGCGGGCCCGCGTGAACTGAGCCGCCCCGACCCGGCGTCTCTCCCCTACCTGACCGTGCGCTCCTCGTCGTCCTCGGGGAGCCGGGGCGAGCGCTTGAGCGGGGTGCGGGACAGGAACATGCCGAAGACGGGCGGCTGTGCCTGGAGCATGTCCAGACGCCCTCCGTCGGCCTCCGCGAGGTCGCGGGCGACGGCGAGACCGATGCCGGTGGAGTTGCGGCCGCTGATGGTGCGCTCGAAGATGCGGGCGCCGAGGTCGGTGGGGACGCCGGGGCCCTCGTCGGTGACCTCGATGACGGCCTGGTTGCCGGTCACGCGGGTGCGCAGCGCGACGGTGCCGCCGCCGTGCATGAGGGAGTTCTCGATCAGTGCCGCGAGGACCTGGGCGACCGCGCCCGGGGTGCCCACCGCCTGGAGATGGCGCTTGCCCGAGCTGACGATCGCGCGGCCGGCGCTGCGGTAGGCGGGCCGCCATTCCTCCAGCTGCTGCTTGATGACCTCGTCGAGGTCGAAGGAGACGGCGGAGCCGGTGCGCGGGTCCCGGGCGTTGGTGAGCAGGCGCTCGACCACGTCGGTGAGGCGCTCCACCTGCGTCAGCGCGATCGTCGCCTCCTCCTTGACCGTGTCGGGGTCGTCGGTGAGGGTGATCTCCTCCAGGCGCATGGACAGCGCCGTCAGCGGTGTCCGCAGCTGGTGGGAGGCGTCGGCGGCGAGGCGGCGCTCGGCGGTGAGCATGCGGCCGATGCGCTCGGCACTGCTGTCCAGCACGTCGGCGACCCGGTCGAGCTCGGGGACGCCGTAGCGCTTGTGGCGCGGTCGCGGGTCGCCCGAGCCCAGCCGTTCCGCCGTCTCGGCGAGGTCGGTGAGCGGGGAGGCGAGACGGTTGGCCTGGCGTACGGCGAGCAGGACGGCGGCGATGATCGCGAGCAGGGCGACGGCGCCGATGACCAGCAGGGTGCGGCCGACTTCCTTGGTCACCGAGGAGCGGGGCTCCTGGACGGTGACGGTCTCGCCCGACTCACCCCTGGCGGTGTACTGGATGACGTCGCCGGTGGGCTGGGTGCCGGCCTCGATGGGATCGCGGCCCGGAATCCTGATCACGGCGTAGCGCCGGTCGGTGACCTGGTTCTTGAACGTCTCGCCGGTGATGTTCTCGTCGCCGAGGATGCGGCTGTCCACGATGCTGGCCAGCCGCAGCGCCTCGGAGTCCACACGCTCCTGGGCGCTGTTGCTGATCGTACGGGTCTCGACGATGACGAGGGAGACCCCGAAGACGGCGATCACCACGAGGACGACGGCGAGGGTGGACTGGATCAGACGGCGACGCACGGGGCCCTCCGGGCAGATGGCTGTACGGGGACCAGTGTGCACGTTCGCCGCTCCGGCCCGGGCTCGCCGCCGGTCCGGCGGCGCGGGATTCCCCCCGCCGCCCGGACCGGTCGGGCCTCAGCCGCTCCCGTGAGTCCTCCGCCGCGCCGTGCTTCCCGGCGAGGCGGAGGCCGCCGGCTCAGCTCTTCTCGAAGCGGAAGCCGACGCCTCGTACCGTCGCGATGTAGCGGGGGTTGGCCGCGTCGTCGCCGAGCTTCTTGCGGAGCCAGGAGATGTGCATGTCGAGGGTCTTGGTGGAGGACCACCACGTGGTGTCCCAGACCTCGCGCATGAGCTGGTCGCGGGTGACGACACGGCCCGCGTCCCGGACCAGGACCCGCAGGAGGTCGAACTCCTTCGCCGTGAGCTGGAGTTCCTCGTCGCCCATCCAGGCACGGTGCGACTCGACGTCGATGCGTACGCCGTGGGTGGCGGGCGGCTGCTGGGGCTCGGCGGCGCCGCGCCTGAGCAGCGCCCGTACCCGGGCGAGGAGTTCCGCGAGCCGGAACGGCTTGGTGACGTAGTCGTCGGCGCCGGCGTCGAGGCCGACGACGGTGTCCACCTCGTCGGCGCGCGCGGTGAGGATGAGGATGGGCACGGTGTGGCCCTCGGCGCGAAGCCGGCGGGCGACTTCCAGGCCGTCCATGCCGGGCAGTCCGAGGTCCAGGACGACCAGGTCGACGCCGCCCTGCATTCCGGCGTCGAGCGCGGTGGGTCCGTCCTCGCGGACTTCGACCTCGTAACCCTCCCGGCGCAGGGCACGGGCCAGCGGCTCCGAGATGGACGCGTCGTCCTCGGCGAGCAGTACACGGGTCATGGGGTGATGGTAGTCCGCCATCAAGGGCGCCCGGGCAGTGATCCGCCTCCGTGATTCACACCCGCCGTCCGGGTGTTTCTTACCTGTGGGTTCGGGATGAGATCCTTACTGACACCTTCGAATGATCGTCCGCGGTTCCACGATCGCCTGTGATCCATATCTCAAGTCCTTCCATATGGGGCATTGTGATGTCGTATGGTGACCGGACGCCTGATGCACTCCTTCGGGACCTTTGGCTGGAACTTGATGCTGAAGGTCTCTTCTGTGTGCGGGCTGGTGTCAGCCAGCCTTGAAGGAAAGACCTGTGGCCGGGCCCGGACGCGCTGATGCGCGACGGGCGTGGATCCCGGTGGTCGCCGTCCATCGCTCCCGGACTCCGGGGCGGATTCCCCATGGGCGTGGGGAAGGACGCCGAGCCCCGCCGGTGCCGGCCGCCCCCCATGGGCGCGTACTTCCCCCGGACTCTCGGTTTCCACCTGAGCGAGGGGACCCCCCAACAGCGCGTCCCGACCAGCAAGGATCGACCATGGCGTCCAGCCTGACGAAGGACTCGGCGACTCCGGGAATCTCCGGTTCCTCCGAGAAGACCTTCTTCGGCCACCCCCGCGGACTGGCCACTCTCTTCATGACCGAGATGTGGGAGCGTTTCTCCTACTACGGGATGAAGGCACTGCTCCCGCTGTACCTGGTGGCACCGGGCGGTCTGCACCTCAGCGCGGCCACCGCGACCGCGATCTACTCGGTGTACCTCTCCCTCGTGTACCTGCTCGCCCTGCCGGGCGGCTGGTTCGCCGACCGTGTCCTCGGCCCCCGTAAGACGGTCGCCGTCGCGGGTGTGATCATCATGCTGGGCCACCTCACGCTGGCTCTCCCCTCCTCCGGCACCTTCTACGGCGGCCTCGGCCTCGTGGCGATCGGTTCCGGTCTGCTGAAGGCCAACATCTCCACGATGGTGGGCCACCTCTACGACGGCCCGGACGACGCGCGCCGCGACGGTGGCTTCACGCTGTTCTACGTCGGCATCAACCTCGGCGCCTTCGCCGCTCCGCTGATCATCGGCACCGTCGGCGAGAACGTGAACTGGCACCTGGGCTTCGCCCTCGCCGCGCTCGGCATGGCGCTGGGTCTCATCCAGTACCTGCTCGGCGGCCGTCACCTCAGCGCCCGCTCGCACGAGGTCCCCACGCCCCTGACCGCCGAGGAGAAGTCCTCGACCCTGCGCAAGTCCGCGCTGTGGGCCGCTGTCGCCGTCGTCTTCTACGCGATCGTCGGCTTCTCCGGCCACTACACGCTGAACTGGCTGCTGGTCCCGATCACGATCGCCGGTCTGCTCATCCCCGTCATGGTCATCGGACGCATCAAGCGGGACAAGTCCCTGGACCGTGCCGACCAGTCGAAGATGTCCGCGTACATCTGGTTCTTCGTCGCCGCGGCCGTCTTCTGGATGATCTACGACCAGGGCGGCTCGACGATGTCGATCTTCGCTGACGAGTCGGCGAAGAACACGATCTTCGGCTGGGAGTTCCCGGTCTCCTGGTACCAGTCGGTCAACCCGGTCATGATCATGGCGCTCGCCCCGGTCTTCGCCTGGGCGTGGCTGTGGATGAACAAGCGCGGCAAGGAGCCGAGCACGGCGACGAAGTTCGCCTCGGGCCTGATCCTGATCGGCGCCTCGTTCTTCCTCTTCCTGGCCCCGCTGACGATCGCCGAGGGCGGTCACAAGGCGGCCGCGATGTGGCTGGTGGCGATCTACTTCGTGCAGACCGTCGGTGAGCTGACGCTCTCCCCGGTCGGCCTCTCGGTCACCACGAAGATGGCTCCGGCGAAGTACGCCTCCCAGATGATGGGTGTCTGGTTCCTGGCCGTCACCGCCGGTGACGCCACGACCGGTCTGCTCTCCATCGCCAACGTCGACCTCAACAAGACGGGCATCGTCGCGCTGGAGGCCACGCTCGCCGTGATCGCCGGTGCCGCGGTGTGGATGTACCGCAAGAAGGTCAAGGCGCTCATGGGCGACGTCCACTGACGTCCGCTCCGGCATCCGGCGAAGGGCCGTCGCACCGTTCGGTGCGGCGGCCCTTCGCCGTTCCCGCGGCCGGCCCGTGGCCGCACCGCCTCGGTCACCGGCCGCGGCGGCCCGGCATGAACGTGAAGACCGCGCCGCCCAGCAGGACGACCGTGCCGGCCACCAGGGCGAGCGCCTCCAGGGCTCCGTGGCTGTCGGAGCCCGTCTCCGCGAGCCCGCCGGAGGACGTACCGGCGGAGCCGGAGCCGGACGAGGTGGACCCGCCGCCCGAGGCGCCGCTCGCCTGCTGTGCGGTGTCCAGGGTCAGCGAGACCTCGGACGTGGTCGGGGTGCAGGTCGTCGTCGTGCCCAGGGCCATCACCGTCAGCACGCCCGGGGACAGGGTCGACGATCCGGTGGCGCCCGGTTTGTAGGTGCCCGTCAGATCGGGGATCTCGATCGGGTCGCCGGACTTGATCGCCGCGGAGTTGGCCGGGCCCTCGACGTGCACGGTGCCCTTGTCGGCGCCGCCGAGCACGACCTCCATCGACGGCTTGACCGAGTTGGCGGGGATGTCGGCCGGGCTGTCCATCACGGACCCCTTGAACCGCACGGTGAGGTCGTAGCTCCCGCCGTTCCTCCGGGCGTCGATCCGCACCGGCGAGGTGGCGTTCTTGTCTCCGATAGGCGTCTTGCACGCGTACGGGACGGCGACCTCCTTGCCCGTGAAGTCGCTCTGCCCGCCGCCGGAACCGCCGGTGTCGCTTCCGCCGGTCGCGCTGCCGCTCGGCGACGGGGTGAGGGACCCGCTCGGCGTCGGGGTGGGAGTCGGGGTCGGAGTCGGGGTCGGGGTGCCGCCCGTCCCGCCACCGCTCGTCACCTTGATGGTCGCCGAGGGGTGCACCGTCTCCTTGGGCGTGCACTTGGTGTCGGTGGAGATCGGCTTGCTGACATTGATGTCGTACGCGTCCGGGGTGAGCGTGACGTCCCCCACCGCCGTCAGTTTCAGCTTGCCCGTCATGTCGGACAGCTTCATGTCGCTGTTCTTGGGGATCGCCGGGTTCGTCCGCGGCCCCTCCATCGCGATGCCGGCCGTCTGCGCGCCGCCCGCCTTCAGCGTCCCGGTGGGCTTGACGGTGTTCGCGTCGAGATCGAGGACGTCGGGGTTCTTCGAGGCGGCCTGGGTGAACTTCCAGGTGATGGTGACCTCGTCCCCCACCTTCGCCTCGGCGGGCGCGGTGATCTCCACCTTCGTGGTGCCCTCCACGGCGGGCAGCCCGGAGATCGCGGGCGGAATGCACTCCGTGCTGTACGACACCTCGGCGGCCTGCGCCGGAACGGCGGCCACCCCCAGCAGGACGCCCGCACCGCCGAGCATCAGCGCGACCCCGGCCGCGCCCGCTCTGCGGCCTCGGGCCGGTACCACTCTCCGTAGCGTGCTCACGTATGCCCCTTCCTCGTCTGCGTCGTCGGACCGTTCTCGTGCGGTGCGGAGAGCTGACGGTTCGCCCCGGTCCCCGGATCGCTGCCGGGGGTGAACCAGGGCAGGGCCGGAACCCCGGAGGCCGAGGGGTCCTCCGACGGGCGCGGGGCGGGGCTCGTCCAGGGCAGGCGCAGGGTGAGCTCGGCCGGCCTCAGCCCCCGGTGCCGCCCGGCCCGCCCGGCCGGCCCGCGGGGACGCACCCGGTCCACCACGGCCATGCCGATCCGGAACAGCGCGGCCGGGACGACCACGCAGAGCAGGATCCAGAAGAGGGTGACGCCCCAGGGGCGGCCCACGCCCCACGGCTGCTCGGCGATCACCTTCCCGCCGTACCGCAGCGAGACCGTGTAGTCGCCGTGCGCCCCGGCCGACAGTTCGACCGGGATCCTGATCTGCGCCTTGCGGCCGGGCGCGACGGTGCCGCGCCACTGCTGTTCCTCCCACTGCGGGGCGAACACCCCGTGGGCGGTGCCGATCTGGAAGACCGGGTTCTTCGCGGGGGCGGTGCCCACGTTGCCCACGGTGAGCACGAGGGTGCGCGAGGGCGGCGAGCCGAACCAGGTCAGCAGACCGCTCGATCCGTCGAGCCGGGTGTCGGTCAGCACCGCGATCCGGCCGCCGCCCACCTGCTTCGGCAGCGGCTCCACCGCGTGGCCGGCCACCATGAACACGGCGTCGGCCTCGGCCTTCTCACCGGTGACGGTGGCGACGTGCACCACGCAGGGACAGGGCACGGGCGGCTCGGTCACCGGCAGCTTCCTGCTGAAGCCGCCCTTCGCGTCGGTGGTGACGGCCCGTCCGTCGGCGTTGGCGCAGGAGTTGGTGCCGCCGATCACCCCGCGCGAGGGCACGGACTGCCCGCAGACCAGCATCATCAGCAGGGTCCCGGGCCGCCATCCGCTGCCGGTGACGGTGACCGAACCGCCCGTCCCCGCCTCGGACCTGGACAGGGTGACACCCGGCTTCCCGGCGGCGGACGCCGGGAACGCCGAGGCCACCCCCGCCAAGGGGACCAGGACGAGCACCAGCACCGCCGCCGACACCACCGCCCGCAGCTTGCCGCCCAGGACGCTCACGACACCGCTCCCGTCAACTCGACCTCCGTGCCGGGCTGTTCACCGGCCCCGCCGTCTCGCGCCCGGCGCTCGCGACGCCACCGCCCACGCACCCCGGCCCGCCTCCGCCGTCGTACGGCGAACAGGGCCGCCGGCGCCACCAGGGCACCGCCCGCCCCGGCCACCGCCCCCCACGGCACGAACCGGACCGACGCGGTCCCCGTCGAGCGCACGCCGCCCGCCGCCGTCACCGTCAGCCGCACATCGGCCGCGTCCAGGGCCGGCGGCCCGGTCCACGCCTCGTGGAGCGTGACCCGGCCGCCCGGCGGCAGCTCGACGGGCAGGGCACGCGGGCCCCGGTCGAGCAGGGTCCCGAAGACCCCGTCGGCGTGCACGGCGAGAGAGGGTGCGAGGACCGTGGTGCCGCGGTTGACCAGTTCGTACGAGATCCGCCCGCCGCCCACCCTGATGTGCTCGACCGTCAGCGCCGGCAACGCAGGTCCCGGAACCCGGAGCCGGACCCGGACCTCCGAGGTGCGCCCGCCGCCGCTCGCGAGGATCGCGCCGGGATGGTCACCGGGCGCCACCCCGGCCGGGACGCCGATGGTGAACGGCACGTCGGCACGGGTGTGCGCCGGCACCCGTACGGACAGTTCCCGCACCGCGGTCCTGCGGCCGTGCGCGTGTGCGGCGAAGGCGATCCAGGCGCCCGCGTCCGCCGGCCGTTCCCGCACGGTGAAGGCGCCGTGGACGGTGTCGTCCGCGTCCGCGTCGGCGCCGCGCAGCCGGACGGTGAGCGGCCGCGCCCCCGGGTTGAGCACGGACACCGCGTCCTGGAGGACCGCGCCGGGCGCGCCCTCCGCGTAGACGGAGGGCCGTCCGTCCACCGCGCCGTCCGCGGCCGGCACGACGGACCAGCCCTCGGCGGCCAGGGCCGTCGGTGCCGCGCTCAGCAGCACCAGGGTCAGGCCCAGCACGCGGGCGGCGGGGAGTGCGTACGGCATGCGGCGGCTCCAGGTCGTGGTGCTGGGACGGTCAGCGGCGTACCGCCTGATGCCTGCGCGTCAGCCACAGCACGCCGGCCGCTCCGGCGAGGAGCACCGTGCCGCCGAGGGTGCCGAGGGCGATCACGGAGTCCTCGGGGCCGGTCTGCGGGAGGGAGCCGCCGGAGCCGGAACCGCTGGAGCCGGAACCGGAGGAGGAGCCCGAGGTCGACGAGCCCGAGGTGGAGCCCGAACCGCCGGCCGCCGTGACGTCGAGGGTCAGCGAGGGTCCTGGGCTGTTCGAGGGCGTGCACGTGGTCGTGGTGCCGAGGGCCTTGATGGTCAGGACACCCGCGGTGAAGGTGACCTTGCCGGACTTCCTCGGCGTGTAGGTCCCGCTCAGGTCATTGATCTTTATGGGGGTGTTGGCGGGGATGGCGGCCGCGTTCGCCGCACCGCTGACCGCCACCGTGCCGCTGTCCGCGCCGCCCACCTTGATGACGGCGCTCGGTGTCATCGCGCCCTTGCCGAGTTCGACCGGGCTGGAGGAGACGCCCTTCTGCCAGGACATGGTGAGCTTGTAGGAGCCGCCGCTCTTGACGCCCTTGATGTCGATGGGAGAGACGGCGCTCTTGTCGCCGATCGGCGTCTTGCACTGGTAGTTGACGTCCACCACGTCGGCCTGGGCTGCGGGGGCGGCCGTCAGCACCGCCGAGCCGGCCAGGGCCGCGGCGAACGCGAGCGCGGCGGTTCGTTTCTGGTACGTCCGGTACGACACGGGCCTGCCCCTCATTCCTGACGGCGTCCTCGCCGATTTCTGACGGAACATCAGATCGGCCGTCAAGGTACGCCCGGGGCCTTGTGGAGGGAAGACACAGTGCGCCCCGGATCCACGAGGACCCGGTACACGGCCGGCGCCACACGAGGAAGCATCCGAACCGCGGGCGGCCGAAGGAGGGCGGCCGGGGGCTATGGGGGGCCGGGGACGCCCGGGGCGGGGCGAGGCTGGGGGCACCAGGGCGGCGGCCGCGGCTGGACACCCGGGAGCGGCCGGATGGGCCGGACCCCCGCCCCGTGGAGCCGGCGGACGGGCCGACCCGGTGCATCCGAGCGGCCGGCAGGTCAGAGCGGGGCGACGGGCCGGGCTCGGGGCCCGGGCGCGTCAGGGCGCGCCGTTACGCGGGTGCACCCAGTTCCGCCCAGACCGTCTTGCCCGTCACTCCGGGCAGCCGGACGACCCCCCAGTCCAGGCAGAGCCGCTGCACGATGAACATGCCGTGGCCGCCGGGACGCCCCGCGCGGTGCGGGGTGCGCGGGGCGGGCTGGCCGGATCCCCGGTCGGAGACCTCGATGCGCAGCACCTTGTTGTCACAGGAGATCCGGAGTTCGTCCGGGCCCTCGGCGTGCAGACAGGCGTTGGTGACCAGCTCGGAGACGACCAGCAGGACGTCCTCGGCGGCCGCCCGCAAGTCGGCGCTCGGCGCGGGCAGCCAGCCCCACGCGTACAGCGCCTGCCGGGCGAAGTCGCGGGCGAGCGGCACGACGCCGCTCTCGCCGACGAGGCCCAGCGTGCGGACCTGGCGGCCGGCGGACGCGGGGGCCGGGCCGGCGTCGTCGACGGGCGTCATGCTGTCCACGGGCGCCCCGCTCCGCGCGGGCACCGCGGAAGCGCCGCCGTCGCCCGACTCCGGGCCGCGGTCGCCCGGCGAGCAGGGCCGGGTGGTGCTCATCAGCGCTTCACCTCACCGATTCACCGGTTCACGATTCAAGACTCAGTACGCAGTACTCAGTACGGATGGATCAACGGCTTTCGCCGCTCGTGGATCAACAACTTCCGCCGCGTCGGTCCCTGGACCACCGACCCGCCCAGGATGTCTCCTGCCCGACGGAACCGTGCGAACACCCACGTATTCGCCACGGAGCCTGTGACGCGGGCAACGCGCCGGACACGCGGGGGGACCTGGGACGGAGGCCGGGACATGACCGAGAGCCCGCGGATCAGCCGGAGAGGGCCGCTTCGAGCGTGTCGTGGACGGTGAAGACGGCCTCCGCCCCGGTGATCTCGAAGACGCGCGCGACCACCGGCTGCATCGCGGCCAGATGCACCCCGCCGCCCGCGGTCTCGGCCTTCAGCCGGGCGCCGAGCAGCACATTGAGCCCGGTGGAGTCACAGAACTCCAGCCGGGAGCAGTCGATGACCAATCGCGCGTATCCCTTGTCGAGGCACTCATCGAGTGGCTCACGCAACAGATCCGCCGTGTGGTGATCGAGCTCACCCGCGGGGGTCACGACAGCACTCGCGCCCTCTTCCCGCACCTCGACAAGAAGCCGGCCAGATTGTGTGCTGCCGACCGTCCCGCGGTCCATGCCGTCTGTCTCCCGAGTGTCGCGACTACTGACGTACGCACTCGAACACTACGCCTTCTCTACGGCACCCGACACCCGAACAACCCTATCGAAAGGGACATTTCACCCGGTATGACACTTGCGGTGAGTTCGGGAAACCGGATAGGGCTAGAAGAGACACCTATCCGACCCGGCCGGCTTTGGAGGCGCCGCACACCGCAGTGCACGTATTGGCATCGGCGGCCATATGCCGAGAACGATGGAGGACACATGTCACCCCGGCTCGACGCATCGCAGACCCTGACGGCGACGTCGGCACCTTCTCCGCGAAACCCGGAGCACGTCGACGGACCCGGAACCGACGGAACCGACGCACTCACCGGACTCGCCGGCCTCCCGGAGATCCCCCCGTTCGACAAGGTGGGGCCGGTGGACGCGCGGGCTCTGTCCAAGACGCTCTTCGCGCGGCTGGAGTCCCTCGAAGAGGGCACGCACGACTACGCGTACGTCCGCAACACGCTCGTCGAACTCAACCTCGCGCTGGTGAAGTTCGCCGCCTCCCGCTTCCGCTCCCGCAGCGAGCCGATGGAGGACATCATCCAGGTCGGCACCATCGGCCTGATCAAGGCGATCGACCGCTTCGAGCTGAGCCGGGGCGTCGAGTTCCCCACCTTCGCCATGCCGACGATCATCGGCGAGATCAAGCGCTTCTTCCGCGACACCTCCTGGTCGGTACGGGTCCCCCGCAGGCTCCAGGAGCTCCGGCTCGACCTGGCCAAGGCCGGCGACGAACTGGCCCAGCGCCTCGACCGCGCCCCGACCGTGAACGAGCTCGCGGAACGGCTCGGCATCAGCCGCGACGAGGTCGTCGAGGGCATGGCCGCGTCGAACGCCTACACGGCCAGTTCACTGGACGCCCAGCCCGAGGAGGACGACTCCGAGGGCGCGCTCGCGGACCGCATCGGCTACGAGGACAACGGACTGGAGGGCATCGAGTACGTGGAGTCCCTCAAGCCGCTCATCGCGGAACTCCCGCAGCGCGACCGGCAGATCCTCTCGCTGCGGTTCGTGGCGAACATGACCCAGTCCGAGATCGGCGACGAACTCGGCATCTCCCAGATGCATGTCTCCCGACTGCTGTCGCGCACCCTCGTGCGACTCCGGAAGGGCCTGACCGTCGAGGAGTGAACGGACTTCGCGGTCCACGAGGCCGCGTATCCGGGCGGTCCGGCGCCGAGAGCGCCGGGCCGCTCCGTCTTTCCCGCCCCCGCCGGACCCCACAGCGGCCTCCGCACGTCGGCGCGCTCCGCACATCGGCGCCCTCCGCACATCACGGACAACTCCCCTGGTGCGGCGGCTGGTTGAGAGCGCTCCCATGGAATCTTTGTCCGACACCTCTTTCCCCACACGACCGATCCCGTCACTATGGGCATCCCAAACTGGCCGGTACGTCAGGACGGGACGAGCGTGCACCAAGGGCGGGGAGGCGGACGGACATGGCGCAGGACGACCCTGCCGGCGGAGGAACCGCGGCCGAGGGGGAAGGCCGGGCCGCGGAGGCGTCCGACGCACGGCTGACCGAGCTGCTGCGCGGCGGAACCTCGACGGCGTACACGGCACTCCAGGAACTCCGCGCGCGCCACCGCGACCCGGTCCTCGCCTACGCCCGGCTGTGCACCACCGGCGAGTCCGGAGCAGGACAGCTCGCCGCGCAGACCTTCACCCTCGCGGCCCGCGAGACCGCGCGCGGCATCGACCCGAACGTTCCCTGGCGGCACCAGCTCCTGCTGCTGGCGGGGCGGACGGCCGCCTCGTGGGCCCGGGACCAGCGGGCCGCGGGCCTCGACCCCGGACTGCTCCTCGTCCTCAGCACCGCGGGCGCCTCGGGCCCGGTCCCCTCCCTGCTCCCCGCCTTCCAGTCCCTCCCCTCCCGCGCCCAGGGCCTCATCTGGTACGCCGTCGTGGAGCGCGAGCCCGCACGGCGGACGGCGGTCCTGCTCGGCCTCACCCCCGAGGACGTCACGTACGGCACCGACCAGGCGCTCCAGTCCCTGGGCCAGGCCTGTCTGAGACATCGGCTGGCCGCGTCGGACGATCCGCGCTGCGGGGACTTCCGCCGGCTGATCGAGGAGTCGGTGCGACCCGACAACCCCCGCTCCAGCACGGACCTCAACACCCACATGGCGCACTGCGCGCACTGTTCGGCCGCGTACGAGGAACTGACCGCCCTGCGCGACCATCCCCGCACGGCCCTGGCCGAGGGTCTGCTGCCCTGGGCGGGCACCGCGTACGTCACGAACGACCTGCCGGAGGCGGGAGCTGTACCGCCCGTACTCACCGTCGGCCCCCGGTCGTCGATGCTGCCCCGGCCGCTCTCCCGACGGGTCGTCCTGACCTCGGCGGCGGCGCTCGGTGTGGCCCTGGCGCCGGTCCTGTTCCTGCTGCTGTCCTCGGGCGGGTCGCCGTCCACGGGCGCGGCGGGCTCGGTCGGCACGCCCTCGGGCCCGCCCGCGGTGACCGTCACGGCGACGGTTCCGGTCACCCCTTCGGCCCCCACGCCCTCGGCCTCGCCCTCTCCTTCGGCTACCTCCGCGTCGCCCTCGCCGTCCCCCAGTTCGGCGCCGCCGAGGTCACCGGGCCCGAAGCCGACCCCGACCGTCGTCCCGCGTCCGCCGGGCGGCGCCTCCACACAGGTGGTGAACGTCGCCTCGGGCCTGTGTCTGGACGTCCGCGACGGCGACTTCGAGAAGGGCACCGACGTGGTCACGGCGCCCTGCACGTCCTCCTCCACCCAGCGCTGGCGCGTGGACAACGGCAGCGGTTCCCTGCGGTCGGCCGCCGACGACGACTTCTGCCTCGACAGCCGCGGCTCCGTCGACAAGGGGGTGGGGATCTGGGAGTGCTCCTCGCTCGACGGCGACCACGGCGACAACCTCCGCTTCACCGTCGACGGGGACGGGGTGATCCGCCCGGCCGTGGCCATCGAGACGGCGGTGACGCCGGACGGGGACGGCGGGCTGTCCCTGGTGCCGCTGAACGGGGGCACGGGCCAGCGCTGGCGCGCCGGCAAGGCCTGAGGCGGCCGTGGACCCGCCCGCCCCCGTCGGCGGGCTCAGATCTCGCGGACTCCGCGCCGCCAGACGCCGGTGACCAGCGGGACGCCCGGACGGTAGGCGAGGTGGACGTGGCTGGGCGCGTCCAGCAGGGTCAGGTCGGCGTAGGCGCCCGGCGCGATCCGGCCGACGTCGTCCCGGCGCAGTGCCCGCGCGCCGCCCGCCGTCGCGGACCACACGGCCTCGTCCGGGGTCATCCGCATGTCCCGTACCGCGAGCGCGATGCAGAAGGGCACGGACGAGGTGAAGGACGAGCCGGGGTTGCAGTCGGTGGACAGGGCCACGGTGACACCGGCGTCGATCAGCCAGCGGGCGTCGGGCCACTCGGCGCGGGTGGAGAACTCGGCGCCGGGCAGGAGCGTCGCCACGGTGTCGCCGCTCGCCAGGGCGTCCACGTCCGCGTCCGTCAGATGCGTGCAGTGGTCGGCGCTCGCCGCGTCCAGTTCGACGGCGAGCTGGACGCCGGGGCCGTACGAGAGCTGGTTGGCGTGTACGCGCGGGTGCAGGCCCTTGGCCTTGCCGGCCGTGAGGATCGCGCGGGCCTGGTCGCCGTCGAAGGCGCCCTTCTCGCAGAAGACGTCCACCCAACGGGCGTACGGGGCACAGGCGTCGAGCATCTCACCGGTCACCAGGGCGACGTAGCCGGCCGGGTCGTCGGCGTAGTCCGGCGAGACGATGTGGGCGCCGAGGTAGGTGACCTCGTCGGTGTGCGAGGCGGCGATGCGCAGGGCGCGGGCCTCGTCCCGGACGGTCAGTCCGTAGCCCGACTTGGTCTCGAACGTGGTGGTGCCCTGGCGGAGGGCCTCGCGAAGGTACCGGGTGAGGTTGCGCTCCAGTTCCTCGTCGGAGGCGGCGCGGGTGGCGGCGACGGTGGTGCGGATGCCGCCGGCGCTGTAGGCGCGGCCGGACATGCGGGCGTTGAACTCCTGGGTGCGGTCGCCCGCGAAGACCAGGTGGGAGTGGGAGTCGACGAAGCCCGGGATCACCGCGCGGCCGCCGGCGTCGACCCGGTTGTCAGTGGCGGGTGCTTTGCTTGATTCACCGGTCCACGCGACACGGTCGCCGTCGATGACGACGGCCGCGTCCTGGATCAGACCGAGCGGGGATCCGTCACCTTGGGAGGGATCGTTGGTGACCAGACTGGCGATGTTGGTGATGACGGTCGTGCTGCTCATGGCGTCCTCCGGGGTGGCGGGACTGCTGGTGGGGGGCGTCGGGCGGGCGGTGTCTCCCGCCCGCCCGGGAGTCAGGAGCGCAGTGCCTGGACGGCGTCCGCGAGCGCTTCCGGCACATCGGGGACGAGTGTGTGCGCGCCGTCGCGCACGACGTGCCTGCCCGCCACGACCGTGTGCCGGACGTCGGCGGCCGTGGCCGCGAATACGGCTGTCTCCGCGCCGAGGCGTGGCACCGGTCCCGCTGTTCTGACCGAGTCGAGGGCGATCGTCGTGAAGTCGGCGAGGGCGCCCGTCTCGATGGTGCCGGCGTCGTCCCAGCCGAGGGCCGCGTGGCCGTCGGCGGAGGCGGCGCGCAGCAGGGCGGCGGCCGTCCAGTGGCCGCGGGTGCGGGTGCGCAGCCGTTCGTTCAGCTCCATCGCGCGTGCCTCTTCGAGGAGATCGATGACGGCGTGGCTGTCGGAGCCGAGCGAGAGGGGTGAGCCCGCGCGCTGGAGGGCGACGGCGGGGCCGATGCCGTCGGCGAGGTCGCGTTCGGTGGTGGGGCACATGCAGGTGCCGGTGCCGGATCCGCCGAGCAGGGCGATGTCCTCGTCGGTGAGGTGGGTGTTGTGGACGCCGGTGGTGCGCGGTCCGAGGACGCCGTGGTCGGCGAGCAGCCGGGTGGGCGTGCGGCCGTGCGCGGCCTGGCAGGCCTCGTTCTCCGCGGTCTGCTCCGACAGGTGGACATGGAGCGGGGCGCGCCGCTCCTCGGCCCAGCGGGCCACGGTGGCGAGCTGTCCGGCGGGCACGGCCCGTACGGAGTGGATCGCCGCGCCGATCCGCGCGTGATCCCGGTCCTTGAGAAGTGAACAGCGTTCCGCCCAGGCCTCCGCTGTGCCGTCGGAGAAGCGGCGCTGGTGCGGGTTGGGCGGCTGCCCGAAGCCGGAGGAGAGGTAGGCCGTGTCGAGCAGGGTGATGCGGATGCCCGCGTCGGAGGCGGCGGCGATGAGGGCCTCGCCCATGGCGTTGGGGTCGGCGTAGGGGGTGCCGTCGTGGGCGTGGTGCACGTAGTGGAACTCGCCGACGGCGGTGACTCCGGCGAGCGCCATCTCCGCGTACACCGCGCGGGCCAGCGCGTGGTAGGTCTCCGGGGTCAGCCGGTCCGCGAAGGAGTACATGATCTCGCGCCAGGTCCAGAAGGTGCCGGAGCCGACCTGGACGGTGCCGCGCAGGGCGCGGTGGAAGGCGTGGGAGTGGGCGTTGGCGAGGCCGGGGAGGGTGAGTCCGCGCAGGATCTCGGCGCCCGGCGGAGGGGTGTCGACGCCGGTGCGGACGTCGGTGACACGGCCGTCGGCCCCGGAGCCGTCGGCCGACACGGTCACCGCGACGCCCGGCTCGACGTGGGTGTCGAGCCAGGCGTGTTCCAGCCAGTACGTCTGCGTCACCTGCATGCCAGCCCTTCGAGTACGTCGGCGAGTGCGGTCACCCCGGCCACGCAGTCGTCCTCGGCGGCGTACTCGGCCGGGGAGTGCGAGACACCGGTGGGGTTGCGTACGAACAGCATGGCGGTCGGGACGGTGCCGGAGAGGATTCCGGCGTCGTGTCCGGCCCCGGTCCCGAGGACGGGGACGTTCAGGACGGCCTCCCGGTCCTTGCCCAGGATCCGGGCGAGTTCGTCGCGCAGGGCGTGCTCGAACTCGACGACGGGGGTGAACGACTCGCGGATCACATCGAGTTCGACGCCCTGCGCCTCGGCGTACTCGCGGGCCGCCTTCTCGACTCCGCCCACGACGGTGTCGAGGGTGGCCTGGTCGGCGGCGCGGGAGTCGAGCCAGCCGCGTACCAGGGAGGGGATGGCGTTCACGCCGTTGGGCTCGACGGAGATCTTGCCGAAGGTGGCGACGGCGCCCGCGAGCCGGGCCTCGCGGCGAGCGGCGAGGACGGTCTCGGCGTAGGGCAGCATCGGGTCGTGGCGGTCCACGAGCCGGGTGGTGCCGGCGTGGTTGGCCTCGCCGCGGAAGTCGAAGCGCCAGCGGCCGTGCGGCCAGATGGCGCTGGCGATGCCGACCTGGTCGCCGCTGAGGTCCAGGGCGCGGCCCTGCTCGACGTGGAGTTCGACGAAGGCGCCGATGCGGCCGAGGCGTTCGGGGTCGGGGCCGATGGCGGCGGGGTCGTGTCCGGCGCGCTCCATGGCCTGCGGCAGGGTGATGCCGTCGCCGTCGGTGAGGCGGTGCGCCTGCTCGACGGTGAGCTGTCCTGCGGCGAGCCGGGATCCGACGCAGGCGAGGCCGAACCGGGCGCCCTCCTCGTCGCCGAAGTTGACGATGGCGAGGGGCTTGGTGAACTCCGCTCCCCGGGCGCTGAGTTCGTCGAGGGCGGCGAAGGAGGAGACGACACCGAGGGGTCCGTCGAAGGCGCCTCCGTCGGGCACGGAGTCCAGGTGGGACCCGGTGACCACGGCGTCGCCCGCGGTGGGGTCGCCGAGCCAGGCCCACTGGTTGCCGTTGCGGTCGAGCTCGTAGGTGAGCCCGCGGGACTCGGCCTGCTGCCGGAACCAGGCGCGGCAGTCGGTGTCGGCGCCGGTCCAGGCGAACCGGCGGTAGCCGCCGGAGGCGGAGCTGCGGCCGATCGGCAGCAGCTCCGCCCACATGCTGTGGAACGTCACGCGTCGCCGCCCTCGTGGCTCTCGCGCATCGGGATGCGCACGCCGCGCTCGTCCGCGACGGACTCGGCGATGTCGTAGCCGGCGTCGACGTGACGGATGACGCCCATGCCGGGGTCGTTCGTCAGGACGCGGCGGATCTTCTCGCCGGCGAGCTTGGTGCCGTCGGCGACGGACACCTGGCCGGCGTGGATGGAGCGGCCCATGCCGACGCCGCCTCCGTGGTGGATGGAGACCCAGGAGGCGCCGGAGGCGACGTTCACCATGGCGTTGAGCAGCGGCCAGTCGGCGATCGCGTCGGAGCCGTCGAGCATGGCCTCGGTCTCGCGGTACGGGGAGGCGACGGAGCCGCAGTCGAGGTGGTCGCGGCCGATGGCCAGCGGGGCCGCCAGCTCGCCCGAGGCCACCATGTCGTTGAAGCGCTCGCCCGCCTTGTCGCGCTCGCCGTAGCCGAGCCAGCAGATACGGGCGGGCAGGCCCTGGAAGTGGACGCGCTCGCCGGCCAGCTTGATCCAGCGGTGCAGCGACTCGTTCTCCGGGAAGAGGTCGAGGATCGCCTTGTCCGTCTTGTGGATGTCGGAGGCCTCGCCGGACAGGGCCGCCCAGCGGAAGGGGCCCTTGCCCTCGGAGAAGAGCGGGCGGATGTAGGCGGGGACGAAGCCGGGGAAGGCGAAGGCGCGGTCGTACCCGGCGAGCTGGGCCTCGCCGCGGATGGAGTTGCCGTAGTCGAAGACCTCGGCGCCCGCGTCCATGAAGCCGACCATGGCCTCGACGTGCTTGGCCATGGACTCGCGGGCGCGGGTGGTGAAGCCGGCCGGGTCCTTGGCGGCCGCGTCGGCCATGTCGTCGAAGTCGACGCCGACGGGGAGGTAGGCGAGCGGGTCGTGGGCCGAGGTCTGGTCGGTCACGATGTCGATGGGCGCGCCCTCGGCGAGCATGCGGGGCAGCAGCTCCGCCGCGTTGCCGAGCAGGCCGATGGACAGCGGCTTGCGCTGGTCGCGGGCCTCGACGGCGAGCTGGAGGGCGTGCTCCAGGGAGTCGGCCCGCACGTCCAGGTAGCGGTGCTCGATACGGCGCTCGATGGCGCGCGGGTCCACGTCGATGCAGATCGCGACGCCGTCGTTCATCGTCACGGCGAGCGGCTGGGCGCCGCCCATGCCGCCGAGACCGGCGGTCAGCGTGATGGTGCCGGCCAGCGTGCCGCCGAACTTCTTCGCGGCGACGGCGGAG
Source organism: Streptomyces sp. NPDC024698 (assembly GCF_055559015.1). NCBI lineage: Bacteria > Bacillati > Actinomycetota > Actinomycetes > Kitasatosporales > Streptomycetaceae > Streptomyces > Streptomyces sp. NPDC024698. Next base: position 521,701 of record NZ_JBVHLK010000004.1, on the reverse strand, counting down.
AAGGTCTCGTAGGTGCCCTGGAGGATGCCCTGGGTGCCGATGTAGATCCAGGAACCGGCGGTCATCTGGCCGTACATGGTCAGGCCGAGCTGCTCAAGGCGGCGGAACTCCTCCCAGTTGGCCCAGTCGCCGACCAGGTTGGAGTTGGCGATGAGGACGCGCGGGGCCCACTCGTGGGTCTGCATGACACCGACGGGGCGGCCGGACTGGACCAGCATGGTCTCGTCCTGCTTGAGGGTCCGCAGCGTGCGGACCATGGCGTCGAAGGAGCGCCAGTCACGGGCGGCCTTGCCGGTGCCGCCGTAGACGACGAGCTTGTCGGGGTGCTCGGCGACCTCGGGGTCGAGGTTGTTCTGGAGCATCCGCAGGGCGGCTTCCTGCTGCCATCCCAGGGCGCTCAGTTCCGTACCGCGCGGCGCTCGGACGGGGCGGGGTCCTGACATGGTCTGCCTCCTAGCGGACTGTTTCAGTAGATATTCACATCCTCACCCCTTGAATAAGGCTAGTCAATAGGCGCGCGGCCCCGCACGCGCTCCCGCCGGATGTTTGGCTGGGACGCATGGGCGCAGACATGGACAGGGCAGGGGATCGGGACGACGGCGACAGGGCGGGCGGGGCTGCGATGCCTTCGGCGCAGGACACGGACGCGACACGGGTGGCACGGCGGGACGACGCCGTGCGGGCCGCCGTGGAACAGGGGCTCCTCACCGCGGACCACCCCGTCGTCGCGCTCCTCGACGTGACCGGCATCCGGGCCTCGGCCGCCGCGCTGCACTCCGCGTTCGCCGCGGTGGCCGCTCCCGGCACCCCGGTACTGCACGCCTTCGCGGTGAAGGCGACCCCCCTGGTGCCGGTACTGCGGCTGCTGCGCGAGCAGGGCGTCGGCGCGGAGGTCGCGAGCCCCGGAGAGCTCGCGCTCGCCGCGGCGGCCGGTGTCCCGCCGGAGCGGACCGTGCTCGACTCGCCGGCCAAGACGCCCGCCGAGCTGCGCGAGGCGCTGGCACTGGGCGTCGCGGTCAACGCGGACAGCCCACAGGAACTGGACCGCATCGACGCCCTGGTCCGCTCGGCGGCCTTCGGCTCCCCCCTCGCCTCCCCTGTCGGAATCCGGGTGAACCCGCAGGTCGGCGGGGGTTCGATCGAGGCGCTGTCCACGGCGACGGCCACGTCCAAGTTCGGGGTCGCGCTACGGGACGAGGGAGCCCGCGTCTGGATCGTGCGGGCGTTCGCCGACCGCCCGTGGCTGACCCGGCTGCATGTCCACTCGGGCTCGCAGGGCATGCCGCTCTCACTGATGGCGCGGGGTGTGGCGGAGACGTACGCGCTGGCGGAGGAGATCAACCGGCACGTCGGGCGACGGCAGGTCGACACGATCGACATCGGCGGCGGACTGCCGGTCGACTTCGGCTCCGACACCCTGTCCCCGACGTACGCGCAGTACGCGCGGCTGCTCGCCGAGACGGCACCGGGACTGTTCGACGGGCGGTACGGACTGGTCACCGAGTTCGGGCGGTCGCTGCTGGCCAAGCACGGGACGGTCCTGGCGCGGGTCGAGTACACGAAGTCCGCCGGGGGCCGGGCCGTCGCGGTCACCCACGCCGGGGTCCAGGTGGCGACTCGCACGGTGTACGCGCCGGGGTCGTGGCCGCTGCGGATCACCGCGTACGACGCCAAGGGCCGGCCCAAGACGGGGCCGGACGTCGTCCAGGACGTCGCGGGCCCGGCCTGCTTCGCCGGCGACCTGCTCGCCGAGGGCCGCCCGCTGCCGCTGCTCGAACCGGGCGACCACGTGGCCGCGCTGGACACCGGCGCGTACTACTTCGCCCACCACTACGCCTACAACTCCCTGGCCCGCCCCGGCGTCTACGGCTTCGCCCCGGACCCCGCCACGAACGGCACACGCTTCGCGGTCGTACGAACCCCACAGACCCTGCCCGAGATCGTCACCGAATCAGGCGGCCCCCACACCCACTCACTCACCGCACTGTAGAGATCCGGACCCCGTGGTAGTCCAGCCCCTCCGGCGTTCGAAGAGCGGGGTCCGGGGCGGAGCCCCGTGTACGTGACCGGCAGGGCCGTCGGGGCGAGTCCGAGGGGGCGGCACCAGCCGACCGGTACCCCCGGAGCGCACGTGAACCGCGTGCGCCCGATCGCACCCTTGCACGCCCCCACCGCACCGCCCCAGGGCAGCACGAAACGCCCCCGGCAGGTTTGAGACCGCCTAAGAATGTGGTCAGTCGACCCACCTTAGTCATCGCGGGCATTTTCCACAGGAAAATGCCGGATCACTCCCTTCCCGTGCACACAGTGCGTAACTTCGGCGTCACTCGGCCGAACCCTTTGGCGGGAGGGAGACACGGTGCCCGGTATCGACGAGTGCCTGCTGGAGGCCATGACACTGCCCGGTGCCCGGGGCGCCTCGGTGGTCGACTGGACCAGCGGCCTGGCTCTGGGCACGGTCGGCGACGCTCCGGGCGACGACCACGAGACGACCGCGGCGGAGGCAGCCGAGCTGGCCCGGCTCGCCGCGGAGAATCGCTCGTTCGCCCCCAAGGGCGGCTCCGACTGGTCCGAGTGGTCCGACCAGGAGACCCCGATCGAGGACCTGATCATCAGCAACCGCGACAGCTACCACGTCCTGCGGTTCGTCCGGACCGCCTTCGACAGCAGCGTGTTCCTGCATCTGTGGCTGGCCCGCTCCGACGGCAATCTCGCCCTGGCCCGTATCCGGCTGGGCGAGATGGCCGGACGGCTGGTGCTCGTATGACCACCGTCAGGACACCTCCCCCTCCCCGGCTCCCGATACGGGACACGGCACCGGGCGCCGCCGGAGGCGCCTCACCGATGCTCGGCCGGCTCGCCGAAGAGCGGGCCACCGGCGTCCTCATCCGCGAGCGCGGCACCCTCTACCTCGCCGACGGCGAGGTGGTGCACGCCGAGAGCCCCGCCACACCCGGGCTCGACGTGCTGTTCTCCGTCCACGGCGTGCTGGCCCCCGAGGTGTGGAGGGAGGCGGTCGCCGCCGCCGGGGCGCGCCGCCGGGTGGGCCGGTTCCTGATCGACAGCGGCCGCATCGCGGAGGGCGCGCTGGAACTGTGCCACCTCGGCTCCCTGTACGACGCCGCCTACTTCGTCCTCGGGCCGAGCAGTACCCCGAGCCGCTTCCGGTACGGGGCCGCGCACTGGTTCGGCCCGCTCCGGCCCGTCCCGGTCGCCGCACTGGAGCGCGAGACGGTGCGCCGGCGGGAACTGCTGCACCGGATCTGGCCCGACCCGGCGACCGACACCGCGCCGCTGCGACGCGCCCCGCTCGCCGCGGGACCGAGCGTGTCGGTGCGCCAGGAGGCCGTGCTCGACCGGGTGGACGGCGTCCGCACGGCGGCGGAGGTGTCCCTCGCCCTGGGACGGCCCGCCTTCCACACGCTCGTCGACCTGCGCCGGCTCGCCGCCGCCGGACTGGTGACGGCCGCGCCCGAACCGCAGCCGCTTCCCCCGCCCAGCGTGCTCACCCAGACCTCCTCCGATCCCGACGTCGCGCTGCTGCGACGCCTCAGAGACGCGCTGGAGGCCTTGTGAGTCCCAACCCCGCGGGAGGCCTTGTGATCCGCGCGCTACGACAGCGTGCCGAGAGGAGACTGCTGATGGCGGCGGAGGCCGAAGTCCTGGACGAACTCCATCGGCTGAGGGCCCGGGTGCCCCAGCTGACGGGAGCGCTCGCGGCCAGCGCCGACGGTCTCGTCCTCGCCCACGACACACCCGGCGTCGAACCGGACGGCCTGGCCGCGCTCACCGCGGCCGCCCTGGGGGTCGCCATCCGCATGGCCGACTCCACCGGCCACGGCGACCTGCGCGAGCTGCTGGTGCGCGGAGTGCACGGCTATGTCGCGACGTACGCGGCGGGCGGCTCCGCCGTCCTGACACTGCTCGCCCAGGACCGGGTCAACGTCGGTCGGCTGCACCTGGAGGGGCGGCGCTCCGGCACCCGGATCGGCGAACTCGTCGACGCCGCCACGGCTCGCGGGGAGCCGGCCGCCGAACCGGCCAAGCCCTCCGCCAAGCCCTCCGCGAAGACACCGCTGCGCACGCGCACCCCCCGCGGCACCACCCCGCGGTCCACATCCACTCCTGCCACCAACCACCCGAGAACATCAGAGAGCTGAAGGAGCACCCCATCATGACGAACACCGAGACCGCCCTCAAAGAGGCCCTGGCATCCATCGAGGGCGCGACCGGAGCCGCCCTCGTCGACTACACGAGCGGCATGGCGCTGGGCACCATCGGTGGCAGCAAGAGCTTCGACCTCACCGTCGCGGCCGCCGGCAACACCGATGTCGTCCGCGCCAAACTGCGCACGATGGAACACCTGGGCCTGAAGGGCGACATCGAGGACATCCTGATCACGCTCTCGGACCAGTACCACCTGATCCGGCTGATGAAGGGCCGCGGCGGGAACGGTCTGTTCCTGTACCTGGTCCTCGACCAGAAGCGGGCCAACCTGGCGATGGCCCGGCACCAGCTCAAGCGGATCGAGAACGACCTCGAGGTCTAGTACCCCTCAGTCGGCACCCGCTCCGGTCGATGACGCCGCGCCCCACCGGGCGCGGCGTCACCCGCTGCCACTCCGGTGGCCCGTACGGCCCGGACCGGCTTGCCCACGGGGGCACCGGCGCGCGGGCCGAGCCAGTCGACGCGCACCCAGATCAGTGCCTGCTCGGCACGCTCCAGGCGCCCGAGCCGGCCGGCCTTCAACCACAGTCCGACGCCCGCCCCGGCGAGCAGCATGCCGCCCGCGGCGGGCACGGCGAGCGAGCAGAGCAGTGCGGCGACGAAGGCGAGCAGCAGCCACCAGCGGTGCCCCCGGCGCCAGTTGCGCACGGTCACGGCACGGTCCTGGAGCACATCGTGCTTGCCGGCGCGGGCGGCCGAGCGGACCAGGGCGTCGTACCTCTTCCCGTGCCGGTACGCCACCACGGCCGCCGTGACGAGGAACAGCGCGGCCCCCGCCATGACGCCGATCCTGCGTCCGGTCAGTCCGGGGAGCACCACGCCGATCCCGGCGGCCGTCACCCCGCACCACCACAGCGGCGCGGCTCCCGCCCGCACCACGACGGCCACCCGGGCAAGTCCTTGTCCTCCGCGCGCCACGATCCGCCTCCCTTATCAGCGCCTTCACCTCCACGGGCGCGCCGACGACGGCCGTCACGCCCGTGTGCCTTGGGCGGGCAGGCTAACCACGGAAGGTGAGACGCGTCTGAGAAACACCCGACGCGGCGCCGGGCCCCTCGGGGGCGGGGCTCTCTACTCCACGAACAGTCCGCGGACGGCGGCCCGCGCGTCGAACTGCTCCAGTCGTGCCTGCGCGTCCGGCAGGTCGTCGCACATGGCCTCCAGCAGGACCCGGCCGAGGAGCATCGGCGCGCAGGCCGTGTCGAAGGCGAGGCCGGTGCCGACGGCGGCGGGGAGCAGCAGGTCGGACACCTTCGCCACCGGCGCGAACGCGGAGTCCGCGACCGTGACGACAGTCAGCCCGGCCTCCTTGGCGTAGCCGAGGGCGTCGACGACCTCGCGCGGGTGCCTCGGCAGCGCGAAGCACAGCAGGGCCGTGGCCCCGGCCCGGACGGCGGCGTCGACGCGGTCCTGGAGCATCGTGCCGCCCTCGTGCAGCAGCCGGACGTCGGGGTGCACCTTGGCGGCGAAGTAGGCGAAGCCGTAGGCCTGGGAGGCGGCGGCGCGCAGTCCGAGGACGGGCAGCGGGCGCGAGGCCGCCAGCAGACGCCCGGCCCTGGCGACCGGACGCGGGTCGGCGAGCACGGCCGCGAGATGGCGCAGGTTCTCGATCTCGGCCTCGACGGCCTGCTGGTACTCGTTGTACGAGGCGGTGTCGGTGGCCGGTTCGGCGGGCGCGACCTCACGCAGGTGCTTGCGCAGCGCCGGGTAGCCGTCGAAGCCGAGCGCGACCGCGAAGCGGGTGACGGAGGGCTGGCTGACTCCGGCGAGTTCGGCGAGTTCGACACTGGACAGGAACGGCACCTCGGCGGCGCTGCGCACCATGCTGTGGGCGATGCGCCGCTGGGTCGGGGTGAGCCGGCGTCCTTCGAAGAGGGCCTGGAGCCGTCCGGCGGGGCTGTCGCTCACCTGCGTGTCGCTCTCCACGCCGCCGTCCCCCGTCGTCCCGCCGGCCGTCATCGCCCCGCCGTTCCCGTTCCTGTCACCGCCGGCCCTGTCGCTGCCCGTGCTCATGACGTGGTCCCCCTCCAGATGTCCGTGAACCGGTCGAGCAGCGCGGCGGCCGCTGTCACATCGTCCGTGAGCGGCCGGTCGGCCTGCTCCGCGTCGAGCACCGCCTCGGCCAGTTCCAGCGCCCGCGCGGCCGGCAGCTCCGGGTCGGGCCGCAGGTCGCGCTGGCGCAGCGCCCGTACCGCGGCGACCAGTTCGCAGCCGACGACGAGACGGTACGCGCCACACGCGCGCAGCGTCTGGCGTGCGGCGAGCGAGGCGAAGCTCGCCTGTTCCTCGACGCCCCGGGAGAGTACAGCGTGGCCGAGCGAGGCGGGTGCGGAGAAGGCCCGCAGGTCACCGAGCGCGGCACCGGCGGCGTACTCCAGGATCATCACCCCCGAGGCCGCGGGTTCGTGGTCGGCGAGGAAGGGGCGCAGCCGGGTGTAGGCGGGTTCGTTGAGGGTGGAGAGGCGGGAGGTCGACAGGCGTGCCACCTGGGTGACGGCGAGTCTGAAGTGGTCCAGTGCGAGGGCGAGTTGAGCCTGGTAGAAGCCGCCGTGGTGGTAGGCGGCCATGTCCTTGGGGGAGATGAGGGGGTTCTCGGCGGCGGCGTTGATCTCCACCGTGAGGACCGCCTCCAGCGCGTCCGCCGCGTCGTGGGCGGGGCCGTGTATCTGCGGCAGGCAGCGGAAGCCGTACGGGTCCTGGATCCGCCCGAGCGGTGCCGCGGGGCGGTCGGCGGCGCCGATCAACTCCCGCATCCGGCGTGCCACTTCGACGGAGCCCCGGTGCGGCCGGGCGGCGTGCACGGGTGCGGCGTAGGCCTCGTGGGACCCGTCGACCGCCAGCAGCGACAGGGCCGCGACGACCTGGGTGGCGCCGATCAGTCCGCGCAGCTCGTGCAGCGCGAGGGCGGACTGTCCGAGGGTGAGCGCGTTGCTGCTGATGAGCGCGAGGGCGTCGTTGTTGTCGAGCGCGAGCGGCTCGGGGGCGCTGGTGGGTGAGCCGTCCGGGCCCCGCCACGGGTGTTCGCCCGCGAGGGCCAGGCCCACCTGGGCCAGGGCGGCGATGTCACCGGTCCCGACCGAGCCGAACTCGTTGACGGCCGGGTGGGCGCCGCTCTCCAGTGCCGCGCACAGCGCGGTCACGACGGTGGGCCGCAGTCCCGCGCCGCCCGCGAGGAGCTGGTTCGCGCGGACGGCGAGCATCGCCCGGATCTGCCGGGCGGGCAGCTCCGCGCCGATGGCACCGGCGTGGCTGCGCAGCAGGCGCAGTCCGTGGCCGACGGCCGCCTCGGAGGGCACGTCCTCGTTCCGGTTGGCGCCGACGCCGGTGGAGCGGCCGTAGACGCGGCCGGTGGCGGCGATCCGCCGGGCGGCGCACCAGGACTCCTCGGCCCGCTTCATCGCGTCCGTGCCGGGAACGGGCCGCGCGGTCCCGTCCGCGAGCCGGACGACGTCGTCGGCGCCGGTGCTCCGGCCGTCCAGGACCACGAGCGCGACGGCCGCGGGGGGCGTCACCGCGCACGGCGTGTCCACGGTCCCGGACGACATCACGTACACACCCTTCTATTCAGGTACCGAGAACTCTGCATGACGATATGCAGCCGGGCAAGGGGCGTCTTACGGGGGTTCGGCCCAGCCGCGATCGGGGGGCTATCCCCAGTGCCAGGCGCGCCCCGGCTGCCTAACGTGGTCGTCATGACCGGTATGAACGCCCGCCATGACGACGCGGAGCTGAAGAAGGAACTCGACGCCACCCTGCGCGCGCGCAGGGAACTCGGCGAGGAGTACGAGTCCGCGCTGGTCGACTCCTTCCTGGAGAAGGTCGAGCAGCGCCTCGACGGGGCGGTCGACCGCCGGGTGCGGCGCCGGCTCGCCGAACAGCAGATGGTGGTGGCGCGCGGCGCGCGTTCCCCACAGTCGGCCGACTCCTGGGGCGAACGCTTCGGTTTCGGGATCGTCTCGCTCGTCCTCGCGATCCCGCTGTCCGCGATCGGGGTGGCGAACGCGCACCTGCCGGGTCTGCTGGTGGCCTGGGCCGGCATCGTCGGGGTGAACGTGGTCCAGGCGGCCCGGCTCTCCCCCGGCTTCTTCCGCCGCCGCGGGGCCCGGACGGAGTCGGACTGGGAGGAGTAGCCGTCGCGGGACGGCGGACGGCATACGAAAGGGCCCATCACTCGCGGGGAGTGCCGGGCCCTTCGACGTATTGCGCGGGGACCGCCGCACCCCCGGTGAAGGGGGGCGGGACGACGGCGGTCCCCGCGAGGGACGCGAGCCGGGTCAGGACCGGGCTGTGCGTCCGTGGCGTCCATGGAGGTCCGGGAGCCGCTCCGGAGGTCCTTGGCGCCGTTCGGCGTCGGCCGGGGCGGGGAGCCGCTCCCGCCCTGCCGACACCCACTAATGTGCCGGACCCGTGTTAAGCGGGTGCTGCGCGGACGTGTCGCGCTCGTACCACTTCCGCGAAGTTCACCCCGGCCGGAGCCGGAAGATCCACACGGATCCGACACTTCGAGCGAAAATCCTGCTCAGGCCCCCGGACGGGGTCAGGCCCTGGTGCCGCCCTTGGCCAGGAAGGACAGCAGGTCCTGCCGGCTGACGACCCCGGTGGGCTTGCCCTCGACGAGCACGATCGCCGCGTCGGCCCTGCCGAGCACGGACATCAGGTCGGCGACGGGCTCGCCGGAACCGACCTGGGGGAGCGGCGAGGACATGTGCTTCTCCAACGGGTCCTCCAGGGAGGCCCGCTTGGTGAACAGCGCGTCCAGGAGCTCGCGCTCCACGACCGACCCGATGACCTCGGCGGCCATCACGTCCGGGTGACCGGCGCCCGGCTTGACGATCGGCATCTGCGAGACGCCGTACTCGCGCAGCACCTCGATGGCCTCGCCGACGGTCTCCTCCGGGTGCATGTGCACCAGCGAGGGGATCGAGGCGCCCGCCTTGTCGTTCAGGACGTCGGCGACACGGGCGCTCGGGCCGGTGTCCTCCAGGAAGCCGTAGTCGGCCATCCACTCGTCGTTGAAGATCTTGCTGAGGTAGCCGCGGCCGCTGTCGGGGAGCAGCACGACCACGACGTCGTCGGGGCCGAGGCGCTCGGCGACCCGCAGCGCGGCCACGACGGCCATGCCGCAGGAGCCGCCGACGAGCAGCCCCTCCTCCTTGGCCAGCCGGCGCGTCATCTGGAAGGAGTCCTTGTCGGACACCGCGACGATCTCGTCCGCGACCGTACGGTCGTACGCGGTCGGCCAGAAGTCCTCACCGACGCCCTCGACGAGGTAGGGCCGGCCCGAGCCGCCGGAGTACACGGAGCCCTCGGGGTCCGCGCCGACGACCTGCACCTTGCCGTCGCTGGCGTCCTTCAGATACCGGCCGGTGCCGGAGATCGTGCCGCCGGTGCCCACACCCGCGACGAAGTGCGTGATCCTCCCCTCCGTCTGCTCCCACAGCTCGGGGCCGGTGGAGTGATAGTGCGAGAGGGGATTGTTCGGGTTGGAGTACTGGTCGGGCTTCCAGGCCCCCGGGGTGTCCCTGACCAGCCGGTCGGAGACGTTGTAGTACGAGTCCGGGTGCTCCGGGTCGACGGCGGTGGGGCAGACCACGACCTCGGCCCCGTACGCGCGCATCACGTTGATCTTGTCGGTGGAGACCTTGTCGGGGCACACGAAGATGCACTTGTACCCCTTCTGCTGCGCCACGATGGCGAGGCCCACACCGGTGTTGCCGCTGGTGGGCTCGACGATCGTGCCGCCGGGCTTGAGCGCGCCGCTCTCCTCCGCGGCCTCGATCATGCGCAGGGCGATGCGGTCCTTCACGGATCCGCCGGGATTGAAGTACTCGACCTTCGCCAGGACGGTCGCCTGGATGCCCGCGGTCACGTTGTTGAGCCTCAACAGCGGGGTGTTGCCGACGAGACTGATCATCGAGTCGTGGAATTGCACCGTTGTCTCCGGAGCTGCGTTTTCAACAGGAATGGTCTCGTCAGCCTACGGCCCTGAGCAGCCGTTCACCCTCAGTTGCGATTGGCCCACCCGCTCTTCGGGGCAAGCAGTGGTTGTACGGCTACAGGAGGTGGCGGCGAGGAATGACGAGCATGTCGAGGGCGAGGGTGGCCCGGCGGATCGCCGCGGGCGCGGCGTACGGCGGGGGCGGCGTCGGGCTGGTGGGTGCGGCGGCCGTCGGTCTGGTGCTGGCCGAGGTGCAGTTCGTGAAGCGGCACGTGAACAACGGACACGCTCCCTACGCCCCACGCGCCGACGGTCTGTACGGGTACGACTACACCGGCGCCTCCCCGGACGAGCCCCCGCTGCGGCTGACGATGCTCGGCGACTCGACGGCCGCGGGGCAAGGGGTCCGCCGGGCCCGGCAGACGCCGGGGGCGCTGCTCTCCTCGGGGCTCGCGGCGGTGGCCGAGCGGCCGGTGGAGCTGTGCAACGTGGCGCTGCCGGGCGCCCAGTCGGACGATCTGGACCGTCAGGTCGCGCTCGCCCTCACGGACACCGCACGGCTCCCCGACGTCTGCGTGATCATGATCGGAGCGAACGACGTGACGCACCGGATGCCGCCGACGCGCTCGGTGCGTCATCTGTCCGCGGCGGTACGGCGGCTGCGCACGGCCGGTGCGGAGGTGGTCGTCGGCACGTGTCCCGACCTGGGCACGGTCGAGCAGGTCCAGCAGCCGCTGCGCTGGCTGGCGCGGCGCGCGTCCCGGCAGCTGGCCGCCGCCCAGACGATCGGGACGGTCGAGCAGGGCGGGCGCACGGTGTCGCTGGGCGACCTGCTGGGCCCCGAGTTCGCGGCGAATCCCCGGGAGCTGTTCGGCCCGGACCACTACCACCCCTCGGCCGAGGGGTACGCCACCGCGGCGATGGCGATCCTGCCCACGGTCTGCGCGGCGCTGGGCCTCTGGCCGGCGGAGGAGGAGCGGCCTGACGTGTCGCGCAACGAGGGGTTCCTGCCGGTGGCACGGGCGGCGGCGGAGGCCGCGTCCGAGCCCGGCACCGAGGTCGCGGCCGCGATGCCCACCGGCCCTCGCGGCCCCTGGGCCCTCCTCAAACGCCGCCGCCGCCAACGCCTCCCCTCAACAGACCCGACCCCGACCCCGTCCCCCTGACTCCGGGTGCAAGGCGGGGGCCAGGTGCGGCTGCGGATGCGCGGGGGCTGATCGCGCAGTCCCCCGCGCCCCTGAACACCCCCGGCCGGGGCCCATACCCGGCTGCGGATGCGTCGTGCCTGATCGCGCAGTTCCCCGCGCCCCCGGACACCCCCGGCCGGGGCCCATACCCGGCTGCGGATGCGTCGTGCCTGATCGCGCAGTTCCCCGCGCCCCTGAACACCCCCGGCCGGGGCCCATACCCGGCTGCGGGTGCGTGGGGGCCGGGCGCGCAGTTCCTCGCGCCCCTGGCCCCGTCGCCCTGCCCTGTGCATGAAAGGCGGGGCACGAATTTTCAGCCCCTCCGGCGATTGAGGAGCGGGGTCCGGGGCGGAGCCCCGCGGGGGGCACCCCTACGCGGGGGACCTATCCAACACCTCCGGGGAAGCACCCCCCAAGGCGCCCCCGCCAGGAAAAAGCAAGCGCTTAGAAAAGTGCGTCCGGTGTCACACCCCCGCACCGGTGACCTCGACGGTACGTACGGGTAACTTCCCAAGCAGCCCTGCACACTTCCCGTACGCCAATGGAGCCGTGATGCCCGAAGCCGTGATCGTCTCAGCCGCCCGCTCCCCGATCGGCCGCGCCTTCAAGGGTTCCCTGAAGGACGTGCGCCCCGACGACCTGACCGCCACGATCATCCAGGCCGCCCTGGCCAAGGTCCCCGAGCTCGACCCGAAGCTCATCGAGGACCTGATGCTCGGCTGCGGCCTCCCCGGCGGCGAGCAGGGCCACAACCTCGCCCGCATCGTGGCCGTGCAGATGGGGATGGACCACCTCCCGGGCTGCACCATCACCCGCTACTGTTCCTCCTCGCTCCAGACCTCCCGCATGGCCCTGCACGCCATCAAGGCGGGCGAGGGCGACATCTTCATCTCGGCGGGCGTCGAGATGGTCTCGCGGTCCGTCAAGGGCACCTCCGACGGAATGCCGGACACCCACAACGCCCTCTTCGCCGACGCCGAGGCCCGCACGGCCGAGGTCGCGCAGTCGGAGGGCTCGGCCTGGCACGACCCGCGCGAGGACGGCCTGATCCCGGACGCGTACATCTCGATGGGCCAGACCGCCGAGAACCTGGCCCGCCTCAAGGGCGTCACCCGCCAGGACATGGACGAGTTCGGCGTCCGCTCGCAGAACCTCGCCGAGGAAGCCATCAAGAACGGCTTCTGGGAGCGCGAGATCACCCCGATCACGACCCCGGACGGAACGGTCGTCAGCAAGGACGACGGCCCGCGTGCCGGCGTGACGCTGGAGGCGGTCCAGGGCCTCAAGCCGGTCTTCCGCCCCGACGGCCTGGTCACCGCCGGCAACTGCTGCCCGCTGAACGACGGCGCCGCCGCCCTGGTGATCATGTCGGACACGAAGGCCCGCGAGCTCGGCCTGACCCCGCTCGCCCGCATCGTCTCGACCGGCGTCACCGGCCTGTCCCCCGAGATCATGGGCCTCGGCCCGGTGGAGGCCAGCAAGCAGGCGCTCAGCCGCGCCGGCCTCACCGTCGACGACATCGACCTGTTCGAGATCAACGAGGCCTTCGCCGCCCAGGTGATCCCGAGCGCCCGCGACCTGGACATCCCGCTGGACAAGCTGAACGTGAACGGCGGCGCCATCGCCATCGGCCACCCCTTCGGCATGACCGGCGCCCGCATCACCGGCACGCTGATCAACAGCCTCCAGTTCCACGACAAGCAGTTCGGCCTGGAGACCATGTGCGTCGGCGGCGGCCAGGGCATGGCGATGGTCATCGAGCGCCTCAGCTGACCACGGCGACCCGTTCCCGTGACGGGTTTTGAACCCAGCGTGAACGAATCGGCCCAGAAGCCCGGAACCACCGGGCCTCTGGGCCGATTTGTGATCCAATCCCTTCCAAGATGTGACCTATGTCCCCTCGGAAGGGCATTCCCGCAGGTCAGATGCGTGCAGGGTTAAACCTGGGACCCAAAGTCCTGTCCTGTTCGTGACGTTACGCACTGACAGTTTGATGGTTCGCCCTTCAAGCTGATGTAGGAAGTCGGGGGCCGACTTTGAACCGGGAGTACGTCAGTGAGCGCCATGCCGATTGCTCTGCTGCTCACCACCGCCGCGAGCGCGGCCGTGGGCGTCGCCGTTCTGCACACCCTGAGAGGTGTGCGTCGGCAGGTCGCAGCCCTGCACAGTGAACTCGTCGCGACCCGCGCCGGCGCGGCGCGGGCTCTCGTGCCCGCCGCGCGCGGAAGCGCCGACGCGGACGAGATACGTACCGCCGTGGCCGAGGCACTGGCCGACGAGCGGGAGCGGGAGCTCGCCGAGGCGCGGGCCTTCTGGGCCGCCCAGGAGGCGCGTGACGTCTCCGACGCGCCCTCGCTGCTCGGGCTGCCCGACAGCGAACTGTTCCTGCCGCGCCACTCCGACTTCGCGGGTCTCGACCACCTGGAGCCGGCGGCCGAGACCGGCACGGACCTGGAGGAGTTCCTCCAGACCGGCACCGCGGGCGACTCCCCGGAGCTCGCCGCGGCCCGCCGCCGGCACCCCTCGCACCCGGACTTCGTTCCCGTCCAGTCACCGGTGGTCAACGACCACGAACGCACGGTGGCCCGCCTGGAGGAGCTCGCCGAGTCCCGTACGGAACTGGCGGACGTGCGTCCCGGCCCGCTCGGCACCCTCGACGTGTATGTCTTCGCCGACGGCACGACGCTGTGCATGACGCCCGGCCACCGTGAGACCGCGCAGCGGCTCGCCGCCGCCCTGACGGCCGGCCAGGCCCCGTTCCTGCTCGGCGGTTCCGGCGTCTCGGGCGCGTACGCCCTGACCTTCGCCTTCGGCGAGGAGAACGTCTACATCCTGGCGGACCGCGTCATAGCGTCGCTCTAGCGTCCGCCCCGGAGGCGGGCAGCACGGACCATCGCGCCGGAGTCGACCGAGAGGTCAGACCCCGGCGCGTTTCTGTGCCTCGGCCACGAGCGTGACGGCTTCGGCCAGTTCCTCCTCGGTCTTCAGTACGAGGGCCAAGTCGTGCGCGGCGACCGTGATTTGGTCGGCAGCGGCGAACATCCCGGCGTCGGGCATCTCCCGGGGCTCCCCCGACGGGTCCTCGACCCGCTGGGCGCGTACCGCGAACTCCCTGGCCAGCCCCAGCGCCTCGGCCGCGCCGCTGCGTTGCAGGCGGCTCTGCGGAGCGGCCCGCAACCGGTCGGCGAATTGGTCCACGGCTCGGGTCAACGGCGTCGTATCCAGCACGCCGCGAGACTACGCGCAGCGGCGGGACTGTTGCCAACAACCCAACCCTCAGGCACGGTGGCGTGAAGGACCGGCTTACATCCCCTTTGCGTTCGGAGGCGCCGATGTCCCAAGTCTTCTCCGAGGAGACCCATCGCAACCTGCTCGCCCGCATTCCCCATTGCACCGGTCGTGAGATCTCCGACTGGCTTCGCACCGTCGACGAAGGCCCCGCCCTCTTCCGCTTCGAGGAGAAGGTCAGCTGGCTCCGCTCCGAGCACGAGCTGGCGTACGGCCACGCGAAGGCGATCATCCACGAGTACGACCTGAGGAGGGCCGCGCGCAAACTGCTGTGAGCGCGCACCACCGAGCCGACAGGCATCCGGCGATCCGCACGGCACGATCCGCACATGACGACCGGCATCCCATGACGAAGGGCCCGCGAACTGGTGGTTCGCGGGCCCTTCCCTCAGCTCGTCCGGCAGCCTGCCCAGCCGCCGGCGCCTGCTAGTCCCTGCCGCTGAAGATGGCGACCAGCCGCAGCATCTCCAGATAGATCCACACGAGCGTCACGGTCAGACCGAACGCGGCCAGCCAGGCCTCTTCCTTGGGCGCACCGTAGGTGATGCCGTCCTCGATCTGCTTGAAGTCGAGGGTCAGGAAGAACGCGCCGATCAGGATCGCCAGGATGCCGACGATCGCGCCGAGCGGGCCGCTGCTGCGCAGTCCGCCGTCCGGGGCGACACCGAAGGCCACCAGCAGCAGGTTCACCGCCATGACGACGATGAAGGCGATGGCGATGGTCATGCCGATGCGCGCGTACCGCGCGGTCACCCGGATCCAGCCCGCCTTGTAGACGAGCAGGGTCGCGCCGGTGACCGCCATGGTGCCGAGCACGGCCTGGAACGGCGCTCCGTGCCACTGCGTGTTGTACATCTCGCTGACGACACCGAGGAAGACGCCTTCGAAGGCGGCGTACCCGATGATCAGCGCGGGCGAGGCGGTGCGCTTGAAGGACTGCACCATGGCGAGCACGAAGGCGACCAGCGCGGAGCCGATGGCCAGGCCGTAGCTCGTGGCGGAGACCGGCAGGAGCGCCCAGGCCAGGACGGCGCCCACGACGACGGTGCCGAGCGTCATGGCCGAGCGCACGACGACGTCGTCCATCGTCATGCGGCCGGTGGTGGCCGGGGCCTGCGGCGGAGCGCCCTGCTGAAGGTCCTGCTGTGCGTACGGGTTCTGCGCGTAGGGGTTGCCGCCCTGCTGGGCGTACGGGTTCCCCTGCGTGCCGACAGCGGGTCCCCCGGCCTGCGGCGCCGCGTTGAAGCCCGCGTAGCCGTTGTCGCGGCTGAACCCCCGTCGCGAGAAGACCGGGTTACTGCTCCTCATTTCACTCCTCCATGGCCACAAGGCGTGGCCTTGGCCTCAAGGGTAATGGGTAGGCAAAGGAATGACCCTAGTGCTTGAGGAGGATCTTTCCCTCGTTGTGCCACCGTACGCGTGTGCCACCTGCTACGCCCGCACTGGTACGAAGCCGTGACACCGCTCGCGGAAACCGCCGCCGACGAGCGCTCACGGCGTTCACACAGCGTCACGACAGGGGGTCCGTGAGAGGAACGCGCGAAGAAGGGGGAGGAGGGGCGGGGGTCGGCCGGGAAGGGGGCCGACGGACCGTCACGGAGAGGGTGACGGGAGACCGGATGCGCGGCCGGCGGGCCACGCCCGGAGACTTCCGGCTGTGGCCCGCGTCCTGCTTCGCAGGGGCGCGAAGTGCCCGGAACCGGACTTGAACCGGTACGCCCGCGAGGGGCAGCGAGGTTTAAGCTCGCCGTGTCTGCATTCCACCATCCGGGCAGACCATGGGCTCCGCATCGAGGTTCCGAGCCTATCGGGACGCGTCACCCGAACAGCGGGCGCGCGTACCGATGTTGTCTTATTTTATTGGCGTCTGAGGGTGCATCAGCACACTGCACAGGCCGTCAGCACTTGCCACCAGCCTCCCGGACGCGTTGGGCCCGCGTACGCGGATTGACGGAATTTCACCGTCCGAGCGCGGTCGCGACGCGCCCCGGACCGGATACCGGCCGCGCTCCCGGGAGTACGGCGTCGCGGCCCGCCCTCACCCGGCTCCCCCGGCGCCCTGTCCCCGAGGTGCCCGCCCGTCCCCGGGACGTCCCTCCGTGAGCGGCCCGGACGCCCTCCCCCCGTCCGGTACGCACCGTCCCCGGGTCGCTTCGCGGGAGGTCACGGACGGTTCCGCCCCCGGCCGTCGCGGCGCCCGACCCGGACCGCTCTCAGGGCGCTCCGTCATCCCCAGGTATGACTCGGCGGCTCCCGGTCCGACCCGAGACTGCCCCCGGAACCGGAACAGCGGGTGACTACAACCCGTGGATCGGCACGGACGATGGAACACGTCCCAGCAACGTCCTCGTCCCGACAGGAGCACCCTCCCGTGACCACCACCCCGCTCGCCGGCACAAGCACCGCGGTCGCAGCCCGCGCCACGGAACTGTCCAAGGTCTACGGGCAGGGCGAGACCCAGGTGGTCGCGCTCGACCGGGTGAGCGTCGACTTCCGGCAGGCCGAGTTCACCGCGATCATGGGCCCCTCGGGGTCGGGCAAGTCCACGCTGATGCACTGCGTGGCGGGACTGGACACCTTCTCCTCGGGCTCGGTGCGCATCGGCGACACCGAGCTGGGCTCCCTGAAGGACAAGCAGCTCACCAAGCTGCGCCGGGACAAGATCGGCTTCATCTTCCAGGCGTTCAACCTGCTGCCGACGCTCAGCGCCCTGGAGAACATCACGCTCCCGATGGACATCGCGGGCCGCAAGCCCGACAAGGAGTGGCTGGACACCGTCATCAGGATGATCGGCCTGGCGGACCGGCTGAGCCACCGGCCCTCCCAGCTCTCCGGCGGCCAGCAGCAGCGCGTCGCCGTCGCCCGCGCCCTCGCCTCCCGCCCCGACATCATCTTCGGCGACGAGCCGACCGGAAACCTCGACTCGCGCTCGGGCGCGGAGGTCCTCGGCTTCCTCCGCAACTCCGTACGCGAACTGGGCCAGACCGTGGTGATGGTGACGCACGACCCGGTGGCCGCCGCCTACGCGGACCGGGTCGTCTTCCTCGCCGACGGACGGATCGTCGACGAGGTCCACGAGCCGACCGCCGACTCCGTCCTCGATCGCATGAAGCGGTTCGACGGCAAGGGCCGCACGAGCTGACACGGGCCGAGCCCTCCCTCCGCTCCCCCACTCCTCGTACACCTGGACTGAGAAGACCCATGTTCCGTACCGCCTTGCGCAATGTCTTCGCGCACAAGGCCAGGCTCCTGATGACCGTGCTCGCCGTCCTGCTCGGCGTCGCCTTCGTCTCGGGGACCCTGGTCTTCACCAACACCATCTCGGACGCCTACCAGAAGAGCTCCGCCAAGGGCTTCGGCCAGGTCGACGTCGCCATCCGCCCCGAGAGCGCGGCGGACAAGGGCGACACCCTCGGCCGGACGCACAAGTTGACGCGGCCGCTGCTCGACAAGGCGGCCGGTGTCCCCGGGGCCGCCTCCGCGATCGGTGTCGTCAACGGCTTCACCGCCATCGCCGACAAGGACGGCAAGCTCATCGGCGGCGGCTTCCAGTCGCAGGGCGGCAACTACTGGGGGGACAAGGACCCCCGCTATCCCCTGACGGCCGGACACGCCCCGCACGGCACCGGCGAGATCGCGATCGACGCCGAGACCGCGAAGCGGGCCGGCTACCAGGTCGGCGACACCGTACGCCTGTCCGTCGACGGCCCCGTCCTCAAGCCCGTGGTCGCCGGCATCTTCAGCACCGACGACGGCAACGTGGCCGCGGGTGGCAGCCTCGCCCTGTTCGACACAGCGACCGCCCAGCGCCTGTTCCACTCGGCCGGCTCCTACGACGAGATCGACGTGAAGGCCGCGCCGGGCACCAGCCAGAGCGCGCTGCGCGCGGCGATCGACGCCGTCGTGCCGAAGGACACCGCCTCCACGACCACCGGCAGGCAGCTCGCCGACGACCAGGCCGAGCAGATCTCCTCGGCGATGAGCGGCATGAAGACGGGCCTGCTGGTCTTCGCCGGGATCGCGCTGTTCGTCGGCACGTTCATCATCGCCAACACCTTCACCATGCTGGTCGCCCAGCGCACCAAGGAGCTGGCGCTGCTGCGCGCCGTCGGCGCCTCCCGCCGCCAGGTCACCCGGTCGGTGCTGATCGAGGCGTTCGTGGTCGGCGCGGTCGCGGCCGTCGGCGGGCTCGCCGCGGGCATCGGCATCGGCGCCGCGATGCGCTCCCTGATGGGCACGCTCGGCGCCACCGTGCCGGACGGCCCGCTGGTCGTCTCCTCCGGAACCGTCGGCACGGCCCTGCTCGTGGGCGTCCTCGTCACGATGCTGGCCGCCTGGCTGCCGGGCCGGCGCGCCGCGAAGATCCCGCCGGTCGCCGCGATGAGCAGCGTCCACGCGAAGGCGACGGCCAAGTCCCTGGTCCTGCGGAACTCGATCGGCGCGCTGTTCTCGGCCGCGGGTGTCGCGGTGGTCCTCTACGCCACGACGATGGACGGTTCGGACGGCCAGGCCCCGATGGGGCTCGGCGCGGTGCTGCTCATCGTCGGCGTCTTCATCCTGACCCCGCTGCTGTCCCGTCCGCTGATCGCCGCCGCGGCCCCCGTCCTGCGGGTGTTCGGGATCTCCGGCAAGCTGGCCCGGCAGAACTCGGTGCGCAATCCGCGCCGTACGGCCGCGACCGCCTCGGCGCTGATGATCGGTCTCACGCTGATCACCGGCATGACGGTGATGGCCGGCAGCCTCCAGAAATCGATCGACAAGATGGCCAGTTCGGCGATCAGGGCGGACTACGTCGTGTCGATGGCGAACGGCAACTCCCTCTCCCCGGACGTCGAGAAGAAGCTCGCCGCGGTCGACGGGGTCAGCGAGGTCAGCTCGCTGCGCGACGCGCCCTCCCGCATCGACCGGCGGACGGAGTTCCTGACCGGGGTCAACGGCGCGGCCATCGGGAAGCTCACCGACCTCGACGTCACCGAAGGCGCCTTCACGGTCGGCGGCACCCGGGTCGTGGTCGACTCGGACACCGCCACCTCCCACGGCTGGAAGGCCGGTTCGGACTTCCAGGTGTCCTACGAGGACGGCGCGAAGCAGAGCCTGACCGTCGCCGGGGTGTACAAGGCCAACGAGATGATCCGCGGCATCATGCTCGACAACGCGACGCTCTCCCCGCACCAGCGGGACGCCTCCGACATGCAGGTCATGGTGAAGACGGCGGGCGGCGCCTCGGACGCGGCCAAGGACCGGCTGGCGAAGGCCCTCGGCGACAACCCGGCCATCAAGGTCCAGGACAAGCAGGACATCTCCGACGACATCGCGCAGATGTTCACGCTGATGCTGAACATGCTCTACGGCCTGCTCGCGATGGCGGTGATCGTCGCCGTCCTCGGGGTCATCAACACCCTCGCGATGTCGGTCTTCGAGCGCTCGCAGGAGATCGGGATGCTCCGCGCGATCGGCCTGGACCGCAAGGGCATCAAGCGGATGGTCCGGCTGGAGTCCCTGGTCATCTCGCTGTTCGGCGGCGTCCTCGGTGTCGGTCTCGGCGTGTTCTTCGGCTGGGCCGCCGGTGAGCTGCTGGGCAGCAGGATGCCGACGTACGAACTCGTCCTGCCCTGGGGGCGGATGGCGCTCTTCCTGCTGCTGGCGGCCACGGTGGGCGTCCTGGCGGCGCTCTGGCCGGCCCGCCGGGCCGCCCGTCTGAACATGCTGTCGGCGATCAAGTCCGAGTGAGCGGGCACGGCGAGTCCGCGCACGGCGGCCTTGCCGCGGCAGCCGCCCGGGAGAAAGCCGAGGGGGTCCCGTTCCGGACGGAACGGGACCCCCTCGGTGTGCTCCGGCCCTTCGCGCGCCTCAGTTCCAGGTTCTCGCCCGCAGCGGCATCCCGGACGCGCCGGTCCCGTCCGGGGTCTTCACCGCCAGGATCTGGTTGACGCCGATCTGGTTGCGTTCGAAGGCGACCGCGCTGGCCACCATGTACAGACGCCAGACGCGGGCCCGGCCCGCACCGGAGAGCCGGACGGCGCGCGCCCATCCGGCCTCCAGGTTGGCGACCCAGCGGCGCAGGGTGAGTCCGTAGTGCTCGCGCAGGGCCTCGATGTCGCGCACCTCGAACCCGGCCCGTTCGAGCTGCGTCACGGTCGTCCCGACGGGCGCGAGTTCACCGTCGGGGAAGACGTAGGCGTCGATGAACTCGTTGACGGAGTACGAGGATTCGTCGCGCTCGGGGCGCCGCGCGATCTGGTGGTTGAGCAGCCGTCCGCCGGGGGCGAGGAGACGGCCGAGCACCTCGGCGTACTCCAGGTAGCGCTCGGCTCCGACGTGTTCGGCCATCCCGATGGAGGAGATCGCGTCGTAGGGCCCGTCGGAGACGTCCCGGTAGTCCTGCACCCGGATCTCCACCTTGTCCGTCAGCCCCTCGTCGGCGACCCGCTTGCGGGCGAACGCGGCCTGTTCCTGCGACAGCGTCACCCCGACCACGTTCGCGCCGTGGTCGCGGGCGGCGTGCACGGCCATCGAGCCCCAGCCGCAGCCGACGTCCAGAAGCCGCTGACCGGGTTCCAGATCCAGCTTCCGGCAGACGAGTTCGAGCTTGTCGCGCTGGGCCTCCTCCAGGGTGGAGCCCTCTTCCCAGTAGGCGCACGAGTAGACCATGGACGGGCCGAGGACGATCTCGTAGAAGTCGTTGCCGACGTCGTAGTGGTGGCTGATGGCCCGCCGGTCGGTGCGCCTGGTGTGCAGGTGGTGACGGCGGCGCACCTCCTCGGCGGGCGGGGCGGGCGGCAGCGGCGGCCCGGCCATCCGCACCAGCCCGCGGACCGCCGCGCGCACCTCGGGGTCGCGCAGCGCCTCCCCGAGCCCGCGCGCGTCCGGTCCTCGTTCCCAGACGAGCCCGGACAGCAGATCCAGGGCGATGTACAGGTCGCCCTCGACGCCCAGGTCGCCGGAGACCCAGGCGCGGGCGAGTCCCAGCTCGCCGGGTTTCCACAGCAGCCGGCGCAGGGCGCGCCGGTTGCGGACGACGAGCGCCGGAGCCGAGGGAGGGCCCGCTTCCGAACCGTCCCAGGCGCGGACGCGCAGCGGGAGCGGGGCTCCCAGCAATTGTTCGACAAGGCTTCTGAGCCGCGGCGCGGCGTCCTGCATGGCGTACACCTCCGAGACAGCACTCCCGAACGCTCCGACACCCGGTAAACATCTACCCGCTCAGCGCGCAGTCCCGCTTCCGCGACACAGATTCGCAAAATGCGTGTACGCACCACACGGTGAACGGCGGCCGGGCGGGCCCGGGAGTCGCGGCGCGGGAAACGCCGAAGGGGCCGCCCGCACCACGGATGGCGGGCGGCCCCTTCGGGGCGTTCGGTGACGCAGGGTCAGGAGGCCTTGGCCTTCTCCTCGGTCTTCACCGCGGGTGCCGGGGCGGCCGGAGCCGGCTTGGCGGCCTCGTAGAACTCCTCGCGCGGAGTCTCCATGGCGCCCAGGGAGACGACCTCGCGCTTGAGGAACATCGCGAGCGTCCAGTCCGCGAAGACGCGGATCTTGCGGTTCCAGGTCGGCATGGCCAGACCGTGGTAGCCACGGTGCATGTACCAGGCGAGACGGCCCTTGAGCTTGATCTTCATCTTGCCCATGACGATCATCGCGACGCCCTTGTGCAGACCGAGACCGGCCACGGCGCCCTTGTTGGCGTGCGCGTACTCCTTCTGCGGGAAGCCCCGCATACCGGAGATCACGTTGTCGCCGAGGATCTTGGCCTGACGCAGCGCGTGCTGGGCGTTCGGCGGGCACCAGGCGTTCTCGACACCGGCCTTGCGGGCGGCGACGTCCGGCACCTGGGCGTTGTCGCCCGCGGCCCAGATGTAGTCCGTGCCCTGCACCTGGAGGGTGGTCTGGGTGTCCACGTGGCCGCGGGGGCCGAGGGGCAGACCGAAGCGGGAGAGAACGGGGTTCGGCTTGACGCCGGCCGTCCAGACGATCGTGTTGGAGTCGACCTCGAGGCCGTTCTTCAGCACCACGTGGCCGTCGACGCAGGAGTCCATCGAGGTGGAGAGGTAGATCTCCACACCGCGGCTCTCCAGGTGCTCCTTGCCGTACTGGCCGAGCTTGGGGCCGACCTCGGGAAGGATCTTGTCCGCGGCGTCGACGAGGATGAAGCGCATGTCCTCGCGGGAGACGCTGCTGTAGTACTTGGCCGCGTCGCGGGCCATGTCCTCGACTTCACCGATGGTCTCGGCGCCGGCGAAGCCGCCACCCACGAAGACGAAGGTCAACGCCTTGCGGCGGACGTCCTCGTCCGTGGTGGAGTCGGCCTTGTCGAGCTGCTCGAGGACGTGGTTGCGCAGGCCGATGGCCTCCTCGATGCCCTTCATGCCGATGCCCTGCTCGGCGAGACCGGGGATCGGGAAGGTGCGGGAGACCGCGCCCATCGCGATGACGAGGTAGTCGAAGGGCAGCTCGTACGCCTCGCCCACGAGGGGGGCGACCGTGGCGACCTTGCGGTCCTGGTCGATGGTGGTGACCCGGCCGGTGAGGACCTCCGCCTTGGGAAGTACACGCCGCAGCGGGACGACGACGTGCCGCGGCGAGATGCTGCCGGCGGCTGCTTCGGGGAGGAAGGGCTGGTAGGTCATGTACGACCGGGGGTCGACGACCGTGACGGTCGCCTCTCCGTAGCGCATCTGCTTGAGGATGCGCCGAGCTGCGTACAGGCCTACGTACCCACCGCCTACTACGAGGATCCTGGGACGCTCCGTGGTGCTCATGCCATCGAGTATCCACCCGCTTCAGGGGGGTCGCTCGTGCGCCCCTTCACAAGCTTGGGCAGGGGCTCTGCTACACTCCGCGGCCCCCGCGATCGAGGCCCTGTCAGCCCGGGTGGACCACCGTACGGTTCGTACCGTTGTCAACACCGCGTGAGCTGCGGCCCAACCCGTTCGGCCGAGCGGACCGCACCCGTGTTTCACCGCCCCGAAACGTGGCCGCAACGCTTCACGGATCATGCTGCCTGACCCCAGGAGCCCCGGGAAAGGGTCCAAGTGGCCCCTTCGTCGCCCGGCAGGGCGCTTTTCCTTGTGAAGAACTTCACGAAGTTTCTCGACGGGACCTCGTCGGAGGGGTTCCGGGACCCCTCCGGACACGCTCATACGCTATCCGTTCCGCTCAGCCGAGGCTACCGATGAGTAGTGAAGGAGACCGGTGCCACGCCCGCGCGGCACCGCCGTGGAGCGCGTCAGAGGACCCGCGCGGCCGCCGGGAACACGAACGGCCCCGGCCGCCCCGGAGGGGGAGCCGGGGCCGCCCCACGCCCGCTGCGGGCACGTCGGCGGGCGCCGGTCAGTCGCCCCGCCGGCCCGCCTCGGCTTCCTCCGCCGCCTTGAACGCGATGCCGTCGAGGATGTCGTGCTCGCTGACCACGACCTCCTGCGCGCCGGTCCGCTCCATGATCGAGAGCAGGACGAGCGCGCCGGCCCCGATCACGTCCACACGGCCCGGGTGCATCGAGCCGATCGCCGCGCGCTCGGCGTGCGTGGAGCGCAGCAGCCACGCGGTGATCTCGCGGACGCGCGCGAGGGAGACCCGGGAGTGGTGGATCCGCTCGGAGTCGTACGCGTCGAGGCCCAGCGCGATCGCCGCGATCGTGGTGACCGAGCCGGCCAGCCCCACCAGGGTGCGCGCCTCGCGCAGCGGGACCGTCTCCTCGGCGAGGTCGAGGGCGGCCTCGATGTCCGCGCGCATGGCGGCGATCTGCTCCGCGGTCGGCGGGTCGGTGACGACGCCGTCGCGGACGAGGTGGCGCTCCGTCATCCGTACGCAGCCGACGTCCACCGAGCGTGCCGCGCGCACCGCATCGGCGCCGACGACGAACTCGGTCGAACCGCCGCCGATGTCCACGACCAGATAGGGCGTGCCGAGGTCGGAGCGCCCGGCCAGCTCCCTGGTCGCGCCGGTGAAGGAGAACCCGGCCTCCTGGTCGCCGGTGACGACCTCAGGCTCGACGCCGAGGATGTCCAGCACCCCGCGCACGAACTCGTCCCGGTTCTCGGCGTCCCGGGAGGCGGAGGTGGCGACGAAGCGCAGCCGCTCGGCCCCGTGCTCCTTGATGATCCGCGCGTAGGCGCGGCAGGCGTCGAAGGTCCGCTCCAGCGCCTCGGGGGCGAGCCGGCCGGTGCGGTCGACGCCCTGGCCCAGCCGCACGATGGTCATCCGCCGGTCCAGGTCGGCGAGTTCGCCGGTGCTCGGGTCCACATCGGCCACCAGGAGGCGGATGGAGTTCGTACCGCAGTCGACGGCGGCGACGCGGGTCACCGGTCGTTCTCCGCCGACTCGTCGGACTCCGCGGAGCCCTCCGTCTTCGGCGTGTCGCCGGGGCCGGTGACGCAGGCGCCCTTGCGCCACCACTCGGGCAGCATCGCGATGGCCTCGTCGCCGAGCGGGTTGACGCCCGGTCCCGCGGCCAGCGAGTGGGCCACCAGGACGTGCAGGCACTTGACCCGGTCGGGCATGCCGCCCGCGCTCGGGAAGCCCGCGAGGACCTCGATGGCGTCACGGCGCGCGATGTAGTCCTCGTGCGCGGCGCGGTAGGCCGCGGCCAGCTCGGGGTCGGTGGCGAGCCGTTCGCTCATCTCCTTCATGACCCCGTTGGCCTCCAGGGTCCCGATCGCGGACGCCGCCCGCGGGCAGGTCAGGTAGTACGTGGTCGGGAACGGCGTGCCGTCGGGGAGGCGGGGCGCCGTCTCCACCACGTCCGGCTGGCCGCAGGGGCAGCGGTGCACGATCGCGCGCAGCCCGCGCGGCGGCCGGCCGAGCTGCTGCTTGAAGGCCTCGACGTCGGCGTCGGTGGGCTCGGTGCGCGGGGTGGTGGGCGGTGGCGTTTCCATGCCGTGAGTCACGTGTCTTTCTGGTCAGTTCATGGTCGTCAGCGGTCTGCGGCGTCGGATTTGTCCACGCCGTCCCAGACATTGGTGTACCAGGGGCGGTCGGCGGTGCCGCGTTCGGCGCGGGCCTGCTTCGCGGCGTCCGGGTCGATCACGACGTAGCCGGTCTCGCCCGGCATCACATAGTGCAGCCGCTGCCGGATCTGCTGCTTCGCGTACGCGTCGTCCTGCCAGCGCGCCTTGAGGTCGCGCAGCTGCTCGACCCGCTCGCTGGCCTGCTCCCGCTGCCGCTCCAGGTCGCCGATCTGGGCGCGCTGGGAGACGTACTGCCGCATCGGGTAGGCGAGGGCGACGATCAGGGAGCACAGGACCATGGCCAGCAGCGCGGCCCGGCCGGTCAGCCGGGAGCGGCGCGCCTGCCGTTTGGTCTGGGAGCGGTAGACCCTGGCCGCCGTCTGCTCGCCGAGCAGCTTCAGCCTGGTCGAGGTGGAGAACCGGTCCCGGTCCTTCACGGCCATGAATCCCGCCTCCCCGCTGCCGGCCCGCGGTGGGGGCCCGTCACGTGCGTACGTCCCCGCACACGGTACGGGACCGGGTACGGGGACGTACGGAGGACGCTTGCCGAGCCGTGCGGCTCGGCGCTCGCGAACGGTGCTCGCTCAGCCCTTGAAGCGGGGGAACGCCGAGCGGCCGGCGTACACCGCGGCGTCGTCGAGGATCTCCTCGATGCGCAGCAGCTGGTTGTACTTGGCGACGCGGTCCGAGCGGGCCGGGGCGCCGGTCTTGATCTGACCGCAGTTCACGGCGACCGCGAGGTCGGCGATGGTGACGTCCTCGGTCTCGCCGGAGCGGTGGGACATCATGCACTTGAAGCCGTTGCGCTGGGCCAGCTCGACGGCGTCCAGGGTCTCGGTCAGCGAACCGATCTGGTTGACCTTGACGAGCAGGGCGTTGGCCGAGCCCTCCTCGATGCCGCGAGCCAGACGCTCCGGGTTGGTGACGAAGAGGTCGTCGCCGACGATCTGGACCTTGTCGCCCAGCTTGTCGGTGATGACCTTCCAGCCGGCCCAGTCGTCCTCGTACAGCGGGTCCTCGATGGAGACGAGCGGGTACGCGGAGACGAGCTCCTCGTAGTACTCGGTCATCTCGGCGGCCGAGCGGGACTTGCCCTCGAACTCGTACTTGCCGTCCTTGTAGAACTCGGACGCGGCGACGTCGAGCGCGAGCGCGATCTGCTCACCGGGGATGTAACCGGCCTGCTTGATGGCCTCGACGATGAGGTCGAGGGCGGCGCGGTTGGACTCAAGGTTCGGGGCGAAGCCGCCCTCGTCGCCGAGGCCGGTGGACAGGCCCTTGGTCTTCAGCACCTTCTTGAGGGTGTGGTAGACCTCGGCGCCCCAGCGCAGGGCCTCGGAGAAGGACTCCGCGCCGATCGGCGCGATCATGAACTCCTGGATGTCCACGTTGGAGTCGGCGTGCGAGCCGCCGTTCAGGATGTTCATCATCGGAACGGGCAGCAGGTGCGCGTTCGGGCCGCCGAGGTAGCGGAAGAGCGGCAGGTCGGACGCCTCGGAGGCGGCGTGCGCGACGGCGAGCGAGACGCCGAGGATGGCGTTGGCGCCGAGCGAGCCCTTGTTGTCGGTGGCGTCGAGGTCGAACATCGCCTGGTCGATCAGGCGCTGCTCGGTGGCGTCGTAGCCGACGAGCTCCGGGCCGATCTGCTCGATGACGGCGAGGACGGCCTTCTCGACACCCTTGCCGTGGTAGCGGTTGGGGTCACCGTCGCGAAGCTCGATGGCCTCGAACGCTCCGGTGGAGGCGCCGGACGGAACGGCGGCACGACCCGTGCTGCCGTCGTCGAGGCCGACCTCGACCTCGACCGTGGGGTTGCCTCGGGAGTCCAGGATTTCCCGGGCTACGACGACGTCGATGGACGGCACGAGCATCTCCTTATGGGATGTGACGCGGGTACGCGGAGCTTGGCAGCCCCGCGGGATGAGCCTAACCGGCTCAGGGGGATCGGCCAGCGATCGACCACCCCTTGAGCGGAACTGAGCGTACATATTGTTTCTGAACGGAACAAAAAAAGAAATAAAAAACCCCGCTCCGGCGCGTGCGGGGGAACACGCGCCGGAGCGGGGAGCCCGTGGGGACGGGGAGCCTCGACGGGTCTCCGGTGCGTGCGGAGACCCCACGAGGGGGCTGTTGCCTGCCGGGGTCGCGGCGCGGTGCCGGTGTCCCGGCCGCCGTCCGCCGAAAGCGGCCGGGTCGACCGGCGTGCCGCGCCGTCCGGATCGGCTCAGCTCAGCTCAGGTGCAGCTGCTGGCCCGGGTAGATGACGTCGGCGTCGGCGACGATGTCCTTGTTCAGCTTGAACAGCTTCTGCCAACCGCCCTTGACGTGCTTCTTCTCGGCGATCGAGCTCAGGGTGTCGCCCTTGACGACCTTGTACTCGCCGTCGCCCTTCTTGACCTTCTTGCCGGTCGGCGTGGTGACGGTCTTCTGGGCGGCGGGGCGCTCCGCGGAACGGGAGGCGGGCTGCTCCGTCGTCCGGGTGGCGGGGGCGCTCTGCGAGGCGCTCGACGAGGAGGGCGCGGACGGGGCCGCCGGGGCGGAGCCGCCGCCGTAGGGGGTGCTCGACAGTCCGGTGCCGCAGGTCGGCCAGGCGCCCTTGCCCTGCGCGGCGAGGACCTTCTCGCCGATGGTGATCTGCTGCGACTTCGAGGCCTGGTCGGCGCTCGCGGCATAGGCGGTGCCGCCGTACGCGGCCCAGGTGGAGGACGAGAACTGAAGGCCGCCGTAGTAGCCGTTGCCGGTGTTGATCGACCAGTTGCCGCCGGACTCGCACTGGGCGACGGCGTCCCACTCGGAGGCGGTGGCCGCGGAGGCGTTGCCGGCCGCCATCAGCGGGGCGGCGATGGCGACACCGGTGACACCGGCGAGAGCGGCGACGCGGGTGGCCTTGTTCGGGCGGCGGTGCTTGCCCTTGCTGGAGAACAGCATGGAGAGATCCCCTCACCGACGCCTGCGAGGTGAGCTGTCGGGTTCGGGCCGAATGAGTTGCCCGGCCGCATGCCTCGGATCCCGTCTCCAGGACGTCCGGCACGCGGCTTCACCCCAAGCCGATCCCGGACGTCTCTCGACTCCCGGGCCCGGCACTTACCTTGGGTCCCCCGCTCCTGCCTACGGCGCATGACGCGACGACTGTTCCCGTACGGCCGTTGGCAGGATTCGGCGTTGCGACCGTCGGGGCCCGCTGTGGCGAGCGGTCACGACCGTAAGCAGTCGATCGACGGAAATTCAAAGACGATCAGGGCTTCTGAGACCCATCTCTCACTTGCACCAAATGGGACATTACCCGGCGAACCGTGACGCGAACTCCCGCTACTACTGGGCCGTTTCGGCGACGACGGCAATGCTCCGACCAGGGACGACGAGGCCGGGACCGCTGTCGGCGGCCGACGTGTCGGCAGCGGCCGGCTTGTCCCAGTCGTCACCGAGGCCGAGGTCGCCGGAACCGTCCCAGATGCTGCCCAAGACCTTTGCGGCGTACGAGTCGTCGGCGGTGTCGCTCTCGGCGCTCGCGGCGTGCCGTCCGGCCGAGCCGTCGGCGGTGTCGCCGGTGGCGTCATCGGCGGCCTCGCCGCCGCGGTGGCGCCCGCCGGTGCCGCTCGGGGTGGCGGAGGCGCTCGAAGAGGCTTCCTTCTGCCCCGACTTGGCCGAATCAGCCGTTTTGTCGCTCTTGCCCGGCGTCGCGTCCGGAGTGCCGGAGGTCTGCGAAGCACTCGGCGCCGGGGTGCTGTCGGCCGAGGTCGAGGAGTTGCCCGAACCAGACGAATCACTCGAAGCGGACGAGCTGGGCGAAGTCGACAAACCGGAGGAAGTGTATGAACTGGAGTCGTCACCACCGCTGGACGAGTCGCCGGCCAGGCCCGTGTCGACGCTGATCTCGCCCGAGCCCTTACTGAGCCCGGAGAGCGGCCCGCAGGTCGGCCAGGCCTTGAGTCCCTGGTCGTCGAGCACCTTCTCGGCGACGGCTATCTGCTGCGAGCGGCTGGCCTGGTCGGCGGTCGGGGCGTAGTCCAGACCACCGTGCGCCTCCCAGTTCTCCTGGTCGAGCTGAAGGCCGCCGTAGTACCCGTTGCCCTGGTTGGCGCTCCACGCGCCACCGCTCTCGCACTGTGCCACCCGGTCCCAGGTGGTTCCGTCGGCGGCGCTCGCGCTCGCCGCGGCGAGCAACGGGATGGCGATCGCCGATCCGGTCACCCCTGCGGCGACGATGAGTGCCGGGGCCTGACGAGGGCGACGGTGACGGCCGTTCCCGGAGAGCATGCGGAAGCCTTTCGCGTGACAGCGGGGAGCAGCGCGACTCCCGTCAATCAGGAAGCACGGGGGCCGCGTTGATGGGTGAACGTAGTCGCAGTCGATCGCTGGTTACAAGTCGATGCAGTACAGATCACGCGAAGATCACAGATTTGATGGACCGTCATGTTCCGGTAGCCGTGGGAGCGCTCCTTCCGGTATGCGGAAGGAGCGCTTCAGCAGGGGAGGCGAAGGGTCGGCGATGGGCCGATCACGGCCTATTTGACCGGGGTGAACTCCACCGGAAGTGTGCGCAATCCCCGCATAATGAGGCCTCCGCGCCAGCGCAAATCAGCCGATTCTCCAGCGAGTTGGATGTCGGGAAGACGGTCGAGGAGCGTACGGATCGCGGTCTGCCCCTCCAGCCGGGCGAGCGGCGCGCCCAGGCAGTAGTGGATGCCGTGGCCGTAACCCAAGTGCTGAAGGTCACGTCGGGAAAGATCGAGCGTGTCCGGATCCTCGAAGCGTTCCGGGTCGCGGTCCGCCGCCGCGAGGACCACGAGCACGGGGTCGCCGGCCGCGATGTCCTGCCCGCCGATCCGCACGTCCTCGGTCGCGAACCGCCAGGTGGCCAGTTCCACGGGCCCGTCGTAGCGCAGGAGTTCCTCCACCCCCGTCTCCAGCAGACCGCTCTCCCCGGCCGCGAGGGAGGACTGGAGCCGCTCCCGCTGCCCGGGGTGGGTGAGCAGGGCGTGCATCCCGTTCCCGATGAGGTTGACCGTCGTCTCGAACCCGGCGAAGAGCAGGATGAAGGCCATCGCGGCGGCCTCGTTCTCGGTGAGGTGCTCCCCGTGGTCGGAGGCGCGGATGAGCCCGGAGATGAGGTCCTCGCCGGGCTCGGGCTCCGCGGTCAGCGCCTCGCGCTTGCGGTGGATGAGCTCGGCGAGATACCCGCGCATCTTCTTCACGGACCGGGCGACCCCGCCCCTGGGGCCGCCGCCGTGCCGGATCATCATGCCCGCCCAGTCCCGGAAGTCGTCCTGGTCCTCGCGCGGGACGCCGAGCAGGTCGCAGATGGCGTAGATGGGGAGCGGGAAGGCGAACTCGTGGATGAGGTCGGCGGAGCCCCTGGCCGCGAACCCGTCGATGAGCTGATCCGTCAGCTCCTGCACCCGCGGGACGAATTCGGCCACGCGCCGGGGTGTGAACGCCTTGCTGACGAGCCGCCGCAGCCGGGTGTGGTCCGGCGGGTCGATGTTCAGCAGATGCGTCATCAGCTCGGCCTTGCGCTCCCCGGGGATACCGGTCCGGCCCTTCGCGTGCGCGGGCTCGTCGTGGTGCGCGGGGTTCTTGGACAGCCGCTGGTCGGCGAGCGTCTGCTTGGCGTCGGCGTACCGCGTGACGAGCCAGGCCTCCACGCCGCTGGGCAGCCGGGTGCGGTGCACGGGCGCGTGCTCCCTGAGCCAGGCGTAGGCCGGGTACGGGTCGGTGGCGAACTCCCAGGTGAAGAGTTCGGGGGCGGCGCTGGCGGTGGCTTCGGGCTCGGTCACTCCCCGACGGTATCCGCAGCGGCCGACGGGCTCCCGACCGCACGGTGCCGGGCCGGCCGGGGCACCCACCCGACACCCCGGCCACCCGCCTCACGGACGCTCCGATCGACGCCCTAGCCGTCGCCCTGGTCGTCGCCCTGGTCGTCGTCCTAGTCGTCGCCCTGGTCGTCGTCCTCGGTGGAACCCTCGTCCCCGGTGGTCTCCCCGTGGCCCTCCGCCGCTCGGATCGCGTCGCGGTAGGTGCGGGCAGCCGCGCGCAGGGCCGCCTCGGGGTCGACGCCCTCGGCCTCCGCCCGGACGGCCATCGCCAGCAGTTCGTACCCCACGCCCTCGCCGGCGGGCAGCGGAACGTCGAGTCCCGCCGTGCGCGCCCGGGACGACAGCTTGGCCGACAGGGCCAGGCCCGCCTGACCGAGCGGGACGCCCTGGGTGACGGAGGTGCGCCGCTTCTCCTCGGCCTTGGTCCGCAGCCAGTGCTCCTTGACCTCCTCGGGCGTGGTGGCCGTCTCGTCCCCGAAGACATGGGGGTGGCGGTGGATCAGCTTGGCGACGATCCCGCCGGCCACGTCGTCGATCGAGAACGGGGCCTCCGGGTCGTCCTCGGCGATCCGGGAGTGGAACACGACCTGGAGCAGGACGTCACCCAGTTCCTCCCGCAGCTCGTCCCGGTCACCCTCCTCGATGGCCTCGACGAGCTCGTACGCCTCCTCCAGGCCGTACTTCGCCAGGCCCTCGTGGGTCTGACGGGACGACCAGGGGCACTCGGCGCGGATGCGGTCCATCACCTGGACGAGGTCGAGCAGCCGGGCGCCCGGCAGGTCGTACGAGGCGGGCAGCAGTTCCAGGTCGGGCATCCGTATCCGGCCGGAGCCGGCGAGACGGGCCAGACCGTCGGTGAGTCCGGCATCGCCCTCACCGGTGGCGACGACGACCACCGTGCGCCCGCCGGCACACGCGTCGACCAGCTCGCGCGCGCTCGGGGACTCGGTGTCGACGCCGACGCCTGCCTCGCGCAGATACGGCACCTGAGGGTGCGCTCCGTCCGAGCACAGCACCCGGTCGGCACCGTGCAGCGCCTGCCATGCCTGCCAGGACAGCAGACCGGGAGCGACACGGTGGCTGGTGGTGAGCAGGACGATCCGGCCGGGACCGCCGTCGCTCACGTCCTCGGCGGTCGCGTCGGACGCGGTCACGGCAGCCGCGGTCACGCTCTCGGCGGTCGCGTCGGACGCGGTCCGCCGGCCGCCCTGAGCGGCCCCCGTCGGTTCACTGGTTGCGTTCACCCCTCGAACGTAACCCACACCGCCGACACCCCCGGAGTTGTCCACAGGCCGGGGGCGAGGCGGCCGGTCGCGGCCGGTCGCCCCCCTGTGGACCAGGGCCCTAGGCGGGCTGCTGCGCGGCCGCCACGGAGACCTCACGCAGCCACGGCGTCCTCGCGTCGACGCGGCTGCTCTTCTGGACGTCCCAGGTGCCGTACCGCGGGTTCAGGTCCACACGCAGCTGCTTGGAGGCGGCGGACATGGCCTTCCAGAAGGCGGCCTTGCCCGCGGTGGTGTTCATGTCGGCACCGATCGCGGCGGCGAGCTTGCGGGCCTCGATCTCGGTACGGAGGCTGTCGTCGAGGCGCTTGGGAGCCACACCGTAGTTCGACAGCCAGGCCGTCTCCAGCGCCTTCGAGCCGCCCGCCTGCTGTTCGAGGGCCGCGCGCATCTGCTGGGAGTCCTTGCGGGTCACGGTCACACCGGCGTTCCCGGCCGCCCGGTCCAGGACCCGGTCCAGCACCATGCCGTGCAGGGTGTCGCGGGTCAGGGTGGCGGTGCTCGCGACGACCTGCGCGTACTGCGCGTCGTCCTTGCTGGCGGCCCGCTGCGCCGAGCGCACCTCGCCGACCCGGCTCTCCAGCTGCGAGACGGTGATCCGGCTGTCGCCGACGACGGCCGCCGCGCCCGGATGGGCATCGCTGCCACAACCGGTGAGCACGGGGGCCGCGGCGACGATCGCGGCGGAGAGGACGAGCGCGGTGCGACGGCGGCGGTGCAAGGAAGCCTCCCGAGGAGATTGTGCGACGGTGCACAAAGTCTTGCGGTGATCGATGGTAGGCAGTGGCCCGCCTCTCGGCCAGCCATTCGACCAACGATTCACGACGACTTCGGGCACCGCCGGGTCTTCCCCGCCTCGGGGAACGGCCGTTGTCCGCCCGTACGGGTGACGGCGGGCCGACCGGTCGCCCGATCGCCCCGCCGCGTCCGTCCCCTCCGCGGCCGTCGGCGCGTCAGCCGGTGATGGCGACCGGCGCGTCCCAGGCGTCGCGGTCCACGGTGAACGTGACGCCGCCGTGCGTCTCCTTGCTGTTGACCATGTACTGGTGCGCGCGGCTGTGGCCGGTGAACTGGGTGGCGCCCCAGGGCCAGTCGGTGGTCGTGGTGTTCGTCTTGTCCCACAACGCGTACCAGAGGTTGCCCGGCAGGTCCGTCTTGTCGGCGGCGGTCGCGACGGCCTTGGCGCTGGAGCTGGTGAAGCCGTAGTACCCGGAGCGGTACGTCTTGGCGCGCAGGGCCTTGTCGAAGGAGCGCACATACGTGAGCACGGCGTCGTTGCACGCCTTGTTCGTGATGTCGTACGACTCCATGTCGAGGTAGACCGGGCTGCCGGCCTTCATGCCGAGGGCCGATGCCTTGGCGACCGCGTCCGCTCCGTCGGCCGCGCCGAGCGAGGCGGCGGTCGCGGCGGTGATCTTCTCGGGGCTGCTCCCGGTCTGGCAGGAGGGCTGGGCGCCGACGTAGAGCGGGACGAGCTTCCAGCCCATGGTGCTGACCGACTTCACCCAGGACGCGGTGAGGTTGGGCTGGTTGCACCCGCGGTTCTTGCCGCCGATGTACACGGCGGCGGCTCCGTAGAAGCCTGTGTTCCATGCCTTCATCGCGTCGGACGAGGGCGCGGCGCAGGTGTCGAAGGCGCGGCCCGTGAAGGTCTTCTGGGCGGGCCAGGTCGTGGCCGCCATGGAGCTCTGCGCGGCGATGCCGGCACCGGCGACGACGGCGGCCCCGGCCACCCCCCAGGTGATGTACCTGCGCTTGCGCGACTGACGATGCTCGGACAAGTGAACCTACCCCTGGTTGTTCGGTGGTACGGCCGGTCGCGCGATGACGGCGAACACAGCGCGCGAGGAGGCGCGCACGGCACGAAACAGGTCAACTTAACGGGCCACGCATGCCCGTTCGGAAACGAAAGCCCCTGGAGAATCACAAGATCCTCTCAGGACACGGCAAAATCTAGCCACGCACCTGCCCCAGCCATTGCAAGGTCCGCCGGACCTCGGCCGCGAGCGGGTGTCCGGGTCCGTGCAGCCGTTCCACGTCGTGCAGCAGCCGGACCAGCGTGTCGCCGGCGGCGGCGCGGTCGCCGAGCGCGAGCAGCAGATGCCCGATGCGGCGGCGGACGTCGAGGGCGAGGTCCGGGTCGCCGCCCGCGTACCGGTTCTCGTAGTACGGCAGCAGCGCCCGGTACTCGGTGAGCGCCTCCGCCGGTTCGCCCAACTGCTCAAGGCACTGGGCGGATTCGTAGCGATGGCGCAGGGACTCGGGGTCGGCGAGGCCCGCCTCGGCGGCGCGTTCGTCGGCGAGGCGGCGCAGTTCGGGCAGTGCGCGCCGGTACTGGCCGTCGTCCATGAGGGTGGCCGCGTACTGCCTGCGCAGGGTGCGTACGACCGGGGAGCGCTCGCCGTGCTGCTGTGCGGCGGTGGGCAGGATCGCGCCGAGGATGTCGACGGCCTGGGTGATGCGGCCCTCGCCCAGAAGGCGCTTCACCTCGTCGACGGCGTCGGCGACATCGGGCCTGCCCGCTTCGGGCACGACGGGTGCGGGCCGGGGCGCGGGTGTGCGCGCCCGGTCCGGCCAGGGGGCGTGCGGGCGCAGGAAGGGGCGCGTGGGGTCGAGCGGGGCCCCGGTGGGGGTCCCGCGCGGAGGCAGGAGCGGCGCCAGTTGCTCGTACACCTCCTGCGCCGAGTCCGGCCGGTGCTGCGGGTCCTTGGCCAGCAGGCGCAGCACCAGGCTCTCCAGCGCCTCGGGGACCTCGGGGCGCAGCCGGCGCACGGGCAACGGCGGCTCGTACAGATGGCGGTGCAGCACGCCGAGCGCCGTCGAGCCCGTGAACGGCACCTCGCCGCTGAGGAGTTCGTGTATCAGCACACCGAGCGCGTACAGATCGGTGTACGGGCCGACCGCGCCGCCCATCGCCTGCTCGGGCGCCATGTAGGCGGGCGAGCCGATCGGGGAGCCGGTGTGCGTGAGGCGGGTGGTGTCGCTGTCCATGACGGAGGCGACCCCGAGGTCGAGGACGGTCACCGTGCCGTCCTGCTTCACCATCACGTTGCGCGGCTTGAGGTCACGGTGGACGATCGGCACGGCGTGCACGGCGCTCAGGACGGCGCACAGTTGCGCGGCGACCGCGACCGTCCACTGCCACGGGTAGGGGTCGTGTTCGGCGAGGTGATCGGCGAGGTCGGCGCCGTCCACGTACTGCATGACGAGGAACAGCTCCTCGCCCTCGCTGCCCGCGTCGTGCACGGTGACCAGGCCGGGATGGTCGACCTGGGCGGTCACCCGGCACTCGCGCGCGAAACGGCGGCGCAGTTCGTCGGCGTCCTGGCCGACGACCCTGTCGGGGCGCAGCAGCTTCACCGCGACGCGCCGGTCGAGCCGCTGGTCGTAGGCCGTCCAGACCTGGCCCATGCCTCCCTGCCCGATGAGCGTGGCCAGTTCGTACCGGCCGGCGACGACCCGTGCGGCCGCCCCGGTCACCGTCCGCCCTCGTGTCCGCCGTGCCCCCGGTCCCCGTGCTTGCGCAGGTAGTCGCTGAGTTCGTCGAGCTCGGCGCGCACCTGATCGATGCGGGCGGGCGCGGGACGCCCCGGCGGCGGAGGCTGGGGAACGGGAAGCCGGGACAAGGGCGTACTCGGCGTGTACGGCCCCGGTACGGGAGGCTGCGGCCGCGATGCGGGCAGGCCCGGGTACGGCGGCAAGGGCCGCGGATAGCCGTACGCCGCGGGGAAGGCCTGCGCGTAGGGCGGGGCGTAGCCCGTGAACCGCCGCTCCTCGGCGCGGGAACGGATGTCGACGATCAGGTGGTACGCGATGCTGCCGGCGGCGACGGTCCACGCCACGCCCAGCGCGACATCGCCTCGGTGGTCGCTGTCCGGCACCGTGCCGACGACCATGAGCGCGCCGATGGTCACCGGCAGCGACAGCCAGGCCGCCGCCCAGTCGAACCACCGTCCGCGCTGGAGCGCGACCCGGAACAGCGGAACACAGGCGAGCAGGCCGCACGAGAGGATCGCCGCGGAGGCGATCAGCACGCGCAGGGTGATGACGGTTCCCGCACTGCGGGTGGGTGGCGCCCCGTCGTGGCCGTACATGACTGCTCCCGGGCCTGCGTTCGATGTCGGAGTTCGAGCGTATAGGCCGACGCGGAAGACCGGTCCGGGGTTGTACGGAACCGTTGTCGCGCTGATCACTTCGTACGGCGCCGCGGGTGACGTATGGGGACGGACCAGCGGCAGCCGGGCGCGCGAACCGTGCGCGCGGGGGCCTCATCCCGGGGGCACGGTCCCGTCCGTCAGCCCGTCGTACATACCGCGCACGAGCTGGTCACCGAGTCTGCCCGCGTGCCGGAGCACCCGCTCGAACTCGTCGAGCGCCCGGAACCGGGCGCCGTAGCGCCGCTGTTCGTCCAGCGGGAGCCGGGGCAACTGGAGCCTGCGCACGTCGAGCCGGGTGGCGGTGGACGCATAACTGCTGGCCTGGCGGTTGTTGGCGGTGCCCCGCAGGAACCCGGCGAGGAACCACGGGTCGAGCGCGGCGGGATCGGGGTGCAGGAGCACGAGGTTGCGCCCCAGGACGGCGCCCGCCGTCGCGGGGTCGACCACCCGGACCACCGAGCCGCCGCCGAGCACCGGCACGACCACGTCGCCGGCCTCCGTCAGCACGGCTTCCTCCTCGCTCTCGGGCAGCGTCCCCGAGGGGCCGGTGCCGGCGAGCACGTCGTGGTCGGTGAGGACGGGCACGCGCGCGTGACCGCCGTTCCCGCCCGTACGCATCACCAGGGCGCTCCCGCGGGCGAGTTCACCGACGGTGGTGAGCGGCCAGCGGGCGGGCGGCGCCTTCACGGCGGGGGGCGGGGTGAGACCGGACGTCAGGCGCAGTGTCGCGTCCAGGCACGCGCGTACGGCCGCGAGCTGCTCGGCGCCGTCGGCCGCGGCCGGGGGCGGGAGGTGACGGGCCGGGGCGAGGTCGACATCGTCGTCGAGGAGTTCGATGACGGGAACCGAACGCGCCAGACCGGGCCGCTCCGGAAGGGTGCCGTCGCGGTCGTGGGCCCGCCAGGCGTCGAGCACGACGTCCTGGACGGCCTGCCAGTCGGGACCGCCCCGCCCCTCGCCGGCGAACTGCCCGGCGTCGGCGAGCAGCACCTCGGCCGGGCCGGGCGTCCTCTCGGGCCGGCGCAGGACCCACAGGTGCAGGGGGATGTTGTACGGGGCCGCCGCGCCGACCGGCAGGGCGACGACGGCCCGCAACGCGCCGCGGCGCAGCAGGTCGGCGCGGATCCGGCGGCCGGAACGGCGGGAGGCCGTGGCGGGCGGCATGAGCAGCACGGCGGTGCCGCCGTCCCGCAGCCGGGCCAGCGCGTGCTGCACCCAGGCCAGCTCGGACTCGGCGCGGGCCGGGAAGCCGTACTCCCAGCGGGGGTCGTAGGCCAGTTCGTCATGACCCCAGTTGCGCTCGTTGAACGGGGGGTGGCACAGGACGGTGTCGGCGCGCAGCCGCGGGAACGCGTCGGCGCGCAGGCTGTCGCCGACGGCCGCCCGCACGGTGGCCCGCCCGTGCAGGGCGAGCCGGAGAGCGGTGAGCACGGCGAGTTCGGGCGCGCTGTCCTGGACGTACAGCTCCTGGCCGGGGCGGGCGTCGAGGGCGCGCAGCAGGGCGCCGGTGCCGCAGGCCGGGTCGAGGACGGTGCGGGCGGGGCCGGCGAGGTCGGCCATGAGGCGGGCCAGCTCGGTGGGGGTGGGCGTGTACTGGCGCGGGTTGGCGTCGAGATGGCGTCCGAGCAGGAACTCGAAGGTCTGGCGGGCGCCCGACTCGGCGGCGAGCTCGGCCACTCCGCGCAGGAGGGGGGTGGAGGGGAACAGCTGGGGGCCGGTGGGGAAGGGCATCGCGGAGGCGCCGGGGGTGGTGGGGGTGGTGGGGGTGGTGGGGGTGACGCCAGGGACGGTTGGGGCGGCAGGGACGGCTGGGGCGACTGAGGTGGCAGGGGCGGCAGAGGGGTACGGCGTGGCCGATCCCCCTGGAACGGCGTCCGAAGTGTTCACAGCCACCGATCGATTCACAGTCGGCGGCACCCCCTCGCCCGCCTCGGCGTGAACGCCGCCTTCACCTCGCGCCCAGCCGAACCGCGGGGCGGCCACCTGCTCCAGCGCGGCGGGCAGCAGCGCGGCGAGACGCTCGTCGGAACCGGCGCTCGCCTCCAGCCAGACCGTGGGCCGGTCATGGATGAGCAGCAGCACGAAACCGGCGTGGGTGATCGCGGTGGCCGGGCCCTCGGGGTGGCCGGCGAGTTGCTGCCATACCCGTTCCCGCAACGGCACTTCGGCGATTTTGCCCTGGTGGCGCAGCCAGGCCTCGACCTCGGCGAGCGCGAACGACGGGCTGGTCTCCGTACCGCCGACGGGCTTGGGGAAGTCGGGGTGGCGGCGGCGCCAGTTGCTCACGGCCGCACGGCCGACGCCGGCCAGTCGTGCGATCCCGGCGGCGGTCACTTCGGTCGCGTTGTCCTGCACCCGACCCGCTCCCCTCGTTCCGACATTCCCCTGTGGTGTCGAGCATACCGGCGCAGACAAGATCTATCCGTTCACAGCGTGCACACAAGATACTGGGTAAACCGTGTTGACTCGATTCACAGGCTCTGGTCTCATTGACCCAGCGAACGAGCGGCCGCCGTCGAGGCGTCCGTCGGGGGGAGGAACAGTCGTGGGTATGAAAGGCAGGGCTGCGCTGAGTGCCACGGTGGGCCTCGTGGTGATCGGTGTCGTCTCGGCGAACGCCGGCGGCCACGGCCACGGCCTCGGTCACCCCGGCGGCGGCGCCGGCAAGGACTCGGTGTCCACGACCCCGCGGCCCCCCGTCCGGCAGCACACCGGTTCGGCCGGCACGGACGCGAACACGCGCTGACCCGTCGCCGTACACCCCGCACCGCCCGCCCCGCGCCCCGGGCCGCTCGCACCGCACCGCACCGCACCGCACCGCACCGCTTCGACTCTGCCCGGCCTGTCGCGCGTTCAGAGTTCCCGCAGCCGAAAGCCCTGCCCGAACGGACACCCGGCCCGTTCCGGCCTCACCTCGAAGGACAGATTCCGATGCGTCATCCCTCCCGCGCGGCCAAGGCAGTGCTCGTCGCCGCCGTTCTCCCGCTCGCCCTGACGGCCTGCTCCTCCGCGAGCGGCACCTCGTCCTCTTCCGCCACCGCGACCAAGGCGTCCAAGGACCCGAACGCCGGTCTGCTGACCGGCGCGCGGCTCAAGAAGACGCTGGCGCCCGCCTCCTTCTTCGCCGCCGGTTTCGCGGTCGACCCGAAGGGCGCACGGGACTCCGGCCCCATGTACACGGCACCGAGCTCCGCCCCCGCGGCGAAGCCCGACTGCTCCCTTCTCGGTGGCACCAGCTGGATATCGATCACCGGTGACGCGGGGGTCTCCTTCGCCCAGAACGACTACGTCAGCAAGAACACGTCCGAGGACATCGCCCAGGAGGTCGACACCTTCCGCGGTACGACCGCGACGACGGTGATGGCGCATCTGAAGAAGGCCGTCGCCGCCTGCGCCGGCTACACCGACTCGGACACGCACACCAAGGTGAAGGTCACCGGCGCGGACACCGCGGGTCTCGGTGACGCCGCCTACACGATCACACTGACCAACAGCGCCTGGCAGAACGGCTCGACGCTGATCGCGGCGCAGTCCGGGACGGACATCGTCTCGGTGATGTCCACGGACGGACACGACAACGGCGCGGCCACGGCGAAGAAGCTGACCGCCCGGATCGTGACCTCTCTGAAGGGGGAACACGCGCACGCGTGACGCAGGGGATGGGAACATGGCGCCCCCGAGCGGTTTCTCGGGGGCCCGGGATTCCTCTCGGGGGTTCGTGGGGTCTTCGGGGGTGTGATGGACAAGCGCTTGGAAGCCGGCTGGTTCCAGCGGCTGGCGTGGTCGGTGCTGGCGGTCGGATCGTTCGGTCTGCTGGTGTGGGTGCCGTTCCTGTACGTGGCGATCCGCCGCGGGCGCGGGTCCGACTGGGGCGCCTTCATCGCGTTCGCGCTGTACGAGGTGGGGTCGCTGTCGCTGGCGAACGTCCCGGCGGACAGGGGAGACGGGGCCCTGGGCCTGGTCGCCCTCACCACCTTCGCCGTCGCCGTGTGGCTGCTGGTGGGCCCCCTGTTCGACAAGCCCACCCCGCGCAACGCCATGGCCGGCGCGGTTCCGGCCCCGTGGCCGGGCCAGGGTGCCGGCAACCCCTACCTGCGCTGACACCAGGCGGCCCGCCCTCACCGGGCCGCGCCTCGCCGGGTCCCGCGCTGGACCCCGATCACCGGATGGGCCGGCGGCCCGGCGAGTACGTCGATGAACCCGCCGAGGACCGCGTCCCGCTCGGCGGGCAGGGCGTCGGCGAAGGCGGTGACCGCGCCGCCGGTCACGCGCCGACCCGTTCCGGGGCCACCCCCCCACGGCGGCCCCACCTCGCACCACAGCACCTTCCCGTTCCGGCCGAACAGATCGTCCCCGAGCGGATGGCCGCCCCAGGCGTCCGCGTAGTGGCACACGAGGAACAGCCCACGCCCGCCGCCCGCTTCGACCGGTACGGGACCGAGCACGCCGTGCCGCCTGTCGAACGGGGGCGGGATGCGCGGGTCGCCGTCCCGGACACTGATCCGCAGCCGGCCCCCGTCGAGGGCCCGGAGCCGCAGCGTCGCGGGGCCGCCCGAGTGCCGGTAGGCGTTGGTGACGAGCTCCGAGGCCAGCAACTCGGCCGCGTCGGAGACGGCGTCCATCCCGTACCCGCCGAGAACAGCCCTGAGGGTGACCCGGGCGACGCGGGGCGCGAGCGGATCGTGCGGGAGCTGGAGGGCGTACGCCCAAGAGGGGGACGCATCGGACTTCTGCGGGGATACGGTGACCATGAACGCCTCCTGCGGCGGGGGTATTCGGGTGCGCTCTACCAGTCCGGCCGGGCGGTGGCATGTCGCGGCTGCGATGCGCTTCCGGCTTACGGGCGGGCGGAGTCGAGCGACTTGGACTCTCCGACCGTAGGGCTAAAAGTAATAGCCCTGCTACCTTCACCGTGATAATCCCGGCGGATTCACCCGTGTGAGGGACCGGAGCCGATCCGTCGCCCGACGAGAGGAACGGCAGTGCCGCCCACCAACACCCCGACGCTGCGGCAACGTCGCCTCGGCATCGAACTGCGCAAGCTCCGCGAGCACGCAGGGTTCACCTCGACCGAGGCGGCGGCCGGACTG
The DNA here is from genome assembly GCF_055559015.1 of Streptomyces sp. NPDC024698. NCBI lineage: Bacteria > Bacillati > Actinomycetota > Actinomycetes > Kitasatosporales > Streptomycetaceae > Streptomyces > Streptomyces sp. NPDC024698. Next base: position 479,772 of record NZ_JBVHLK010000004.1, on the reverse strand, counting down.
GGCTTGCAGCAGGCGCGGCTCAGCATGATCGAGGCCGGCCGCTACCCGGTGAGCGCCGACCGCGTACGCGCCGTCGCGCGCGCCTACGACTGTGCGGACGAACCGCTGCTCGACGCCCTCACGGCGATGACCGGACGGCGGACCCGCGGATGGTGGGACGACTACCGCGACCACCTGCCCGCCGACCTGGTCGACCTCGCCGAACTCGAGCACCACGCATCACGGTTGAGGGTCTCCCTGGCCATCCACATCCCGGCCCTCCTCCAAACCCCCGACCACACGCGGGCCATGCTGCGGGAGGCCGTTCCCGCCTTCCGCGCCTACGAGATCGAGCACCGGCTCTCGCACCGCATCAAGCGCCAGACGGTCCTGCACCGCGCCGAACCCCCGCCGTACACCGCGCTGCTCCACGAGTCGGCCCTGCACATCCAGTACGGCGGACCGGCCACCGCCCGGGACCAGTTGACACATCTCCTCGCCCTCAGCGAGGAGGACCACATCACGCTCCGGGTGATCCCCTACACCTGTGGGGGCTTCCCCGGAAACGGGCAGTCGATCAACTACGTGCACGGCAGCGACCCTCACCTCGACACCGTCCAGCTCGACACCCACCACGGCTGTGACTTCCTCGACGCACAAGCCCAGTTGGCGAAGTACCGAACTATCCTCGACCGCATGGAAACCGTCGCCCTCGAGCCCAAGCCCACCCGCGACCTCGTCAACAACGTCATCCGGAGCCTGTGAGCGGTGCCCTCCATAACCCCGTACACCTGGCAGAAGTCCACGTTCAGCCCCGACGGTTCGGACTGCGTCTACGTGGCCGGCACCCCCGCCGGAACGATCCTCCTCCGCGAGAGCGATGTGCCGGAGGCCGTGCTGGTCACCGGGGCGCGGCAGCTCGGTGATCTCATAGCCGCCCTGCGGACCGCGCCCGTTGTCGGACGGGGTCGGTAGGGTCGGCGCACCTGATCGATCGAGGAGCGCGCATGAGATCTCCGGCCGAGCTGGACGCCGTCCGGTGGTCCGAGCTGACCCACGCCTACGGCCCCGCCGAGGACGTTCCCGAGCTGATCAGGGCGCTGTACGGCGACGACGAGGAAGCCGCGAGCGAGGCGATCTACGAGCTCTACGGCAATATCCACCACCAGGGCACGATCTACGAGGCCTCGGCACCGGCGGTCCCCTTCCTCGCCCACGCCGCCCTGCACACGCCGGGCAAGCGCGAGGACCTGCTGATGCTGCTCGCCGTCCTCGCCGGCCACGACCCCGCGTTCGCCGAATCGCCGCACTGGCCCGCCAGCGATGTCGCCGCGGTCTGCGCGGAACTCTGCGTGGTGCTCCCTGAGTTGCTGCCGTGCCTCGGGGACCCGGAGCGCGGGGTGCGCCGGGCCGCGCTGCGGACGGTCGCGGCCGTGGCCGACCGGCTGTCGCCCGGCCTGCGGGGCCTGGCCGCCGAGCAGGTCGAAGCGCTCTACGCCGACGATCCCGTCCCGGCGGTGCGGGCGGACGCCCTGGTGGTCCTGAACCGCTTCGGCCGGGTCCTGGAACCCCTGGACAGCCCGCTGCCCGAGGTGCGGCTCGCCGCGGCCCAGTTGAGCGCCGAACGGTCCGGTCCGCCGTACGCACCGGAACTCGTGGAGGTCTTCGCCGAGGACGGTGCCGAACCCGACCCCGGAGAGGACGAGTTCCCCTGGCCGGACACCAGCACGCGGGGGGAACGGCTCAGCGACCTGCTCACCCGGGAACCGGACGCCGCCCTCACCGTGGCCGCCCGCTGGATCGCGGCCGGGGACATCGGCTCGCGCGGTTCCTGGCTGGCCGGAGGCATCGCCGAGAAGTGGCGCGACCGCGAGCGTGACGTCCTGGACCTGTTGACGGCCGCGCTGCCCCACCAGGGCAAGCCCACCTCCCTGCTGCGCACGATCGGCTACTGGGTCGAGTGCCTGCCCGAGCCGGACGCGGCCCTCCGGGACGCGCTCCACGAACGCGCCGGGGCCGACGGCGAGGCGGCCGAACCCGCGCTCCTCGCGCTGGTGCGCTCCCGCGACCCGCGCGCCCTGGACCTGGTACTCGATCGCCCCGGCCCCCGGCTGCTCGCGGCGGCGGCACGGCACTTCCCGGAAGCCGCCGAGCGGCTGATACCCGTGATCCGGCGCGAGCTGGCCGCGGGCGCCACCGGCAACGACGGCATCGCGCTGGTCCAGGCCCTGACCCCGTTCGGCACCGCGGCCCAGGCGGCCCAGCCCGAACTGACCGCCTGCCTCAGGACCCGCCGCGCGGCCATCGTCGCCGCCCGCCGACTCGGCGCCAACGGCGTGCGCACACCGGAGATCACCGGCCTCCTGCTCGAAGCGACGCGGAGCGGCGACCCCTCACTGCGGGCGTCGGCGGCAGTGGCCCACCACCAGGTGACCGGTGACCCCGACACCGCGCTGCGCACCTACGAGGCGCTGCTCTCGTCCCAGGGCCAGACCCACTGGTATCTGAGCGGCCTGGAGCCGATGGGCCCCGCCGCCGCTCCGCTGCTCCCCCTCGTCGAGCCCCTGCTGGAAGCCGGCCACGACTGGACCCGCAAGGCGGCCGCCGAGGCCCACCACTGGCTGACCGGCTCACCGGACCGGGCGGTCCCCGTCCTCGCCGCCCTGGCCGGACCCACGCCGGTCGGCCTCGGCGCCCTCAAGGCCCTGGTCGCGACGGGCCGTTCACCGAAGGACCTCCACCCCGCCCTCCGCGCCTACATCGCCTCTCCGGAACGCCTGGTCACCGACACCCCTCTCTCGGGCCAGGACCACCCCGACGACGAACTGCGCACGCTGTCCCGCCTGTTGCTCGCCCTGGACTGAGCGGCGCGGGCTCGGTTCACTTCGCGTGGAACCGGGCCGGAGCCTCCGTCGGGTTGCCGCCCGAGGGGAGTTTCTGGCCGGGGCAGCCCGCCAGGACCTTCTTCATGGCCGCCTTCTCGGCGGCGGTGACCCACAGCGCGTACTTCTTCTTCACCGCGACCTGCGCGGCGACATACGTGCAGCGGTACGTCTTGTTCGGCGGGAGCCAGGTCGCGGTGTCGCCGTCGCCCTTGCTGCGATTGGCGCTCGCGCCCACGGCCCGCAGGTTGAGCGGGTCGTTGGCCAGCGCTATCCGCTTGCGCGCGTCCCAGTACTTGGCGCCCGTCTGCCAGGCGTCCGAGAGCGCGACGAGGTGGTCGATGTCGACCAGGCTGCGCCCGCGGACGAACGTGACGTCCTGGCCGCCGTACGGATCGGGCCGGAGCGCCCCGCCGGACACCCTGCACTTTCCGTCGCTGAACTTCACGTCCTCCAGGTCCCGCTTGAGGATGTCGTCACGGGTGTCGCACCGGTTCGCGTCGGTGTCGGCCCAGGCCGTGCCGAACCGCTCCCTGGTGTACCCGGTCTTGGGCGCGCGCCCCTTGACGGTCAGCGAGTCCACGGCGGTGAGAGCCGCGCCGCCGCCACCGGCCGCGGTCTCCTGCGGCCCCGCCGAACCCAGGGCGTCCTTCTTGCAGCCGCTGACTCCGGCACCCATGACGAGCACCACCAGCGCGGCGGCGACCGCCCCACCCCTCAGACGCAGCACGGCGTCCCTCCCCTTCGCCTCCCCGGTCCGCCCCGATCGGACGTGATTCCCGTCTGCCCAAGGTAGTGGCCCGCAATCCCCGGCCATACCAGGCATCGTTGGGCAAGAGGTGCACGCCGGGCGTATCGTCGGTCGTGAGTCACCCGGGAAGGAGCTCTGGATGGGCATCTTCGACAAGTTCAAGCACAACCGGGCTGCGCAGGACAAAGCAGCGGACATGTCCGACGCCGCCGAGAAGCAGGTCAACAAGAAGACCGGCGACAAATACTCGGACAAGGTCGACGACGCGCAGCAGAAGGCGGAAGGCTCGATGGGCATGGACCGCGACCGGCCCCCGCAGCAGTAGCCGGAACGCTTCGAGCGCCATCCCCTCCAGGCCCCACCACGGCATCCCCGCCGGGTGGGGCCGGTTCCGTCCGGTCCGGCCGGCGCCCCCGCTCCCGGGGCACCCGCGGCCCAGAACTTGGCAATGCCTAGATACGGCGTACGCTGCTGTCATGGATCCCGTGAAGACGAGCGGTCCGGCGCGTCCGTACCACCACGGGGACCTGCGGCGCGCGATCCTCGGCGCCGCTCTCGACGTCATCGCCGCCGAGGGAGCCTCCGCGGTGAGCCTGCGTGATCTGGCCCGGCGCGCGGGCGTCTCCCACGCCGCTCCCGCCTACCACTTCAAGGACCGCGCCGGGCTGCTCACGGCCGTCGCGGCCGAGGGCTTCGGCCTTCTCGCCACGGCGCTCGACGGCGCGGGCGACGTGCGCGACGCGGGCGGGCGCTACGTACGCTTCGCGCGCGAGCATCCCGCCCACTTCCAGGTGATGTTCTCCCCGGAGCCGCTCCGCGCGGACGACCTGGAGCTGACGACGGCCCGGACCCTCGCCGTCCGGCGGCTGCGGGACGCCGTCTCCGCACCGCCCGCCGAAGGCCGCGGCGCCGACACCCACTTCGCCGGCATCGCGGCCTGGTCACTCGCCCACGGCTTCGCCACCCTGCTGATCGGTCACCACCTGGACGGCCAGGTGGGCGCGGAGGACCCCGCCGAGGTCTTCGAGTCCTTGACGAGCCTGCTGTTCCGCCCTCCGGCCCCCTCCCCCACCGGTGCGCCGTCCGCCTAGGACCCCAGCACCGTGGCCAGGAACTCCCCGGTCCAGCCGAGCAGTTCGCGTCCCACCAGGGGCTTTCCGCCGACTCGCGCGGTCTTCGGGCGCGGGACGAGGACCTGGTGGGCCGTGGGCTTGATGACGGTCCCCGGGTACAGGCGCTTGAGGCGCAGCTCCTGCGACTCCCTCAACTCCACCGGCGCGAAGCGAACGTTGTTGCCCTGGAGGACGATCTCGCCGACCCCGCAGGCCCGCGCGAGCATCCTGAGGCCCGCCACCAGGAGCAGGTTCTCGACCGGCTCCGGCAACTTGCCGTAGCGGTCGACGAGTTCCTCGCGTACGGCCTTGACGTCCTCCTCCGTGTTCGCGGAGGCGATGGAGCGATACGCCTGGAGGCGCAGCCGCTCGCCCGGCGCGTACTCGTGCGGGACGTGCGCGTCGACCGGAAGCTCGATCTTGACCTCCAGCGGCGGCTCCTCCTCCACCCCGCCCTCAAGGGAGGCGCGGTAGTCCGCGACCGCCTCGCCCACCATGCGCACGTACAGGTCGAAGCCGACCCCGGCGATGTGGCCCGACTGCTCGCCGCCGAGGAGATTGCCCGCGCCGCGGATCTCCAGGTCCTTCATCGCCACGTACATGCCCGCGCCCATCTCGGTGTGCTGGGCGATCGTGGCGAGGCGTTCGTGGGCGGTCTCGGTGAGGGGCTTCTCCGGCGGGTACAGGAAGTAGGCGTAGCCGCGTTCGCGGCCACGGCCGACCCGGCCGCGCAGCTGGTGCAGTTGCGACAGGCCGAAGTTGTCGCCGCGCTCCACGATCAGCGTGTTGGCGTTCGAGATGTCGATGCCCGACTCGACGATCGTCGTGGAGACCAGGACGTCGAACTTCTTCTCCCAGAAGTCGACGACCACCTGTTCGAGGGCCTGCTCCGACATCTGGCCGTGGGCCGTGGCGATCCGCGCCTCCGGGACGATCTCGCGCAGGCGGGCGGCCGCACGGTCGATGGACTCGACCCGGTTGTGGATGTAGAAGACCTGGCCCTCACGCAGCAGTTCACGGCGGATCGCGGCGCCGATCTGCTTCTCCTCGTACGGGCCGACGAAGGTCAGCACCGGGTGCCGTTCCTCCGGCGGGGTGGTGATCGTGGACATCTCCCGGATGCCGGTCACCGCCATTTCGAGCGTACGGGGGATGGGGGTGGCGGACATGGTCAGGACGTCGACGTTGGCGCGGAGCTTCTTCAGCTGCTCCTTGTGCTCGACGCCGAAGCGCTGCTCCTCGTCGACGATGACCAGGCCGAGGTCCTTGAACCTGGTCTCCGAGGAGAACAGGCGGTGGGTGCCGATGACGAGGTCGACCGAGCCCTCGCGCAGCCCCTCCAGGACCGCCTTGGCCTCGGTGTCCGTCTGGAAGCGGGACAGGGCGCGGACGTTGACCGGGAACTGCGAGTAGCGCTCGGAGAACGTGCCGAAGTGCTGCTGCACCAGCAGGGTCGTCGGGACCAGGACCGCCACCTGCTTGCCGTCCTGCACCGCCTTGAACGCGGCGCGGACCGCGATCTCCGTCTTGCCGTAGCCGACGTCGCCGCAGATCAGGCGGTCCATCGGGACCGTCTTCTCCATGTCCTCCTTGACCTCGGCGATCGTGGTGAGCTGGTCGGGGGTCTCCGCGTACGGGAACGCGTCCTCCAGCTCGCGCTGCCAGGGCGTGTCGGCGCCGAACGCGTGGCCCGGGGCCGCCATCCGCGCCGAGTACAGCTTGATCAGGTCCGCGGCGATCTCCTTGACCGCCTTCTTGGCGCGCGCCTTGGTCTTGGTCCAGTCGGCGCCGCCCAGGCGGTGCATCGTCGGGGCCTCGCCGCCGACGTACTTGGTGATCTGCTCCAGCTGGTCGGTGGGGATGTAGAGGCGGTCGCCCGGCTGGCCGCGCTTGGCGGGGGCGTACTCGACGACCAGGTACTCGCGGGTCGCGGTCTGGACGGTGCGCTGCACCATCTCGATGTAGCGGCCGACCCCGTGCTGTTCGTGGACGATGTAGTCGCCGGTCTCCAGGGTCAGCGGGTCGATCGTCTTGCGGCGGCGGGCCGGCATCCGGGCGCCGTCCTTGCCGGCCGCCTTCTGGCCGGAGAGGTCGGTCTCGGTCAGGACGGCGAGCCGCAGCGCCGGGTCGACGAAGCCGTAGTCGATGGAGCCGCACGCCACGTGCACGACGGAGGGGCCGATGTCGGCGAGGTCGATGTCGAGGCGGGCGGCGATGCCCTCGCCGCCGAGTACCTCGACGGTGCGGGCGGCCGGGCCGTGCGCCTCGGTGACGTAGACCGTGTGCCAGCCCTCGGCCAGCCAGCCCTTGGTGTCGGCGAGCGCGCGGGCGGTGTCGCCGCGGTAGGTCTCGGGGGCGTGCATGCCCAGCTTGAGGGTGTCCCCCACCCCGCCGGCGTAGGCGTCTGTCAGTTCTCCGTCGGCGGCGAACGGCGACACCGACCACCACATCATGTCCAGCTCGCGCGCCCGGTCCCGTACGTCCGCGATGGACCACAGGGAGGCCGCGCCGACGTCGATGGGCGCCTCACCGCCGCCCGCCGTGGCCGCCCAGGAGGCCTGGAGGAACTCCTGCGAGGTCGCGACGAGGTCGGAGGCCCGGGTCCGTACCCGCTCGGGGTCGCACACGACCGTCATCGCGCCCTCGGGCAGGACGTCGAGGAGCAGTTCCATGTCGTCGACGAGGACCGGGGCGAGCGATTCCATGCCCTCCACGGCGATGCCCTCGGCGATCTTGCCGAGGAGTTCACCGAGCTCAGGGTGGGCCTCGGCGAGGGCCTCCGCCCTTGCCCGCACGTCCTCGGTGAGCAGCAGTTCGCGGCAGGGCGGCGCCCACAGCCCGTGTTCGGCGACCTCCAGCGAGCGCTGGTCCGCGATCTTGAAGTAGCGGATCTCCTCGACGTCGTCGCCCCAGAACTCCACGCGCAGCGGGTGCTCCTCGGTGGGGGGGAAGACATCCAGGATGCCGCCGCGGACCGCGAACTCGCCGCGCTTCTCCACGAGTTCGACGCGGGAGTACGCGGCTGCCGCGAGCGCCTCGACGGTCTCGCCCAGGTCGGCGCTCACGCCGGTGCGCAGGATGACGGGTTCCAGGTCGCCCAGGCCCTTGACCTGCGGCTGGAGAACGGAGCGGATGGGGGCCACGACGACGGAGACCGGGCCGGTCTCGGGGTCGTCGGGGCGCGGGTGGGCCAGGCGCCGCAGGATGGCGAGGCGCCTGCCGACGGTGTCGGAGCGGGGGGAGAGCCGCTCGTGGGGCAGCGTCTCCCAGGAGGGGTACTCCGCGACGCCGTCCGGCGGGAGCAGGGAGCGCAGGGCGGCGGCCAGGTCCTCGGCCTCGCGGCCGGTGGCCGTCACCGCCAGGACCGTACGGCCGGTCTCGCGGGCGAGCGCGGCCACGGCGAACGGGCGGGCCGCGGGCGGGCCGACCAGGTCGACATGCCTCCGGTTGCCGTCGGCGGCGGCCTTCACCGCCTCCGTGAGGGCGGCGTCCTTGACGACGGCGTCGAGCAGACCGTGCAGGCTCATGAAGGGCTTCCATCCCGGGGAGTGGGCAACGCGAGACGCCCGACACGTGGGACGGGCCGGGGGCATCCAGCCTACGACTCCGGGCCCGCTCGCGCGTGACCGTCCACGGGAGGCCGGGCCCCGTCCGGCCGACGCCCCGGCCCCCGGACGCGCCGCGGGGCCCGGTCCGGGGAGAGTGTCTCTCCCCGGACCGGGCCCCGCGGGGCCACCGCGACCCCCGTCCACGGTGGCCCCTCCGACCGCCCGCCGGACGGCTAGTCCGTGGCGATCGCGTTCAGGACGTTCATCCGGCCCGCCCGGAACGCCGGGATCAGGGCGGCGAACAGGCCCACGAAGGCCGAGCCGACGAAGACCGCGATGATGGTCGGCCAGGGGATCTCCAGGACGTTCAGTCCCTCCAGGGCGAGGAGCTTCTGGGCGGTCGCGCCCCAGCCCATGCCCAGGCCGAGGCCCAGCAGCGCGCCGAAGAGGGCGATGACCACCGACTCCATACGGATCATGCGGCGCAGCTGACGGCGCGAGAGGCCGATGGCCCGCATCAGGCCGATCTCCCGGGTGCGCTCGACCACGGACAGGGCCAGCGTGTTCACCACACCGAGGACCGCGACGATGATCGCGAGGGCCAGCAGGCCGTAGATCAGGTTCAGCATCTGGCCGATCTGGTCCTTCAGTGCCTGCTTGTAGTCGGTCTGGTCGCGCACCTGGTACTGCGGGTAGTCGTGCAGGGAGGACTTCAGGGCCTTGTACGCGGTGGCCTGCTGCCCGTCCTTGGCCGACGCGAACACCATGGCGTCCAGCGGCATCTTGTCGGCCGGCACGTACTTGGCGAGCGTGGCGATGGAGATGTACTTGGCGCCCTTGTCGATGACGGCGTCGCTGCTGGTGATGGCCCGGACCGTCAGGTCCGCGGTGGCGCCGTCCTTGAAGGCGATCCTGATCTTCGACCCGAGGTGGACGCCGTGCGCCTTGGCGAAGTTCTCGTGCACGGACATCGAGTCGGGCAGGTAGGCGTCCTGGAGCTTGCCGGCGACCGTCTTGGTCCGCAGGTCGGTGGCGTACGAGGGGTCGGCCGCCGTGATGTCGGTGTTCTTGAGCGTCTTGCCGTCGGGGGTGGTGTAGTCGGCCTCGGTGGCCTTGTACTCGGTGACGCGGGCCAGCCCCGGCGTCTTCTTCACGGCCTGGACGGCCTGCGGGGTGAACGGCTGCCCCTTGTCGTTCTGGATGATGAAGTCCGTGCCGACCGTCTTGTCGAGCTGGTCGGTGGCGGAGGCGACCATGGAGGAGCCGACCACCGACAGGCAGGCGACCAGCGCGAGGCCGATCATGAGGGCGGCGCCGGTGGCGCCGGTCCGGCGCGGGTTGCGCAGGGCGTTGCGCTCGGCCATGCGTCCCACCGGTCCGAAGGCCCGCAGCAGGACGGCGCCGAGGACGCGCACCACACCGCTCGCGAGCAGCGGGCCGATCACGACGAACCCGAGCAGGCTCAGCACCACGCCGAGTCCGAGCCACATCGAGCCCTGGCTCGCCTTGCTCGCGTCGGCGGCGAGGTAGAGGGCGAAGCCGCCCGCGCCGGTGAGGAGCAGGCCGAGCACGGCCCGTACGACACCGGCCTTGGCGTCGGCGGGGGCGCCGGCGTCGCGCAGGGCGGCCATCGGGGAGACCTTGCCGGCGCGGCGGGCGGGCAGATAGGCCGCCAGGACCGTGACGACGACGCCGAGGACCATGCCGATGACCGGGGTCGTCCAGGCCACCGTCAGATCGTCGGTGGACAGGTTCATGCCGGTCATGCTCATGAGTTTCATCAGGCCGACGGCGATGCCGATGCCCGCGCCGACGCCGAGGACCGAACCGGTCACGCCGAGGAGCAGCGCCTCGGCCAGGACCGAGCGGTTGACCTGCTTGCGGCTGGAGCCGATGGCCCGCATCAGACCGATCTCGCGGGTGCGCTGGGCGACCAGCATCGAGAAGGTGTTGATGATGAGGAAGATGCCGACCAGGAAGGCGATCCCGGCGAAGCCGAGCATCGCGTACTTCATGACGTCCAGGAAGCTGCCCACGTCCTTGCGGTTGGCGTCGGCGGTCTCCTTGGCGGTCTGCACCTTGTAGTGGCCGCCGGTCGCGGCCGTCACGTCCTGCTTGAGCCGGGCGTCGCCGACGCCGGCGGCCGCGGTGACGTTGACGTTCGTGTAGACGCCGCTCTGCCCGACGAGCGTCTTCTGGGCGGTCGGCGTGTCCAGGTAGAAGATGGCCGCGCCGGGGTTGGTGACGGTGAAGGTGGCGATGCCGGAGATCTTCGCGGTGTGGGTGCCGACCGCGCTGATCACGCCGATCTCGTCGCCGAGCTTCAGGTGGTGCTTGTCGGCGGTGTCCGCGTCGATCATCACCTGGCCGGAGCCCCTGGGCGCCGCGCCGGAGGTCACCTTCATGGTGCGGGCCTCGTTGGCGTTCCAGCTGCCGACGATGGTGGGCGCGCCGCTGGAGGGCGAGAGGCTGTCCTTGTGCGCGTCGACGACGGTCACGGCGCTGGAGAAGACGGTGCCCTCCGCCGACTTCACGCCGGGCGCCGACCGCACCTGGGCGAGGACCGAGGCGGGCATGACCGGCGGCTTGCCGTTGCCGGACGTCGTCTCGCCGGTGTCCGAGGCGCTCTTGGCGCTCACCGTCACATCGGAGGAGGTGGCCGCGAAGAGCTTGTCGAACGTCGTGTTCATCGTGTCGCTGAACACCAGCGTGCCGCAGACGAAGGCCACCGACAGCAGGACGGCGACGGCCGACAGGGCCATGCGTCCCTTGTGCGCGAAGAAGTTGCGCATCGAGGTCCTGAGGACGGTCATGACGTCCGCCCGCGGGAGTCGAAGTCCTTCATGCGGTCCAGGACCTGATCGGCCGTCGGCTGGTGCATCTCGTCGACGATCCTGCCGTCCGCGAGATACAGCACCCGGTCCGCGTACGAGGCCGCCACCGGGTCGTGCGTGACCATCACGATGGTCTGGCCGAGCTCGTCCACCGAGCGGCGCAGGAAGCCCAGCACCTCGGCGCCGGCCCGGGAGTCGAGGTTTCCGGTCGGCTCGTCGCCGAAGATGATCTCGGGGCGGGCCGCCAGCGCCCGCGCCACGGCAACACGCTGCTGCTGGCCGCCGGAGAGCTGGGTCGGACGGTGCTTGAGCCGGTCCCTGAGCCCGACGGTCTCCACGACCTGGTTCAGCCAGGCCCGGTCGGGCTTGCGGCCCGCGATGTCCATCGGGAGCGTGATGTTCTCCAGGGCGTTCAGCGTCGGCAGCAGGTTGAACGCCTGGAAGATGAAGCCGATCCGGTCCCGGCGCAGCTGCGTCAGCTTCTTGTCCTTGAGCCCGGTGATCTCGGTCTCGTCCAGGAAGATCTGGCCGGAGGTGACGGTGTCGAGCCCGGCGAGGCAGTGCATCAGGGTGGACTTGCCCGACCCGGAGGGGCCCATGATCGCGGTGAACCGGCCCCGCGCGATGTCCACGTCGACCTGGTCGAGGGCGACGACGCGCGTCTCCCCCGACCCGTACGCCTTGACGACCTGTCGCGCCCGCGCGGCGACGGCCGTACGCCCTCCAGTGCCCTCGTGCCTGGGAATGCTGACAGCCGATGTCACGGTATGTCTCCTAAGTCGGCCGGCAGGGGGACCTGCCGGGCTGCGAAAGTCTTCGAGCGGGTGCGACCGGCCGCGGACGTCCGCGCAGTTGGGACGCGGTCGCCGGGCCGTGCCTTCAAGTCTGGTGTCGGGAGGGGGTCGTGCGCGCTGGTGCACGGCCCCGTCTTCTGCTGGGGAAAACCCCACCCCCGTGGGTGCGGTCCGCACGACCGGAGCGCGACCCCGACGACGTAGAACCAGGTTAGGAACGGCTTCGGCCTGTCTCCTCCTCCGGCGGGACGAACCCTCCCCGAGCCCTGGTACGGAGGTCCCCCTAGGGGTTCTCCACCCTCCGGTGGACACCTCCTCGGGGTCGGCTCCACCCCGGGACCCGCGCGGCCGCGCCCGAGCGCACCGCTTCCACCACACGAGCACCGGAGAACCTCCAGGGCGGCTCCCACGGAACTTCACAGGTAAACGCGGGTAACACCCCAGGTCACCGAAGTAAGCGCGTACCGGCCGCCCAGTTCGGCGAAACGGTCGCGCGGCCCCGCTACCTACGAGTAGCGTGCGCGCTGCTCACCCCCCGCTCCCTGCGGTCCCGCCCCGGACCCGAGCCACGCAAGGAGAACCGGGATGCCCGACGCGTTCTCGTCCCCCGAACACCCAAGGCCCCGTCAGCAGCAACCGCATCAGCAGTCCTACCCGCCGCCCACGTCCCCGCGAGCCCCCCTGTACCAGCCGTACGAGCCCTACGCGGACGACCTTCCGCACCCCGGCCGCCCGTCGCCCGAACCGGCCCCCGACCCCACCCGGCTGACCTACCCCTGGCAGCCCCGGCCCCGGCCGCCCGAGCCCCCGCAACGGCGGGTACCGCGCCACCGGCCGCTGGGACAGCACAGCGACATCAGAGTCCTGCGCGGCGCCTACCGCCGCCAGCGCCGCGTCGCGAGCCTCACCGCTCTCGGCTACTTCACCCTCTTCCTCGTCCTGTCGGCCTTCGCTCCCTCGCTCATGACCGGCACGGTGTCCGGCGGACTGTCGACCGGCCTGCTGCTCGGCCTGCTCCAGGTCCCCGTCACCTGCCTGGCCATCGCCCTGTACGAGCACTCCGCGCGCCGCCGCCTCGACCCGATCGCGGACCGGATCCGCAGACAGAGCGAACTCGACGCGAAGAGGGGGGCGGCACGATGACGGGGTTCACCACGTCCGCGCAGACCATGTCACTCGTGGCGTTCACGGCCGTCGCCACGGTCACCCTGCTGCTGTGCGTGATGACCGGCCCGGACCGCGACGACCTGGACGAGTTCTACACCGGCTACGGATCGCTCTCCCCGATGCGCAACGGCCTCGCCATCGCCGGGGACTACATCTCCGCGGCGAGCGTGCTCGGCACCGGCGGTGTCATCGCCCTGGCCGGCTACGACGGTGTGGTGCTCGCCCTGAGCACGGCCCTGTCACTGGTGCTGCTGATGTTCCTGCTGGCCGAACCGCTGCGCAACGCCGGGCGGTTCACCATGGGCGACGCGCTCGCACGCCGTACACCCGGCCGCGCCGTCCGCAACACGGCCTGCGCGGTGACCATCGTGGCGCTGCTACCACTGATGCTGGTCCAACTGGCGGGCGCGGGCGACCTGCTGGCGTTCATCCTCGGCTTCTCCTCCGACTCCCTCAAGACCGGCTGCATCATCGGCCTCGGCGCGCTGATGATCAGCTACGCGGCGATCGGCGGCATGAAGGGCACCGCCCTCATCCAGATCCTCAAGATCGTGATGCTGCTCGGCTCGGGCACGGTGGTCGCCGTCCTCGTCCTCCAGCGCTTCGACTGGAACCCCGGCAGCCTGCTGACCGCGGCCGCGGGCAACAGCGGGGTGGGCGACGCCTTCCTGCACTCCGGCCTCCAGTTCGCGGGCGGCGCCAGCCCCCGCCTGGACATGATCACCTCGGAGCTGACGGTCGTCCTCGGCGGCGCCTGCCTCCCGCACATCACCATGCGCATGTACACGGCGGACAGCGCCCGTCAGGTGCGCAGGTCGCTGTCCTGGGCGATCCCCTGCGTGGCCCTGTTCGTCCTCATCGTCAGCGTCATCGGCTTCGGGGCCACGGCCCTGATCGGCCGTGACGCGATCGCGGCGGCCGATCCGCAGGGCAACACGGCCTATCTGCTGGGATCCCGGGCCGCCTTCGGCAGCTCCGTCTCAACGGCCGAGACCCTGCTGTTCACGACGGTCACGACAGCGATCTTCCTCACGCTGCTCGCGTCCGTCGCCGGGATGATCCTGGCCTGCGCCAACTCCCTCGCCCACGACCTGTTCGCGCACAGCCGGCTCTTTCGCGGGCGGCGCCGGGGCGACGCGCTCTCCCCGCGCCGCGAGATGCTCCTCGCCCGGCTCTCCGCGCTGGCCGTGGGGGTGCCCGCCGTGCTGCTCTCCACCCTCGCCCAGCACCACAGCCTCCAGCCCCTGGTCACCCTGTCCTTCTGCATCGGCGCCTCCGCGATCGCGCCCGCGCTCGTCTACAGCCTCTTCTGGCGCCGCTACACCCGCGCGGGCCTGCTCGCCACCCTGATCGGCGGCACCCTCACCGTCCTCGTCCTCATGCCCGGCACCAACCTCGTCTCCGGCTCCCCCATCGCCGCGTTCCCGGACGCCGACTTCAACTGGTTCCCGTTCACCACGACCGGCATCGTGTCGATCCCGCTGGGCTTCGCCTACGGCTGGCTCGGAACGGTGGCCTCGGGCCGCCGGGCGGCGGAGGAACAGCGCAGGCAGTACGAGGCCGTGGAGGGCTGGATCCTGGCGGGGGCGATACGCAAGGGACGCTGACACCGGCCGGGACGACGGGACCGTGTGACCGGCCGGGACGAGTGGGCGGGCGGCCGGGTGGGGGACCCGTCACGGAGCGGCGGAGCGTGGGGCTACTCCGCCGGGGCCCGTCCGGTGAGCGACGTGAGGCTGCTGCGTACGTGGTCCATGTGGGCCCGTACGTGATCCCACCGCTCCCCGTGCTCTCGCAGCACCCGATCGGTCTCCCGCGCGACCCGCTCCTCACAGACCCGCGCCTCGGCGACCAGCCCGGCGGCCCGCGCCGCGGCGTCCTCCTGCCGGTGCCGATCCCACTCCCTGGCTTCCGCCAGGGCCCGCTCCGCCCGCGCGAGCGACTCCAGGGCGCGGGCCTCGTCCTCGCCCCGGCCCGCCTCGGACGCGGCCTCGCGCTCCGCGAGGGCCCGCTCGGACTCCGCCGACCGCGCGGTGTGCTCCGCGTCCTGCGCGGTGACGACGGCCTCCGTCCGCCGCCGCACCTCGCGCAGCACCGTGAGCACCTCCCCCCGGTGCTCCTTCACCTCGCGCCGCGCGGAGACCCGTACCCCGTCGGCCTCGGCCCGCGCGTCCAGCAGCCGCCGAAGAGCCCACTCCTCCGCCTCGTCACGCACCTCGCCCGCGTACGCCCGCGCGGCCTCCCGCACGTCCCGCCCCACCGCCTCGGCCGTCTCGGCCTCCGCGCGGGCCTCCCGCCGGGCCTCCGCCAGCAGGGCCGCGGCCTCCTCCTCGCCGAGCGCGAGGATCCGCCGCGCCCGCTCGCCGAGCTCCTCGTACGTCTGCGGGGCGAGCCGCGTCACGACCTCCCGCAACCGCTCCGCCTCGGCCTCCATGTCCTTGGCCAGCACGGTGAGCCGGGCGGCCCGCTCCCAGGCGGCGTCACGGTCCCGGGAGAGCGCGGCGGCGTACCCGTCGACCTGTTCGGGACGGTAGCCACGCCCCCGTACGGCCACGAAGCCGTACGGCGACACCGGTGTGCTGCTCATCCTTGGACCCCTCTCCGCCCGACCCACACGAAACGACGATTTCGCGCACATCTTGATGGATCACGCGGAAGTGTTCATAACGCGACACTCCGCCCGCCCATTTGGCACGAGACGGGTCAAGGGCGTGACATTTGGGGTCAGCGCCCCCGGTGCGCACGAAAGAGGCGCCCGGCCCGTGACCCGGGCCGGGCGCCTGCTCCGTACTGCCGTCGTCCTGCTTCTCGCCGGTCCCGCGACCGGCGGCGCTCTAGAGCAGTCCGTCCCACATCTCTTCCAGCAGGACCGACCACCAGCTCTCCGGGGAGGCCAGTGCCGCCGGGTCGAGCGAGGCGAGCTGGGCCTGGAAGTCGACGGTCCAGCGGCCCGCCTGCTCCTGGTTGAGACCGAACCGCAGCCGCCACATCCGCCCGAGCAGCGCCAGACAGCGAGCGAACTCGGGCAGCCCGGTGTTCACGAACTGCGGCGGCACGGGGGCGCCCCCGGGACCGGCCTCCACCGGCACGGCGACGATGTTCGCCGTGCCGTACTGGACACAGATCGCCTTGCCGAAGTCGCTGCCCATCACGAGGTACGAGCCCGCGTCCTGGGACGCCGGCACCCCGCGCTCCTGCGCGAGTTCGGCGAGGGTGGGCACCGGGCGGCCCGGCTGGGCCTGCGCCCAGAAGAACGGCCCCATGTCGACCGGCAGTCCCGCCACGACCAGGACGTGCGCCACGATCGGCGGCACGCCCTGCCGCGACACGGCCGCCTGGTCGAACCGGAACATCCCCGGCCCGAACGCCGCCGCCAGCTCCTGCGCGATCGCCTCCGGCGGGATCGGCGGCGCGGGCTGCACCGGCGGGATCGGCGCCCGCACCGGCGCCGGACGCGCCGGCCCGTCCGCCACCTGGTGCAACTCGCCCTGGTGCGCGAGAAGTTGACGCATCCCCTGCTGACGGCTCGCGTGGTCCGTGCCGTACGGGGCGATGCTCGTGATCCGCGCCTGCGGGAAGGTCTCCCTGATCATCCGCGCGCAGTACGCGCCCGGCAGTTCACAGGACTCCAACTCCGTGTGCAGTTCCAGCACTTGCTGCGGCGGTACGTTCATCGCCCGCAGCTCGTGCAGGATCTGCCACTCCGGGTGCGGCGTACCCGGAGCGGACCGCCGGATCAGCTGCTGCTCGGAGCCGTCCTGGGCCCGGTAGCGCAGCACGGCCTGATAGCCGGGCCCGACGGTCGGCTGCCCCGTCTGCGGATAGCCGTACGCCGGCTGCTGACCCGGCATCGGCTGACCCGGGAACGGCTGTCCGGGCAGCGGCTGCGGGCCGCCCGGCGGCATGCCGGGGGCCTGCGGAGGGGGCGGCGCACCGGGACCCCCGACCGGCGGGGCGAACATCGTCGCCGCGTGGTGCACCTCTCCGGAGGGCGCGCCCCCGGGAACACCGGGCGCACCCGGCGGCTGCGGAGCACCGGGGCCGCCCGCGGGGGGACCGGCCAGCATCGTCGCGGCGTGGTGCGCTCCGCCCGCGGGCGTGGCGCCCGGCGGGACGGGCGCGCCCGGGGCGGGCTGCTGCCAGGGAGCGCCGGGGACGCCGGGGACGCCCGGCGGCTGCGGAGCGCCGGGGCCGCCCACCGCGGGGCCTGCCAGCATCGTGGCGGCATGGTGGACACCGCCCGGAGGGGGCGTGGCGCCGGGCGGCTGCGGCGGGCCGGGCACCGCCTCGGGTCCGTCCGGCCCGAGCTGCGAGACGAGCTGCGTCGGCACATAGCCGCCCGCGGGCGCGCCCGGGACACCGGGAACCCCCGGCGGAGGCGTGGCGCCCGGCCGCGCGCCGGGTACCCCAGGGGCGCTCGGCGGATGCGGAGCACCGGCCGAGCCGCCGCGCGCCGCCCGGGGCGGCTGCGCCTTGCTGGTCGCGGCGTCGGCGATGTCACCGGCGTTCGGGGCCAGGGGCCTCGACGGCACGGCGGGCGGCGGCGTGCCGGGGACTCCCGGAGCCGACGGAGCGCCGGGCGGCGGAGTACCCGGACCGGCGCCGGGACCGTGGGGGAAGCCGTACCCGGGCGCGCCCGGAGGCGGCGTCCCGTGCGGGCCGCCGGGAACCGGGGCGCCGGGCGGCGGAGTTCCCTGGCCCGCGCCGGGACCCTGCGGATAGCTGTAGGCCGCGGTGTCCGGCAGGCCGTGGCCCTGCGAAGCGCCGGACGGCGCGGGGGAGTTCGGGGGCCCGGCCACGGGCGACACCGTCGTGTGCGGAAGCCGGCTGCCGCCGGACATCATGGCGGTCCGGTCGTACGCGGCGGCGGGCGGCGGGGTGCGCGAGTCGTCGAGGTCCGTGAGCGGCGGAGCGAACACGGTCGCGGGCAGCGGCACGGAACGGTCGTCACCGGGATCGGCGTTCGTGTCCGTCCCCGCCCACGGGGTCGCGTCGGCGGGGACGTCCGGCCGTGCGTCCCGCGGAACGGGTGCGTCGTCGGTCGCGGCGTCCGGCCACGCGGTGGCCCCACCGGGAACCGGCGCCACCTCCGGCGCACCCGAAGTGCCCGGCGTACCCGGCGTACCCGGCGTACCCGGCAGCGAACTCCCTTCCCCGACGGCCCCGTTCGCGGAGCCGGCGGCCGAGGCGGCCGCGGCCGGACGGGAACCCGCCCCGTCGGAGCCGGACGATCCCGACCCGGCGCGCCGGTCCGGGATCCCCATCCTGTCCGCGGCCTCCTGCAACCACTCCGGAGGACTCAGCAGGAACGACGTCTGGTTCAGGTCGACCCGGGCCGCGGGCGCCGGCGCCGGTTCCGGAGCGCCGGAAGGCACCCCGTACTCCTCCTCGTACCGGCGGATGACCTCGCCCACGGGCAGCGCGGGCCACAGCGTGGCCTCACCGCTGTCCCGAGCGATGACGAGCCGCTGCGCGCCCCCGTCGGAACGCGGCCCCTCGGCACGGTCCTCCGCCCAGACGACGAAGCCGAGTTCGAACTCGCGCACCCGCACCTCGCGGTGCTGGTACGCGGGCACGTCCCCGTTGATCCACTCTTCCGCGCGCTCCTGCGCCTGCGCGAAGGTCACCATCGCAACGTCACTCCCCCACCGAAGACACCGAGGAGACGGGCACGGCGTGCGCGAAGCCGCCGTCCACCATCAGATTCGCCACCGTCTCCAGCTCCGGCGGATTTCCGGCCAGCCGGGACAGGAACTGGTCGAAGTCGTCGCCGCACGGCAGCAGCAGCCGCTGCACCCGCTCGGCGGGCGGCCACGCGTCCTGGTCACGGACGTCGTCGAACGCGCAGAACCAGACCGAACCGATCCGGTCGCCCTTCACCTTCACCGCCAGCAGACCGCCCTGCACGAACCCGACACCCAGGTAGTCCTTCGTCAGGTGGTCGCGCAGACACTTGTTGACGTACACCAGGTCGTTGACCGCGGCCTCGTCGCGCACGGTGAACAGCGGCTGGTCCAGCAGGAGTCCGAGCTCGGCGTCGAGCGCCGCGCCCACCGGCGCGCACCCGCCCGCCGCCTTCAGGAACGACCGGTAGGCACCGGGCAGCCGGTAGCCGAGGTCCTCCTCGACCGCCAGCACCTGCTGCTCGGTGACCGCCACCGACGACTTCGGCAGCCCGAAGTGGGCGGGCCGCGTCTCCTGCAACGGCCGCGTCCCGCGCTTGGAATGATCGACGGCCGCGGTCGCGACACCGCCGTGGTGACGGAGCAGCGCCTTCACCTCGACCGGCACCAGTTCGAGACGCCGGGTGCCCGCCACGTGGTGCCACGTCCAGCCGTGCGGGGTCGCGACCGAGGGGATCGTGTCCCACAGCTCGTGTCCGGACGCGGCGAGCACGGCGTTCGCCGAGACGTAGTCCGTCAGCCTCAACTCGTCGACGCCGAAGCCCTCCGGGGGCTCGGCGATCTCCGCCGCGGCACGCGCGTAGAGCGAGAAGTCCGGATAGCCGTGCTCGTCGATCCGTACGCCTCTGGGGTGGCGCGCTGCCCGGACCGGATCCGGGAAGTGCACGACCTGCCCGGCGTAGGCCGCGTTCGGCGGCGCGGCCTGTCCCCCAGCCTGGGGGCTGGGAGGTGCCCCCAGCCCGAGCCGACCTGTCGTCATGGCGGTTGCCCCCTGTTACGGCGTCTTCAAGAGCTGGATGGAGCCCGGATGTCGACAGCCTATTCGGTTGTACGACACCGGTCACCGGGCCTCCGGTTCCGTGACCAGCCGTCACCTCGCAGTGACCGTATGCCGAAGGCCTGGCGTGTCGCGGCGCCCCAGCTACCGCTCCCGCCACGGCATTTGGCAGTCTGTCTCCGCACCGGGGGATGCACGGGAGGGAAAGACGATCATGAACGCGACGCATACGGCCACGTCCGGGGACCCCCGGGTCGGGTGGAGCAGCGCCGAGGCACTGCACGCGCCGGCTCTGCTGTACCGCCGCGACGGCATACTCCCCACCATCGCCGCGGCCCTCTCCGTCCGCGGCGCCACCCTCACCGGCACGGCCGCCCGCGGTGACCAGCCACCCGCTCTTCACCCGCTGGTCCAGGACTTCCTCGACACCCTCACGAACGCGCAGCGCGACCGCTTCACCGGGCGCTGCGCCGAAGCCATCCTGATCTCCCGGCAGATCGCCGCCGCCGACGCCGAGCGCAGCAAGCGGGCCGGCCGCAAGCCCATGACCAACGGCGAGGCCCGCAGGGCCCTCAAGGGGGCCAAGCTCACCGCCCGCCGCATCCGCGAGGACGGCGACCCGCTGCACGGCAGCTTCGCCGCCCCCTGCCGCTCGTGCACGGCTCTCAGCGGCCACTTCGGTGTCCGCATCGTCGACCCGGCGGCACCGGACGCCTGAACTCCCCCTCCCCCGTGACCGTACGTATGACGGCGTCCCGCGACGCCGAGTCCCATCCCTCGACGAACGAAGGGCAGATGCACTCCGAACGCTCCTCCTCCAGCCTCTTCTCCAGACCCGGCCAGGGGGGACCCGCCTCCCGTTTCCCCGAACCCGTGGACGCCGTGCTGCGGTCGGCGGGATGGCAGCCCGGGCGCTGGGACATAAAGCAGGCCGAGTACTGGGCCGACGAACTGCGCGGACACGAGTCATCGGCCGGGCACCGGCACGCCGTGTTCCCGGCGGCGGTCGAGGCGTGGGCGGAGTTCGGGGGGCTGCGGATCGGCTCCGCGGGGCCTGGGCGGCAGCTCGCGCCCGCCGCGCTCCACCTCGACCCGTTGCACGGGCTCCACATGGCCCGCACGCTCGGGGATCTCGGCCGCGCGCTCGACACCGAGGTCTGCCCTCTCGGCGAGGAGCCCGACTCCCACGCGCTGCTCGCCATCGACGCCGAGGGCCGGGTCTACACCCTCGACCACACCGGCGACTGGTTCCTCGGCCCGCACATCGACGCGGCCCTCACCACCCTCCTCACCGGCACGCCCCCACCCCGCCTGACCACCACCTGACAAACGTCCCTTCGCCCCCTCCGCCCCTACCCGACCCGACCCCGGGGGCGCCGCCCCCGGCCCCCCGCTCCTCAATCGCCGGAGGGGCTGGATTGGTCCCCGGAACCCGAAGGGCGGGCCACCCCTGGGGCTCCGCCCCAGACCCCGCTCCTCAAACGCCGGAGGGGCTGAAATCAGCCGGAATTCGGCGCGAGGGGACGTGCCGGTACATCGATGCCCGTCGCCACCGACGGTCACGCCTCACCCAACGGCGACGGGCTGATGCACCGGCACGGCCCCGACCCACCCACCGGACCGCACCCGACCCCGGTGACACCCCGGAGGGCTACGCGGGGATCACCGCCGACACCCGGAACCCGCCCGCGTCCGTGGGCCCCGACACGAACACACCCCCGAGCGCGGCCACCCGCTCCTTCATCCCCAGCAGCCCGTTCCCCCCGCTGGGCAGCCCCACGGAGGACCCCGCCCCCACCTCCGGCGGACACTCGTTCTCCACCTGCATCGCGATCTCGGACACCCGATGCGCCAGCCGGACGTACGTCTTGGCGCCCGCCGCGTGCTTGTGGACGTTCGTCAGCGCCTCCTGCACCACCCGGTAGGCGGTCTGCTCGATCTCACGGGCGTACGCGCGCAGGTCGCCCTCGACCGAGAGCGCCACGACCATCCCGGCCGCCGCCGACTGCCCGATCAGCTCGTCGATCTCGGCCAGACGCGGCCCCTCACCGCCCCCGGAGGCGTCCGCGGCCCGCGAGGCCGCGGCCGCCGCCGCGGCCCCCACCGCGGCCAACGGCACCACGGGCACCCGCCGGTCGAGCCCGTCCACGGTGCGCAGCACCCCGAGCATCTCCCGCAGCTCGGTGAGCGCCTGCCGCCCCATGTCCCCCACCAGGGCGGCGTTCTTCACGGCCTTCTCGGGATCCTTGCGGGCCACCGCCTGAAGCGCCGCCGCGTGCACGACCATCAGGGAGACCCGGTGCGCGACCACGTCGTGCATCTCCCGCGCGATCCGGGTCCGCTCCTCGTTGCGGGCCCACTCCGCCCGCTCCTCGGCCCGCTCCGCGAGCAGTTGCAGCTCCCGCTCCAGCGAGTCCGCCCGCTCCCGCAGGCTCTCCATGAGCCGCCGTCTGGCCCCCATGTACAGCCCGAGCAGCACGGGCGGCGCGGTCATCCCGATCGCCGTCGTGATGGAGGCGAACGGGACCAGCCAGTTCCCCATCGGCACATCCCCGCGCACCACGCCCTGGTGGGCCCGGACGAACGTGACGATCAGCATGCCGGCGAAGGACATCCCGGCCAGCGCGGCGGTGATGCGCCGCGGCAGCTCGGACGCGGCGAGCGTGTAGAGCCCGACGAGCCCCATCAGGAAGCCCATCTGGGCGGGCGTGACGGCGATGGACACCAGGACGACCGCGATCGGCCACTTCCGCCGTACCAGCAGGACGGACCCGGAGACCGCCCCGAACGCGACACCCACCGGTGCGGGCAGTCCCGCGTCGTGCGCGAAGCGGACCCCCTCGCCGCCGCACTCGAACGCGGACACCAGAGCGAGCCCCGCGTCCAGCACGGCACTACGCCATCCGACCCACCACCACGGCCCGGTCCCGGCCGCGGTGTGCTCTTCCCCCGTCGTGGTCATGGCTCCAGCGTACGGTTGCGCCCCGGACCATTTCCGGTGAGTTTTCGCGACTGGCCTACACCACACCCCGCCGGGAATCACCGGCCCCGGGAACACCGTCGGCGCCCCGGACGGCCGACCGGACCACGTGGTCATCTGCCGCGCCGGAGGCGCCGAGTTGTACCGTCGCACGGAGGGCGCCCGGTACGGCATAGTGTTGGGTGCCGACTCGACGAGCCGACCGAATGTCCGGTTCGATCGGGTTCATTCCCCCGTGGTGTAATTGGCAGCACCGTGGCTTTTGGTGCCATTTGTCCGGGTTCGAGTCCTGGCGGGGGAGCTTCGGTCGATCCCGTCCCCGGCAGTGCCCTCAGGACCCTCTCCCACATCGCTCCTGTTTCGCCCCGGTATCCTGCGGATGTCCACACCCCAGCCATCCACAGCCGAAGGGCAACCCCGTGAGCGCCATCCGCCCGGCCGCCGTCGTCGTACTCGCAGCGGGTGAGGGCACCCGTATGAAATCGGCCACACCCAAGGTTCTGCACGACATCTGCGGACGCTCGCTCGTCGGCCATGTGCTCGCCTCCGCGCGCGAGTTGGACCCCGAGAACCTGGTCGTCGTCGTGGGGCACGCCCGCGAGAAGGTCGTCGGGCACCTCGCGGAGATCGACCCGGGCGTCCGGACGGCGGTACAGGCCGAGCAGAACGGCACCGGACACGCGGTGCGGATGGCCCTCGAAGAGCTCGGCGGCGGCGTGGACGGCACGGTCGTCGTGGTCTGCGGCGACACCCCCCTGCTCAGCGGCGAGACCCTGCTCGCGCTGGCCTCGTCCCACAGCGCCGACGGCAACGCCGTCACCGTGCTGACCGCCGAGGTCCCCGACGCCACCGGCTATGGCCGCATCGTGCGCGACGGCGCGGGCGGCGCGGTCACCGCGATCGTCGAGCACAAGGACGCGACCGACTCGCAGCGCGCGATCCGCGAGATCAACTCGGGCGTCTTCGCCTTCGACGGCCAGCTGCTCGCCGACGCGCTCGGCAAGGTCCGCACGGACAACAGCCAGGGCGAGGAGTACCTGACGGACGTGCTCGGGATCCTGCGCGAGGCCGGGCACCGCGTGGGCGCGGCCGTCGCCGCCGACCACCGCGAGATCGCCGGGATCAACAACCGCGTCCAGCTCGCCGAGGCGCGCCGCATCCTGAACGACCGGCTGCTCACGCGGGCCATGCTGGCCGGGGTCAGCGTCGTCGACCCCGCGACGACCTGGGTGGACGTGACGGTCACGTTCGAACAGGACGCGATCGTGCACCCCGGGACGCAGCTCCAGGGCGCCACGCATGTCGCCGAGGGCGCCGAGGTCGGCCCCAACTGCCGGCTGAAGGACACCCGGGTGGGCGCCGGCGCCCGTGTCGACAACACGGTGGCCGACACCGCCGAGGTGGGACCCGGGGCGAAGGTGGGTCCGTTCGCCTATCTGCGTCCGGGCACCCGGATCGGTCCGAAGGCCAAGGTCGGCACGTACGTCGAGACGAAGAACGCGACGATCGGCGAGGGCACGAAGATCCCGCACCTGTCGTACGTGGGTGACGCGACGATCGGCGAGTACTCGAACATCGGTGCCGCGAGCGTGTTCGTGAACTACGACGGGCAGGACAAGCACCACACGACGATCGGCTCGCACTGCCGTACGGGTTCGGACAACATGTTTGTGGCTCCTGTCACGGTCGGGGACGGCGCGTACACCGCGGCCGGCTCCGTGATCACCAAGGACGTGCCGCCCGGTTCGCTGGCCGTGGCCCGCGGCCAGCAGCGGAATATCGAGGGCTGGGTGGCCCGCAAGCGCCCGGGAAGCGCGGCGGCGAAGGCCGCGGAGACCGCCTCCCGGGGACCGGAAGACGAAGGCTGACCGAAAAGCGGCGCGCCTGGGACGGCGTACCGTGATAAGTGCACATCCGTACCCAGCTGAGAGACCTCTCGCAAGCCAGCCGAGAAGGCCTCTCGCGCCCACTGAGAAGACCTCTGAGGAGACAGTGCTGTGACCGGGACCAAGACGACGACCGGCGAGAAGAAGATGATGTTCTTCTCCGGCCGCGCCCACCCCGAGCTTGCCGAGGAGGTCGCCCACAAGCTGGGTATCGGGGTCGTCCCGACGAAGGCCTTCGACTTCGCCAACGGCGAGATCTACATCCGCTACCAGGAGTCCGCACGCGGCGCCGACTGCTTCCTGATGCAGAGCCACACGGCTCCCATCAACAAGTGGATCATGGAGCAGCTGATCATGATCGACGCTCTGAAGCGGGCCTCCGCCCGGAGCATCACCGTGATCGTGCCGTTCTACGGTTACGCCCGTCAGGACAAGAAGCACCGCGGACGTGAACCGATCTCGGCGCGTCTGATCGCGGACCTGATGAAGACGGCCGGTGCGGACCGCATCCTCACGGTCGATCTGCACACGGACCAGATCCAGGGCTTCTTCGACGGCCCGGTGGACCACCTGTTCGCGCTGCCGATCCTCGCGGACTACGTGGGCGCCAAGGTCGACCGTTCCAAGCTCACCGTCGTCTCCCCGGACGCCGGCCGGGTGCGGGTCGCCGACCGCTGGTGCGACCGCCTCGACGCTCCGCTGGCCATCGTGCACAAGCGCCGCGACAAGGACGTCGCCAACCAGGTCACCGTCCACGAGGTGGTCGGTGACGTGAAGGGCCGCGTCTGCGTGCTCGTCGACGACATGATCGACACCGGCGGCACCATCTGCGCCGCCGCCGACGCGCTGTTCGCGCACGGCGCCGAGGACGTCATCGTGACGGCCACGCACGGTGTGCTCTCCGGTCCGGCGGCCGACCGTCTGAAGAACTCCAAGGTCAGCGAGTTCATCTTCACGGACACCCTGCCGACCCCGGGCGAGCTGGAGCTCGACA
The DNA here is from genome assembly GCF_055559015.1 of Streptomyces sp. NPDC024698. NCBI lineage: Bacteria > Bacillati > Actinomycetota > Actinomycetes > Kitasatosporales > Streptomycetaceae > Streptomyces > Streptomyces sp. NPDC024698. Next base: position 454,164 of record NZ_JBVHLK010000004.1, on the reverse strand, counting down.
AGATCACGGTGCTCTCGATCGCGCCGACCATCGCGGACGCGGTGCGCGAGGTCTTCCTGGACGGTTCGGTGACGAGCCTGTTCGAGGAGCAGTAGGCCCCGGCCCCGCCGGTCGCCTAGATCGATTTCATGTACGGCCTCCCCGCCCCGTAAGCTGTCACAGTTGCTCGGCGAGGGAGGCCGCACCTGTGTGCGGCGGTCCGTTATCGACGCGCTCTTCGTAGCAGGCCGTTGTTCGGCCGGGTGACCACTTTCCCCACGTTCTACGAGGAGTGAACATGTCCGAGGTCAAGCTCGCCGCCGAGACCCGCACCGAGTTCGGCAAGGGTGCCGCCCGCCGCATCCGCCGTGAGGCCAAGGTTCCCGCGGTCGTCTACGGCCACGGCACCGAGCCGGTCCACATCACGCTTCCGGGCCACGAGCTGCTTCTCGCCCTGCGTACCCCGAACGTCCTGCTCACCCTGGACATCGAGGGCAAGACCGAGCTGGCGATCCCGAAGGCCGTCCAGCGTGACGCCATCAAGGGCAGCCTCGACCACGTCGACCTGCTTCTCGTGAAGCGCGGCGAGAAGGTCACCGTCGAGGTCTTCGTGCAGACCGAGGGCGAGCTGGCCCCGGGCAGCTTCCTCGTCGAGAACGTGCTGAACACCCTCACGGTCGAGGCCGAGGCCACCCACATCCCGGAGTCGGTCACCGTCTCCATCGCGGGCCTGGAGGCCGGTGCCTCCATCCACGCCAAGGACATCAAGCTCCCCAAGGGCACCACGCTGGCGATCGACGAGGACGCGGTCGTCATCCAGGTCCTGGCCGCCCAGGCCGAGGAGCCGGCCGCCGAGGGCGAGACCGCGGGCGACGCGGCCGCCGAGGCCTGATCCCCCGGGAAATCTTCATCTGTGTCAGCCGCCGCTCCTGCCGGGAGCGGCGGCTGCCGCGTATCAAGGACATATGGGAGACACGGACGTGACGACCGACGCCAACGCGCCCTGGCTGATCGTGGGCCTCGGCAACCCGGGCCCCGAGTACGCCATGAACCGGCACAACGTGGGCTTCATGGTGGCCGATCTGCTGGCGGGGCGGGTCGGCGGGAAGTTCAAGCGTGCGGGCAAGGCCCAGGCCCAGGTGATCGAGGGGCGGATCGGCCCGCCCGGCCCGGCCAACCGCCGGGTGATCCTGGCCAAGCCGATGTCGTACATGAACCTGTCGGGCGGCCCGGTGACGGCGCTGCGGGACTTCTACAAGGTGCCGACGGCGAACATCGTGGCGGTCCACGACGAGCTCGACATCGACTACGGCGTGCTGCGCCTCAAGCTGGGCGGCGGCGACAACGGCCACAACGGTCTCAAGTCCATGACCAAGGCGATGGGCGCGGACTACCACCGGGTGCGGTTCGGCATCGGGCGCCCTCCGGGCCGTATGCAGGTCGCGGACTTCGTGCTCAAGGACTTCGGGTCCGCCGAGCGCAAGGAACTGGACTACTTCGTGGACCGGGCGGCGGACGCGGTGGAGTCTTTGGTGATCGAGGGCCTGGAACGGGCCCAGAGCACGTACAACTCCTGAGGACCGGCCCGGCAGGCCCTGGGAGGACCGCCGGGCGGTCGACGTACCCGTACAACTGCCGACTTGTCCCCCGGCGGGGTTGACCGAGCGCTCGGCCATGGCCAATGATCCCCGCCATGCGTGCCGTCACCTCTCGTCAGAGCGCGACCGCGGCGCTGCGTTTCGGACAGCTCGCGGCGATGGGCGTGGTCACCGGGCTCATCCTGATCGCGGGCGTCTGGGCCTCCTGGGGCACCGCGCAGCACGTGATGCTGAGCAAGGGCCGGGAGCAGGGCACGATCGCCGTGCGGTCCTGCTCGGGAGACATCTGCACGGGGCCCTACACGCCGGTGTCGCCCGGTTCACGGGCGCGGGCCCACGTCGTCATCGACCAGTCGGTCGCGGTGGAGAAGGGCCGGACGTACACGGTCACGGTGAAGCCCGGCAGCGACGAGGTCGTCCGCAGCGGCCCGGCCGGTCTGCTCTACGCCTGGATACCGCTCGCGGGCGCGCTGCTGCTCGCCTCGGTGGTGGTCGCGGGCGGTCTGCGGCGGCCCCGGGCCGCCTGGCTGATGGCGGGCACGGGCCTCGCGCTGCTGACGGCGACGTTCCTGGTCCTCTAGCAACCCCACGGACGCGCGAAGGCGCCCCGCGCGCTCGTACGGGTACGAGCGCGCGGGGCGCCTTCGCGCGTCCGCCGGCCGGGCCGGCGGACTGCTCGCTCAGCCGGTGTTGCGCAGGCCCGCCGCCACACCGTTGACGGTCAGGAGCAGGGCCCGCGAGAGCAGCGGGTCCGGCGTCCGGCCGGCCGCGGCCTCGTCGCGCTGGCGCTTGAGGAGGGCGACCTGGAGGTAGGAGATCGGGTCCAGGTAGGCGTCGCGGATGGCGAAGGTCTGCTGGAGCACCGGGTGGGTGTCGAGCAGCTGCTCGCCGCCGGTGATGCGCAGCACCTCGCGCACGGTGAGCTCGTGCTCGGCCTCGATGGTGTCGAAGACGTGCTTGAGGTCGTCGGGGACGAGGGTGTCGACGTAGTGGCGGGCGATCCGCAGATCGGTCTTCGCGAGGGTCATCTCGACGTTCGAGAGGAAGTTCCGGAAGAAGTGCCACTGCTCGTGCATCTCGTCGAGCACGGTGTCCAGGCCGGCCTCGCGCAGTGCCTTGAGGCCGGAGCCGACGCCGAACCAGCCGGGCACGATCTGCCGGGACTGGGTCCAGCCGAAGACCCACGGGATGGCGCGCAGTCCGTCGAGCGAGACGCCCGAGCCGGGGCGGCGCGAGGGCCGCGAGCCCAGGTGCAGGTCGGCGAGCTGGTCGACGGGCGTGGAGGCGAGGAAGTACGTCGGCAGGTCGGGGTCCTCGACGAGCCTGCGGTAGGCGGAGTGGGCGGCGTCGGAGACGACGTCCATGGCCGCGTCCCAGCGGGCGAGCGCCTCGTCGGACTGGCGGGGCGCGGTGTGCAGCGCGGACGCCTGGAGGGTGGCGGCGACGGTCAGTTCGAGGTTCTCGCGGGCGAGCGAGGGGACCAGGTACTTGTCGGAGATGACCTCGCCCTGCTCGGTCACCTTGATCTCGCCCTCCAGGGTGCCCCAGGGCTGGGCGAGGATCGCGTCGTGCGAGGGGCCGCCGCCGCGGCCGACGGTGCCGCCGCGGCCGTGGAAGAGGCGCAGGCGCACGCCGTAGCGGTGGGCGACGTCGCGCAGCCGGCGCTGGGCGCGGTGGATCTCCCACTGCGAGGTGGTGATGCCGCCGAACTTGGAGGAGTCGGAGTAGCCGAGCATGACCTCCTGGACGTCCCCGCGCAGTGCCACCAGACGGCGGTACGAGGGGTCGGAGAGCATGTCCTCCAGGATCGTGTCCGCGGCCTTGAGCTCGTCGGTGGTCTCCAGGAGCGGCACGATGCCGATCTTGGCCCAGCCGGCGTGCAGGTCGAGGAGCCCGGCCTCGCGGGCGAGGACGGCGGCGGCGAAGACGTCGTCGGCGCCCTGGCACATCGAGATGATGTAGGACTCGATGACCTCGGGACCGAAGATCTTCAGGGCCCGCTTGACGGTCTCGAAGACGCCGAGGGTCTTCTGTCCGGCGGCGTCGAGCGGCGCGGGGGTCGGGGCGAGCGGGCGCCGGGAGCGCAGTTCCTTGGCGAGGAGCTTGGCGCGGTAGTCGCGCGGCATGTCCACGTAACGCCAGGACTCCTCGCCGAGCCGGTCGAAGAGCTGGCCGAGGGCGTGGTGGTGGGCGTCCGCGTGCTCGCGTACGTCCATGGTGGCGAGCTGGAGGCCGAACGCGGCGAGCGTGCGGATGGTGCGGTTCATCCGGCCGTCGGCGATCAGGCCGCCGCGGTGCTCGCGCAGCGAGGTCTGGATGAGGATGAGGTCGCGCAGCAGCTCGGCGGTGCCGAGATAGTCGCGGCCGTCCTCGTGGGGCGTGCCCTTGGCCAGGCGGAGCTTGGTGTTCTCCAGCTTCTGCCGGATGCAGGTGGCCTTGAGGCGGTAGGGCTCCTCGGCGTTGAGGCGCTTGTAGCGGGGGCTGATCTCCGGCAGGCGCTCCAGGTCGCTCTGGAGGGACTCCAGGAGGTCCTCGTTCGCGCCGGTGTAGCGGATGGAGTTCGACAGGAAACCGCGGAGCTCGTCGATGAGCTCCAGGGCGTCGTTGATGCCGTGCTCGTGCTGGAGGATCAGCACGTCCCAGGTGACGGCGGGGGTGACGTTCGGGTTGCCGTCGCGGTCGCCGCCGATCCAGGTGCCGAAGGTGAGCGGGCGGGTGTCGTCCGGGAGGACGACGCCGACGCGTTCGAGCTCGGCGGTGAGGTCCTCCAGGACGTCGCCGACGGCACCGGCGTGCAGCTCGTCCAGGTAGTAGATGGCGTTGCGGGCCTCGTCGGCGGGCTCGGGGCGTACGACCCGGAGCTCGTCGGTCTGCCACACCAGGTCGATGTTCTCGGCGAGGCGGGTGTCGTGGCGGCGGCGGTCGGCCTCGATGACCGGGGTCTCCAGGAGCGCGGCGATGCGCCGCAGCTTGTTGAGGACCGAACGCCGGGCCGCCTCCGTGGGGTGGGCGGTGAACACGGGGCGGACGTTGAGGTTCTTGACCGTCTCGCGCAGGTGCTCGGGGTCGGCGTCCTTGAGCCGGTCGGCCGTCCGGGCGAGGAGGCCGCCCTCGGCGGCCCGCTTGGCGCGCAGTTCACGGCCGCGGTGCACCTGCTCGGTGACGTTGGCGAGGTGGAAGTAGGTCGAGAAGGCGCGGACCAGCTTGGCGGCGGTCTCCAGCTCGGTGCCGCGCAGCAGCTCGGCGGCGGCCTCGCCGTCCTCGCGGGTCAGGCGGCGGACCTTCTCGACCAGTTCCAGGAGCTCGGTGCCCTCCTGCCGTACGAGGGTCTCGCCGAGCAGGTCGCCCAGGCGGCGGATGTCGGCGCGCAGTTCGCTGCTGGTCGTCGTGGTCTGGTCGTCGGCACTGCTCACAGGTGCGGCTCCTTGCAGTGGTGAAGCTCGTCTGAAGAGTGGGGGAATCTCGTCTGAAGCTCGTCTGGGAGGGAACCCGGGTGGCGACCGCGCGCGGCGGGTGCCGCTTGGGGAGGTGGCATCCGGGAAGAATCAGAACGGACCGCGCTGTCCGACCGACTCCAAGGATAGGTGTCCCCTCGGACGCGCAGGCTCACGGGCTCTTGCCGCCGGGCTACGCGCTGACATACTTACGACGCCGTAGGTTACGGACCCGTAGGTATTCCCGTCGGGCGACGGGAGGACCCTGGGTTTCGCACCCGGACACCTCCCCGTCGTTCCTCACCCTCGAACCCCACAGGGGACGCCACCATGACCACGAGTTCCGACGTGATCGACGACGCCTCGCAGGCGCACGACGACACCTCGCTCCCCGCCGCGACCCTCGGCGGCGAGAGGAAGGGGTCACTCGAACAGCTCACCCTTCTCCTCTTCATCACTGTCCCGTTCCTCGCGCTGCTCGCGGCGGTGCCGCTGGCCTGGGGCCGGGGTGGGGTGAGCTGGCTGGATCTGGGCCTGCTGGTCTTCTTCTACTACCTGGGCTGCCACGGCGTCACGATCGGCTACCACCGCTATTTCACGCACGGCTCCTTCAAGGCGAAGCGTCCGCTGCGGATCGCCATCGCGGTCGCGGGGTCGATGGCGGTCGAGGGTCCTCTCGTGCGCTGGGTCGCCGACCACCGCAAGCACCACAAGTTCTCCGACGCCGAGGGCGACCCGCACTCGCCGTGGCGGTACGGCGAGACGGTTCCGGCCCTGATGAAGGGCCTGTGGTGGGCGCACATCGGATGGATGTTCGACGAGGAGCGGACCTCGCAGGAGAAGTACGCGCCCGACCTGGTCAGGGACCCGGTGATCCGGGCGATCTCGCGCCAGTTCCTCCTCTGGACGCTGCTGTCCCTGGCGCTGCCTGCACTGATCGGCGGCCTGGTGACGATGTCGTGGTGGGGCGCGTTCACCGGGTTCTTCTGGGGGTCCCTCGTGCGGGTGGCCCTGCTGCACCACGTGACCTGGTCGATCAACTCGATCTGCCACGCGGTCGGCAGGCGTCCCTTCAAGTCGCGTGACCGTTCGGGCAACGTGTGGTGGCTGGCCGTTCTCTCCTGCGGCGAGTCCTGGCACAACCTGCACCACTCCGACCCGACGTCCGCCCGGCACGGTGTGGACCGCGGCCAGCTCGACTCCTCGGCGCGGATCATCCGCTGGTGCGAGCAGCTCGGCTGGGCGTACGACGTGCGCTGGCCGTCCCGCTCGCGTATCGACGCGCGCCGCAACGACGGGAACGGCTCCCGGCGCAAGACGGAAACCGCTGAAGCGGCATGATTGACGGCGTGGCGACCGACTCCAGCAGCACCTCGAACAGCAACGAGAAGCCGCGGCGCGCGCGCCGCACCCGCATGACCGGCGCCGAGCGCCGTCAGCAGCTGCTGGAGATCGGCCGCACCCTGTTCGCCGCCAAGGGGTTCGAGGGCACGTCGGTGGAGGAGATCGCCGCCAAGGCCGGTGTCTCCAAACCCGTGGTGTACGAGCACTTCGGCGGCAAGGAGGGGCTGTACGCGGTCGTCGTGGACCGCGAGATGCGGCGACTCCTCGACATGGTGACCGGTTCGCTGACGGCGGGCCATCCGCGCGAGCTGTGCGAGCAGGCCGCGTTCGCCCTCCTGGACTACATCGAGGAGTACACGGACGGTTTCCGCATCCTGGTCCGTGACTCCCCCATCCCGCAGTCGACGGGTTCGTTCGCCTCGCTGATCTCGGACATCGCCACCCAGGTGGAGGACATCCTGGGCCGTGAGTTCAAGAGCCGCGGCTTCGACTCGAAGCTGGCGCCGCTGTACGCCCAGGCCCTGGTGGGCATGGTCGCGCTGACGGGCCAGTGGTGGCTGGACGTCCGCAAGCCGCGCAAGGCGGAGGTGGCCGCGCATCTGGTGAATCTGGCCTGGCACGGTCTGGACGGTCTGGAGCCGAAGCCGCGGTTGATAGGGCATCGCAAGGCCTGAGGGCCGTGCGCGCTCCCGGCTCAGTCCCGGGCCGGGAGCGGCTCCAGGAATTCGAGGCGGTTGCCGACGGGGTCCTCGGAGAAGAAGCGCCGGTGGCCGGGCAGGTCCTCGTCCCAGGTGACGGGGGCGCCGGCGGCGGCGATCCGGGCGGCGAGGGCGTCGATGCCGGTGACGCGCAGTCCGGGGTGGGCCTTCTTCGCGGGACGGAAGGAGTCCTCGGTCCCCAGGTGCAGCTGGACGGCTCCCGCCAGGAACCAGCAGCCTCCGCGTCCGGCGAGGACGGGCGGCTTGGGCGTCTCCGTCATCCCGAGGACGTCCGCGTAGTACGCCCGCAGGCGGTCCTCGGAGCCGGGCGGGGCGGCGAGCTGGACATGGTCGAGCGCGGTGAGCATCAGCTCTCCTTCCGGGCCACGGCGAACAGCCTGCGGAAGGGCAGCACGGTGCCGTAGGGCTCGGCGGGGTAGGCCTCGCGCAGCAGGTCCCGGTACTCGGCGACGAAGGCCTCGGTGGCCTCGGGGTCGTCCGCGAGGGCGGTCAGCACGGGCCGCAGCGCGGTCCCCTTCGCCCAGTCGAGCACGGGGTCGGGACCGGTCAGCAGTTGCATGTACGTGGTCTCCCAGACGTCCGTGCGGCAGCCGGCGCTCTCCAGCCGGTCCAGGTAGACGAGCGGGTCGTGGACCGAGTCCGCGGAGCGCGGGGCGTCGCCGACGAGGCCCTTCCAGCGGGGGGAGGCGGCGAGTTCGCGCAGGCGGACGTGCAGTGGGGCGTCGGTGTTGCGGGGCATCTGGAAGGCCAGGGTGCCGCCGGGGGCGAGGGCGTCGAGCCAGCCGGGGAGCGACTCCAGATGTCCCGGCACCCACTGGAGCGCGGCGTTCGAGGTGATCAGGTCGTACGTCCCGGAGGGCGCCCAGTCGGTGAGGTCGGCGTGGGCGAAATCGAGGCGTCCGCCGCCGGCCGTGGGACCGGCGTGCTCCTCGGTGCGGGCCAGCATGTCGGCGGAGTTGTCGTAGCCGGTGATGTGCGCGGTGGGCCAGCGGACGGCGAGCAGGGCGGTGACGTTGCCGGGGCCGCAGCCGAGGTCGGCGATGCGGGCGGGCTCGCCCGGAAGGCCGCCGATCTGGGCCAGGAGGTCGGCGAAGGGGCGGGCCCGGTGGCGGGAGTGACGCAGATACTGGCCGGGGTCCCAGGTGGGGGTGGGGGCGGCAGCCATGGGTGGCCTCCTCGAAAGTCGCCGCGGGGTCGTCACCGCGCGGGGGGCGGCGGTGACCGGACCGTTCACTTCCCAAGCCTCACAGGAAAACTATCTCGACGTCAAGAGACTCGTTCTCAAGAAACTTCACATCAAGAGACTTCATGTCGACACAACCACTACACTGATCGTCATGGAGGACGAGGTCGATCGGCTGGTCGCTGCGTGGCGCCGGGAGCGCCCTGACCTCGACGTGGAACCGCTCGAGGTGCTCAGCCGGGTGAGCAGGCTGGCCCGGCACCTGGACCGTGCGCGCCGGCTCGCTTTCGCCGAGCACAGCCTGGAGCCCTGGGAGTTCGACGTCCTGACCGCGCTGCGGCGAGCGGGATCCCCGTATCAGCTCTCGCCCGGACAGCTGCTGACCCAGACGCTCGTCACCTCGGGCACGATGACGAACCGCATCGACCGGCTGACCAAGAAGGGTCTGGTGGAGCGCCTCCCGGACCCGAGCGACCGCAGGGGCGTGCTCGTCCGCCTGACGGACGAGGGGTGCGACCGCGCCGACCAGGCACTGGCCGGCCTGCTCGACCAGGAACGGGCCATCCTCGCCGAGCTGAGTCGGGGACAGCGCGGTGAACTGGCCGGACTGCTACGCCAGTTGACCGCCCCGTTCGACAACATCCCCGGTTAGGTCGACGGGTCCGACCCCGGCGCGCCTGGCCAGGGCCACGGCGGCGAGCGTGGAGTGCACACCGAGCTTGCCGAGAACGTTCTGCATATGGGTGCGGACGGTGTGCGGCGACAGGAACAGCCGCTCCGCCACCGCCTTGCGCCCGAGCCCGGCGACCATGCACCGCAGCACCTCGCGCTCGCGGGGCGTCAGCGACTCGACGAGCCGCTCGCTCTCGGTGCGGTGCTTGCGCGCGGCGGTGAGTTCGCGGAGCACTCCGGTGAGCAGGGCGGGAGGCAGATGCGTCTCGTCGCGCAGCACCCCCCTTATGACGGTGAGCAGGCGCGAGAGCGAGCAGTCCTTGGCGACCCATCCCGAGGCTCCCGCCTGGAGGGCGAGCGCTGCCCGGCGCGGATCGTCCTTCTCGGCCAGCACGACGATCCGTACGCCCGGCTGCCCGGAGCGGACCCCGGCGACGAGCGAGATGCCGTCGACCAGGCCGTCCTCGTTGCTCTCCTGGACGGGCACCGCCGGACGCATGCCGGGCAGATTGCCGCCCAGGTCGGCGTCGACGAGCAGCACGTCGAAGCGGCGGCCCTCGGCCGCCGCGCGTTCGAGGCAGCGCAACGCGGCCGGACCGCTGCCGGCGGCGGACACGTCGACGTCGGGCTCGGCCGCGAGCGCGGCGGCGAGCGACTCGGCGAAGATGCGATGGTCGTCGACGACCAGTACTCGGATGCGAACCACAGAAACCCCCACTGTCGGGGGACGATCCGTACGGGTACGGCGCCCGAGGTGATCCCGGGCCCGCTTGCGACCCGGAAAACGGGGTGCCTCCACCGCACGGCCGCCGCCGTGCTGGAAGTGCTACCCCCACTTCGGGCGTCGTACCCGACTGTCTCGCCCCCTGATCAGCACCGGCCCCCACCGGCACTGTTCATCAGAGTACGGGCGGGGGCGGGGAGCGGAAGGCAATTTGCAGAACTGGTTGGCCAGCGCGTTTATGGTGAGTCGTATGTTTCGTATCGAGACAGAAGACGACAAGGAGCGTCGGGATCTGCTCCGCAGGCGGCTGCTGGACACGAACACGGCGGCGTCCCCGGTGCTGCGCGCGCTGCGCGGAACCCCAGGCGAGCGTGAACTCCCGCTCCACGTATGGGCCTTGGACGAGGACGGCGAACTGGCCGGCGGGCTGGCGGGACACACCTGGACCGCCTGGCTGCACGTCACCTATCTGTGGGTCGACGACCGCCACCGGGGCGCGGGTCTGGGCAGCCGGCTGCTCACCGAGGCCGAGCGGACCGCCGCCGAACGCGGCTGCGCCGCCGCCCGCGTGGAGACCTGGGACTTCCAGGCCCCCGACTTCTACCGCAAACAGGGCTACGAGGTGGTCTCCGTGATCCCCGACTACCCCCCAGGAATCACGGAGTACACCCTGACAAAGCGCTTCAGCCCCTCCGCCGCACCTTCCAGCCCCTGATTCCCAGCCCCCGCCGGGGAGAGTCTCAGCCCCTCCGGCGTTTGAGGAGCGGGGGTCCGGGGGCAGCGCCCCCGGGTACGGGACGGGCAGGGGCGGAGGGGGCGAAAGAAGCTCAGGTCAGCCGATCCGCCGGGCCCCCGCAGAAGGAACGGCGGGAAACACCCGCGGAGCGGTGAACCCGGCCGCGGCAAAGGCTTCAAGCACCGCCTTGGTGACCGAGTCGACGTCGGCCGCTTCGAGCAGCACCACAGCCGACCCCCCGAACCCACCCCCCGTCATCCGCGCCCCGAGCGCCCCGGCGCCGTTCGCCACGGACACCACGAGATCCAACTCGGCACAGGAGATCCGCAGATCGTCGCGCAGCGAGGCGTGACCGTCCGTCAGGACGGGCCCGATCGCCCGGACGTCCCCCGCGTCCAGCAGGGAGATGACCCGGTCCACCCGGTGGTCGTCGGAGACGACGTGGCGGACATAGCGGCGCACGCGCTCGTCGGAGAGCCGGCCGAGGGCCGCGTCGAGCCCCTCGTACGCGACATCGCGCAGATGGGACACGCCCAGCTGCCGCGCCCCCTCCTCACAGCCCGCCCGCCGCTCGGCGTACGCCCCGTCGCCGAGCGCGTGCTTGACCCGGGTGTCGACGACGAGGAGTTCGAGCCCCTGGGAGGCGAGGTCGAAGGGGACCTGGCGGATGGACAGGTCACGGCAGTCCAGGTGCAGCGCGTGCCCCTCGGTGCAGCACGCCGACGCCGTCTGGTCCATGATCCCGCAGGGCACGCCCACGAAGTCGTTCTCGGCGCGCTGGGCGAGCCGTGCCAGCTCGGGCCGGGTGAGCCCGAGCCCGTACAGCTCGTCGAGGGCGAGGGCGGTGACGACCTCCAGGGCCGCCGAGGAGGACAGTCCGGCGCCGGTGGGGACCGTGGAGGCCAGATGGATGTCCGCGCCGCCGACGGCGTGGCCGGCCTCGCGCAGCGCCCACACCACACCCGCCGGATAGGCGGCCCAGCCGGTGTCCGACCGGGGCGTCAGTTCCTCGACGCGCAGTTCGACGACGGGTCCCTCGATGTCGGCCGAGTGCAGCCGCAGCACGCCGTCGGACCGGCGGGACGCCGCCGCGACCGCCGTGTGCGGCAGCGCGAGCGGCATCACGAACCCCTCGTTGAAGTCCGTGTACTCGCCGATCAGGTTGACCCTGCCGGGCGCCGCCCAGACGCCCTCGGGCGCGGCGCCGTACAGCGCCTCGAAGCCCTCACGTACCCCCACCTGCTCCACCTGTTACCCCTTCGCCGTGCTCTTCTGTGCGAACTCCCACGCGTCCGCGACGATGCCCGCGAGATCCGCGCGGGACGGGTTCCAGCCGAGCCGCTCACGGGCGGTCGCGGCCGAGGCGACCAGGACCGCCGGGTCCCCGGCGCGGCGCGGTGCCGTGACCTCGGGGATCGGGTGTCCGGTCACCCGGCGTACGGTCTCGATGACCTCGCGGACCGAGAAGCCGTTGCCGTTGCCGAGGTTGCAGATCAGGTGCTCGCCCGGGGAGGCGGCCTCGACCGCCAGCAGGTGCGCCTCGGCGAGGTCCGCGACATGGATGTAGTCGCGGACGCAGGTGCCGTCCGGCGTCGGGTAGTCGTCGCCGTAGACGGAGATGGCGTCACGGCGGCCCTGCGCGACCTGGAGGACCAGCGGAATGAGGTGCGACTCGGGGTCGTGCCGCTCGCCGCTCTCGCCGTAGGCGCCGGCCACGTTGAAGTAGCGCAGGGAGACGGCGCCGAGGCCGTGCGCCGCGGCCTCGCCGGTGATCATGTGGTCGACGGCGAGCTTGGAGGCACCGTAGGGGTTGGTGGGCCGGGTCGGCGCCGACTCGACGATCGGGGTCGTCTCGGGCTCTCCGTAGGTCGCGGCGGTGGAGGAGAAGACCAGCCTGCGCACGCCCGCCTCGCGCATCGCGGCGAGCAGGGCCATGGTGCCGCCGACGTTGTTGTCCCAGTACTTCTCGGGCTTCACCACGGACTCGCCGACCTGCGAGAACGCGGCGAAGTGCAGGACCGCGTCGTACGAGGGGTCCAGCCACTTGGCGGCGTCGCGGATGTCGCCCTCGACGAACGCGGCACCGGCGGGCACGCCCTCGCGAAAGCCCGTCGAGAGGTTGTCGAGGACGGTGACCTCGTGGCCCGCCTCCAGCAGGTGGCGCGCGACCACGCTGCCCACATAGCCGGCTCCACCCGTGACCAGGTACTTCCCACTCATGAACTCGCTACCTCTCGCAGTCGCTGAGCCGCGGTCTCCGGCGGCACGTCGTTGATGAACACGTTCATGCCGGACTCGGAACCCGCGAGGAACTTCAGCTTGCCGGAAGTGCGGCGAATGGTGAAAAGCTCGAGGTGGAGCGCGAAGTCGTCCCGGTTGACGCCTTCGAACCCCTCCAGCGGGCCGAAGGGAGCCTGGTGCCACGCCGCGATGTACGGCGTCGGCGGCTCGCCCGTCCCGTCCTCGTCACCGTCCGGGCCGTCGAAGATCCGGTCGAAGCGCCTCAAGAGTTCCAGATAGACCTGGGGGAACTCTGTGCGCGCCGCCTCGTCGAGGCCGAGCAGGTCGGGCACGCGGCGGCGGGGGTAGAGGTGGACCTCGTACGGCCAGTGGGCGGCGTACGGGACGAAGGCGAGCCAGTGCTCGCTCTCCAGGACGACGCGTGAGCCGTCGGCGCGTTCCCGTGCGAGGACGTCGTCGAACAGATTCTCCCCGCCTGTCGCGTCCTTGTGGGCGGCCAGGGAGCGCAGCATCAGCGTGGTACGGGGTGTGACGAAGGGGTAGCCGTAGATCTGCCCGTGGGGGTGACCGAGCGTCACACCGATCTCGGGGCCGCGGTTCTCGAAGCAGAAGACCTGCCGGACGGAGGGCAGATGGGAGAGTTCGGCAGTGCGGTCCGTCCAGGCGTCCAGGACGAGGGCCGCCTGTGCCTCCGTCAGGTCCGCGAAGGAGGCGTCGTGGTCGGAGGTGAAGCAGACGACCTCGCAGCGGCCGGAGTCGCCGGCCAGCGAGGGGAAGCGGTTCTCGAACACCACGACGTCATAAGAGGATTCGGGGATCTCGCTCAGTCTGCCGCCGGAGGACGGGCACAGCGGGCACTCGTCCGCCGGGGGGTGGTAGATGCGCCCCTGGCGGTGCGAGGCGATCGCGACCGAGTCGCCGAGGAGCGGGTCGCGGCGCACCTCGGAGGTGGTGACGGTCGGGTCGAGCGGGCGCCGGTCCACCGCGTCGCGCACCTGGTCGTCGCCCGCGTCGTAGTAGATGAGCTCACGACCGTCGGCGAGCCGGGTCGAGGTCTTCTTCACAGTCGGACTCCCCATCAGCACCCGATCAAACCTTCAAACATAACCGAACACAACAAACCACAAGCCACCACCGCAGTCAACGTCACAATCAAACAAAGGTCACCATCGAGAGGGTGTGCCCGCTGGATTCGGAGGCATAGATTCCGGTCCGATAGGTTCATGCGACGAAGCGAGTTCTGATGCAGTCCCCCACACATCCGCCCCAACCGGGCACCCTGCTCGCCGTCGAGTTGCGACTCCCCACGAACGCACTCGACTACACAATCCTCGGCATCTACTTCGTGGTCGTCCTGGGCATCGGCTTCGCGGCCCGGCGCTCGGTGAGGACGAGCCTCGACTTCTTCCTGTCCGGGCGCTCACTGCCCGCCTGGATCACCGGCCTGGCCTTCATCTCCGCCAACCTGGGCGCCACCGAGATCCTCGGCATGGCCGCCAACAGCGCCCAGTACGGCGTCTACACCGTGCACTGGTACTGGATCGGCGCCATCCCGGCGATGGTCTTCCTGGGCCTGGTGATGATGCCGTTCTACTACGGCTCCAAGGTCCGCTCCGTTCCCGAGTTCCTGCTGCTGCGCTTCGACAAATGGGCGCACCTGCTGAGTTCCGTGCTGTTCGCCTTCGCCGCCGTCCTCATCGCGGGCGTCAACCTCTACTCGCTCGCGATCGTGGTCGAGGCACTGCTCGGCTGGCCGCAGTGGGTCGCGATCGTGGTCGCCGGGTTCTTCGTCCTCGCCTACATCACCCTCGGCGGCCTGTCCTCCGCGATCTACAACGAGGTCCTCCAGTTCTTCGTGATCCTGGCGGCGCTGATCCCGATCGCCGTGCTCGGCCTGCACCGGGTCGGCGGCTGGGGCGGACTGACCCACTCCCTGGACAAGACCCACGGCACCGACTTCACGACGGCCTGGGGCGGTACGGGGATCGGCAGCGCCAATCCGCTCGGCGCCAACTGGCTGACCATCGTGCTCGGCCTCGGCTTCGTGCTCTCCTTCGGCTACTGGACGACGAACTTCGCCGAGGTGCAGCGCGCACTGTCGGCCAAGAACCTCTCCGCCGCCCAGCGCACCCCGCTCATCGCGGCCTACCCGAAGATCTTCATCGTCTTCCTGGTGATGATCCCGGGCCTGGTGGCGGCCGTCCTGGTCCCGAAGATCGGTACGAGCGCCTCGGGTCTCCAGTACAACGACGCGATCCCCTATCTGATGCAGGAGTTGCTGCCGAACGGGGTCCTCGGCATCGCGGTGACCGGACTGCTGGCCGCGTTCATGGCGGGCATGGCGGCGAACGTCTCGTCCTTCAACACGGTGTTCACGACCGACATCTGGGCGAAGTACGTGGTCAGGGACCGCGAGGACGGCTACTACGTCCGCTTCGGCCGGCTGATCACCGTGGTCGGTGTCCTCGCGTCGATCGGCACGGCCTTCCTGGCCTCGTCCTTCTCCAACATCATGAGCTACCTCCAGACGCTCTTCTCCTTCTTCAACGTGCCGATGTTCGCGGTCTTCATCGTCGGCATGTTCTGGAAGCGGGCGTCCGTGAAGTCCGGCTTCTGGGGCCTGCTGGCCGGGACGACGGCCGCGATGGTGAACTACTTCGTCCTCTACAAGCAGGACATCATCGGCTTCCCCTCCGACCAGGGCGCCAACTTCGTCTCCGCGATCGTCGCCTTCGTGGCCGGTGGCGTGGTGATGGTCGGGGTCTCGCTCTTCACCGCCCCCAAGCCCGCGCGGGAGTTGGAGGGCCTGGTCTACGGCACGGTGTCCCCCGGCATGGCCGAGCCGCCCGCCGCCGGCGACGACGCCTGGTACCGCAAGCCCGCCCTGCTGGGCTGGGGCGCGTTGATCCTGGCCGCCGCCTGCTACATCCCGTTCTCGTTCTGACCTCGCTTCGACGAGTCCCGGCCCACTCCGACGAGGGAGAATAAGGAAACCATGTCCGATTATTCGGAAAGCGACGCGCAACGCCAGGTCTCGGACCTGGAGAAGAAGTCCGCGACCGCCGCCCGCCTGTTCGACATCCGCCGCATCATCGGCGGCCTGTTCGTGCTCTACGGCGTCATCGTCACCGTCGCCGGCATCACCGCCTCCGACGCCGACCTCGCCAAGGCCGGCGGCATCAACATCAACCTCTGGACCGGCCTCGGCATGCTCGCCCTCGGCCTGTTCTTCCTGGCCTGGCTGTGGCTGCGCCCCTTGCCACCCACGGCGTCGGAGAGTCCGACCGAGGATCAGGGTCCGCCGGAGGTCTGACACCCGACGCCTGACCCCCGGCGTCCGGGGCCGGGGTTCCCAGGGAGCCCCGGCCCCGGCCCATGGCGCACCTTCACCAGGCTCTTTACCTCGTCTTCACTCTGTGATCAACTTCGCTGACGTGTACAAGACGGCCTCTGGGGAGGGGCCGTGGGGCAGGGGAGAGTCAGCGATGCACACCGCCGCAGCGGAAACGGTTCAACCATGCCCCGAATGCGGGACCGAGATCCGAACGGACGCCCGGTTCACCACGTGGTGCGCCGCCTGCGACTGGAACGTCGATCCGGAGCGGGCGGAGGAGAAGCGGGGACGGCTCGCCAGAGCCCGGCGCACCCAGGCGCGGCGGCACGGTGAGCGGCTGCTGGCGGAGCTGAGCGCCGGCGGGAACCTGAGTGCCCACCGCGACACCTCCTCGCTCCTCGCCGTGGCGCTCTCGCTGGTCGTCCACGCCCTGACCCTGGCCGTGACCGCCGGTGGCGTCTGGTTCCTCGTCACGGGATGGGGCGGCTGGGGCATGATCCCGGGCATCTTCCTCCTCGCACTGGCGTGGTCGCTGCGGCCCCGGTTCGACGGGCTGCCGAAGGACACACCCGTCCTGCGCCGCGCCGACGCGCCCGAACTCTTCGCGCTCGTCGACGAGATCGCCCGCGTGGCCGGCACCCGCGGGGTCGACGCGATCGCCGTCGACAACCGCATCAACGCGAGTGTCGCGAGCTACGGCGTGCGGGGCCGCCGGCTCCTCACGCTGGGGCTGCCCCTGTGGGAAGCCCTCACACCGCAGCAGCGGATCGCGCTGCTGGGCCACGAAATGGGCCACTACGTCAACGGGGACACCCGTCACGGTCGGGTCGTCGCAGCCGCCTTCCGTTCGCTGATCACCTGGCACTACTACTTCGAACCGGTCGACCACGAGCCGCTCGACGACACCGGCGCGCTCACGCTCCTGCTCAACGTGCTCTACGTCCTGCCCCGGCTGCTCGTCCGCGGCATCCTGACGCTCCTCGACCAACTGACCCTGCGCGCCACTCAGCGGGCCGAATACCTCGCCGACCGTGTCGCCGCCCGCACCGGTTCCACCGAGGCCGCGCTGGAACTCATGGACCATCTGCTGATCGCGGACTCGGCCGCCGTGACGCTGCGCCGCGAGGTCAACCTCGCGGCCCTGAGCGGCCCGCGCCGCACAGGGGCGTCCGCCGACCTGACGGACGGGCTGTGGGAGCGTCTCGCCGCGGACCTGGCGTCCGTGCCGGATCACGAGCGCGACCGTCAGCGCCGGGCCGGTGTCCTGAGAGGTCACAGCGTCGACGACTCCCACCCGCCGACCCATCTGCGCCACGCCTGCCTGCTGATCGGCGAACCCGTGCCCCCGGCCGTCACGACCGACACCGAGCGGGAGGACCGGATCACCCGGGAACTGGCCGCCGCACGCACGAAGCTGGCCCGCCAGATCATCCGGGACGGCTACTGACCAGGCACTAGTGCCGTTCAGGGGTGAACAGGCCGGCCGGTTCGGCGGCAGATGGTGATGGCACGGGTGTCGTGGGGGATGTGCAGGGATTGACATGCTCCTTGCCCTGAAGAGCGAGGATTCCGGCCTTCCTTGACTGGTCGCTGTGCCGCTACGCGGCACGGTTTCCGGTCGGGAATCCGTGGCTTCCTGTTTCTTCGCGCCGTGCCAGAACGGGTTCTGGTCCTACCGGCGCTCCGCAGGCCGATACCGCCAGTCCGGCGGCCTGTTTAATGTTGAGCGCCGCGTTGTGGTCCCGGTCGTGGAGGGTGCCGCAGGCGGTGCAGGTCCATTCCCGGACATTGAGGGGTTTGGGTCCGTCCTTGACCCCACAGGTGGAGCAGACCTGGGAGGTTGGTTCGAACCGGCCGATCCTGACCAGGGTGCGGCCGTACCGCTCTGCTTTGTACTCCAGCATGCCGATGAACTGTGCCCAGCCCGCGTCATGCACGGACCTGGCCAGCCGGGTGCGCGCCAGCCCCGCCACCGCCAGGTCCTCCACGCCGATCGCTTGGTTGTCGCGGATCAGTCGGGTGGAGAGTTGGTGGTGGAATTCGCGGCGTGCGTCGGCGACCTTGGCGTGGGCGCGGGCGACCTTGAGGCGGGCCTTGGTCCGGTTCTTTGACCCCTTCTGTTTGCGGGACAGGTCCTGCTGGGTCTTCTTCAGCTTCTTCTCCGCCCGGCGCAGGAACCGCGGGGAGTCGATCTTCGTGCCGTCGGACAGCACGGCGAAGTGGGTCAGGCCGAGATCGATGCCGGTCGTCTGGTCGGAGTCGGGCATCCGGGCCGCATCTTGAGTGGGGTCGGTATCGATGACGAAGGAAGCGAAGTACCTGCCGGCCGCATCCTTGATCACGGTGACGGAGGTGGGGGTGGCGGGCAGGGTGCGGGACCATTTCACCTTCACCGCGCCGATCTTCGGCAGGTTCAGCCGGCCGCCGCCGGTGATCTTCCAGCAGGCGTTGGCGGTGAACCGGATCGACTGCCGGGTGTCCTTGCGGGACTTGAAGCGGGGCGCACCCAGCCTGGGGCCCTCGCGGATGCCCTTGAGGGAGGCGAAGAAGTTACGGTAGGCGGCCTCGACGTCCCGCAGAGCCTGCTGGAGCACCACCGCCGACACCTCGCCCAGCCAGCAACGCTCCTTCGTCCGCTTCGCCTCGGTGATCAGCTTCCGGGACAGCTCGCCCGCCGCCGGGAACGCCAGCCCGGCCCTGAGGGCTTCCTCACGGACGCGGACCGCGTCGTTGAACACGACCCGCGCGCACCCGAACGCCCTCGCCAACGCAGTCTGCTGACCGGCGTCCGGGTACAGACGGAAGCTGTACCGGAGCTGCATGGCGATCACACTAAGCACGTCGAACCCGTGACGTCACCGGGAACACATAAGCGATCCTTCACCGTCACCGGGCAGAGTCCGGCTCCGCCGGAACGCCGCCGCACGATTCACTTCACCCCCGGCGCGTGCCGTCTTCGCGTACCGGGTCCCCCGACTGCCCGACAACGAGATCGAGTTGCGCGTCCGCCATCGAATGGAACGCAAAACTGTCATCGCCGACCACGCCCTCGTCCCCTACACGGCGGTGATCCATGAAGCGGCCCTGCGCATCAGGGTCGGCGACCGGACATCGGCTCACCGCCAACTGGCGGGCATCGTGGAGCTCTCCGAAGCGGACCACATCACGGTGCGCGTCATCCCCTTCGAACTCGACGGCTTCGCCGGAGCCACGAACGCGATGATGTACGTCGGCGGTGCCGTGCCCAAGCTCGACACAGCGGTACGCGACGCACCTCACGGCGCGGTGTTCATCGACTCCGAGGCACAACTGGGCACCTTTCGAACGCTCTTCCATATGGTGGAGGCTGTGTCACTCGAACCCACCCGTTCGCGTGACTTCATCCACCAGTTGGCGAAGGAACTGTGAGGCCTGCCGTGACCACTCCCGACAACTGGCAGAAGTCGTCCTTCTCGGGAAGCGGCGACGGCAACAACTGCCTCGAACTCGCCACCACCCCCGCCACCGCTCACCTCCGGGAGAGCGACGCCCCGGACACTCGGCTCTCGACCGGCCCGGGGGCCCTTGTCCATCTGCTGAACCACATAAAGAACGGCACCGGCGGGGAAGGCTGAGCCCATGACCGACAAACTCACCGTCAGTGTCCTCGGCACCGGGATCATGGGGGCCGCCATGGCCCGTAACCTCGCCCGGGCCGGACACGGCGTCCGTGCCTGGAACCGCACCCGTGACAAGGCCGAGCCGCTGGCCGCCGACGGCGCGCACATCGCGGACACCCCGGAGGAGGCCGTACGGGGTGCCGATGTCGTCCTGACCATGCTCCACGACGGCCCGGCGGTCCTCGACGTCATGCGCCGGGCGGCACCCGGGATGCGCGCCGGGGCCGTCTGGGTGCAGTCCACGACCGCCGGGACCGAGACGCTCGGCGAGCTCGCCGGGTTCGCCGACGAGCACGGGCTCGTCTTCTTCGACGCACCCGTCCTCGGGACCCGCGCCCCCGCCGAGGCCGGACAACTGACGGTGCTCGCCGCCGGTCCGGGCGCGGCCCGGGACACGGTGACACCCCTCTTCGACGCCGTCGGGGCCCGTACGGTGTGGACCGGCGAGGACGGCGCCGCGGGCAGTGCCACCGGGCTCAAGCTCGTCGCCAACAGCTGGGTCCTCGCCGCCACCGCCGCGACCGGCGAGGCGCTCGCCCTGGCCGAGGGCCTCGGCGTGGACCCGAAGGACTTCTTCGGCCTCATCGAGGGCGGCCCGCTCGACATGGGCTATCTGCACGCCAAGGCCGCCCTCGTCCTTCAGGACCGGCTGTCCCCGGCCAGCTTCGCCGTCACCACCGCGGAGAAGGACGCCCGCCTGATCGTGGAGGCGGGGCGACGGCACGGCGTGCGTCTCGACGTGGCCGAGGCCGCCGCCGAACGGTTCCGCCGCGCGGCCGCCCTCGGCCACGGTGACGAGGACATGGCCGCCGCGTACTTCGCGAGCTTCGAGGAGGGGAAGCCCCCCTCCTCGTAGCCCCGTTGGCGTGGACCCGTAGGCCGGTGCCCCCTCCGCCTCAGCGGGCGCCGTCCACGGTGCCGTGCGGTGCCTGCGCCGGGATCAGGCCCGCCCGGTCCAGCAGGCCCGTGCGGGCCGCGAGCGCCGCCGCCTCCAGGCGGGAGCCCACGCCCAGTTTCATCAGGACGCGCTGGACATGGGTGCGCGCCGTGGACGGGGCGATGCCCATGCCGGCCGCGATGAGCCGGGTGTCCTCGCCGTCGGCGACCCGCACCAGGACCTCCACCTCGCGCGGTGTGAGCATCTGGAGCAGCCGCTGGCCCTCGTCGTCGGGCTGGGCGGCGGGGTTCAGCAGCTCGCTGAAGGCGCCCTGGAGCAGTTGCGGGGCCACGGCCGCCTCGCCCGCCCTCGCCTTCATGATCGCGCGCTCGACGCCCTCGATGCGCTCGTCATGGCGTACGTATCCGGACGCGCCGGCGGCGAACGCGGCGGCGATCCCGCGCGGGTTCGGTACCGGGCCGAGCACCAGGACCGCCACCTGCGGGCGTTCCTTCTTGATCCGCACGACCGGGTCGAAGATCCCCGGTTCGGCGGGTGTCGCCGTGCCGATCAGGCACACCTCGGGTGCCCGCGTGATCACCAGCTCCGCCGCCCCCGCGGCGGGTGCCGCCGCGGCGAGCACCCGGTGCCCGCGCAGCTTCAGTGCCGAGGCCAGTGCCTCGGCGAGCAGTCGGTGGTCGTCGACCACCATGAGCCGGACTCCCATCAGGCAACCCCCAGTCCCCCCAAGCATCCCCACTGGTTCCCCGTGGATGACGAGCCCCCCGGCTCTTCATCCCCCGGAAGCTACACGCTTGTTCGACGTTGCGCTTCCCCTACTGGAGAGAAGTGCCCCGGAATATCGAAATCCCACCCAATACGAAGTGATGCGGGGTACGCGTGCGGCCCCGCCCCTGAGCAGGGACGGGGCCGCACGCGGTGTTTCGGGCCGGACAAAACAATCCGGAGAAACGATCACCGGGTTCTTTCGGAGATGATCATTTCTGTTTCACTCGAAAGGCGCCGGTCTACTTCGTTCCGAAGGCGATCGTGAGGTACGCCTTGTCCGTCGCGGAGGTCGGCTTGTCCGCGTAGACCTGGGACATGTACAGCCGCCCGCCGCCGTAGAGGATCTCGGCGTAATCCGGGAGCATGCTCGACTCCGCGTCACGGGTGGACTGGGTCGCCGGGTTCTCCATCAGCGTCGTCTCCTTGAAGGAGGTCCCGTCGATGGTGACGATCTGTCCGCCCTTGTCGTACGGCGGCCGCTTGTAGGCGAGGACGTTGGTGCCGTCCATGCGCAGCGGGGTGATGGTGTAGCCGTCGCCCGCGTCCGCGCGCTGGCCGGTCTGCTTGCCCGTGGCCAGGTCGAAGGCGACGATCTCGTTGGTCCTGCTGTAGTCGCCGGAGCCGTCGTGCTCCTCCGTCGGGATGTACAGCTTGTCGTTGCCGATGGCGAGCCCCGAGCAGTACTCGATCCTCGTGATGCCGTCGCAGCGGGCCGCGTACGTCTTGCCGGGGGCCGAGATCTTCGAGCGCAGCGTGCCGGTCTTGTTGTCGATGGAGAAGAAGTCCGAGATGCCGCTGCCGTCACCGGCGGAGTCGCCGACGTCGGCCGCCACGACCAGCGGGTCGGTGGAGACGACGCTGGCGTACTCGATGCCGGGCGACATCTTGTACTCGGAGATCACCTTCCCCGACGTCGGGTCGATGGTCTGGATGTGCAGCTGGCGCGTACTGCCGTACTCGCCGCACTTGCGGACCGCGACCAGCTTGGCGCCGCCGCCGTAGCCGGCGTCGTAGCAGCTGTCGCCCGTCTTCGGCGCCCACAGCACCTTGCCGGTGGAGATGTCGAACGCGCCGCCACCGCCCGTGCTGCCCGCGGCGACCGTGTTCCCACTGATCGTCACGTTGTCGAGGTTGATCTGCTGGTCACCGGACTTGACCGTCCGGGTCCACAGCTTGACGCCCGCGTCGAGGTCGATGGCGGCGAGCTGGGTGCAGCCGTGCGAGGGCTGCGCCTTGGTGGGCATGGCCGGCTCGTAGATGATCGCCGAACGGTTGGAGTCCGTGCTGTGCCGGCTGGCCTGGCACACCGGGCCGGGGAGCTTGATCGTCCAGGTCTTGGCGCCGGTGGCCGGGTCGTAGCCGTTGATCTCGGCGTTGCCGGTCTTGGCGTACACCTTGTCGGTGAGCCAGGAGCCCACCGTGGTCACGCTCGTGATGCCCTTGGGCACGGCGGGCGCGGGGATCTGGAACAGCAGCGAGGAAGCGGTGTTCGCCGGCACCTTCTCCTTGCCGTTGCTGCCCTTCTTCTCACCGCCCTTGGCGTCGCCGCCCTTGTCGCCCTTGCCTGCGCTCGTCCCCTTGGCGGCGGGCGTGTCGTTCTTGGACTGCGAGTACAGGACACCGCCGCCGACGATCAGCGCGACGGCCACCACGGCCGCCACGATGATGAGCAACTGGCTGTTGACCTTGCGCCCGCCGCCGCCCTGCGGGGGCTGCGGCTGCATCGGCATGGTCGGCGGCTGCGGGTAGCCGTACGGGGCCGGCTGGCCCGGGTAGCCGTAGCCCGGCTGGCCCGGGGGCGGCGTCTGCGGCGGATAGCCGTAGGGCTGCTGCGGGGCCGCGGGCGGGGCCGTCTGGGGGTAGCCGTAGCCCGGACCCGCCGCGGGCGGAGGCGCCTGCGGATAGCCGTAGCCGGGGCCCGCCGCGGCGGGCGGGGGCGTCGGCGGCCCGAAACCGCCCGGGACCGACTCCTGCGGCGGGACACCGAAGCCCGGCGCGGCCGGGGTCTGCGGAGCCGGGTCCTGCGGAGCCGGGGGCTGCGGAGCACCGAATCCCTGCGGGGCCGGGCTCTGCTGGGCCGGGTCCTGCGGAGCGCCGAAGCCCGGCGCGGCCGGGTCCTGCGGAGCCGGGTCCTGCTGGGCGTCGGGGGCGGGGGGCTCCCCGTCCGGGTTCGGCTGGGAGCCCGGGGCGGGGGCAGGGTCCTGCGGGGCGCCGAAGCCCTTCGGGGGCTCGTTCGGCGGCGGGGGCGGCTGACTCATGGCGTGAATACCTCGGAATACGAAGGGACGACGGGCCTGTGCGCGTGCGGGACGCGACGGAACGGGGCGGAGGCGTCGGTCACTTGCCGTAGGCCAGCATCAGCTTCTCCTTCGCCTGGTCATTGCCCGTCAGCCGGGTGGTGGAGATGTAGAAGCGCCCGTCCACGTAGTCGACGGCCTTCGAGTAGAAGCCGGCCTCGATGCTCGCGGTGCCCGCCGGGTTCTGGAGCAGCTTCACGGGGGTGTGCGCGCCGCCGCCCGTCGGGATCGACACGACGCGGCCACCGCTGTCGTAGGACGCCTCGACGTAGGCGATGAGGTGGGTGCCGTCCGTTCTCATCGGCATCATCGTCGCGTCCGCCGGGGACTTGACGCGCCACTTCTCCTTGCCGGTGGCGAGGTCGAACGCGACGATCTCGTTGGGGCCGCTCTTGGCCTCGGTCGGCAGATAGAGCGTGCCGGCGTCGGAGGCGGTGCCGAAGCAGCCCGTCAGATCGCGGTCGAGGATCGCGAAACCGCACTCGGGCGCGAACCCGTCGCCGCTCTTGAGCTGCGAGCGCAGGGTGCCGTCGGCCTTCAGCGCGGTGATGTTCACCTTCTTCTGCGCGTCGTTCGTCAGCGAGAGCACGACCGGGTCGACGGAGTAGGCGTGCCCGACCCGCCAGCCCTTGGGGATCTTCGTGGTCCACCGGGCCTTGCCGGTGGCCGGGTCCAGTTCCTGCACCTCGTCGTGCTCGGTGCTGCTGCCGGCCCCGCAGGACGAGACGGCCAGCAGCTTGGAGCCGCCCGCGAAGCCCGCCGGGTAGCAGCCGGCGCCGTACTTCTGCTTGTCCCAGAGCTTCTTGCCGCTGCCGACGTCGTACCCCGTTCCCGACATCGAGCGGCCGACCGTCAGCGTCTTGCCGGTGATGGACAGGTCGATCGAGATCGTGCTGTCGAACAGGGTGCCGTCCGCGACCTTCCCGCTCCAGCCCTTGGCGCCGGTGTTCAGGTCGATCTGCTGGAGCTGGTTGCACTTGGCGCTGCTGCCGGGGCCGCTCATGTAGGCGATGACGATCTTGTCGTCGGCCGTCTTCTGCCCGGTGGCCGCGCAGATCTTCTGCGGGAACGTCAGCGCGGGCCAAGTCGGCTTGCCGTCACCGACGTTGAAGGCGAAGAGCTGCGTGTAGGCGGCCTTCACCGCCGTCTTGCCCGTGATCCACATCCCCGAGGCGTCGGCACCCGAACCAGGCGCGTCCGGTGCGGACTTGTACCAGAGGACCTTCGCCTCGCCCGGCTTGCGCCCGGCGTTCAGGTCGTCGTTCTCCTGGCCGCCGTCACCACTGCCGTCACCGGGGTTGACCGGGGCGTCCGAGGCGGGCGCCGACACGGAAGGGCCGTTGCTCGGGCTGTGCCGCGCGACGGGCTTCTTGCCGTCACCACCGCCGGTGACCGCCCAGACGGTGCCGCCGACGACGAGCAGGCCCGCCACCGCCGCGGCGACGACGAGCGCGGGCTTCCCCCTGAAGGGGTTCTTCGAGCCGCCGCCGGGCTGCGGGGCACCGGGGGCGCCCGGGTAGGGCGCCTGGGCCGGATAGCCGTAGCCCGGCTGCTGCTGCGGATATCCGTAGGGCCCGGTCTGACCGTAGGAACCCGGCTGCTGCGGCTGTCCGTACGGGCCCGGCTGGGCGTAGGGGCCGGGCTGCTGCGGGTATCCGTAGCCGGGCTGCGGAGGCCCGGCGGGCGGGGTGTTCTGCGGCGCGGGCGGCTGCGCGGGAGGAGGGGGCGTGCCCTGCGAGCGCGGGTCGGGCGACCCGCCATGCGGCACCCCCTGCGGTGCGCCGAAGCCGCCCTGGGACCGCGGGTCCGGCGCGCCGGCACCGCCCGTCGGCGGCTGATCCTGCGGTGCTCCGAATCCGCCCTGCGGCGGCTGACTCGGCGGCTGACTCATCAGCGCGTCCCCCTGTTCACTGATGTGACCCCCCACCGGCGGCGCCGCGTTCGCGCCTCGTCCGGTGCATCTCAGACTGTTCTCAGACCGCTCTTTCTATCACTCCGGGGGGCGCGGGAAGGGGGCCGGTGCACGCCCTGTTCCCAAGGGAGAACCGGGCTGTGATGCCGTCGTTACGCGTCTTCACGGGGCCTTCACGCCAGGCGCGCAAGGCGGGTTCACCGCCGCCGGAACGCCGTCGAACACGGCGCTTTCGGCAACTCGGGGGCGCCCGGCGGCACTTGCGCGCCCATGGAGCGGGTCGCGTGCGCCGGACGAGTGCGCCGGACGGGCGCCGCCGTCACCTTCCGGGAGGCACCGCACGTCCGGCGAGGGGCCGGCCGCCCCTCGATGTCACCCGTCCCTCACGCGTCCTCGGCCAGCTCCAGCCAGCGCATCTCCAGTTCCTCGCGCTCACCCGCCAACTCGCGCAGTTCCGCGTCGAGTCGGCCCACCTTCCCGAAGTCGGTGGCGTTGTCGGCGATCTGGGCGTGCAGCTTGGTCTCCTTCTCGGAGATCTTGTCCAACTGGCGCTCGATCTTCTGGAGTTCCTTCTTCGCGGCACGCGCGTCGGCGGCCGACGCGGCCTTCGCCGGGGCGGGAGCGGCGGCGAGCACACCGGCCGCGGCCACCTCCTCCATCTTCCTGCGCCGCTCCAGGTACTCGTCGATACCGCGCGGGAGCATCCGCAGGGCGCCGTCGCCGAGGAGCGCGAACACGTTGTCCGTGGTGCGCTCGATGAAGAAGCGGTCGTGCGAGATCACGATCATGGAGCCGGGCCAGCCGTCGAGGAGGTCCTCCAGCTGGGTGAGGGTCTCGATGTCGAGGTCGTTCGTCGGCTCGTCGAGGAAGAGGACGTTGGGCTCGTCCATCAGCAGGCGCAGGATCTGGAGGCGGCGGCGCTCACCACCGCTGAGGTCCCCGACCGGGGTCCACTGCTTCTCCTTGTTGAAGCCGAACGTCTCGCAGAGCTGCCCGGCGGTCATCTCGCGGCCCTTGCCGAGGTCGACACGGTCGCGGACGGCCTGGACGGCCTGGAGGACACGCAGGTTCGGGTCGAGTTCGCCGACCTCCTGGGAGAGGTAGGCCAGCTTCACGGTCTTGCCGGTGACGATCCGGCCGGCGACGGGCTGCGTCTCGCCCTCGGTGCGGGCGGCCTCGGCGAGGGCCCGCAGCAGGGAGGTCTTGCCCGCGCCGTTCACGCCCACCAGACCGACGCGGTCACCGGGACCGAGCTGCCAGGTCAGGTGCTTGAGCAGCACCTTGGGCCCGGCCTGGACGGTCACGTCCTCCAACTCGAAGACGGTCCTGCCGAGCCGGGAGTTGGCGAACCGCATCAGCTCGCTCTTGTCGCGGGGCGGCGGCACGTCGGCGATCAGCTCGTTGGCGGCCTCGACGCGGAAGCGCGGCTTGGAGGTGCGGGCGGGCGCGCCGCGGCGCAGCCAGGCCAGCTCCTTGCGGACCAGGTTCTGCCGCTTGACCTCCTCGGTCGCGGCGATGCGCTCACGCTCGGCGCGGGCGAACACGTAGTCGGAGTAGCCGCCCTCGTACTCGTAGACCGAGCCCTTCTGCACGTCCCACATGCGGGTGCAGACCTGGTCGAGGAACCAGCGGTCGTGCGTGACGCAGACGAGCGCGGAGCGGCGTTCGCGCAGGTGCTGGGCGAGCCAGGCGATGCCCTCGACGTCCAGGTGGTTGGTGGGCTCGTCGAGGATGATCAGGTCCTGCTCCTCGATGAGGAGCTTCGCCAGCGCGATACGGCGGCGCTCGCCGCCGGACAGCGGGCCGATCACGGTGTCGAGGCCCTGCGGGAACCCGGGTAGGTCGAGACCGCCGAACAGGCCCGTCAGTACGTCCCTGATCTTGGCGTTGCCCGCCCACTCGTGGTCGGCCATGTCCCGGATGACCTCGTGGCGCACGGTGGCCGTGGGGTCGAGGGAGTCGTGCTGGGTGAGCACGCCCAAGTGCAGGCCGCCGGAGTGGGTGACCCGTCCGGTGTCGGCCTCCTCCAGCTTGGCGAGCATGCGGATCAGGGTGGTCTTGCCGTCGCCGTTGCGGCCGACGACGCCGACGCGGTCCCCCTCGCTGACGCCCAGGGAGACTCCGTCGAGCAGCGCACGGGTGCCGTACACCTTGCTGACGGACTCGACATTGACCAGATTGACGGCCATTTCTCTCCTGAACAACGGGGACGATCGACCGGACGATCGACCCTCAAGGGTAGTCCGCGCGGCGGACCACCCCCGCCGCGCGCCGTCCGCCCCCTCAGCCGAGCACGGTCGCTCCGGGCGCCGGGGACCGTGTGACCCGGACCGCCCGGCAGGTGCCGGAGGCAAGGAGCACCCGGCCGATGGCGCTCGCGGTCTCCGCGTCCGGCGCGAGGAACGCCGTGGTGGGGCCCGATCCGGAGACGAGCGCGGCGAGCGCCCCGGCCGCCTCGCCCGCGGCGAGGGTGTCGGCGAGGGCCGGGAAGAGGGAGAGGGCCGCGGGCTGGAGGTCGTTGGAGACGGTGCGCGCGAGGGCGCACGCGTCCCCCTTGGCCAGCGCGTCGAGCAGGTCCTGCGAGGCGACGGGCTCCGGGACGCGTACGCCCTCGTTCATCCGGTCGAACTCGCGGAAGACCGCAGGGGTCGACAGCCCGCGCTCGGCCATCGCGAACACCCAGTGGAAGGTCCCGCCGACGTCCAGCAGGCTCAGCCTCTCGCCCCGGCCGGTGCCGAGCGCCGCCCCGCCCACCAGGGAGAACGGCACGTCGCTGCCCAGCTCGGCGCAGATGTCGAGGAGTTCCTCGCGCGAGGCGTTCGTGCCCCACAGGGTGTCGCAGGCGAGCAGCGCGCCGGCTCCGTCCGCGCTGCCTCCGGCCATGCCGCCCGCGACGGGGATGTCCTTGGCGATGTGGATGTGGACGGCGGGGTCGATGCCGTGGCGGCGGGCGAGTTCCAGGGCGGCGCGGGCCGCGAGGTTCGTGCGGTCCAGCGGCACCTGGGCGGCGTCGGGGCCCGTGCAGGTGACGCGCAGCTCGTCAGCCGGGGTGACCGTCACCTCGTCGTACAGGCCGACCGCGAGGAATACGTTGGCCAGGTCGTGGAAGCCGTCGGGGCGTGCGCCGCCGACCGCGAGCTGGACGTTGACCTTGGCAGGGACGCGTACCGTCACCGTCTGCGTCACGGCTGGGTCGACTCCTCGTTCTCGGTGGCGTCGTTCTCGGCGGCGTCCGTGCTCCGGCCCGCGTCGCCGCGGTCCGCCGCCGTGCGGTTCTCGGCGATCCGCACGAACTCCTCGACCGTCAGCGACTCACCGCGGGCCTGCGGCGAGATCCCGGCGGCGACGAGCGCGGCCTCGGCGGCGGGGGCGGAGCCGGCCCATCCGGCGAGGGCGGCGCGCAGCGTCTTGCGGCGCTGCGCGAAGGCGGCGTCCACCGCGGCGAACACCTCGCCCTTCGTGGCCGTCGTCCGGATCGGCTCGGTGCGCCGGGTCAGCGCCACGAGACCGCTGTCGACGTTGGGCGCCGGCCAGAAGACGTTGCGCCCGATGGAGCCGGCCCGCTTCACGTCGGCGTACCAGTTCGCCTTCACGGACGGCACGCCGTACACCTTCGAGCCGGGCGGGGCGGCGAGCCGGTCGGCGACCTCGGCCTGGACCATCACGAGGGTGCGCTCGATGCTCGGGAAGGTGTCGAGCATGTGCAGCAGGACGGGCACGGCGACGTTGTACGGGAGGTTCGCGACCAGCGCGGTCGGCGGCGGGCCCGGCAGTTCCCGGACCTGCATGGCGTCCGAGTGCACCAGCGTGAACCGGTCGGCCCGCTTCGGCATGCGGGCCTCGACGGTCGCGGGGAGCGCGCTCGCGAGGACGTCGTCGATCTCGACGGCGACGACCCGGTCCGCCGTCTCCAGCAGGCCGAGCGTCAGGGAGCCGAGGCCAGGGCCCACCTCCACGACCACGTCGTCGGGCCGCACCTCCGCGGTCCGCACGATGCGGCGCACCGTGTTCGCGTCGATGACGAAGTTCTGGCCGCGCTGCTTGGTGGGCCGTACGCCGAGGACGGCCGCGAGTTCGCGGATCTCGGCGGGGCCCAGGAGGGCGTCGGAGGTGGGGCTGGTCACGAGCCAAGGGTACGGGGGGCCGGACCCCGGCCGTGCAGCCACGGCCCGCCGTGCCGCCGCGGACCCCGCCGGTGCCGGACTCGCCGGGCCGCCCGTGCCGGTGCCGGACTGACCGTGGCCGCCCGTGCCGGTGCGGGACCTGCCGGACTCGCCGGCGCCGGGCGCGCCCCGAGGCGCCCGTGCCGGCGGGGTCCGTGGCGAGGTCAGCCGTGCAGCCGTGGCCCGCAGTGCGGCCAGGGGGTCGTCCCGCGGCGCACGTACAGCTTCTTGGCCCTGCGGGTCTGTTCCGCGGCCGGGGCGTCCTGGGGGCGCCCCGTGCCGCCCAGCTTGTGCCAGGTGTGGGTGTCGAACTGGTAGAGGCCCCCGTAGGTGCCCGAGGGGTCCACGGCCCCGGGCCGGCCACCCGACTCGCACGCGGCGAGGCCCTCCCAGTTCAGATGGTCGGCGCCCCCGGGGGACGGGGGGTGCGGCTTCGTCCCGACCCGGACCATTCGGGTCTGCGGCTGCCGCACCACCTCGGAGCCGACGAGCCGGGGTCTTTGCCGGACGCCGTTGACGGTACGCAGGGTGTAGGTCAGGCGCCGCGCTCCGTACCGGCCCGGGTGTTCGACGACCTCGACGCCCTTGAACAGCGCGTCGTCGTCGGCCCGCCTGACCTCGAAGGGAATCCGTTCCTCGCGGACCTCCCTGCTCCCGGTGACCCGCAGGACGGTGACCGTCTGCCCGTCGCGCGGGAAGCTCCCGGCCGGCACGGAGGTCGTGTCCTGCCCGCGCAGGGTGACCCCGGCCTCCTGGACCGCCTCCGCGACGCTCGCCGCGTTCGTGCGGATCGTGCGTGCCCGGCCGTCGGCCATGACCGTGACCGCGCGTTCGGTGCGCACGTCGAGCTCCAGCCCTTCGCGCCCGATGCGCCGGGAGCGCGAGGCCGAAATGTGGGCGCCCTCGGCGCGCACCCCCAGCTGGCCGAGCGCCCCCTCCACTGTGTGCGCCGTCGTCCACACCCGGCGCCGCTCCCCGTCGATGGTGAGGTGCACCGGGCGCCCGTAGCGCACCGCGACCTCGTCCCCGCTGGCCAGGGCCGTGCCCGGGGCCGGCGCGACCATGTCGTGCGGGCCCACCTTCACGCCCTCGTCGGCGAGCAGTTCGGTCACGTCGCCGGCGAACGTGTGCAGCGTGCGGGGTCGGCCGTCGATGCTCAGCTCGATGGCCTTGTCGTTGGCGACGAACGCGGAGGTGCCGCCGGCGAGGAAGGCCACGACCAGGGCCTGCGGGATCAGCCGCCGCAGCGCCTCGGGGCGCTCGGGAACCCGCCTGCGCCGGGCCGCGCGACGCGCCTCGGCCCGCCCGGTGCCGGTGCCGGTTCCGGCGACCAGGGTGTCGGGCTGCGGACGGGGCAGCCGGGGCTCGGTCGGCGCGTCGGGCGCCACCGGGACGGCACGCACCCGGCGGGCGCCCGTCACGCCGTACAGGGGGGCCGGCGGCACGTCCGGTACCGCGGGCCGGGCGGCCCGCGTCTCCTGGACCGGACGCCAGGAGTCCGGGGCGGCCCCGCCGTACGGCGCGCCGGGCCCGTACCCGGCGCCACCGGAGTACCCCTCGGGCCCGGGACCGTACGCCGAGGGACCGGAGAAACCCTGCTGAGCGGCGTACGGCTGGTGACCGGACCAGGGCTGCCGACCGCCGTAGGCCTCCTGAGGGCCATAGGTCTCCTGATCGGCGTGAGCCTCATGAGCGCCGTAGGCCTCATGACCGGTGTAGGCCTGAACGGTGTCTGCCGGAGGCTCGTGGACGCCGTACGTCCAGGGGCTCGGCTGCTCCACCTGACCGGCGTACGTCTCGTGGCCCTGGTAGACGGCCTGTTCCGGGTACGCCCCCTGCCCCGCGTACGTCCCCTGATCGGCCCCCGGCGGGGCGCCCGCGCCGAGCGGGTCGGCCGCGGTGGGCGCCCCGGCCATGGTGGGGGCGCCGATGACGGCGGTGGTGGCTTCGGGGCCACCGGTCGGGATCGGTCCGTACATCCTGTACGGCTCGTACGGCTCGTACCGCGGGCTGCTCACGACGACACGCTCCAGGGTCCGGATCGGGCGACCAGAACCTAGCGGAGCGGTCGTCACTCTCCCAAGCAACGCGGCTACGCTGTGTCGCGACACTCCCGCGCCGAGGACCCCGGCCGGACCGGGAGGAACCCCGGGAACCGTTATGGATCAGTAATCGAACGCCCGCGCCGTATTGGCGGAGACCGAGGTCGCCAGGGTGTCCTCGTCGATGCCCCGGACCGCGGCCATGGCGCGGACCGTGACCGGAATGAGATACGGCGCGTTGGGCCGTCCGCGGTACGGCGCGGGGGTCAGGAAGGGCGCGTCGGTCTCGACGAGGACGAGTTCGAGCGGGGCCACGGCCAGCGCGTCGCGCAGCGGCTGGGCGTTCTTGAACGTCATGTTGCCGGCGAAGGACATGAAGTAGCCGGCGCGGGCGCACACCGCGGCCATCTCGGCGTCGCCCGAGTAGCAGTGGAAGACGGTCCGCTCCGGGGCGCCCTCCTCCGCCAGGACGCGCAGGACGTCCGCGTGGGCGTCGCGGTCGTGGATGACCAGGGCCTTGCCGTGCCGCTTCGCGATCTCGATGTGGGCGCGGAAGGAGCGCTCCTGCGCCTCCTTGCCCTCGGGCCCGGTGCGGAAGTGGTCGAGGCCGGTCTCGCCGACGCCCTTGACGTGCGGGAGGGCGGCGAGCCGGTCGATCTCCGCGAGGGCGTCGTCCAGCGCTCCGTCGCCGCCCGGTACCCGCGCGCCCTGCCGGGACCATCCGTCGGGGTCGCCGAGCACGATACGGGGCGCCTCGTTGGGGTGCAGGGCGACGGTCGCGTGGACGGCGTCGTGCGTGGCCGCCGTCTCGGCCGCCCAGCGCGAGCCCTTCACGTCGCAGCCGACCTGGACGACCGTGGTCACCCCGACCGACGCGGCCTTGGCGAGGGCCTCCTCGACCGTGCCGGACTGCATGTCGAGGTGGGTGTGCGAGTCGGCCACGGGAACGCGCAGGGGCTCGGGGAGCGGCGGTGCGGCGTTCCTGTCGGCGGCTGAGGCGGTGGAAGGCATGCCCCGATCCTACGAAGGGGGCATGCCCGGCCTCACCTCGCGGGGAGCCGGGAGGCCGTCCCGTGGGTCCCGCCCGCCGGGGTCAGCCCGCCCGGCGGTGCTGGAACGGGTGCAGCAGGTCCGAGAGGTGCCAGTGGTGCGGCTCCTTCGGCTCGTCGGAGGACGCGGTCCGCGTCTCCCCCTCAGGGACGTCCTCGGACGGCCGGGGTACCGGACGGCGGCTGCGGTGGGCCATGGAGTGCATGGACTCACGGACGGAGGACACCTGACCGGCGCGCATGATGCGCACCACGTGACTGTCGCAGTTCAGGCAGGTCGGCCGGCTGAGGGGCGACGGCACGACCTCACCGCTCGCCACGTACACCACGAACTCGGCACCGTCCGCGTCGCGGTGGTGCTCGATCTCGTAGGACTGTTCCCAGCCGTGCCCGCAGCGCATGCAGGCGAAGGAATACGATTCGTGAACGACAGCCGTCGCCGTGCCGCGATGCCTGGTCTGTTCGGTGACCTGACCAGCGGCGATACCGCCGGTCTGTCCTGTGGTCTCACTCATGCCAGCTCCTCTTGTCCGCTGGACAAGCACCTCCGTCGGTGGAATTCCCCCGGAATTCCGCCGATTCGCCGGTGGCGAGGGACGGGTACGTCCCTTCGTCCAGTGGACGCTTCTCGCGGCGCGAACGCATCCGGCCTGTCGAGTGTTGGAGTCGTTTTGGCCTTTCCTTGTCGGAACGCCCCGCTCACACGGCCTGATCTTTGCTTTCCACGATAGTCCTTTGCCCTTTTATGGGCCGCTTCGCTCGGCGTTCTTTGCCGCCACGACGGCGTCGAAGACGTCTCTTTTGGGAATTCCCGCTTCGGCGGCGACGGCGGCGATGGCCTCCTTGCGCCGCTCCCCCGCCTCCTCGCGCACCCGCACCCTGCGCACCAGCTCGGTGGCGTCCAGGTCCTCGGCGCCCTTCTCGGGGGCGCCCTCGACGACGACGGTGATCTCGCCGCGCACCCCCTCGGCGGCCCAGGCGGCCAGCTCGCCCAGCGGACCGCGCTTGACCTCCTCGTACGTCTTGGTCAGTTCGCGGCAGACGGCGGCCCGCCGCTGGGTGCCGAAGACCTCGGCCATGGCGGCGAGGGTGTCGTCGAGCCGGTGGGGCGCCTCGAAGTAGACGAGGGTCCGGCGCTCCTCGGCGACCTCCCGCAGCCGGGACAGCCGCTCTCCCGCCTTCCTGGGCAGGAAGCCCTCGAAGCAGAAGCGGTCGACGGGCAGACCGGACAGGGCGAGCGCGGTGAGCACGGCGGAGGGGCCGGGCACGGCGGTGACCTTGATGTCCTTCTCGACCGCGGCGGCGACCAGCCGATAGCCGGGGTCCGACACGGACGGCATCCCGGCGTCGGTCACGAGCAGGACCCGCGCCCCGCCGACGAGCGCCTCGACGAGTTCCGGGGTCCGGGCGGCCTCGTTCCCCTCGAAGTACGACACGATCCGCCCCGTGGGCTGGACCCCGAGGGCCTGGGTGAGACGGCGCAGCCTGCGGGTGTCCTCGGCGGCGACGACATCGGCCCCCGCCAGTTCCGCCGCGAGCCGCGGCGGCGCGTCCGAGATGTCGCCGATGGGAGTGCCTGCCAACACAAGGATTCCTGTCACGGTTCCATCCTCGCAGGGGCGCGGCCCGGCAAGCTCATCCGATCCGAGGGGCCCATGCGCGGGACTCCCACAGACCTGTTCCCTACGATGGCGCGGTGACCAGTACCGCGTCCTCCACGGACACCCGGCAGGGGCAGGGCCAGGCCGCCGACGACCGGCGGCCGTCGTGGCAGCAGCGGCTGCGCCGATTCGGCTACACGGCGCCGCCCCGAAGTGATGTGCGCGACCGGCTCGTACCGCCGTACGCCAAGCCAGGCCCCGGGATGTGGGCCGCGCTCGGGCTGCGTCAGGAGGTCGCCGACCGTTTCAACCGCTGGTCGGGCTGGATGGGCCCGCTCCTGGTGACCCTGTTCGCCGGGTTGCTGCGGTTCTGGAACCTGGGCAGCCCGAAGGCGGTGATATTCGACGAGACGTACTACGCGAAGGACGCCTGGGCGCTCTTCCACCGCGGCTACGAGGTCAACTGGGCCAAGGACGCCAACGATCTGATCCTCCAGAAGAACGGGCACGTGGGGGTCCCGAGCGACGCCGCCTATGTGGTGCACCCACCGGTCGGCAAGTACGTCATCGGGCTCGGCGAGTGGATGTTCGGCTTCAACCCGTTCGGCTGGCGCTTCATGACGGCGCTGCTCGGCACGCTGTCGGTGCTGCTGCTGTGCCGGATCGGGCGGCGGCTGTTCCGCTCGACGTTCCTCGGCTGCCTCGCGGGCACCCTGATGGCGGTGGACGGCCTGCACTTCGTGATGAGCCGCACCTCGCTGCTCGACGGTGTGCTGATGTTCTTCGTGCTGGCGGCCTTCGGCGCCCTGGTCGTCGACCGCGACAAGGCGCGGGCGAGGCTGGCGGCGGCGCTGCCTGCGGACGAGGACGGTAGCGTCCGTCCCGACGCCCACATCGCCGAGACGACCCGTCTGGGATGGCGGCCCTGGCGCTGGACGGCGGGCCTGATGCTGGGCCTGGCCATCGGCACCAAGTGGAACGGGCTGTACATCCTCGCCGCGTTCTGCGTGATGGCGGTCCTGTGGGACGTGGCCTCGCGCCGGGTCGCGGGCGCCCGGCAGCCCTACACGGCGGCTCTCCTGCACGACACCGGCATCACCTTCCTCGCGACGGTCCCGGTCGCCGTGGCCGTGTACCTGGTCTCCTGGACCGGCTGGATTCTCTCGCCGGACAACGGCAAGGGCGGCTACTTCCGCAACTGGGCCGTGACGGACGGACGCGGCGGCAACTGGACCTTCCTCCCGGACTGGCTGCGCAGCCTGTGGCACTACGAGCACGAGGTCTACAAGTTCCACGTCGGTCTGGTGTCGCCGCACACCTACCAGTCCAACCCGTGGAGCTGGCTCGTCCTCGGCCGCCCGGTCTCGTACTTCTACGAGTCCCCGATGCCCGGCAAGGACGGCTGCCCGGCCGGCGCGGCCGACAAGTGCGCCCGCGAGGTCCTCGCGCTCGGCACGCCCCTGCTGTGGTGGGCCGCCTGCCTGGCGATCGTGTACGTGCTGTGGCGCTGGGCCTTCCGCCGCGACTGGCGGGCCGGCGCCATCGCCTGCGGCGTCGCGGCCGGCTATCTCCCCTGGTTCATGTACCAGGAGCGCACGATCTTCTTCTTCTACGCCGTCGTCTTCGTGCCGTTCCTGTGTCTGGCGGTCACGATGATGATCGGGGCGATCCTCGGCCCGCCCGGCGCCGGAGAACGCCGCCGTGTCGTCGGCGCGGCGGGAGCGGGCGTCCTGGTCCTGCTGATCCTGTGGAACTTCATCTATTTCTGGCCCCTGTACACGGGCACCGCGATCCCCATCGACCAGTGGAGATCCCGGATGTGGCTGGATACGTGGGTCTAGGCCGACCCGGCTGACCGAAAAGAAGCGCAAGGGCGCATCCGTGAACGCCGTTCACGGATGCGTCTCCGTTTTGGGCTAACGATTCGGCGAAGGTGCGCATCACAGGTCCCGTCCGCCTCTACAGTGCTGAGTGGACCGGCTTTTCTGAACGCGTTCAGAAGTTCGGAGGAGGGTTCACGGGGAGGGGTTCACGCGATGCGCAAGGGGGCCAGGGCCGCCGTCATGGGCGGCGTGTTCGCGGTGATGGTGGGCGGCGCGGGGTACGGCGCCTACACCGTGGTGACCTCGATCGACGGGAGCGGCGGAACGGGAGCCGGCGGACCCGCCCCGGTCAGGACCGGGCCACCGAGCGGCGCCGAGGTCAGGGAAGCCAGCCGCGCGTTCTTCGCGGCCTGGGAGAAGGGCGACGCGGCCGAGGCCGCCGCCTACACGAACTACGCGTCGAGCGCCGAGGGGCTGCTCGCCGGCTACCGCGCCGACGCGCATCTGACCGACGTGCGGATCACCCCGGGCACCACGTCCGGGGCCAGGGTCCCGTTCTCGGTCAAGGCGACGGTGTCCTACGGCGGGAAGAGCAAGCCGTTCGCGTACGACTCCGAACTGACCGTCGTGCGCGGCGAGACCACGGGCAAGGCGCTGGTCGACTGGAAGCCCTCGGTCGTCCACCCGGAGCTGAAGGCCGGGGACACCCTGGTCACGGGCGAGTCGGCGAGCCCGGCGATCGAGGCCGTGGACCGGAACAACGTTGTCCTGACCAAGGAGAAGTACCCGTCCCTGGGGCCGATCCTTGACGCACTGCGGGAGAAGTACGGCGACAAGGCGGGCGGCACGCCAGGCGTCGAGCTGGCGATCCGGCACGGCGGCGAGAACGCCGGCGACACGACGCTGGTCACCCTCGCCGAGGGACGGGCGGGCAAGGTCCGTACGACCCTCAGCGCGAACGCCCAGGCCGCCGCGGAGAAGGCCGTCACCCGGTTCGCCGAGTCCTCCGTGGTGGCGGTGAAACCCAGCACCGGAGAGGTCCTCGCCGTCGCCAACCACCGCGCGGACGGCTTCAACGCCGCCTTCCTCGGCAAGCTCGCCCCCGGCTCCACGATGAAGATCATCAGCGCGGCGACCCTCATCGACAACGGCATCACGACAGCCAACGGGCCAGCGACCTGTCCGCCCACCGCGACCTGGCAGAGCCAGACCTTCCACAACCTCGTGGGCATGAAGCCGCAGCTGGACGCCACGCTCTCCGACAGCTTCGCGCGCTCGTGCAACACCGCCTTCGTGAAGTACGCGGACGACGTGAAGGTCGACTCGCTGACCGACGAGGCCCAGCAGCGCTTCGGACTCGGGCAGAACAACTGGAAGACCGGCATCGAGTCCTTCGACGGCTCGGTACCCGCCTCCGGCGGCCCGGACACCGCGGCCAACATGATCGGCCAGGGCCAGGTGCAGATGAGCCCGCTGAACATGGCGTCGGTCACGGCCACCGCGATGACGGGCGTCTTCCGGCAGCCGGTCATCGTGCCGCGCGCCCTGGACGGCCGTGAACTGGCCACCGCCAAGGGCCTGTCCGGCGGTACGGTCGCCCAACTGCGGGCGATGATGAACCGCACGGCCGTCAGCGGCACCGCGGCCCAGGTGATGGCCGGGCTCGGTGGCAGCATCGGGGCCAAGACCGGCTCCGCGGAGGTCGACGGCCAGGCCAGGTCCAACAGCTGGTTCACCGGCTACCGCGACGACATGGCGGCCGCCGCCATGACCCAGGAGGGCGGTCACGGCGGACAGGCGGCGGGCCCGATCGTCGCAGCCGTGCTACGAACGGGCGGCTGACGTCGCCGCGCACGGAAGGTGACCCTAGGGTGGTGCTTCTCGTGAGAAACGAGGGGCACGTGGGCACGGGGGCTTCACACGGCATCGCGGGACACCAGGGGACGGCGGAGGACACAGGGCTGTGGGCAAGAGAAGGCGCGTCGCCGAGCGACGGAAGACGAAGCGGCCCGCCGTACTCGGCGGGGTGATCGCCGTGGCCGTCGTCGGCGGGGCACTGGGCGCCTACAGCCTCTACGGCACCGGGGCGGCGGCCGGTGAGGGCATCACGGCCACCACCCGCAAGGCCGTCAAGACCGGCCCCCTGTCGGCCTCCGAGGTCACCATGGCCTCCACCGCCTTCCTCACCGCCTGGGAGAACGGGGACGTCGCCCGGGCCGCCGCGGCGACCGACGACTCGGCCGCTGCCAAGGCCACCCTGACCGGCTTCACCAAGGACGCCCACATCAGCGGCGTGACGGTGACCGGCGGCAAGCACACGGGCGCCGACGTCCCCTTCACCGTCAAGGCCACTGTCGCCTACAAGGGCCTGACCAAGCCGCTGTCGTACACCTCGAAACTGACGGTCGTGCGCCGGACCGCGGACGGGGTGGCGATCGTCGGCTGGAAGCCGTCCGTCGTCCACCCCGACCTCCAGGACGGCGACCGGCTGGTGACCGGAGACGCCGAGACGCCTCCCATCACCGCCCTCGACCGCCACGGCGGCGAGCTGACCGCCGCCAAGTACCCCTCCCTCGGCACCGTCCTCGACGGACTGCGCGAGAAGTTCGGCAAGACGGCCGGCGGCAAGGCGGGCATCGAGCTGCGCGTGGTCCGCAAGGCCGCGGCGAAGGGCGCCCAGAAGACCCCCGACAAGACCCTCCTGACGCTCAGCGCGGGCACACCGGGCAAGGTGGCGACGACGCTCAGCCCGACCCTCCAGGCGCAGGCCGAGCGTCTGGTGGCCGCCAAGCCGAAGGCGTCGGTGGTGCTGATGCGCCCCTCGACGGGCGAGATCCTCGCCGTCGCGAACACCGACCACGGCTTCAACACCGCCTTCCAGGGCTCGCTCGCCCCCGGCTCCACGATGAAGGTCATCACGGCGTCGATGCTCTTCGAGAAGGGCCTGGCCTCCCCCGACAAGCCGCACCCCTGCCCCAAGACGGCGACGTACGGCGGCTGGAAGTTCCACAACGACGACGACTTCGAGATCAAGAACGGCACGTTCAAGGCGAGCTTCGCGCGGTCCTGCAACACGGCCTTCATCACCCAGGCCGAGAAGCTGAAGAACGACGACCTGACCAAGCAGGCCCAGCAGGTCTTCGGCCTGAGCATGAACAACTGGGCCATCGGCGTGCCTTCGGTGGACGGTTCGGTGCCGGTGCAGAGCGCCGCGCAGATGGCCGCCTCGCTGATGGGCCAGGGCGGGGTCCGCATGAACCCGCTGAACATGGCGTCCGTCGCCTCCACGGTCCAGTCCGGCACCTTCCACCAGCCCTACCTGGTCTCCGCCTCGGTCGACCACCGCACGCTCGCCACGGCGTCCCGCACCCTGTCCGCGACCACCCTGGCCCAGCTGCGCGAGGTCATGCAGTACACGGCCGCCGCCGGCACCGCCGCCGAGGCCATGGCCGGACTCGGCCCCGACTTCGGCGCCAAGACCGGCTCCGCCGAGGTCGACAACCAGAAGCAGCCCAACGGCTGGTTCACGGCCTGGAAGGGCGACCTGGCGGGCGCCGGCGTGGTCCAGCAGGGCGGCCACGGCGGCAGCACCGCGGGCCCGATCGTGGCGGCCCTCCTGAAGGCGGGCTCGGCCGGCTGACCACGGCCGGCCGTCGTGGCGACCCGGTGGGGGCCGTTCGCGTGCACGGTGCACCGACCGCTAGCGTGCCGTGCATGAACGTCACCGATGAGAACGCCGGCGCGGGCCGGCCCTCCGAGGAGAGCGCCCCCGACCCCCGTTTCGCGGAGGCCCTGCGGGAACGGGGGCTCGCCGAGGTGATCGGACGGGTCCGGCGCTTCCCCGAGGCCGTCCGCACCACCGCCGAGGCCGCCGCGGCGCTCGGCTGCGAGCCGAGCCAGATCTGCACCTCGCTGTTCTTCGCCGCGGACGGGGTTCCGGTGCTGGTCCTGCTGGACGGCGCGGCGCACGTCGACATGGAGCGCGTACGGCGGGAGCTGGGCGCCGAGAAGCTCACCCGGGCCGGCGGCCGCCTCGTACGCGAGTCGACCGGGTACGGGCCCGGCGCAGTGCCGCCCTTCGGGCACCTGACCAAGACCCGTGTCCTGGTGGACAGTTCACTGCTCGGCCACGACACCGTGTGGACCTCGGCAGGCGCCCCCTTCACCGTCTTCCCGATGGACCCGCGGAGTCTGATCGCGCAGGCGGACGGAACGCTCGTGGATGTGCGCGAGCCTGCGGCGTGACCCCGCTCGTCGCCGCGGCCGTCCTGCTCGCCGCGGTCACCCACGCCGGCTGGAACGCGCTCGCCCACCGCATCGAGGACAAGCTCGTCGGCTTCACGCTGATCGCCGGCGGCGGGATGCTGGTCGGTCTGGCCATGGCGCCGTTCGTGCCGTTCCCCGCGCCCGCGGCCTGGCCCTACCTGCTCGCCTCGGCCTGCGTCCACGTCGCCTACATGCTGCTGCTGATGCGCTCCTTCCGGCTCGGCGACTTCGGGCAGGCGTATCCGATCGCACGCGGCACGGCCCCGCTGATCGTCACCGTCCTGGCGGCCCTCTTCGTCCACGAGGTGCCCGACGGCTGGGCGGCCTCGGGTGTCGCGCTGTCCTGCGCGGGACTGACGGGTGTCGCGCTGTGGGGTCTGCGCGGCCGGCGTCCCGACTGGGCCGCGATCGGCGCCGCTCTGGCGACCGGCGTGGCGATCGCCGGGTACACCGTCGTCGACGGCCTCGGCGTCCGCGCCTCCGGCACCTCCCTCGGGTACATCGCCTGGCTGATGACGGTCCAGGGCGTGGCCATCCCCGCGTACATGCTGTACCGCAGGCGCGGCGAGACGCTCTCGCTGCTGCGACCGCACGCCGCCGTCGGCCTGTTCGGCGCGGCCCTCTCCGTCGCGGCCTACGGCCTGGTCCTGTGGGCCCAGACCCGCGCGGAACTGGCACCGGTCGCCGCACTGCGGGAGTCCTCGATCATCGTCGGCGCGGCCATCGGGGCCGTGTTCTTCAAGGAGCGGTTCGGCGCGCCCCGGATCGCGGCGGCGGGGCTCCTGGTCGTGGGGATAGGGCTGATGCTGCACACCGGGGCCGGGTAGACGCGCCTCGGCTCGCCCCGCCTCGCCGACGACAACCCGACGGGGCGGCTACGCCGCGACGGCCGTGCGCACCGCCCGTATCAGCGCCTGGGCCCGTGCGTCCGCCGTCACGCTCTTGCGGAAGCCGTTGGTCACGTAGCCGAACGCGATGCCCGACTCGGGGTCGGCGAAGCCGAGGGCGCCGCCGCGGCCGGGGTGTCCGAAGGATCCCGGGGAAAGCAGCGGCGAGGCTCCGCCGTGGAGCATGTAGCCGAGGCCGAAGCGGGTGTTGACGACCAGGACCCGGTCGGGTCCCGCGGACTGTTCCGTCCGCGCGGCCGCCAGCGTCCGCGGGGTGAACAGCCGGACGCCGTCCACCTCACCGATCAGCGCGGCGTAGAAGCGGGCGAGGCCGTCGGCGGTGGCGATGCCGTTCGAGGCGGGAAGGACGGCCGCCCGGTAGGCGGGATCGTTCTCGTCGGGCATCGGGGTGATCGCGGCGAAGGCGCGGCGGGTGAGACTGCCCGGGTCGGCGTACGCCTCGGAGACGGCCCGCTTGGGGCGCGTCCTGAGGCCGCCCGGCGTGGACGGCGCCTCGGTCTGCGCGACCCGGCCCACCCGGCCGGCCACCGCGTCCGGAAGTCCGACCCACAGGTCGAGGTCGAGCGGACCGGCCATCTCCTCCGCGATCCACCGGCCGATCGTGCGCCCGGTGACCCGCCGGACCAGTTCGCCGGTCAGCCAGCTGTAGGTCTGCGCGTGGTACCCGTGCTCGGTTCCGGGCTCCCACACGGGTGTCTGGGCGGCCACCGCCGCGGCGGCGCGGTCGGGGTCGGCGGCCTCGGCGGGAGTGAGCGGGCGGTCCAGCACGGGGACCCCGGCGCGGTGCGCGAGCAGATGCCGTACGCGCGTGTGCTCCTTGCCGTGTGCCTTGTACTCGGGCCAGTGGGCGCCGACCGGCGCGTCCAGGTCGAGCTGTCCCCGCTGGGCGAGCAGCAGGAGTACGGCGGCGGCGACGCCCTTCGTCGCGGAGCGGACGATCTGGGCGGTGCCGCGCTGCCAGGGCTCGGTGCCGTCGACGTCACGGGTGCCGCCCCACAGGTCGACGACCTTGTGTCCGTCGCGGTACACGGTGACGGCGGCGCCCCGGTCCCCGAGCGTCGCGAAGTTGGCCGCGAACGCCTCCCTGACCGGCTCGAAGCCCTCCGCCACTGTGCCGTTCACGTCCACGCCCGCGCTCCCTGTCGCCTCACCACTGTCGATGGTGAGTCCAACACGCCGCCGCGGCCTTCGATTCCTAGCCCAGCACGATCGTGACCTCGATGTTGCCGCGGGTGGCGTTGGAGTAGGGGCAGACCTCGTGGGCCGCGTCCACGAGCTTGGCCGCCTTGTCCTCGTCGAGGACGGGGAGCGAGACGCTCAGGGCGACCGCCAGTCCGTAGCCGTGCTGCTTGTTGGGGCCGATCCCGACCTTGGCCGCGACCGTGGAGCCCGAGAGGTCGAGGCCGGCGCGGCGGCCGACCAGCACCAGCGCGTTGTGGAAGCAGGCGCTGAACCCGGCCGCGAACAGCTGCTCAGGGTTGGTGCCGTTCCCGTCGCCGCCCAGCGCCGGAGGCATCGCGACCTTCAGTTCGAGATGCCCGTCCTGGCTGGTCACGAAGCCGCTCCGGCCGCCGTGGGCGGTCGCCTCGGCGACATACATGATCTTCGTCGGACGGGTGTCGACTACGGCGCCGTCGATCACGGCAGGACCTCCCCCGGAGCGGGCAACAGAAGCTCGCACAGGCGCATCGCGCACAAATGCATCGCGCACAAGGTACCGGTCGGTATGGACCCCGGGAAGCCTCGGGTGGCCATGAGCTGTCAGCGCCCGCGCGCCGCCGCCTCCTGCGCGCGCTCCGTGAGCCGCCACAGCTCCTCGCGCAGCCGCGTGACGTCGGCCTCGCTCAGACCGGTCGCCTCCAGCAGCGCCCGCGGCACGTCCTCGGCGCGCTCCCTGAGCAGCTCGCCGCGCCCCGTCAGGGCGACACGGACCGAGCGCTCGTCGGCCGCCGAGCGTTCACGGCGGACGAGACCCGCCGACTCCAGCCGTTTGAGCAGCGGCGACATCGTGCCGTAGTCGAGGCGCAGGGCGGCGCCCAGGTCCTTGACCGTGGTCTCGCCGCGCTCCCACAGGACCAGCAGGACGAGGTACTGCGGGTAGGTGAGGCCGAGCTCGTCCAGCAGCGGGCGGTACGCGGCGGTCACGGCCCGCTGGGCGGCGTACAGCGCGAAGCACAGCTGGTCCTCGAGCAGCAGCGACCCGGCCGGCGGCGCGACGTCCTCTTGTTTCGTCACGCCCCCATTGTCACGGAGCGCGGGTCGAACCCGAAGGGAAGCTCCAGACGGTGGGTGCGCATGAGCCCGTCGTCGGAGAGGACGTCACCGGTCGCGCCGTCGGCGACGATCACGCCGTCGCTGAGGATCAGGGAGCGGGGGCACAGTTCGAGGGCGTACGGCAGGTCGTGGGTGACCATGAGGACGGTGACGTCCAACGAGCGCAGGATGTCGGCGAGTTCACGCCGGGAGGCGGGGTCGAGGTTGGAGGAGGGCTCGTCGAGGACGAGGATCTCCGGCTCCATCGCCAGCACCGTCGCGACGGCGACCCGGCGCCGCTGCCCGAAGGACAGGTGGTGCGGCGGACGGTCGGCGAAGGCCTCCATGCCGACGCTCTCCAGCGCCGCGCGGACGCGTGCCTCCAGCTCGGCGCCCTTCATGCCCGCGGCGGCCGGCCCGAAGGCGACGTCCTCGCGCACGGTCGGCATGAACAACTGGTCGTCCGGGTCCTGGAAGACGATGCCGACCTTGCGCCGGATCTCCGCCATGTGCCGCTTGCCGACGGGGAGTCCGGCGACCGTCACCGTTCCGGCGCCGCCGGTCAGGATGCCGTTGAGGTGCAGGACGAGGGTGGTCTTGCCGGCGCCGTTCGGGCCGAGCAGGGCGACGCGCTCGCCGCGTCCGATCCCGAAGTCGACGCCGAACAGGGCCTGATGCCCGTCCGGGTAGGCGAAGGCGAGGCCGGAGACCTCCAGAGAAGGAGCGGCAGGGGTCACAGGGTCCATCCCAACAGGCATACGGCGAGGGCGGCGGACGGAAGGGCGAGGGCGTACGACCACTGCGCCCGGGACGCGGTCACCTCGTCGATGACGGGCATGGAACCGGCGTACCCCCGGCTCACCATGGCCAGGTGTACACGTTCCCCGCGTTCGTAGGAGCGGATGAACAGGGCGCCCGCCGACTTCGCGAGCACCCCCCAGTGCCGCACTCCGCTCGCCTCGAAGCCGCGCGACTCCCGCGCGATCCGCATGCGCCGCATCTCGTCGGTGATGACGTCGCCGTAGCGGATCATGAAGGAGGCGATCTGCACGAGGAGCGGCGGGAGCTTCAGCCGCTGGAGGCCGAGGAGCAGTTCGCGCAATCCGGTCGTGGAGG
Organism: Streptomyces sp. NPDC024698; assembly: GCF_055559015.1. Classification (NCBI taxonomy): domain Bacteria; kingdom Bacillati; phylum Actinomycetota; class Actinomycetes; order Kitasatosporales; family Streptomycetaceae; genus Streptomyces; species Streptomyces sp. NPDC024698. The sequence continues at coordinate 409,445 of NZ_JBVHLK010000004.1, read as the reverse complement.
CCAGCAGGACCGAGGCGGCGACGCCGAGGGTGCCCTTGGCGAGGACGTTCCAGGCGCCCCACAGCCCGTTGACGCTCAGGGACAGTCCCAGCACGTCCACCCGTTCGCCCTCGGCCACGAACGGCATGAGCACCGCGAACGCGACGAACGGGATCTCGATCAGCAGCCGCCGCAGCAGGACGCCCGCCGGTACGCGGGCCCTGCGGGCGACCACCGCGAGCAGCACGGCGTACAGCGCGAACGCCCACATCGCCTCGCGCGGGGTGGAGACGACCACGACCACGAAGGCGAGGGCCGCGGCGAGCTTGGTGTGCGGCGGCAGGGCGTGCACGGGCGAGTCCGCGTGCCGGTACAGCTTGTGCGCGTGCCCGGCCCCCACCTCAGACGCCTTCCGGCACGGAGGCGGGCGAGGTGTCGGCCGTACGTCGCCTGCGGACCGCCCAGAAGACGCCGCTGCCCGCGGCGACGGTGGCGCCCACGCCGATCACCCCGGCGAGACCGCCCGAGAGGCGGGCGTCGGAGACGTCCTTGACGCCGTATCCGGCGAGCGGCGAGTCCTCGGAGGCGTGGGCCTTCGTCCTGGTGTCGATGCCCTTGTCCTTGGCGACCTTCTCCAGGCCGTCGGGGCTCGCGGAGGCGTAGAAGCTGACGAACCCGGCCAGGACGAGGGAGGTGACCAGGCCGGTGATCCACACCTTGCGGTGCGAGGAGCGGGCCGGGACGGGGGTGGCGGCGGGGGTGTCGACGAGTTCCCCGTTCACCCGCAGCTTGAGCCGCTGCTGGAGGCCACGGGCGCCGTACACGAGATCGGGCCGTACGGCGATGACGGCACCGACGGTGAGGGCGGTGATCACCGCCTCGCCGATGCCGATGAGGACGTGGACGCCGACCATGGCCGTGGCGACCTTGGAGAGCGCGACGTCGGTGGTGCCCCCGACCGCGTAGACGAGGGTGAAGACGACGGCGGCGGCGGGAACGGAGAGCAGGGCCGCGACGAAGGACGCGACGGTGACCGAGCGCCGCTTGCGGGGCAGCACCTTGACCAGGACGCGGAAGACCACGTACGCGACGACCGTGGTGGTGATCGCCATGTCGGTGATGTTGACGCCGAGCGCGGTGAGGCCGCCGTCCGCGAAGAGGATGCCCTGCATCAGCAGGACGACCGAGACGCACAGGAAGCCGGTGAAGGGGCCGACGAGGATCGCGGCCAGCGCGCCGCCGAGCAGATGTCCGCTGGTCCCGGCGGCGACCGGGAAGTTCAGCATCTGCACGGCGAAGATGAAGGCGGCGACCAGGCCGGCGAGCGGCGCGGTGCGTTCGTCGAGTTCGCGGCGGGCGCCTCGCAGGCTCACGGCGAGGGCGCCGGCCGCGACGACGCCTGCGGCCGCGGAGACCGGGGCATTGATGAATCCGTCAGGAACGTGCACCGTCCGATGATAATGCCTTGTTGCGAATGACTTGCAAGAGCGCGACGACGCGAACAACTTGCGAAGGGCAGGCGTACGGAGGCACTTCACGGGCGCCGGGAGGCCGGACCGCCGGACGCTCGCGGCGGATGTGACCGCCGCCGCACACATGCCGGCCCCCCGACCGGGCAGGCGTTGCCTGAGGGAGGGTCACGGACGGCCGGAGAGCGGTTTCCGCGAGATGTGCGACATTTGAATGGTGACGGGATTCACAGCCTCCACATAGGTGACGCAGCGTAAGGAGTCGGTTCATGCACGCCGTCGAACAGTACGCACGCGCTCATATCGTCACGGACACGGCCGACTCCGCCGACGACGAACACCGGGCCGTCCCGGTGGCCCTCCGGTACGACCCGGAGACGGATCCGCGGCAGGTGCGCATCACCCTGCCCGGTCCCCATGAATGGATCTTCGAGCGCGAGCTCCTGGAGCGGGGCCTGCGGGTGCCGGTCGACAGCGGTGACGTCCGCATCTGGCCGTGCGGCCGCGTCCAGGCCGTCCTGGAGTTCCACTCGGCACAAGGGGTGGCGGTCGTGCAGCTCGACACGAAGGCGCTCATGCGCTTCCTCCGCCGTACCTACACGGCCGCCACCCCGGTGGCTCACTGACTCCGGATCAGTCCGGAGGCCCGCCGCGGATCAGACGCCGACCAGCTTCCGGTCGTGGTCCCCCTCGCGCGGCTTCTCGTCGAGCGCCCGCAGCCCCTCGCCCTCGACGTCGACGTTCGGCAGCAGGCGGTCCAGCCACCCCGGCAGCCACCAGGCCCGCTTGCCGAGCAGCGCGAGCACCGCCGGGACCAGTGCCATCCGGACGACGAACGCGTCGAAGAAGACGGCGATGGCGAGGCCGAAGCCGATCATCTTGATCATCGACTCGCTGGAGCCGATGAACCCGGAGAACACGGCGATCATGATGACCGCGGCCGCCGTGACGACCCGGGCGCCGTGCTTGAACCCGGTCACGATCGCCTGGCCGGGCTTCTCGCCGTGGACGTAGGCCTCGCGCATACGGGTCACGAGGAACACCTCGTAGTCCATGGCCAGACCGAAGACCACGCCCACCATGAAGATCGGCATCATCGACATGATCGGGCCGGTCTCCTCGACGCCCATCAGGCCGGACAGCCAGCCCCACTGGAAGACCGCGACGACCGCGCCGAGCGCCGCCATCACGCTGAGCAGGAAGCCGAGAGCCGCCTTCAGCGGGACGAGGATCGAGCGGAACACCACGATCAGCAGCAGGAACGCGAGACCGACCACGAGCGCGAGATACGGGATCAGCGCGTCGTTGAGCTTCTGCGAGAAGTCGATGTTCATGGCCGTGGAGCCGGTGACGAGCACCGTCGCGTCCGTCTCGGCCTTGATGCCGGCTCCCGCGCCGCGGATCGTGTGGACGAGGTCCTCGGTCGTGACGGAGGACGGCTTCGAGTCCGGGATCACCGTGATCATCGCGGTGTCGCCGGCCTTGTTGGGGGCCGCCGGGCTCACGCTCACGACACCCTTCATGTCCTTGATCTCGTCATGGACCGTGCTGAACGCCGTCTTGGGCGCGTCGCTCGCCTTCGCGTCGACGACGACCATCAGCGGGCCGTTGAAGCCGGGCCCGAAGCCGTCGGAGAGCAGGTCGTAGGCGCGGCGCTGGGTGGTGGACACCGGCTGCGAGCCGTCGTCGGGCAGGCCCAGCTGGAGCGAGGCGGCCGGGACCGCGGCCGCGCCGAGGCCGACCACACCGAGCAGCAGCACCGCGAGCGGGCGGCGGACGACGAAGCTCGCCCAGCGCGTGCCCATGTTGGGCCTGCCCTGCTTCTTGGCGGCCCGGCGGCCGCCGAGCAGCCTGCTCTTCTGTCCGGCCGGCTGGACCCTGCGGCCCGCGTAGCCGAGCAGCGCGGGGATCATCGTCAGGGCGATGAGGACGGCGACGGCGACCGTGCCCGCCGCGGCGACACCCATCTTCGTGAGCATCGGGATGTTGACGACCGACAGTCCGACCAGCGCGATCACGACGGTCAGACCCGCGAAGACCACCGCCGAGCCGGCCGTGCCGACGGCCCGTCCGGCCGCGTCCTCGCGTTCTCGGCCCTCGGCCAGTTCGGCCCGGTAGCGGGAGACGATGAACAGGGCGTAGTCGATGCCGACCGCGAGGCCGATCATCATCGCGAGGGTGGAGGTGGTGGAGCCGAGGTCGAGCGCGCTGGCGAGCGCGGTGATCGTCGAGACGCCGATGCCGACGCCGATCAGCGCGGTCAGCAGCGGCAGTCCGGCCGCGATCAGGGAGCCGAAGGTGATGACGAGGACGACCGCGGCGATGGCGATGCCGATGACCTCGCTGGAGCCGGTCTCGGGCGTCGCCTGGAGCGCGTCACCGCCGACCTCGACGGTCAGGCCCGAGTGCCGGGCGTCCTCGGCGGCCGCCTTCAGGGCGTCCTTCGAGGCGTCCTTCAGCTCCATGCCGGAGACCTCGTACCGCACCGAGGCGTAGGCGATCGAGCCGTTCTTGCTCACGGCGTGGACCTTGAACGGATCGGTGACGGAGGTGACCTCGGAACCGGTGCCGAGCACCTTGACGGCCTTCTCGACCGCCGCCTTGTTGTCCTTGTCCGCCATCTTCTCGCCGGCGGGCGCCTTGAAGACGACCCGTGCGGTCGCCCCGTCGGCGCTCATTCCGGGGAAGCGGCTCTCCAGCAGGTCGAAGGCCTTCTGCGCCTCGGTGCCGGGGATCGAGAAGGAGGACGATCCCGCGACGGGCGCGGAGGCGGCGCCGACACCCGCGAGCGTCAGCAGTGCCACCCATATCAGGGCGGCGAAATGCCGACGCCTAAAGGCGAGTCGGCCGAGTTTGTAGAGGAACGTGGCCACGAGGGCGTACTCCCGGTCAGGTCGTGGAAGGGCAGGGGCTGGTGTGATCACCCGAGTGGGGGCAGGGGGGATCAGCCCGACGACGTGAGCGGCGCGTCAGGTGCGGGTGCGGAGGTCCGCCGGTCGGGTACGACCACGGAGATCCGGCTGGGTGGGGCAGGGGTAGGAGTGGGGTGTCAGGCGCCGAGAGCGGGGAGGACCACGGCGTCTACATACGAATGCAGGAAGGCCTGCGTCGGTGGGAGCTCGTCGATCATGGTGCGGGCGGCGAAGGCGCCGATGAGCATGTGCATCACATACTCGATCGCCGGGTTGTCCGCACGGATCTCACCTCGGTCGACACCGCGCTGGAGGACCAGGCGCAGCTCTTCCATCTCCGGCTCGATCAGCCATTCCCGGAACGCCTTCAGCAGATCCGGATTCGAGTGCGCCGCCATGGCCAGGCCCCGCATCAGCGCGGAGTCCTGCTCCATCTGGCAGTCGTCCTGCCGGAGGGTCAGTGCGTGGAAGTCGCCCCGCAGGCTCCCGGTGTCCAGGTCGGAGAACTTCAGCGGCTTCTGGTGCCGCAGCGCTTTCACGACGAGTTCGGCCTTGCCGCCCCACTGGCGGTAGAGGGTGGCCTTGCTGGAACGGGTACGGGCCGCGACGGCGTCCATCGTGAGGGCGTCGTAGCCGACCTCCCGAAGCAGGTCGAGCACGGCCGTGTAGAGCTCGGCCTCACGCTCGGGCGTGATCCGACTGCGTCGCGCCGTTGCGGCTTCAGCCATCGCACTCACCTCTCCCGCTTCGAACGACACGGATTCGTATGCCCCTGAAGATACCCTCAGACGCCAGCGAAACGAAACCGTTTCGTACGTGTGCTGGGTCACGCCGGGGTGGGCCGGGGTCGGGCGGGGCTCGGTCGGGTGGGCCGAGGGCGCGTGGGCCGGGGTCGCGTGAGTCTGCGCCGGGCGGGCGGGGGTCGCGTGCGGGGCGCGTACGTTTCCGGACGCGCCCCATGCGCACCTCCCGTCTCCCCTTCCGCACCCGCGTCCCACAACGCGCCCCCCGTGCCACGAGTTGCCGGGGTCACTCCAGCGGAAAAGCATGGGGAGGTGAGCCACGAGTACGAGAACGCGACGACGGACGAGAACTCCCCCGGCTATCTGCGCTTCCCGCATCTGAGCGGCGACCGGCTGTGCTTCGTCACCGAGGACGACCTGTGGCTGGCCCCGCTCGGCGGCCGCGGACGCGCCTGGCGGCTCACCGTCGACCGCACCAAGGTCGGCCACCCCCGCTTCTCCCCCGACGGCCGGCGGATCGCGTACACGAGCTGGCGCAGCCTCGTCCCGGAGATCCATCTGGCCCCGGTGGACGGCGGACCGGGCCGCAGGCTCACCTACTGGGGCAGCGCCGACACCCAGGTGTGCGGCTGGTCCCCCGACGGCGACATCCTCGCCGTCGCCTCGCACGGCCAGCCCTTCTCGTACTTCACCTGGGCCTACTCCGTCCCCACCGACGGCGACCCCGGCCGCAAGCAGCCCTGGGGCCCGGTCTCGGACATCGGCGTCGCCGACATCGACGGCGAGCGCAGGACCCTGCTGCTCACCGGCACCCCGCCGCACGAACCGGCCGCCTGGAAGCGCTACCGGGGCGGGGCCATGGGCCGCATCTGGCTGCACGGCCGGCAACTGGTCGCGGAGCTCGGCGGCCATCTCGCCTGCCCGATGTTCGTCGGCGGGCGCATCGCGTTCCTCTCCGACCACGAGGGTGTCGGAAACCTCTACTCGTGTTCGTACGACGGCGCCGACCTGCGCCGCCACACCGACCACGACGCCTTCTACGCCCGGCACGCCTCCTCGGACGGCACCCGGGTCGTCTACCAGTGCGCGGGCGACCTGTGGATCGTCGACAACCTGTCCCCCGAGTCGGTCCCGCGCCGCCTCGACATCGTCCTGGGCGGCCCGCGCGCGGGACGGCGTTCGTACCCGGTGCCGGCCGCCCAGCACGTGGACAGCATCTCCGTGGACGAGACGGGCCGGGCCGGCGCGGTCGTCGTGCGCGGCAGCCTGTACTGGCTCACCCACCGCGACGGCCCGGCGCGCACCATCTCGGACACCCCGGGCGTCCGGGTCCGGCTCCCCGAGATGCTCGGCTCGGGCGGCCAGGTCGCCTACGTCACCGACGCGGACGGCGAGGACGCGGTCGAGATCGCCTACCTGCCCCGCGCGAGCGGCGCCCGTGAGCCGCGCCGCCTCGCCTCCGGCCGTCTCGGCCGCGTACAGGAACTGGTGTCCGACCCCCAGGGCGAACGCCTCGCCATCGCCTCGAACGACGGGCGGCTGCTGCTGCTCGACGCCACGGAGGAACCCGGCGAGGAGGACGCGCTCGGCGGGCTCGACGCGGCGGGGGACGCGGAGGAGGGAGAGGGGGAGGGGGAGGCCGGGGGCGGTGACGCCGGTGCGTCCGGTGACGCCTCGCGGGACGGATCCGCCTCCGGGGACGAGGACGCTGACGACGGCGAGGACGATGGCGGGGACGCTGGTGGGGACGCCGACGAGAACGACGGCGGCGCGGCGGCGGGATCCGGTGACGGCACGAAGCCGGGTCCGGGAGAGGTCGTCGAGCTCATCCAGTCCATCAACGGACCGGTGACGGACCTCGCCTTCTCCCCGGACGGGGCCTGGCTGACCTGGTCGCATCCCGGGATCGGGCGCTCCCTGCGGCAGATCAAGATGGCGCGCATAAAGGACCGGCTGATCGTCGACGTCACCAACGGCCGCTTCGAGGACGAGAACCCGGTGTTCACCCGGGACGGCCGCTATCTCGCGTTCCTGTCGTGGCGCGGCTTCGACCCGGTGTACGACGTGCACACCGGGGACCTGTCCTTCCCCCTCGGCTGCCGCCCCTATCTCGTCCCCCTGTCCTCCGCCACCCCCTCCCCGTTCGCGCTGAACCCCGACGGGCGGCCCGTCGCCGGAGGCCTCGACCCGATCGAGGACGGGGCCGGCGACGGCAGCGCGACGACCGTCGAACTCGAAGGCCTGGAGAGCCGGGTGACCCCGTTCCCGGTCACGGCCTCCAAGTACTCGGCGCTGCGCCCGGTCTCGGGCGGCGGCCTGGTCTGGCTGCGCTGGCCGATCTCCGGCGCCCTGGGCGAGACGTTCGCCAACCCGGACGACACGACCGGCCGTCCGACCCTGGAGTTCTTCAACATCGCCAAGGGGAAGAAGTCCGAACTCGTCGACCATCTCGACTGGTTCGCGGTGAGCGGCGACGGGTCCCGGCTGGTCGTCGTCGACGAGGGCGACCTGCGCGCCGTGCCGTCCACCGAGTCCGGCGACAGCGACTCCACCGTCTGGATCGATCTGCGCCGCATCCTGCACGAGGTGGACCCGCCCGCCGAGTGGCGCCAGGCCTACGCGGAGGCCGGCCGCATCATCCGCGCCTACTACTGGGACCCGAACATGTGCGGCATCGACTGGGACGCGATCCTGGAGCAGTACCGCCCCCTGGTCGAACGGGTCTCCTCCCCCGACGAGTTCGCGGACCTGCTGCGCGAGGTGCTCGGCGAACTGGGCACCTCGCACGCGTACGTGAGTCCGGCGCGCCGCAACGAGGGGCCTCCCCACTACCAGCGCTGGCAGGGCCTGCTCGGCGCCAACTTCGTCTGCCGTGACGGCCATTGGATGCTGAAGCGGATCCTTCCCGGCGACTCGTCCGACTCCAAGGCGCGTTCACCGCTGGCCGGCACCGGCATCCGCGAGGGCGCCGTCCTCACCCATGTCGACGGGCGGCCGGTGAACCCGGTCACGGGACCGTATCCCCTGCTGGCGGGCGCGGGCGGTACGACGGTGGAGCTCACCTTCACCCCGGCGGAGAGCGAGGGCCGCTCCCGCCGGGTGGCCGTGGTCCCGTTGATCGACGAACGCCCCCTGCGCTACCAGGACTGGGTGGCCAAACGCCGCCAGGTGGTACGGGAGTTGAGCGGCGGACACTGCGGCTATCTGCACATCCCCGACATGGGCGGCTCGGGCTGGGCCCAGTTCAACCGCGATCTGCGGATGGAGGTCTCGCGCCCGGCCCTCATCGTCGACGTACGGGGCAACGCGGGCGGCCACATCAGCGAACTGGTCGTCGAGAAACTGACCCGCACGATCCTGGGCTGGGACCTCACGCGCGACGCCCAGCCGGTGTCGTACGCCTCCAACGCCCCCCGCGGCCCGGTGGTGGCCCTGGCCGACGAGGCAACCTCGTCCGACGGCGACATGATCACCGCCGCCTTCAAACTGCTGGAGCTGGGGCCGGTCGTGGGGCAGCGCACCTGGGGCGGTGTCGTCGGCATGACCGGCCGGCACCGGCTCGGCGACGGCACGGTCATCACGGTGCCGATGAACGCCGCCTGGTTCGACGCGTACGGCTGGTCCGTCGAGAACCACGGCGTCGCACCGGACCTGGAGATCCTGCGCACCCCGCTCGACTGGGCCGAGGGCCGTCACGCCCAGCTGGACGACGCCATCCAGCTCTCCCTCGATCTGCTCCGCACCCACCCCGCCGCCTCCCCGCCCGACCACTCGGACGTGCCCGACAGAAGAAGGCCGAAGCTCCCCCCGAGAGCGAACTGACCTCGGAGGGCGAGGGGTTCGACGGGGGCGGGGGTTCGGGTTCGAGGGGCCGAGGGTTCGAGGGTTCGAGGGGTCCGAGGGTTCGAGGGGTCCGAGGGTTCGACGCGGCGACGGACCACGGGGGCAACGGATCGCGGGCACGAGGACGGGGCGCCCTCCGTGAAGAGGGCGCCCCGTTCAGGCCGAGCGGGTGCGTCGGTCAGGCGTCGTAGTCCTGGTCGAAGCGGTCCTGGGCCTGGCGCTGAGCACGCTCGGCCTCCGGCGCGCGCTGAGCGCGCTCCGCCTCCGGCGTCGCGTGGTCACGGCCGGCCGGGGCGCGTCGGCTCGCCTCGTCCTGGCGGCCTTCGGGACGCGTCTTCTTCTTGCCGGTCTGCTGCTTCATCCGCTCGGCCTTGTCCTTGAACTGGTCCTGCATGCTCATGTTCACTCCTGTTGCGGGTGAGAGGTTCGGCCCTCGACCTCCCTTACGAACAAGGGTGGTTGTCCGGGCCTCGACCAGACTGACACGCACGGACACCGCACGCACTTCGGTCAGTCACTCACCGTGAGACACGCCGGTGGGAGGCACCGGGAGTCCCCCCGGAACACCCCCACGGCGCCCCCGTCACCGTCCGTTCGCCGCCCCTCGGCCCGTCCCCATCACGGAGCAGGCGTCTCCCGTCCCCATCACGGAGCCGGAGCCTTCCGGCCCCGACACGGAGCGGGCGCCTTCCGGCCCCTCACGGGGTGGGCGATGTCCGCTCCTGCTCGTCGGCCGCCCCGCCCGCCCCGACCAGCCCGGTGCGCACACCGCCGAGACGCGGTTCGAACCGCCGCATCTCGCGCTGCCCGACCGACCCGATGACACTCGGCAGGTACCCCCGGAGACCCTGCATCCCGCGCAGCCAGCCCTGCGCGTACACATGGCTGGAGCGGCGCTCGATCCCGGCCACGATCCGGTCGACGGCCGGTCCCAGCGGGTACGTCTTGTTGGACGGCCACGGCAGCCGCTGCCGCAACTCCCGCATCACGTCGTCCTGATCGGCCCCCCGGACCATGTCCGTGTCGGTCCAGGACAGATACCCGACGCCGACGCGCACGCCCTTGTGGCCGACCTCGGCGCGCAGACAGTGCGCGAAGGCCTCCACACCGGACTTGGAAGCGCAGTAGGCCGACATCATGGGGGCCGGAGTGATGGCGGCCAGCGACGCGATCTGGAGCAGATAGCCCCGGCTCGCCGTCAGCGCCGGCAGGAACGCCCGCGCGGTGACCGCCGATCCGATCAGGTTCACCTCGATCACCCGCCGCCAGGCGACCGGGTCGGAGTCCACGAACGGACCGCCGCTGGCGACACCCGCGTTCGCGACGAGGATGTCCACCTTCCCGAACCGCTCCTCGACCTCCCGGGCGACCCGCGCCATCGCCTCGTGGTCGGTGACGTCGGCGTACCAGTGGTCGCTCTCGCCGCGCAGCCGCTCCGAGACCCGCTTCAGTTCCTCGGCCTCCAGGCCGACCAGCGCGACCTTCGCCCCGCGCGCGGAGAGCTTGCGCGCGAGGAGTTCACCGACACCACGCGCGGCCCCCGTGACGACGGCGACCTGTCCTTCAAGACCGACCTTGCTCATGCGCCCTCCTTGATCTCTGCGTCCCGGATCTCTGCGTCCCGCTCGGCTTCCGCGGCCTTCACGGCGTACGTGGCGACGAGTTCCCTGATCCGGGCGGTCACCAGTTCCGGCGCCTCCACCGGAGTCATGTGCCCGAGGCCCGGCAGCTCGGTGCTGCCGACACAGTTCGGCAGCGCGGCCACCAGGGCTCGGGCGTGCACGACGGGGGTCAGTCGGTCCACGCTGCCCGCGATCACCGCCGTCGGCACCCTCAACTCCCTTACGCCCGCTTCGAGATCGAGCGAGGCGAGCACGGCCGACCAGGCGTGGCGCACGGCCCGCGGACAGGCGTGCACGATCCGCGCGCACGCCTCCACCATGGCGGGGGACGAACCGGGGCCCATGGTCGCGTACTTGAGGATTCGCCGGGCGAGGGGCGTGACGGGCCCGAGCGGCGCGCGCGAGCCGAGCACGGCGCCGGTGAGCCGCGTGCGCAGCCGTCCGGCACGCCAGGGCAGTACCCGCGCCTCCTCGACCAGCCGCGTGCTGCCCGTGCTGCACAGCAGCGCCGCCGCCGCGTGCTCCTGGAACCGTGGCCGCGCGGAGGCCGCCATCAGCGTCATGCCGCCCATGGAGTGACCCGCCAGCACCGCCTTCTCGCCGGGCGCGAGGGTGGCCGCGAGCACCGCCTCCAGGTCGTCGGCGAGCGCCTCGGTGCTGTACGCCGGGCCCGCGGGACTGCGTCCGTGCCCGCGCTGGTCGTAGGCGATGACCCGGTGGTCGGCGGCGAGGTCCCGGATCTGGGCCGCCCAGAAGGCGGTCGAGCAGGTCCAGCCGTGCGCGAGGACGACGGGGGGCGCGCCCTCGGGGCCGTGCACCTCGACATGCAGCCGGGCGCCGTCGGCGGAGTGCGCGATCAGTTCCCGCGCCGGCACGGGAGGCGCGTACGCCTCATGCACCTTGTGCGCCTCGTACGTCGGTCGGCTCACGCTCCTGCCTCCACCTTCTTGGTGCGGGTGCTCTTCTTGAGCGGCTCGGGCGTGGCCGCCGGCGTTTCCCCGGGTGCGGGTTCCGCGGCGCGCAGCACCTCGTACTCCCCCAGGTCGACGCGGCGCGTGGCGCCCCGGAACTCGGTCGTCGTACCGGGCCACACGGTCGTGTTGACGCCGTTGGCGTCCAGGTACCAGCTGGTGCAGCCGCCGGTGTTCCACACCGTGCGCTTCATGCGTTCCTGGACCCGGTGGTTCCAGGCGTCGACGGCCGCGGGGCGGGCGTCGAGCGCCACCCGGCCGCCGAGGACGTCCAGCTGCCGTACGAAGTCCGCCATGTAGTTCAGCTGGGACTCGATCATCAGGATCATCGAGGAGTTCCCGAGCCCGGTGTTCGGTCCGATGATCGTCATCCAGTTGGGGAACCCGGCCGCGGTGGCACCGCGCAGCGACTTCATGCCGGTCTCCCACGCCTGCGCGAGCGTCCTGCCGTCCGCGCCGACGACCCGCTCGGCGATCGGCATGTCGGTGACGTGGAAGCCGGTCCCGAAGACGATCGCGTCGGCCTCGGCCCGGGTGCCGTCGGCGGCGATCAGCGTGGAGCCGTCGATCTCGGCGAGCCCGGAGGCCACCACGTCCACGTTGGGCTGCGTCAGCGCCGGGTAGTAGGCGTTCGACAGCAGGATGCGCTTGCAGCCGATCCGGTAGTCGGGTGTCAGCTTCGCGCGCAGGTCCGGGTCCTTGACGGCCCGTGCGATGTTCCGCTTGGCCAGCCGCTCGACCAGGCCGAGTTCGTCGGGCCGCTTGGTGAACGCCTGGACCTGGAGCTCCCGGATGCCCCAGAGCAGCCCCCGCCTGGCCTGCGCGGTGAAGGGCAGCTGCCGGTGCAGCCAGCGTTCGGCGCCGCTGATGGCCCGGTCGACGCGGGGCATCACCCAGGGCGGGGTGCGCTGGAACAGGGTCAGCCGGGCGACGTCCTTCTGGATCTCGGGCACGATCTGGATCGCCGAGGCCCCGGTGCCGATCATGGCCACGCGCTTGCCGCGCAGGTCGTAGTCGTGGTCCCAGCGGGCCGAGTGGAACACCTTGCCGGTGAACGTCTCGATCCCGGGGACCGACGGGATCTTGGGGTCGGACAGCGGTCCGGTCGCGGACACCACGACGTCCGCGGTCAGGAACCCGGCGCTCGTCTCGATGCGCCAGTGCAGCTTGTCCGGGTCCCAGGTCATCATCTTGACCTCGGAGTCGAACCGCAGATGGGGGCGCAGCCGGAAGACGTCGGCCACGTGCTCCAGATAGGCGCGGATGTGCTCCTGCCCGGAGAAGGTGCGCGGCCATTCGGCGTTGGGCGCGAACGAGAACGAGTACAGGTGCGAGGGGACGTCGCAGGCGCACCCGGGATAGCTGTTGTCGCGCCAGGTGCCGCCGACGCCGCCGGCCCGTTCCAGGACCACGAAGTCGGTGATCCCCTCGCGTCGCAGCCGTACGGCGGCGCCCAGCCCGCCGAAACCGGATCCGATCACCGCCACCCGTACATGCTCGTGCTCGGTCATCCCGACGCCTCCCTGATCCACCCGACCCTGCCAGTGAACACTGGCACAATCGGGAGGGTAGAGCAGCTTCGTACTCATGGGTAGGGGTCGCGACCGGGAAAGTTACCGGGGGTACGACGTAGGGTGCGGACGTGGCCGAGGGATCAGGAAAGCGCGGCGCGGAGACGCGCGAGGGGGACGCGGAGACGCGAAACCCCGGCAGCCCCCGCGAGTACCGCATGGAGGAACTGGCCGAGGAGGCCGGGATCACCGTGCGCACCCTGCGCTTCTACCGGGAACGCAAACTCATACCCCCGCCCCGGCGCGAGGGCCGTATCGCCTGGTACGACGACACCCATCTGGCCCGGCTGCGCACCATCTCGGCGCTGCTGGAACGCGGCCACACCCTGAACGGCATCGCGGAACTCGCCGAGGCCTTCGACCACGGCCGCGACGTCGGCGAACTGCTCGGTCTCGGCGAGCCCACCGAGGAGACCCCGGTCCGCCTCTCCCCCGAGGAACTGGCCGACGTCTTCGCGGGCCAGGCGACCGGCGAGAACCTCGCCGCCGCGCTCGACCTCGGCTATCTCGGCACGGACGGCGGCGAGATCGTGCACGTCAGCCGCCGCCTGCTCGACGTCTCGGCCGCCCTGGTCCGCGAGGGCATCCCGCTCGCGGACGTCCTGACGGCGGCCCGCCGCGTCCGCGAGCACACCGAGGCCCTGGCCGAACTCTTCACCACCCTGGTCCTCACCGAGGACCGCACCCCCGACGACCTCCACCGTCTGCGCCCCCTGGCGAAGAGCGTGGTGGAATCGGAACTGTCCCTGGCGATGGACCGCCGCCTACGGGATCAGCGAAACCCCCACAAGCGCCGGGACACCCGGCCCGAAGACCGCGACGAGGCCGCTCAGAGCTCGTAGACCACCGTGACCGGCGCATGGTCGGACCAGCGCCCCTCATGGGTCGCCGCGCGCTCCACGAAGCCCTTGACCGCCTTGCCGGCGAGCCCGGGCGTGGTGACGTGAAGGTCGATTCTCCAACCTGAATCATTGTCGAAGGCCCGCCCCCGGTACGACCACCACGTGTACGGGCCCTCGGTGTCCGGGTGCAGGGTGCGTACGACGTCGGTGTAGCCGCCGTCCTCGGCGTCGAGGACGCGGCCGAGCCATTCCCGCTCCTCGGGCAGGAAGCCGGAGTTCTTGCGGTTGGCGCGCCAGTTCTTGAGGTCGGCCTCGCGGTGGGCGATGTTCCAGTCGCCGCACACGACGACCTCGCGCCCGTCGGCGGCCGCCCGCACCCGCAGTTCCCTCAGATGGATGAGGAACGCGTCCATGAACCGGACCTTCTCGTCCTGCCGCTCCGTCCCGGCCTCGCCCGAGGGGAGGTAGAGGCTCGCGACGGTGACACCGGGCAGGTCCGCCTCGACGTACCGCCCACTGGAGTCGAACTCCTCGGACCCGAAGCCGATCCGGACGCGGTCGGGCTCCCGGCGTGTGTAAAGGGACACACCCGCGCGGCCCTTGGCGGCGGCGGGCGCGTGCACGACGTGCCAGCCCTCGGGCGCCCGCACCTCCTCCGGGAGTTGTCCGGGCTCCGCCCGCACCTCCTGGAGACACAGAACGTCCGCGGAGGTCTCCGCGAGCCACTCCACGAAACCCTTCTTCGCGGCGGCCCGGAGCCCGTTCACATTCACAGAGGTCACAGTCAGCACCCGGGCACGATACTTAATCCGTACGGCCGTCCAGAAGTCGATCTCCATCGGCACGGCCGGCCGCGGACCTCGTCCGCCCACCCCATCAGCTATCGCATAGATGTACGGTACTACGCATGAATTTCCGCCCGGTCACCTTCGACCACCCCGACGCCGTGAAACTCAACGATCAGGTTCAGGCCGAATATGCCGAGCGTTACGGCGACGGCGGCGACGCCACACACCTGGACGCGCGGATGTTCCTCCCCCCGCTCGGCCTCTATCTGATCGCGTACGACGAGCGCGACCGCCCGGTGGCCACCGGCGGCTGGCGCACCCAGGACGAGAACGACGAGGCCTACTCGGACGGAGACGCCGAGCTCAAGCGCATGTACGTGGTCCCCGAGGCCCGCGGTCTCGGCCTCGCCCGGCGCATCCTGGCCGCCCTGGAGGACGACGCCCGCGCGGCCGGCCGCACCCGCATGGTCCTGGAGACGGGCTCCAAGCAGCCCGAGGCGGTGGCCCTCTACGCGTCGAGCGGCTACGAGCCGTGCCCGAAATTCGGCTACTACCGCTTCCACGAACTGAGCCTCTGCTACGCCAAAGCCCTCTAGTCACCGGGGCGGTGTCCATCCGGCACCGCCCCGGCGGACCGAGCGCCCGGAGGCCCACCCGATGTCCACGACCCGACCCTTCCCGTACGTCCGGCCCGGAACGACGGCGGTGGTGATGGCCGCGGTGGCGGGGCTGGCCGTCGCGCCGGCCCTGACCGGCTGCACCGCCGGCCGGCACGACTCCTCCCCGTCCGCCCCGTCCACCCACGGATCACCGTCGGCCGCGGCGTCCGTCGCGCGAGAGTCACCGGTCTCCGACCGGACGCGGTCCCTGCCCGGCGAGTCCGTCACGAAGGCTCCGGACCTGCCCGGCCACAAGGTCGTCGCGCGGGCCGCGAACGTCCACGGCAGCCAGGAGATGGACGTACCGGGGGGAATCGGCCCCGGATCACTGTCGATCGCCGTGAACTGCGAGGGCCGGGGAACGCTGAGGGTCTCCTTGGATCACCCCGCCATGAGCTTCCCGGTCACCTGCACCGCGGGAAAGGTCGCCGGCGTCCTCAACACCCTGGATCGGCCTCACGGCGCCACCCACGCCCACGCGACGGTGACCGTCACGGCCCCGTCCGGCGTCCGCTGGTCCATCGCCGTCGCGCGCTGACCGAGGGACCGCCAGTCCCCGGGCCACCGGCGGGAGTTGCCACCGCCCTCCGGACATGGCAAGAGGCCCGCTCCCTGACGGGAACGGGCCTCTTGGCTGCGGTGGACCTGTGGGGATTTGAACCCCAGACCCCCTCGATGCGAACGAGGTGCGCTACCAGACTGCGCCACAGGCCCTTGCAACGAGTGAAACTCTAGCACCCCGATCGAGGTGCTCGGTAATCCGTTCCTGCCTGGTCAGCCGGACAGCAGCGAACCCCCGTCGGCACGCCTGTCACTCGTTGGCGGCGCGTGGCCGTTCGCCGTCCTCGTACTGGTCGAACAGCGGTGTCCGGCCACGCTCACGGGCCCGCCGCGCGGACGCGGCCCGCCGGGCGTCGCTGCGCGGGTCGTCGCCGGCCCCGGCGCCGTCGGGTTCCTCGGAGAGGTCCTGGCCGGCCGGCTCCGCCTCGGGCGCGCTCGGCTCGGCCGCGCTGGAGCGCGCGGAACTCCACGCGTCCGGCGCCCCCAGGTCCACGCTGGACGTCGCCCGGGGCGCGACCGGCGCGGTGACATAGGTCGGCAGGGGAACCGGCACCGGGTCCCAGCTGTCCCCCTGCGCGGGCCCGCACTGGCGTTCACGCTGCTGGTCGACCCACTCGGCGTGGTCGGTCTGCTCGACGAGGGCGCGCCGGTCGGCGGCGAGCGCGAGCAGGCCGGGGTCGGTGTCGGGGACCGCGCCCTCCTCCGGTTCGTCCGCCACGGGGTCGGCGGACGGCCGCCGGCGGGGCTGGCGCTCGCGGAGCCGCTGCGCCGCGACCTCGGCCCGGCGGCGGTCCATGGTGTAGGTGAAGCGCCGCCGTTCCTGGACCCGCAGATGCACGATGTACGAGCTCAGCATCAGGGCCGGTACCGCGGGCGCCCACAGGAACGTGAGCCCGCCCACGGCCGCCACGATCGCGCCGAGGGTGAAGGCGAGGAACAGCAGGACCGTCGTACGCCGACGGCGCGCGAGGGCCTTCGTGCGCCGGGCCCGCGCCGCGGCCTCCGCCGAGACCGCCCGGCGCGCGCCGGGCGCGGACTTGGCCGGAGGTCTCGGGGCGGACGTGCCCGACGGGTGCGCCGACGCGCCCGACTGGTGCGGCACGGACCGGGCGCCGCCCGAGGTCTCGTACCCGCCGCTCTCCTTGGCCGCCGGGCGGGCGCCCGGTTCCTGTTCCGCCTGGGCCGGTTCCGGCACCTGCACGCGTTCCTGTATGTGGGGACGGTGCCGGTCCGTCGCCTGGGGCCGGGTCGGGGATACGGCGAAGGCCCGGACGTCCACCGAATCGGTGACGCCGTCCGGGTCGGCGCTGGGCTCCTCCTCCTCGGCGGAGCGTGCGCGCAGGTCCTTGGCGTATCGACGCTCCATGCCCGCCCGTCCGGACAGCAGCCGGATGGCGGTGCTGAAGCGTTCCGTCGGACGGGCTTCGTTCAGCTCGTCCTGCCTACGGAGCCACATCGGCACCAAGTAGGCGGCCCAGGCCCCGACAATGACTGCGTAGATGAGGCCGCTGCTGCTCACGCCTCACACGGTAGAGGGGTTTGTGTGAGGCCATCTGCCAATTGAGCCGGTGTGTCGCGCGATCAGGCTGATATTTCGACCTTTTTTTGTGACCGATGCGATCAGCAGGCCACCGCGAGCGCGAATTTAATGCCGTGACGCGATCGCCCACCGATCATTTTCGAACACCTATTTCATTTTCCGGTACTGCCGGGCTTGCCCGGGTGCTGCCGGCCGGCCCCTTCCGATCCCACCTGATCCGAACTCCCCTGATCCGAACGGCCCGACGCCGAGCGCCTCCGCCGCCAGCGCGCGAGCAGCCCCTCGGGTACTTCCTCCGCGGTGAGCGCGAAGACGAGATGGTCCCGCCAGGCACCGTCGATGTGGAGATAGCGCGGGCGCAGGCCCTCTTCCCGGAATCCGAGTTTCTCCACGACCCTGCGGCTGGGCCCGTTCTCCGGGCGAATACAGACTTCGATGCGGTGCAGTCCGACCGTGCGGAAGCAGTGGTCGCTCACGAGCGCCACGGCCGTGGGCATCACTCCGCGGCCCGCCACCGACTGGTCCACCCAGTAACCGATGTGCCCGGAACACATCGAGCCCCAGGTGATCCCGGCCACGGTGAGCTGGCCGACGAGCCGCCCCTGGTACTCGATCACGAAGGGCAGCATGCGGCCCGCGTTGGCCTCGGCCCGCAGATGCCGGACCATCTGCCGGTACGTCGGCCGGTGCGCGATCGGGCCGCGGGGCGTGGGGGGCGGGATGGTCGCCTCCCAGGGCCGCAGCCAGTCACGGTTGCGCCGGTTCACCTCGCGCCAGGCCCGCTGGTCGCGCAGCCTTATCGGCCGGAGGACGACATCGCCGTCCACCAGCTCGACCGGCCAGGACGGGCTGTTCAGCTCGCACCCCCGGTGCCGTCGGGTCTCTGGTGGTCGCCGCCGCGGATCTGGTCGACGGCGTGGATGAGAAGGGGTTCCAGAACGGCGAGGCCGTCCCTGACCCCGCCGGTGGAGCCCGGCAGATTGACGATCAGCGTCCCCGCGGCGACTCCGGCGAGTCCCCGCGAGAGCGCCGCGGTGGGCACCTTGTCCCTGCCGAACGCCCTGATGGCCTCGGGGATTCCGGGGATCTCGCGGTCGAGCACGCGCAGGGTCGCCTCGGCCGTGCGATCGGTGGGTGAGATCCCCGTGCCGCCGGTGGTGACGATGACGTCGTAGCCCGCCTCGACCCCGGCGCGCAGGGCCTCCTCCACCGGGTCCCCGTCGGACACGACCCAGGGCCCGTCGACCGCGAAGCCGGCTTGCGTGAGGCCCGCGGCGACCAGAGGGCCGCCCTTGTCCTCGTAGACGCCGGCGGCGGCACGGTTGGAGGCGGTGACGACGAGCGCGCTGTAGTCCGCCGGGAGGGCCCCGCCGATGACGGTGTCGCCGCTCATGCCCGGCTCCAGTCGCCCGATTTCCCGCCCGTCTTCTCTTCCACCCGTACGTCCGTGATGACCGCTCCCTTGTCGACGGCCTTGACCATGTCGATCACGGTGAGGGCCGCCACGCCGACCGCGGTGAGGGCTTCCATCTCGACGCCCGTGCGGTCGGTCGTCCTCACGGTGGCGAGGATCTCGACGGCGTCGTCCGCGACCGACAGATCAATCGTGACACCGGCCAGCGACAACGGGTGGCACAGCGGGATCAGGTCGGGTGTGCGCTTGGCTCCCATGATCCCGGCGATGCGGGCGGTGGCGAGGGCGTCACCCTTGGGGACCCCTTCGCCGCGCAGCAGCTCCACGACACGCGGCGAGACCAGGACCCGTCCGCTCGCGCGCGCGGTACGGGCGGTCACGTCCTTGCCGGACACGTCGACCATACGGGCGGCGCCGGCCTCGTCGATGTGGGTCAGCCGGTTCTGCACGGGCGGTCCGGAGGTCTCCCCCCGGGGCGGAACAGTCATGTGCGTGGGCGCTCCCGGTCAGGGCCCGTCGCGGTGCGGCGCGTGGGCCTGGTGTGCGCGACACGTTACCGCCCGCCCGTCCGCCCCTGCGAAGCCGTCGGGGACCGTGCGCCCCCGGCGTGACCTGGACACCCCGCCGCCCGCGGACCGGCCGCTCAGCCGAGGAGTACCACCTCGACCTCGGCGCCGGGCTCGACCGAGGTGTCCTGCTCGGGGACGACGATCAGCGCGTCGGCGTGCGCGAGGGCGGCGACCAGGTGCGATCCGGCGCCGCCGACGGGCGTCACGCTGCCGTCCGCGTACGTGCCGCGCAGGAACTGCCGTCTGCCCTTCGGCGAGGTCAGCGCCTTGTCGGCGGAGAGCGTCGCCCTGGTCGTGGGCCGGTGGACGTCCGTCAGTCCCATCAGGGTGCGGATGGCGGGGCGCACGAAGAGCTCGAAGGAGACGTACGACGACACGGGGTTGCCGGGGAGCGCGAGCAGCGGTGTGTGGTCGGGGCCGATGGAGCCGAAGCCCTGGGGCTTGCCGGGCTGCATGGCGAGGGTGCGGAAGTCGATGCCGGCGCCCTCCTCGTCCTCGTCGGCGACCGAAGAGAGTGCTTCCTTGACGACGTCGTAGGCGCCGACGCTGACACCGCCGGTCGTGACGACGAGGTCCGCGCGCACGAGCTGGTCCTCGATGGTCGAGCGGAGGGTCTCGGCGTCGTCTGCGACGGCACCGACGCGGTAGGCGATGGCTCCCGCGTCGCGGGCGGCCGCGCACAGGGCGAAGCTGTTGGAGTCGTAGATCTGGCCGGTGCCCAACTCCTCGTCGGGCTGGATGAGTTCGCTGCCGGTGGACAGCACGACCACGCGGGGGCGGGGGCGCACCCGGACGGTGCCCCGGCCGATCGCGGCGAGCAGGCCGATCTGGGGCGGGCCGAGGACGGTGCCGGCTTCGAGGGCGCGGTCGCCCGCCTTCACGTCGCTGCCCCTGGCGCGCACGTGCGCGCGGGCCTCGGCGGAGCGGTGCACGTGGACCTGTCCGTAGGAGCCCTCGGGGGAAGCGCTGTGCGCGCGCATCCCGGAGACCGGCCCCTCGCCGAGGCCTCCGTCCGTCCACTCGACGGGGACGACGGCCTCGGCGCCGGGCGGCAGCGGGGCGCCGGTCATGATGCGGGCGGCCTGGCCGGGGCCCACGTAGGGCTGTTCGGCCTGGCCTGCCGCGACATCGCCGACGACCGTCAGGACCGCGGGGAACTCCTCGCTCGCGCCCGCCACATCCGCGACCCGGACCGCGTACCCGTCCATCGAGCTGTTGTCGAACGGCGGCAGGGAGACCGGCACCGTGACGTCCTCGAGCAGGACGCAGCCCTGGGCGTCGAGGAGTTGGAGCTCGATGGGTTCGAGGGGGCGGACGGTGGCGAGGATGTCCTCCAGGTGGTCGTCCACCGACCAGAGGTGATCCTGGCCGGTGGTGCGGGTCGCGGCGCTGCTCAAAGTCCTACATCTCCTCGGCTACGTAACTGCGGAGCCAGGTCCGGAAGTCCGGGCCCAGGTCTTCACGTTCGCATGCGAGTCTGACAATGGCACGCAGGTAGTCACCGCGGTCGCCGGTGTCATAGCGGCGGCCCTTGAAGACGACGCCGTGCACGGGGCCGCCGACCTTCTCGTCCGTGGCGAGCTGCTGGAGGGCGTCGGTGAGCTGGATCTCGCCGCCGCGGCCGGGCTCGGTGGTGCGCAGTATGTCGAAGATGTGCGGGTCGAGGACGTAGCGTCCGATGACGGCGTAACTGCTGGGCGCGTCGGCGGTGTCCGGCTTCTCGACCAGGCCGGTGACCTTGACCAGGTCGCCCTCGGCGGTGGCCTCGACGGCGGCGCAGCCGTAGAGGTGGATCTGCTCGGGCGCGACCTCCATCAGCGCGATGACGCTGCCGCCGTGCTGTTCCTGGACCTCGACCATGCGGGCGAGCAGGGGGTCGCGGGGGTCGATCAGGTCGTCGCCGAGCAGGACGGCGAAGGGCTCGTTGCCGACGTGCGGGGCGGCGCACAGGACCGCGTGGCCGAGGCCCTTGGGGTCGCCCTGGCGGACGTAGTGCATGGTGGCGAGGTCGCTGGATTCCTGGACCTTGGCGAGCCGGCTCGCGTCGCCCTTCTTCTGGAGGGCGGATTCGAGCTCGTAGTTGCGGTCGAAGTGGTCTTCCAGGGGGCGCTTGTTGCGGCCGGTGATCATCAGGACGTCGTCGAGGCCGGCCGAGGCGGCCTCCTCGACCACGTACTGGATCGCCGGCTTGTCGACGACCGGCAGCATCTCCTTGGGAGTGGCCTTGGTGGCCGGCAGGAACCGGGTGCCGAGGCCGGCCGCGGGAATGACAGCCTTGGTGATCCTGGGGTGCGACTCAGTCATGTCCGCAACCATAACCGGTGGCTATGTGCACAATCTGTGGCTCCGGACAATTCACGATTATATGAGCTGATTACGAGAACTACAGGAGCCACCTGTGAGAAGCACCGGACCCGAACCGGAGCCTGACAAGCGAACGTTGCGCCGGGGATTCCTGTCGGTGAGAGCCGGGTTGACGGCTGATGACGTGCGGGAAACCGCCGCCGCGCTCGCCGCCCGCGCCCTGGAACTGCCCGAACTGACGCGGGCCCGCACGGTGGCGGCGTACGTGTCCGTGGGGAGCGAGCCAGGCACGCCCGCGCTCCTGGACGCGCTCCACGCGCGCGGGGTGCGCGTCCTCCTGCCGGTCCTGCTGCCGGACAACGACCTGGACTGGGGGGCGTACACCGGCCCGGAGTCCCTCGTGGAGGTCCGGCACGGCGGGAGGATGGCCCTCCTGGAGCCCTCGGGCGAGCGGCTGGGTCCTGAGGCCGTCCAGGAGGCCGACGCCGTCCTGCTGCCCGGCCTCGCCGTCGACGCGCACGGCATGCGGCTGGGGCGCGGCGGCGGCTCGTACGACCGGGTCCTGGCCCGGCTGGAGCGCTCGGGCGCCGATCCCGCGCTCGTGGTGCTCCTGTACGGCACCGAGGTCGTGGACCGCGTCCCCGCCGAGGCCCACGACCGGCCCGTCCACGCCGTGGTGACCCCCTCCGGAGTGCGCCGCTTCCCCTGACCGACGGCGGACCCGAAGGCGGCGCCCGAAAGCGGGCGGCGGACGCGAAGTGGCCCTCCACGCGTGCGTGGAGGGCCACTTCTTCCGTCAGGACCGGCCTCGGGTCGTCGAGTGCGGCGGGACCGCCGACGACCTCCGGGGCGTCAGGGCTTCAGGACCAGGGTGTCGCTCGTCTTGTCGTCGACGGCCTTCTTGCTGAAGGCCCACGGCAGGAGCTCTCCCTTGGCCCACAGCTCCGTCTGGTCGGTGTAGTGCGCGCTGTAGGCGTGCCCCGAGGCGCCCGAGAGGTTGATCCACTTGGACTTGTCGAGATCCCCGAGGTTGACGACCATCCGCATCGAGGGGACCCAGACCACCCCGTAGCCGCCCGCCGCGTTCCAGCCGGTCGCGTTGACCGTCGCCTCGCCGCCGCTGAGGTTCCAGGGGCCGCGGTTGAGCATGTACTGGAGGAAGCCGGGGCCTTCGGTGCCGAGCGTCTGGTTCTTCAGGAACAGGCGGTGCAGCCGGCCCCAGTTCCAGGTGTCGATGTCCTTGCCGAGCTTGGCGGTCAGCTCCCACCGGGCGTCCGTCATGGCCCGGGCGAGCAGCTTGTCGCGGCTGGTGGACGCGTCGTCGGTCCGCGTCCTGGGCAGCTTCCACCAGTCGTTGTGCTCGTCGTCGATGATCTTGCGGATCACCTCGAACCAGCGGTCGCCGCCGTCCGGCTGCGCCTGGTCGGGCTCGCGCTCGCCGCACTCGCGCACGGTCTGGTCCTCGTCCGCGGGCCCGGTGGTGTCGACGCGCTCGACCCACAGGCACTGGCCCTTGACCCGCAGCTCCTTGGGCAGCTTGTTGCCGAAGGCGAGCTTGAGGATGTTGCGCCAGGTGGCGTTGAAGTAGGCGGCCGCGGCGGAGTCGGCGTCCTGGGTGTAGTCCCAGCCCTCCAGGAGCTTCTGCGCGTCGCGGACGTCCTTGTCGGGCACGTCGATCTTGAGCAGCCTGGGCACGAGCAGCTTGGCGATCTCGCTGCTGTTGTCCAGCTGCATCTGGCGCATGTCGTCGGTCGAGATCTTGGCGCCGCCCTTGGTCTTCGCCTCGATCAGATCGGTGATCCGCTGACTGCGGGTGCCGTAGCCCCAGTCCGTGGTGAGCGTGTACGGGTACTTGTCCGGGTCGACGACCGCCTGGTTGGCGGTCACGATGTAACCGCGCCTGGGGTTGTACTCGTAGGGCAGCGCGGACTGCTTGATGTAGCCGGTCCAGCGGTACTTGGAGTCCCAGCCGGGCGAGGGCAGCGAGCCGTCGTCGCCCTTGGCTCGGGTGGGGATCTTTCCGGGCAGCGTGTAGCCGATGTCGCCGCTCGCGCCGGCTCCGTCGGCGTAGACCAGGTTCTGGGAGGGCACCTGGAAGGAGGTGGCCGCCTTGCGGAACTCGGTCCAGTTCGACGCCTTGTCCATCGCGAAGACGGCGTCCATGGTGTTGCCCGGATCCAGCGCGGTCCAGCGCAGTGCTATCGCGTAGCCGTCACCGCGGTCGGGCGCTCCGGAGTCGACCGTGGCCTTCTTGCCGACCTGGACGAGTTCGTCGTCGCGGTCGGAGAGCAGCGGCATTCCGTCCTGGGTCTGCCGGACGACGATCGTCTTGGCGGACCCGCCCGCGACCTTGATCGTTTCCTTGCGGGTGGTGAAGGGCAGCACCTTGCCGTCGTACTCGTAGCCCTCGCCGGTGATCTTCTCCAGGTAGAGGTCGGTGACGTCGACCCCGGAGTTGGTCATGCCCCAGGCCATCTCCGCGTTGTGGCCGATGACCACGCCGGGCATGCCCGCGAAGGTGTAACCGGTGACGTCGTACTGGCACTTGGCGGAGATCGCGGTGCAGTGCAGGCCCATCTGGTACCAGACCGAGGGCAGCGACGCCGACAGGTGCGGGTCGTTGGCCAGCAGCGGCTTGCCGGTGATGGTGTGGCTTCCGGCGACGACCCAGGAGTTGGAGCCGATGCCGTTGCCGTTCACGCCGACCGCGGTGGGCAGGCCGTCGAGGACCTTGTAGAGCCCCGAGAGCTGGCTCTGGAATCCGGAGGGTGCCGCGGTGTTGCCCGCGAGCCCCGTGCCGGCCGTGGTCGTCGAGCCGGAGCCCGTGGAGTTCGTGGAGGAGTAGGTCCCGGTGACGCTGTCGTACGAGCCCTCGCGGACGATCGTCTTGTTCCGGCTGTACGGGTACTCCGGGTACAGGTCCGCGATCTGCTTCGGGCCGAGCCGGCTCGTCATCAGGGAGCGGTCGATCTCCTCCTGCATGTTGCCGCGCAGGTCCCAGGCCATCGCCTTGAGCCACGACACCGAGTCGACCGGGGTCCACAGGGTCGGCTTGTAGTCGTTGCTGAAGCCGAGGGCGGCGTACTCCAGGGAGAGGTCCTTGCCGCTCTTGTCCTTCAGGTAGGCGTTGACACCCTCGGAGTAGGCCTGGAGGTACTTCTTCGTGGAGGCCGACAGCTTGGTGTCGTACTCCTTCTTCGCGATCCTGTCCCAGCCCAGCGTGCGCAGGAACTCGTCGTTCTTGACCTGGCCCCCGCCGAACATCTCGGACAGCCGGCCCGAGGTCATGTGGCGGCGCACGTCCATCTCGTAGAACCGGTCCTGCGCCTGGACGAAGCCCTGGGCCATGAACAGGTCCTCGTCGGACGAGGCGTAGATCTGCGGGATCCCGTTGCCGTCGCGCTGCACGGTCACGGGCCCCGACAGGCCGTCGAGCTGGATGGAGCCCTTGGTCTGCGGGAAGGAGGCGCGCACCGTGCTGACGCTCCAGTACGCGCCGAAGGCGATGCCTCCGATGATGGCGAGAACCAGGACAATCAAGAACAGTCGGGCTTTGCGCCCCTTCTTCCTGCCGGACTTGCCGGGCTGCTGGCCGGAAGAGGCGGTGGTGTTGGGGGGCATCGCTGTCCTTGCTGTCCTAACGCGAGCGGCAGGCGGTCACGGAGTGCTGGGGCAACCATAGGCGCAGGGCCAACCGCGCCTTGACGCGGAGTGGGAAACCGGGAAGCACGACTGTTCGATCTTGCCTCCGGGAACGTCAAGAAAGCGTCAAGAGTTAGGTAAGGTAACGAAGTACTTGCACTGAAGTGGCCGGCTTCCGGTGCTGGGATCCGGACGCCGCCCGCGGCGGACCGGATCGGCGAGAAAGGAACAGCCCCTGACTGTCCACCACCTCAACCAGCTCCTGCTCGTGTGCTCGCTCGTCCTGCTCTTCGCGGTCGCGGCGGTCCGGATCTCCTCACGCAGCGGGCTCCCCACGCTGCTCGTGTATCTGGGGATCGGCGTCGCGATCGGCCAGGACGGAATCGGCGACATCCAGTTCAGCAATGCCGAGCTGACCCAGGTCATCGGGTACGCGGCCCTGGTCGTGATCCTGGCCGAAGGCGGTCTCGGCACGAAGTGGAGGGAGGTCAGACCCGCCCTGCCGGCGGCCTCCGCGCTGGCGACGGTGGGCGTCGCGGTGAGCGTCGGTGTCACGGCCGCGGCCGCGCACTTCCTGATCGGTCTCGAGTGGCACCAGGCGCTCATCATCGGGGCGGTCGTCTCGTCGACGGACGCGGCGGCGGTCTTCTCGGTCCTGCGCAAGATCCCCCTGCCCTCGCGCGTGACGGGCATCCTGGAGGCCGAGTCGGGCTTCAACGACGCTCCGGTGGTCATCCTCGTCGTCGCGTTCTCCACGGCCGGACCGGTCGAGCACTGGTACGCGCTGATCGGCGAGATAGCGCTGGAGCTGACCATCGGCGCCGCCATCGGTCTGGCGGTCGGCTGGCTCGGCGCGTACGGACTGCGGCACGTGGCACTGCCGGCCTCCGGCCTCTACCCCATCGCCGTGATGGCGATCGCCGTCTCGGCGTACGCCGCCGGCGCGCTCGCCCACGGCAGCGGCTTCCTCGCCGTCTACCTCGCCTCCATGGTGCTCGGGAACGCGAAGCTGCCCCACTGGCCCGCCACCCGAGGCTTCGCCGAGGGACTCGGCTGGATCGCGCAGATCGGCATGTTCGTGCTGCTCGGCCTGCTGGTCACCCCGCACGAGATGGGCGACGACATCGTCCCGGCCCTGCTCATCGGCCTGGTGCTGACGATGGTGGCGCGGCCGCTGAGCGTGGTCGCGAGCCTGCTGCCGTTCCGCATCCCCTGGCAGGAGCAGGCGCTGCTGTCCTGGGCAGGGCTGCGCGGCGCCGTGCCCATCATCCTGGCGACGATCCCGATGGTGAGCGGCATCGCGGAGAGCAAGCGGATCTTCAACATCGTCTTCGTCCTGGTCGTCGTCTACACCCTCATCCAGGGGCCGACCCTGCCGTGGCTGGCCCGCAAGCTCCGGCTCGGGGAGTCCGTCGGGGCCGCCGACCTCGGTATCGAGTCGGCGCCCCTGGAGCGGCTGCGCGGCCACCTGCTGTCCGTCGCGATCCCCAAGGGGTCGCGGATGCACGGTGTCGAGGTGGGTGAGCTGCGGCTGCCCCCGGGCGCGGCGGTCACGCTCGTCGTCCGCGAGGCGAAGTCCTTCGTACCGATGCCGACGACGGTCCTGCGCCGCGGCGACGAACTGCTGGTCGTGGCGACCGACCCGGTCCGGGACGCGACCGAGCGGCGCCTGCGCGCGGTGGGCCAGGGCGGCAAGCTCGCCGACTGGCTGGGCATCGGCGACGGCGGGGCGGAACACCGCGCACAGCACCGGACCGGTCTCTGACCCGCCCGAGGAAATTCTTACGCGACGCCGAACACACACGCGGAAGGACGCGGCAGGTCTCGGCAGAACGAGGGGCATTCACAGGCGCGCGACCGCACCGTGCTCTTTTTCACAGGCCCGGCGCCGGGCCCACCCCCTGTACGATGAGCGCACACCTTGATCGAACCAACTCTGCCTGACGCAGAGCTGGCGCGACCGTATGGCGGCCGTGACGTCCTTCCGCAGAGGACGCCGGTATCTACCGCAGATCCGCGCAAGAGGACAGCTCTCGGCGCCCCCGCACGGGCGCGCTACCAGGCGGCAGAAAGGCACGGCCGTGGCATCCACGGTCACCTCCCGCCCTGGCTACGGACAGTTGCTGCGCACCCGCGGCGCCTGGACGTTCCTGCTCCCCGGCTTCGCCGCCCGTCAGCCGTTCGCCATGCTGACGATCTCCATCGTGCTGCTCGTGCAGCACACCACCGGCTCCTACGGAGCGGCCGGCGCGGTCGCCGCCGTCACCGGTGTCTCCATGGCGCTGTTCGCACCCTTCACCGGGCGTCTGGCCGACCGGCACGGACAGCGCGCCGTCCTGCTGCCCGGCGTCCTCGTGCACACCGTGGCCGGCGTCTCCCTGACCGCGCTCGCGCTGGCGGACGCCCCCTTGTGGGTGCTCTTCGCCGCCGCCGTGCCGACCGGTGCCTCCGTGCCGCAGATCAGCCCGATGGTGCGCGCCCGCTGGGGCGTCAAGCTCCAGGACTCGCCCCTGATGCCGACCGCGGCCGCGTTCGAGTCCGTCACGGACGAGCTGACGTTCGTCTTCGGCCCCCTGCTCGCCACGGCGCTGTGCACGGCCGTCGCCCCCGCCGCGGGCCTGCTGACCGAGGCGTCGCTGACGCTGATCGGCGGTCTGCTGTTCGCCGCGCAGAAGAGCACGCAGCCCGCGGTCACCGCCGGTCACGCGCGCGTGGAGCACGGTTCCGCTCTGCGGATCCCCGGGGTACGCGTTCTGATCATGACCTTCCTGGGCATCGGCTCCGTCTTCGGCGGTATGCAGGTCTCGCTGGCCGCGTACAGCCAGTCGATCGGCGAGCCCGGCCTGAACGGTGTCCTGTACGGCGTCTTCGCGGCGGGCAACATGCTCTCGGGCATCGTCTGCGGCGCCGTCGCCTGGAAGGTGGCCCCGCAGCGACGGCTCGTCGTCGGGTACGCCGCCCTCGCGCTGGCCGCCTCCGGGCTGTGGGCCGCGAACTCGGTGATCGTGCTCGCCGGGCTCGGCCTGGTGGTCGGCATGTGCATCGCTCCCAGCCTGATCACCGGCTACACCCTGGTCGAGAGCCTCGTCCCGCGGGGCGCCCGCACCGAGGCCTTCACCTGGCTCACCGGTGCCGTCGCCCTCGGCCAGGCGGCGGCCGTCACGGTGGCGGGACAGCTGGAGGACAGGCTCTGGGGCGGTGCCGGATTCCTCGTCCCGATGGCCGGTACCGCACTGGCCCTGGCGACCCTGGTGACCCTGCGGTCGCGTCTCGCCCCGGGGGCCCCGAGCCGAGCCGTCGCGCGTGGCGTCGGTCACCGCGTGCCGGTGACAGTGGACTGATCTCGCGGAATACGTCAGTATGGACCGTCGTTAGCACTCACTGAGTGAGAGTGCCAGGAGGAAGACAAGTGCCGACCTACCAGTACCAGTGCACCGAGTGCGGCGAGGGCCTCGAGGCGGTGCAGAAGTTCACCGATGACGCCCTGACCGAATGCCCGAATTGCAACGGCCGCCTGAAGAAGGTGTTCTCGGCCGTCGGCATTGTCTTCAAGGGCTCCGGCTTCTACCGCAACGACAGCCGCGGCTCCTCGTCGAGCAGCTCGCCGGCGTCGAAGCCGTCGACGTCCGCGCCCGCGTCCTCGACCTCGGACGCCAAGTCCGCGTCGTCGACGTCCGGCTCCGGCTCCTCGTCCTCGGGCGCGAAGTCGTCGGGCACCGGCTCGGCCGGCAGCTCCGCCGCGTAAGGACTCCCGGTCCGCCGGGGCTCGCGCTCCGGCCCGCCGTGACCGGGGCCGCGCCGCACGGCCGTGCCACATGGCTCCCCGCCGTTCGGTTTCGCCGCGTGGCGGCAAGGCCTCACAGGGCTCGTTCCACGGGACCCCGCCGTCGCACGCGACGACGGGGTCTTCGGCGTCCCTGCGGCACGGTGCCTCCGTCCGGGTCCGGCGCGGCGCCTTCGCCCGTCACAGAGCCTGGGTCCGGTTCCGGCACGGCGCCTTCGCCCGGCACGGAGCCCGCTTCCGGTTCCGGCACCGTCGCCTCGACCCCTCCCGGGCACCGGCAGCAGCGGCCCTCTCCCCTGTGTGGGGCCAGCCCGTAGGGTGCCGTTCATGGCGAACACGGAGAACCCACAGACCTCGGCCGAGATCGGCGTCATCGGCGGCTCGGGCTTCTACTCCTTCCTCGACGACGTGACCGAGCTGCGGGTGGACACCCCGTACGGCCCGCCCAGCGACTCCCTGTTCCTCGGCGAGATCGCCGGCCGGCGGGTCGCCTTCCTGCCCCGCCACGGCCGCGGCCACCATCTGCCGCCGCACCGGATCAACTACCGGGCCAACCTGTGGGCGCTGCGCTCCGTCGGCGCCCGCCAGATCCTCGGCCCGTGCGCCGTGGGCGGACTGCGCCCCGAGTACGGGCCCGGAACCCTGCTCGTTCCCGACCAGTTCGTGGACCGTACGAAGGGCCGGTCGCAGTCCTACTTCGACGGGCTGCCGCTGCCCGACGGCACGGTGCCGAACGTGGTGCACGTGTCGCTGGCCGACCCGTACTGCCCCGTCGGCCGCGAGGTCGCCCTGGAGTCCGCGCGGGGACGTGACTGGGAGCCGGTGGACGGCGGCACGCTCGTGGTCATAGAGGGTCCGCGGTTCTCCACCCGGGCCGAATCGCTCTGGCACCAGGCACAGGGCTGGTCCGTGGTCGGCATGACCGGGCACCCCGAGGCCGCGCTCGCCCGCGAACTGGAGCTCTGCTACACGTCGTTGACGCTGGTCACCGACCTCGACGCGGGCGCCGAGACCGGTGAGGGCGTCTCTCACGACGACGTGCTGAAGGTGTTCGCCGCGAACGTGGACCGACTGCGGGGTGTGCTCTTCGACGCGGTCGCGGGGCTGCCGGCGAACGGTTCGCGGGACTGCCTGTGCACGAAGGCGCTGGGCGGGATGGACCCGGGCTTCACGCTGCCGTGACCCACGCGCACGCCCGCGCATGGGCCCACGCGCACGCACGGGCACGGGCACGGACCCGGCGGGAGCACGGACCCGGGCAGGGGCGGAACCTCCCGTTCGGGTGAGGGAGTTGTCCACAGAACGCGGGTGGTCCACGGGCGCCTGCGGACTTCGCCGCGAGAGCTCATCGTGGGATCGCAAGCCGGTCCCTCGTCGCAGGTGGTGGTCACCATGGCACAGCTCTCCCAGCACATCCGCCCGCCGGGCGCGGACACGCCTCCGACATGCGAGGTGCCGCAGTTCGCGCCCGTCCGGGTGCGGGGCGGGCGCCATCGGCTGCGGCTCCTGACCCGGCACAGGAGGCGGGCTGCCGCCGCCTGTCTGGCCATGACGGCCGCCGCGCTCGTGGCGGCCGGCCCCGGAGACGACGGGCGGGGCCGCGGCCACCCGGCGTCCACGCACCCGGCGGCGTCCGCGACCGCCTCCACCGCGGCCTCCTCGCGCGTACGCGGCCCGGGAGCCGTCGAGACGGTGCGGGCGCCGGTCCGGATCGCGGACGGCGCCACGGTCGGCCTGCTGCGGCCCGGCGACCGGGTCGACGTGGTCGCGGCGGACGGCGGCGGCACGGTGCGGGTGGTCGCGGCCGCGGCGCGCGTCACCGCGGTTCCGGACGTCGGCGCCACGGAGACCGGGGCGCTGGTCGTCCTCTCGGTTCCGCGGGCGACGGCCGCGCGGCTGGCGGGCGCCGGAACGACGTCACGGCTTGCGGTGACGCTGCGATGAGCGCCGAAACCGTCTCAAGTCCCTCGTTCGAGCTACCCAGTTCACCGGGTCCGACAGGGCCTGCCGTAGGTTGCGGAGCTGTTTGTTCCACAACCTGTGCGGAGGGGCCTCCTAGTGAGCGAAAACAAGCAGCCTGGCGTCTGGGACGGCTTCAAGGCCTTTCTCATGCGGGGCAACGTCATCGACCTGGCCGTCGCCGTGGTCATCGGAGCGGCCTTCAGCAACATCGTCAACTCCGTGGTGAAGGGCATCATCAACCCGCTGGTCGGAGCTGTCGGCACGAAGGACCTCGACAACTACAGCTCCTGCCTGGAGGCCCCCTGCACGGGCACCGGGGCGACCGCCACGGGCATCCGCATCATGTGGGGCTCGGTGCTGGGATCCACGCTCAGCTTCCTGATCACCGCCAGCGTCGTCTACTTCCTGATGGTGCTGCCGATGGCCAAGTTCCTGGCCCGGCAGGCGGCCCGGCAGAAGGCGAAGGAGGGCACCAGGGAGATCATCGAGGTGTCCGAGCTGGAGGTGCTCAAGGAGATCCGCGACGAGCTGGTCGCCCAGCGCGGTCAGCACGGCCAGGGACGCCGCGAGTACTGACGGCGAAGGCTTGGGCGGGCGCACGCCCGCATGGCGAGCGTCCGCGCCCTGGACATCCAGGCCGCGACCCCGGGGGTGAGAACACCCCGGGCCGGACTCAGATGTGGTGGGGCGGCTTCTCGTCGAGGAAGCGCTTCAGGTCGGCGGCACTGTCACCGGTGCCGTCGGCCCGCTCGCCCCACCCGCGGTCCGTATCGTCCGAGGACTGCTGGTTCAGCGGATCGTCGAAGACCAGGGCCGGCTTCGGATCGCGCGGTTCGGGGGCGGGGGCGGGACTCATGCCCCCAGGATACGCCGAGGGGACGGGGGCCCACCCCGGCCGAATCGTTCACCTCGGCGGCCCGGCGGCCTCGGGTTCCCGCCGCCCCCACGGCCCGGCATGGCACCGGAACCACAGCCCGGTACGCCACCGGACCCACAGCCCGGCACCCCGCCTGACCCACGGCCCGGCATCCCGTCGGCCTCGCGACCCCGACGGCGCTTGTGAAGGCATTCACAAGAATTTCCGGGACTTTTCTGCTGTGCTTGGCCCTATGACCTCGCGTTCTGCTCCGGATTCCGCCTCGCCACCACGGCCTTCGGGCCACTGGCCGCTCCGCAGAATGACCGCCCGCGGCCGCGACGAGGAGCACCGGGTCGCCTCACCGCTGGAGCTCCTGTTCGACCTGTGTTTCGTGGTGGCCATCGCCCAGGCGGGCGCCGAGCTGGTGCACGCCGTCGCGGACGGGCACGCGGGCCAGGGCATCCTCGACTACGCGATGATCTTCTTCGCCATCTGGTGGGCGTGGATGAACTTCAGCTGGTTCGCTTCGGCCTACGACAACGACGACGTGCTCTACCGCGTGGTCACACTGGTGCAGATCGCCGGCGTCCTGGTCCTCGCGGCCGGGGTGTCCAAGGCGTTCGAGAGCCACGACTTCCTGGTCGTCTGGCTCGGCTACGTCATCATGCGGCTCGCGATGATCGCGCAGTGGCTGCGGGTGGCCCGGTCCACCGGGGGGACCGAGAGAACCGCGGCACTGCGCTACGCGGCCGGCGTCCTGCTGTGCCAGGTCGGCTGGCTCGGCCTGCTGTTCGCGCCGGAGGCGGCTCGCGTATGGGTCTTCCTGGTCGTCGCCCTCGCCGAGCTGTGCGTCCCGCTGTACGCGGAGAAGGACTTCACCACGTCCTGGCATCCGCACCACATCGCCGAGCGGTACGGACTGTTCACGATCATCGTGCTGGGCGAGACGATCGCCGCCGCCACCGTCGCGGTGAAGTCGGCCGTCGACGAGCACGACGCGCTGGGCGAGCTGCTGCCCATCGCCGCGGGCGGCCTGCTGATCGTGTTCTCCGCCTGGTGGATCTACTTCGTGGTGCCGATCCACGGCCATCTGCGCTCCAGCGGGCAGGCCTTCCTGTGGGGATACGGCCACTATCTGATCTTCTCCTCGGCCGCCGCGATCGGTGCGGGTCTCGAAGTCGCGGTGGAGCAGACGGTCGGCACGGCGCACATCTCGGCGCTCTCGGCGTCCGCCGCGGTGACACTGCCGACCGCTCTGTACTTCCTCGCCGTCTGGCTACTGCACTCCCGTCACTTCAAGGTCGGCATCGCCCAGCAGCTCGTCCTGCCGACGACCGCGCTGCTCGTCATCCTGTGCACCTTCCTGGGCGACTGGGCGGTACTGACCGCCGGCATCGTCTCCGCGCTGTCGGTGGCGGTCGGGGTGGTGATGACGACGCGGACGGCGACACGGGAGACGGCGACGGGAGCGGCGGGAGGCGCGTAGAGAAGAAGAGAGGAGCGTGACCGCGGCCGGGGAAGACTGGGCGCATGACAGTTGACGCTCTGACAGATGTCGTGGGCCTGCGGGTGGGGCACGCGACGCGCAGCGGGGACGGTTGGCTCACGGGGACGACGGTGGTGCTCGCGCCCGAGGGAGGTGTGATCGCCGCCGTGGACGTGCGCGGAGGCGGACCCGGCACCAAGGAGACGGACGCGCTCGATCCGCGCAACCTCGTGCAGAGGATCGAGGCGGTGGTACTGACCGGGGGCAGCGCGTACGGGCTGGACTCGGCGTCGGGCGTGATGGCGTGGCTGGAGGAGCGCGGGCGCGGGGTGCGGGTGGGGCCGGACCCGACGCATGTCGTCCCTGTCGTGCCCGCCGCCTGCGTCTTCGATCTCGGGCGCGGCGGCGACTTCCGGGCGCGGCCGGACGCCTCCACCGGAGCCGAGGCGGTCGGGGCGGCCGACGCGAGCGGGCTGCGCGCGCCGGTGCGCCAGGGCTCCGTCGGCGCGGGCACGGGGGCGGTGGTCGGGCAGCTCAAGGGCGGGATCGGGACGGCCGGCGCCGTGCTGGAGTCCGGTGTCACGGTGGGCGCGCTGGTGGTGGCCAACGCGGTGGGATCGGTGGTGGAGCCGCGAACGGGAGCGTTGTACGGGGAGCTGGCGCGAGGGCGTACGGCGGGTCCGTCCGCCGCGGTGCGCGAGGCCGCCCGGCTGCGGCTCGCGGAGGCCGCCGCGAGGAACGCGCCGCCGCCGTTGAACACCACGCTCGCCGTCGTCGCCACCGACGCCGCCCTGACGCGGGCGCAGGCGCAGAAGCTCGCGGGTACGGCACACGACGGGATCGCGCGTGCCGTGTGGCCGGTGCATCTGCTGAACGACGGGGACACGGTGTTCGCGCTGGCCACGGGCGACCGGCCGCTCGCCGCCGGCAACCCCCTGGCCCTCAACGAGATCCTCGCGGCGGGCGCCGACCTGGTGACCCGCGCGATCGTGCGCGCGGTCCGCGCGGCGGAGCCGGTGGACGGGCCGGGCGGGGTGTGGCCGTCGTACGAGGAGCTCTACGGAGAGGCGGGAGCGGGGAGGTCGTAGCGTCCGGGAACTGGTGCGGCAAGGGCGCCCTGCCGGACAATGGGTGCGACGGCCGGAACCTTTCGCGGGACGCGTGGAACGCCGGAAGTACCGTCTGACGAGGGGCTTTTGACGTTCCCGTGAGCCGCGGGGGAACTCGTCGCGCGGCCCGCCCGTTTTCCGTCCGTACGTTTTCTCGGTTCGCGGACATGATGTCCGACCGAGGGGCTACGGTATGCACCCACAAGGTGACATGCAGCAACGCCGGGAGAAACCTTGAGCGTTCCGTACGAGACAGCAGCGTACGAACCACCCGAGTCGCCCGAGTCTCCGGAGGAGCATCTCGCACGACTTCTGGGCCGCGCCCTGAACTCGTTCGAGCTGCCCGACGAGGCGATACGGCGGCTCGACCGCGCGCTCGCGCACGACAGTTCGCTGCATTCCGCGCACCACAGCGCGGGACTGCACCGGGAGACGTACCGGCACACCTGGCTGCTCGCCGACGGTTCCGCCGTCACGCTGTGGGAGCTGGTGCACAACACGGCGACCGGTCGCGAAGCCCAGCACGAGGTCTACGCGGACGAGGAGGAGCTGCGCACGGCCACGGCCCGGCTCCCGCTCCCGCCGGACGCGCCGGACTTCGAGCTGCCCGTCTTCGTACAGCTGTCGTCGATCCCCGAGCCGCGACACACCTATGTGCCCGACGGCTCCGCCGATCACGCGCGCCGGCTTCTGCGGCGCGCGGAGAATCCGGACCGGCCGGACGCCGAGCTGACGTCTCTGCTGCTTCGGGAGGCGTTCGCGCACCAGATCACCCAGGCCTTCGGGCGTCCTTGCCGCGCGGGGCAGGCGGGGCTGTGCTTCTCGCTCTACGAGCACGCGTTCCTGCTGCGCGACGGGCAGGAGATCTCCCTGTGGGAGGTCGAGCACACGGCGACACCGGACCGGCGGCACATGTGCGAGGTGTACGCGTCCGAGGACGCGGCCCGGGACGCGATGGAGCGCCGGGCGGCGCGACTGGGCTGAAACGGGAGGGGGCCCGGCTCCTGAGGTGCCGGGCCCCCTCCCGTTCTGACCTCCGCGTCACACGGGTACCTAGCGGCGGACCGGGGCGGGGATCAGCCCCGGTCCGCGGGGATCAGCCCTGACCCACGAACTCCGGCTTCCGATCCCGGATCTCGTCCCCGCCCACTTCCTCGCCCTCGTCCTCGCTCTTGCCATCGCTCTCGTCCTCGCTCTTGCCCACGGCCGGGTCAGCGTCCTGGCCCTGAGTGTCCGTCTCGTCCTGTGCGCCCTCCACATGCTGGGCGGGCCGCTTGGGCAGGGCGAACATCAGCAGGAAGATGACGGTCAGCACGGCGGCGACCCAGCCCAGCGCGTGCTGGAAGGCGTTCACGAAGGCCGGGCCCACCTGGGCGGCAGTCAGCCGGTCCCCGATCTCGCCGAAGAAGAGGACCGAGACCAGGCCGAGGCCGAGCGCGTTGCCCATCTGCTGCACGGTGTTGATCAGGCCCGAGGCCGAACCCGAGTGCTCGCGCGGGACCTCCGAGAGCACGGCGTCCGTCAGCGGCGCCACGATGAAGCCCATGCCGGCGCCCATGACCACGAGCGGGAGGGCCATCTGCCAGGAGGCGATGTCCATGCCGTAGCGGTCGGACTCCCAGATGTAGACCAGCACACCGAGCGCCATGACCAGCGCGCCCGTCTGGAGCACCTTGCGTCCGAAGCGCGGGACGAGCAGTTGCACGGACATGCCCGCCGCCACCGAGACCGCGATCGAGAACGGCACTCCGGTCAGGCCCGCCCGCAGCGGGCTCCAGCCCAGTCCGATCTGCATGTACAGCGTCCAGACCAGGAAGAAGATGCCGAGCGCGACACCGAAGACGGTCTGCACCGCGATGCCCGCCGCGAAGCTCTTCACCTTGAACAGCGACAGCTCGACCAGCGGGGAACCGTCCCGCGCCGCCTTCCGCCGCTCGTACGCCACCAGCGCCGCGAAGACCACGAGGGAGCCGGCCATCGACGCGTATCCCCACAGCGGCCAGCCCAGTTCACGGCCGCGGGTCAGCGGGTAGAGCAGCATCAGCAGGCCGAGCGTGACGAGGGCGACGCCGACGAGGTCGAGCTTGAGGGCCTTCGGGGCCTTCGACTCGCTGATGAAGCGGCGGCCCAGAATCAGCGCGACCACACCGACCGGCAGGTTGATGAGGAAGATCGGCCGCCACTCCAGGCCGAAGAGGTTCCACTCGGTGAGCAGCGCGCCGAGGAGCGGTCCGGAGACCGCGCCCAGTCCGACGATCGCGCCGAAGAGGCCGAAGACCTTGCCGCGCTCGTGCGCCGGGAAGGTGGCGTGCACGATCGACAGGACCTGCGGCACCATCATCGCGGCCATGGCGCCCTGGAGGATGCGCGAGGCGACGAGCATCTCCGGGTTCACCGCGAACCCGCACAGCGCCGACGCGATCGTGAAGCCGGCCACGCCGAGGAGGAAGAGCCTCTTGCGGCCGTGGATGTCGCCGAGCCGGCCGCCGGTGACGAGTCCCGCGGCGAAGGCCAGCGCGTATCCGGCGGTGATCCACTGGATCTGGCTGAAGGTGGCGCCCGCGTCGCGCTGGATCGACGGGATGGCGATGTTGACGATCGTGACGTCGACGAGGTCCATGAAGGCCGCGGTCATCACGATGGCGAGGGCGAACCAGCGCCGTCGGTCGGCGACGGCGTCCGGTGCCGGGCTGCTCGGCGGCGGGCTGCTCGGTCCCGGGCTGCTCGGTCCCGGGCTGCCGAGCGCTGTCTCGGGGGTGTCGGTGGAGGTCATGCGACCAACCTAGAGCCCGATTAGGTCAGATCATGTCCTAGTTCTCCGGCACCCTGGGAGGTATGACGACGGATACGCCGGCGAGACTTCTCCAGCTCCTCTCCCTCCTCCAGACGCCCCGCGAGTGGCCCGGCGGCGAGCTGTCCGAGCGTCTCGGGGTGTCGCGCCGCACGGTCCGCCGTGACATCGACCGGCTGCGCGAGCTGGGCTATCCGGTGCAGGCGACCAAGGGCGCGGACGGCGGCTACCGGCTGGTGGCGGGCACGGCGATGCCTCCGCTCGTCCTCGACGACGAGGAGGCCGTGGCCATCGCAGTGGGCCTGAGGGCCGGCGCCGGGCACGCGGTCGCGGGGGTGGACGAGGCCTCCGTACGGGCGCTCGCGAAGCTGGAGCAGGTGCTGCCGTCCCGGCTGCGCCGTCGCGTGTCCACGCTCCAGGCCGCGACGACCGCGCTGACCAGCGGAGACGGGGCGAGCATCGCGCCCGAGACGCTGACGGTGATGGCGTCGGCCATCGCGGGACCCGAACGGCTGCGGTTCGCCTACCGTTCCGGGGACGGGACCGGGTCGCGGCGGCTGACCGAGCCGTACCGGCTGGTCTCCACCGGCCGCCGCTGGTATCTGGTCGCCTACGACCTGGACCGCGGCGACTGGCGGACCTTCCGCGTCGACCGGGTGAGCGAGCCCTTCGCGACCGGGGCCCGGTTCACCCCCCGCGATCTGCCGACCGGGGACGCCGCGGAGTTCCTCAGGCGGTCGATGTACCGGCGCCAGGAGACCTACACCTTCGATGTCCTCTTCGCCGCCCCGGCCGAGTTCGTCGCGGCACGTGTGCCCGCGTGGGTCGGCGCGCCCGAGGCGATCGACGCGCACAGCTGCCGGCTACGGGCCTCCTCCAGCGACTCGGTGGACTGGCTGGCGGTGCGGATCGCGATGGTCGGCTGCGACTTCACGGTCCGGGAGCCACGAGAACTGGCGGATTACGTAAAGGTGTTGGGCGCGAGGCTGAGCCGGGCGGGGGAAGTGCCGCAGACTGACGGCGCTTGACGGCCGGCGGTGAGCCGCCGCACCTCAGGGGCGGTGACACCCGGTGGACCGTCGGCGACGGCAGGTTATGTCGCTGTGGCAGAATC
Organism: Streptomyces sp. NPDC024698; assembly: GCF_055559015.1. NCBI lineage: Bacteria > Bacillati > Actinomycetota > Actinomycetes > Kitasatosporales > Streptomycetaceae > Streptomyces > Streptomyces sp. NPDC024698. The sequence continues at coordinate 370,911 of NZ_JBVHLK010000004.1, read as the reverse complement.
TGCCCCCGGGTCACCCCGGGGTTCAGGTTCGGGGTGGCCCGTTCTCGTATGTCCCGCTGTCCGGCGATCCGGCTACGTCCGCTGCGGCTCTCGCTCTCCCGCGATCCGGCCCCCTCCGCCGCGCCGTGCCCCGCGGCGAAAAAGGAGCCGAGCTCCGGCGCCGGGGGGGGAGGCGCCGAAGCTCGACTCTGGGAGAGTCCCGGCGCGGGGGGGGTGTGCGTCGGGACTCGGTTCTTGGGAGCGGTGTGCTTCCGTCAGTCACGTCCGGTCGGCGCTTCCGTCACGTACGTCGATCGGTGCGTCTGCTCGGTACTTCCGCTCGGTCCTTCTGTTCGCTTCCGCCGCTCGGACAGGGCCCGAAGCGTGGACCCTGAAGTCTTGTTCCCAGGGGTCGGCACGTTGAAGCGGCCTTACATGGCCATGTCTGGACGACTTGTGGCCAACGTGCCCCGGGTTCCCGTGTGCGGACCGGGCCGGGCGGGTTCCGTGCCCGCGCGGCGAATGAACCCGTACGGCCCACTCACCCCGCCCACGCGACCCGCCCCGCAGGCTCCGCGTGCCCCGGTCCAAGCCCCCTTCCGCGTTACGCCGCCGCGTCGAATCCGGTGTCGCGCGCCAGCTTCTTCAGTTCGAGCAGCGCGTGCTTCTCGATCTGACGGATGCGCTCACGCGTGAGCCCGTGCTCCTTGCCGACCTCGGTGAGCGTCCGCTCCCGGCCGTCCTCGATGCCGTACCGCATCTTGATGATGGACGCGGTGCGCTGGTCGAGATGGCCGATCAGGTCGTCCAGCTCCTCGCTGCGCAGCAGCGTGAGCACCGACTGCTCGGGCGAGACCGCCGAGGTGTCCTCCAGCAGGTCGCCGAACTGGGTCTCGCCCTCGTCGTCCACGGCCATGTTCAGCGAGACCGGGTCGCGCGCCCAGTCCAGGACGTCGCCCACCCGCTCAGGTGTCGTGCCGAGCTCGGCGGCTATCTCCGCGTGCTCGGGCTCGCGCCCGTTCTCACGGTTGAACTCACGCTGCACACGACGGATCCGGCCCAGTTCCTCGACCAGATGGACGGGGAGGCGGATCGTGCGCGACTGGTCGGCGATGGAACGGGTGATGGCCTGACGGATCCACCAGGTGGCGTACGTCGAGAACTTGAAGCCCTTGCGGTAGTCGAACTTCTCGACCGCGCGCACCAGGCCGGCGTTCCCCTCCTGGATCAGGTCGAGCAGGGGCAGGCCGCTGCGCGGGTAACGCCGCGCCACGGCCACGACCAGACGCAGGTTGGACCGTATGAAGACGTCCTTGGCGTGCTCGCTGTCGGCGACCAGCGCCTCCAGTTCCTCGCGGGACGCGTCCGCCTTCGCCTCCGCCTCACCGTCGAGGATCTGCCGCGCGAACACACCTGCCTCGATGACCTGGGACAACTCGACTTCCTTGGCGGCGTCGAGCAGCGGTGTTCGAGCGATCTCGTCGAGGTACATGCCGACCAGGTCGCGATCGGCGATTTCGCCGCCTCCGGCGCGAACACTGCGTGCCGCGTCGCCGGTCCTGCCTGTGGCGGACTGACGACGGGCGACGGCACGGGTTGCCATGCGTGCTCCCTTGCGTGGTGGGCTTGCGGGTGGTCCTGGACATCCGGTCTCACCCTCCCGGGTGCCCGGCATCTGAAGGAAACAACGACTGGAATCAGGACAGAATTCCCAACCGGCCTCTGGATTTTTCTGATCATGCAGTACCCTGTCGCACCACACAGCAGGGCCAATACGGTCAGAACGTACAGATGTGCAGGTCAGGCCGGGAGTGGCAACCGTCCCCGGCGCGCCCACGAACTCGTACGATCCCTACGTCCGTGAGACGCCCATCACATGCGCCGATCCCGCCTTCACACCGGAACTCCGTCGTCCGCGGCTGCTTTCCCACCCTTGAGGACGGATCGCACGGCCCGAAGGTTGCCGCGGACACGGATTCACAGGCGATTCCGAGGTACGCCGCGTCCAGCGCCTTCCCCGCGCCGCCCAGCCGAACCACGCCGGTCACCCCACCGGACCGCACCGACCGCCCAACCGCACCACGCCGGCCGTTCAGCCGAATCGCACCGGCCGTTCCAGTCGAACCGCACCGGCCCGTCAGCCGAACTGCACCGACCGCTTGGCCATTCCCAGCCAGAATCCGTCGATCACGGACCGCTGGCCGTCGAGTCCTCCGACGGCGTCCGCGGCGCCCATGGTGACGAAGAGCGGGGCGAAGTGCTCGGTGCGCGGATGGGCGAGACGGCCCGCCGGGGACTTGCGCTCGAAGTCGAGCAGCGCATCCACGTCACCGGCCTCCAGCGCACGGTGTCCCCAGTCGTCGAACTCGCTCGACCAGGCGGGGACGCCCCCGCCGGTGTGGCGCAGGGCCGCGAGATTGTGGGTGAAGAAGCCGGAGCCGACGATCAGCACACCCTCGTCGCGCAGCGGCGCCAGCTTCCGCCCGATCTCGAACAGCTGGACCGGGTCGAGCGTCGGCATGGAGATCTGGAGCACCGGGATGTCGGCCTCGGGGAACATCTCCTTGAGGGGGACGTACGCGCCGTGGTCGAGTCCGCGGTCCGGGATGTCCTGCACCGGCGTACCGGGCGCGCGCAGCAGTTTGCGTACGGACTCGGCGAGCCGCGGGGCACCGGGGGCGGCGTACGTCACTTGGTAGTAGTGCTCGGGGAAGCCCCAGAAGTCGTACACGAGCGGGACCGTCTCGATCGCGCCGAGGGCGAGCGGGGCCTCCTCCCAGTGGGCGGAGACCATGAGGATCGCCTTGGGGCGGGGCAGGTCGGCGGACCAGGCTGCGAGCTGGCCGGGCCAGACCGGGTCGTCCGCGAGCGGCGGGGCACCATGGCTGAGATAGAGGGCGGGCATGCGCTCGGATGCGCGGCGTTCCTCGGTGGCGGCGGACATGGCGGCTCCCTCCGGAGAGTTCCATCGTACGGCGGCAGTGCTTGATCTTTGAAGCAGTTTGCTTAAAGTCTCAAGTTCTCAGAACGAGACTACGGCGAGTTTGTTTAAGTTTCAAGGAGAGGCTCGTACAGTGGAGTACATGAACAAGGCACCCGCTCCCGCTGAAGAGCCCCGCTGGCTCACTGACGAGGAACAGCGCATCTGGCGCGCGTACATGCACGCCACGACTCTCCTGGAAGACCACCTCGACCGTCAGCTCCAGCGTGACGCGGGCATGCCGCACATCTATTACGGCCTGCTCGTGCAGCTCGGAGAGGCGCCGGGCCGCCGGCTGCGGATGACGGAGCTGGCCATGAACGCGAAGATCACCCGCTCGCGGCTCTCGCACGCCGTCGCGCGACTGGAGAAGAACGGCTGGGTGCGCCGGGAGGACTGCCCGTCCGACAAGCGGGGTCAGTTCGCGGTCCTGACCGACGAGGGCTACGACGTGCTGCGGCGCACCGCGCCCGGCCATGTCGCCGCCGTACGCCAGGCCCTGTTCGACCGGCTCGGCCCCGACCAGCGGAAGGCCTTCGGCGAGGCCATGCGGATCATCGCCGAGGGGCTCCAGCCGAAGGACGCGGGGGCGGATCTGCCCTGGCTGCGCTAGCCGAGCCCGTAGCGGATCGCGTCGGCGACCGGGCCCGGCCCAGGGACGAGGGCGAAGACGAGGACGTCGGCGTCGGCGTCGGCTTCGACTTCGACTTCGGCGACAGAAGGCAGAAGGCGGCGGACACGGACCGCGGACTGCGGACACGAGACCGCCCCGGCTCCCACATGCGGGGAACCGGGGCGGTCTCAGGGGTCGTACGGACGAGGCGTCCCCATCCCCGTCCGTACGCGAGGCACCGTCGTACGGGCTGTGGAAGCGGAGGTACCGGAGTTCGGGGTGGCCGTCGGGTCAGTGCGCGACGACCGGCACCTTCAGCTCGTCCTCTGCGCCCTCGCCCGAGCCGACGACCGCGGAGGTGTCCGGACGGCCGGTGTTGATCAGGGTGAAGGCGAGTGCGGCGGCGACCACCAGGATGCCGACGGCGAACCAGATGGCGTTGCTGTAGCCGTGCACCATGCCCTCCGCCTGGACCAGCTGCTGCTGCGCCTTGGTACCGGCGCCCGCCATGTGGTCCTTGATGTAGGCGGTGGTCGCGGAGGCCGCGATCGTGTTCAGCAGGGCCGTGCCGATCGCACCGCCGACCTGCTGCGAGGTGTTGACCATCGCCGAGGCGACACCGGCGTCACGCGGCTCGATGCCGTGCGTGGCCAGCGACATGGCGGGCATGAACGCCGTACCCATGCCGAGGCCGAGCAGCAGCATCGCCGGGAGCACCAGGGACGCGTACGACGAGCCGATCTCCAGCTGCGCCAGGAGCAGCATGCCGACCGCGGCGACCAGGAAGCCGGGGCCCATCAGCAGGCGCGGCGCGACCCGGGTCATCAGACGGGCACCGATCTGCGTGGAGCCCGTGATCATGCCCGCGATCATCGGCAGGAAGGCGAAGCCGGTCGAGATGGGCGAGTAGCCCTTCACGATCTGGAGGTAGTACGTGAGGAACAGGAACGTGCCGAACATCGCGATGATCGCGAGGCCGAGGGAGAGGTAGACACCGCCGCGGTTGCGGTCGAGGACGACGCGCAGGGGCAGCAGCGGGGCCTTGACCTTGGACTCGGTGAGGACGAACGCGGCCAGCAGCACGGCGGAGGCCACGAACAGGCCGACGGTCAGGGAGTCGCTCCAGCCGTTCGTCGCGGCGTGGGTGAAGCCGTAGACGAGGGAGACCAGACCGAGGGTGGACAGGACCACGCCCGGGATGTCGAGCGGCGAACGGTTGCGGCCGCCCTGCGGCTCACGGATGACGAAGTACGCGCCGGCCGCGGCCACGATCGCGAACGGGATGTTGACGAAGAAGGTCCAGCGCCAGTTCATGTACTCGGTGAGGACACCGCCGAGGATGAAGCCCACGGCGCCGCCACCACCGGCGATCGCGCCGTAGATGCCGAAGGCCTTGGCGCGCTCCTTGGCGTCGGTGAACATCACGGCGAGCAGCGAGAGCGCGGCGGGCGCCAGCAGCGCGCCGAACACGCCCTGAAGGGCACGGGCGCCGAACATCATCGCGCCGCTCTGCGCCGCGCCACCGAGCGCGGACGCGGCGGCGAAGCCGACCAGGCCCACGACGAACGCGCGCTTGCGGCCCCACAGGTCGGCGATACGGCCGCCGAACAGGAGCAGACCGCCGAAGGCGAGGGCGTAGGCCGTGACGACCCACTGCCGGTTGCCGTCCGAAATACCCAGGTCCTGCTGGGCGGAGGGCAGTGCGATATTCACGATCGTGGCGTCGAGAACCACCATCAGCTGGGCCAGCGCGATGAAGACGAGCGCCTTCCAGCGGTTGCTGTGCGCGTCGGACACCGGGTCCTGCACTGCTGTGGACGTGCCTGATTCAGACATGGGGATACCCACTCCGGGACTTCGTGGCGAAAAAAGGAAAGAAAAGGGGACGGCTCGTCGACGGTGACGGCCGGACAGCGGCTCGGCGGGCTCCCGTCCCTGATGACGGGCGCGCCTCACACGCGATGAGTTCGAGTCGTGACGGCTGTGCGGGCTAGGTGAGCTGTACGGCGGTCACACGCGTCGCAGTGCCTCCAAGTCGGCTGCCACTCCCGGCAGTTCGGAGCGGGCCGGGGCCCGCATACCGTCCAGGAACAGCTGGAGATGACGGTGGACGAAGCGGTCGATGCCCTGGCACGCGGTGCCCGGCAGCGGCCTGGTGAGCTGACTGACGGCGATCATGAGATCGCCCAGCTCGACATCGGGGCGCAGCTGTCCGGCCTCGCGGGCGCGGGCCATCAACTGCTGTATCAGTACGGTGATCCGGTCGCGCGCGGCGACCAGGTCGGGATGGTTCTGGTCGAAGTTCTCGGAGAGCATCGGGCACAGGGCGCCGATCCTCTCGTCGGCGGCGAAGTGCACGAAGCCGCTCAGCGCCTCGAACGCGTCGCCGTCCGCCGCGAGAGCCTCTTCGACCCACTCCGAGGTGCGGTCCATGACCGAGCACACGACCTCGCGGGCGAGGGCGTCACGGTCGGGGAAGTTGCGGTACACCGTGGCGTTGCCGACACCGGCCCGGCGGGCGATCTCGTCGAACGGCACGTCGGCGCCGAACTCGACGAACATCTCGCGGGCGGCGGCGACGATCCGCTCCCGGTTGCGCAGGGCGTCGGCGCGCGGCCGGGCCACTCGGCGCTGCACGGGGGTCGCGGTCTCCACGGGGTACTCCTCGGTGTGTCTCGAAGCCTGATTGCGATCCGGGGATTCGGTCCCCGTTTCGCTTGGACGTATGGCTAAACGGGGAAACGATCCCCGGTTATTTCCCTGATCCGGAACTGATGAGTGTGACCTGCGTCACATCACCCTCTCTCGCTTCACTCCCCTCCCTTCCTCACCCTTGGCACCTCCCTTTCCCACCCCTCCCACCTGCCCCTCACTCCCTCCGCGGCGCCGTCTCCCTTGCCCCGCCGCCTCTTCTCGCCCCCTTCGCCGCCTCTTCTCGCCACCCTCGCCAACTTTTCTCGCCACCCTCGCCACCTCTTCTCGCCGCCCTCGCCACCTTTTCTCGCCGCTCTCTCCCCCTCCTCGCCGCGCCTTCTCCCCTCCTCCAGCGGATGAACCCGATCGGGCTCATCCAGCGAGCGCACGGCGCGTCGGCGACACAGGGTGATCGAGAGGGTGCAGTCGGACACCGGTGGCTGCCGTGGAGCGAAGGGCCCCTGCATGCAGCCGTCCAGCCGCCGCATACGCCCGCGCCGTGTGGCCGCGCTGGCCACGGTGACCGTTCTGACGCTGGCGGTCAGCACCTCCGCCGGCACCGGACATCTGACGGCCGGCTCCGCCACGGCGGGCTCCAGGGCGCTGGCCCGCTCCACGGCGCTCGGCCCCTGCATGATCAGCGGCCCGTCGGAGGTCCAGATGGGCGAGGGAATACCGACCGCCCCCGGATACGCCCGCTCCACCGGCACGCTCCGGGCCCTGACGCTGATGGTCGACTTCTCCGACGCACCCGGCAAGGGCAGCGCCCTCGACCGCTACGACGAGTTCTTCCCCAAGACGCAGGACTGGTTCCGCACCGCCTCCTACGGCCGTCTCGACTACCGCCCCGAGGCCCCCGTCCGGCACTGGCTGCGGATGCCCAAGCCCTTCAAGGCGTACGGGATAGAACGCGGCGCGCCCTTCGACCCCGGGTACCGCGAACTCGTCCAGGACATCGTGGCCACCGCCGATCCCGAGGTCGACTTCCGCTCGTACGACATCCTGAACGTGCTGGTCACACCCAATGCCGGACCCTCCGCGCTGGACACCGTGCTGTCCGTGACGTTCGCCGGCAACACCGAGGCGCCGGTTGCCGACGGCGTCCCCGTCGCCAACGCGTCCTTCGTCTACAGCCGCCAGGACGACGGCTCGGGCTCCTACGCCGACACCGGTTACCGCGTCCTGCCGCACGAGAACGGCCACACCTTCGGCCTGCCCGACCTCTACACCCAGGACGGCGGCGCCGCGGTCGGGCACTGGGACATCATGAGTGAGGACTGGGGGGCCGACAACGATCTGCTCGGCTGGCACAAGTGGAAGCTCGGCTGGCTCGACGCCTCCCAGGTCGGCTGCGCGACGGCGCGCGGCACCGGCGAGTACACGCTGACACCGATGGCCCGGCGGGGCGGCGCCAAGCTCGTCGTCATACCCGTCGGCCCCCGGAGCGGGTACGTGCTCGAACTCCGCACCCGCGCGGGCAACGACTCCGCCGTCTGCCGTCCCGGCATCCTGATCTACAAGGTCGACGCGGACGTGGACACCGGGAACGGGCCCATCACGGTGTACGACTCCCACCCCGACAGCGGCGGATGCACCCGGTCCCCCAACGTCCAGGCGGAACTCTCCGACGCGCCCTACTCCCCCGGTGAGACCTTCAAGGCCGGCAAGGCGGGGATCACCGTCCAAGTCGCGTCGGCGGACGCCGCGGGGAACTATCGGGTGTACGTGACGCGCCACTGACCACCGGGCGAGCCGCGGAGGGCTCGTCAATCGCCGAGCGGACGAGCCGATGCCCATGCCGGGAAGCGCCGGCCTGCCGCGGTGGGCGGGCCGGCACAACCGTGGCTCCTCCGGGAGCCGCATCGGAGAGCCCATGTCATCCAGCCCCCTGCCATCCGGTCCCCTGCCGTCGGGCCCCGGGTCGTCGAGTCCCGCGCGGTCCGGGGTGTCCGGCACATCCGAGGCGTCCGAGGCATCCGGGACATCCGGGATCTCCGGGGTGTCCGGGGTGTCCGGCGCAGGCCCCGCGGCCGGCCGGCGGGCGGCTTCCGGGTCCGGCGCCGCCGGGTCCGCAGTCGTCGGGTCCGGCGCTGCTCGGTCCGCCGCCGGGTCCGACGTGCCCGACGAGGCGATCACGCCGCTGATCCGCGGGATCGCCGTGCTGCGGAGACTGACCGAGGCGGACGGGACGGCCGGTCCGAGCGGGCTCGAACGGGCCACCGGGCTGGCACGGCCCACCCTCGACCGGATCACCGCGACCCTCGCGCGCATGGGATACGTACGCCTCGACGGCCGGGATGTCGTCCTGGCCCCGCGCCTGATGGAACTCGGCAACGCCTATCTCGCCGCGCTCCGGCTCCCCCGGGTTCTGGACACGCACGCCGACGCGCTCGCCGACGACCTCGGCGAGTCGGTGTCCCTCGCCGTCCGCGACCGGGACGGCATCCGCTTCATCCATCAGGCGACCCGACGCCGCGCGATGTCCCTGAGCTTCAGCATCGGCGACCTGCTCCCCGCCGAACGCACCTCGCCCGGAGCGCTGTTCGCGTCCGAGTGGACCGAGGAGGAGTGGACGCGCTGGCGCGAGCGCCGCACGGCCGATCCGGAGGACCGCGGCTTCCCGGCGGTGCCGGCCCGAAGCCGGCCGTACGAGGCGAGGTCCGACGACCCCGCCTTCCCCGCCGCCCAACGCCCCACCGTGGGAGACGACTTCGAGCAACGCGCGGCCGAAGCGGGCCGGCTGGGCTGGGCGTTGGACGACCAGCTGATCGAACCGGGCCTCGTCGCCGTCTCGATGCCCGTACGGGAGGCGGGGCGGATCGCCTGTGTGGTGAACGTGGTGAGCCACACGAGCCGGCACGACGCCACCGGACTGCGGGACACCCTGCTGCCACGCCTGCGGGCGGCCGTGACCGCGATGGAACGGGCGCTGGAGCGGGACGCACCGGAGGCATCGGACGTGCCGGACGTACGGGAGGAACCGGGCTGGGCCCGCGCCTCCCGGCAGGAGCTGGGGCGGGAGTTCGTCGAGCCGCTGGCGCGGGGCCTGAGCGTGATCACGGCCTTCGGTGAGGGCCGCGGCGAACTGAGCCTCGCGGCCGTCGCCCGGGTCACCGGACTCACCCGCGCGACCGCTCACCGTGCGCTGATCACGCTGGAACACCTCGGATACGTCACCACGCACGACCATCTCTTCCGCCTAACCCCCCGCGTCCTGGGGCTCGGCTTCCCGCCACTCTCGCGGACCTCGCTCTCCGAGATCGCGGCCCCGCATCTGACCGATCTCTCCCAGCGGGTGCACGACTCGGTGTCGCTCGCGGTGCCGGTGGGCGACGAGATCCAGTACACGGGGCACGTCCCGGCCCGCGGCGCCACGAGCGTCCACGTCACCGTCGGCACCCGGGTACCCGCGTACGCGACCTCCCTGGGCCGGGCGATCCTGGCCGGCCTTCCGGAGGCCCGCGCGACGGAGGCACTGACCGGCGGCGCGGCCGAGGTGGATTCCCGGGCACCACTCATGGACCCGGAGCGGTTCAGGGCCGAACTGGACCGGGTGCGGGCGACCGGATATTCCCTGGTGGAGGGAGAGTTGGAGCGGGGAGTGCGGTCCATCGCCGTCCCGGTGCGCGACCGGGACGGACGGACCGTGGCCGCGGTGAACGTCACCACGCACGCCAGCCGCCACACCGCGGAGGCCTGCGTCGAGGACGTACTGCCCGAACTCCGCGCGACCGCGGCCCGCATCGAGGCGGACCTGTGCGTCGCGGGCCGCTTCCGCAGGGTGCGCCCGACCTGAACCGACGTCCGAGATCCTTCAACGGGCAATAAAATTACGGGAGTTACCACGGTGGCGTGAAGATGATCCGCGCGCTCGGGGCCCCGTTGACAGATCCAAAAGCGGGTTCCTAGCGTCGCTTGCGGCAGGACAAACGGCAGCCGAACGACAAGGAGCGTCCGGGTGGTCTCGTCGTGGTGAGGCAGGAGAGGTCCGAGCGAACCAGGCGCAATCTGATCCGGGCCGCCTCGGCGGTGTTCGACCGGTACGGCTACGAACGGGCCACGCTGTCCGCGGTCAGCGCCCGCGCGCAGGTCACCAAGGGCGCCCTGTTCTTCCACTTCGCGGCCAAGTCCGATCTCGCCCGTGCCGTCCAGGCGCAGGCCTGCGCGACATCGGGCGCCGCACTCGCGAAGCTGACGCTGCTGGAGGCCCCGGCCTTCGAGATAGCCACCGCCATGGCCCACACCCTCGTGGGCCTCCTCGAAAGCGACCCGACCGTCCGTGCGGGGGCCCGTCTGGCCCAGGAGATCAGGACCCCGGACGATCCGTCGCTCCACTGCCACGTCAACTGGCTCGGCGCCCTGAACCGGGTCCTGGCCCGGGCCCGCGACGACGGCTCGTTGCTCCCCGACGTCGATGTCGGCACGGCGGCCGCACTGATGCTGTCGATGATCACCGGTACGGCCACCCTGCCCCGGCCCCCCGCTCCGCCGACACCCCGCCGCCTCTCTCCCCAACAGTCCGGCGACCTGTGGCTGACCCGCATGCTCCACCTGACCCGCCCGGCCCTCTCACACCTCCCAGCCGGCTGACCCGCACGCTCCACCCGACCCGCCCCAAGATCACCCGAGCACCCGCCGCCTGAGCCGGTACGCCCATCTCTCCGCCCTCGGATCAGGCACCACCCGCTACACTGACCGCGATGGCTACCCCCTCACGGGCTGCCACCACACCCTGTCGCCAAGCAAGCCTGACCGGTCCGCCCACCCCGGCAGACCTCCAGACACGCTTTCCGACAGATCCCCGCCTTCGTAGCTCAGGGGATAGAGCACCGCTCTCCTAAAGCGGGTGTCGCAGGTTCGAATCCTGCCGGGGGCACACCACTGAGGGCCGGTTCAGAGGTTTGAGTCTCTGAACCGGCCCTTTGTTGTGATCCTGGGTCCTGGCCGTGCCACGCGTCGGGCCGCTGGCGGTGGCGATGATGCCGGGTGCGGCGTCTCCAGGAGAGGGACCACCCGGAATCCGGTGGTGGGGTGAAGCGTCTCCGGGGCCAGCGCGCTTCGATGGACTCGGCAGCCTCCTTGCGGGGCGTACTGCGGCCGTGAGACCTCGCGCGGGTCGTGTCCGCGTGCGGTCCAGGTGAGTCAGGTCGCTGTCGGTGGGCCCGGTTGTCCCAGGCCTGACTGGTAGGCGGCTACGGCCAGTTGGGCTCGGTCGCGGGCCTGGAGCTTGGTCATGGCGCGTTGGATGTGGGTGCGGACGGTCAAGGGGCTGAGGTGGAGTTCGTCGGCGATGTCGTGTTGGACATGCCGCGGGCGGCCATGACCGACAGGGTGGCGAGGTAGCCGAGGCTCACCGCGGCGATGGCGCAAAGGCCTGTGACGACGACCGAACGAGGACGGGTCCGCCGCACAGCAGACTCCTGGACCGGCGCCGCTCCGTCGTCGTGCGGCTGTCGGCAATCCGTCCTGCTGCACGCCCAGTACCCCGGCCCGCCCGCCGGTCTGCCGCCGGAGCGCGCCCTTCTGCGCGGCAGCGGTCGGTCGCGCAGCAGCGGTCGGTACCCCGGATGAGAAAAGCCGAAAGTAAAGAAAAAATTAGCCAGACTCACAGGTAAATCTCGGCCAACACTGGATACAGTCCGGCAACCCCCTTGAAGTAAGAACGTTCCTTACCGTTCACCTTCCGGCCCGTGATCCCCCCGGTCACGCCCGTCGGCAGGCCCACGCCCAGGGACGTTTGAGTGGCCGGGAGCCCGCGAGTGTCAAGATCATCTGTGTCCCCTCGGCTGCGCGCCGCAGGTGCCCGCCTCCTGCTGCCCGCGGTGATCGCCGTGGCGTTCGCCGGGCAGGCGGTGGGCGCCTTCCTTCCCAGCGTTCCCCTGCTCGTGGCCTCCACGGTCGTGGGACTGGCGGCGGACTTCGCGATGCACCGGTGGCAGCGGAGTACGGCCACCGCTCTCGGCAGGCTGCACGCGACCGTGTTCGTGCGCCAGGTCATCCGTGACCTGCTGCTGGTGACCGCCCTGATCCGGATCGAGGATCAGGACTACGAGACGAAGTACCTGGCTCTCTTCTGCGGTCTGCTGGTCTTCTACACCCTGCACTTCTCGTGCCAGGCGCTCGCGATCGTCGTGCGCCGCACCCGCACGCTGCCCGTGCTGACCCGCAACATCGACGCGTCGGCGCTGCGGCTGAGCCCCGCTCCCCCGGCGCTGCTGATGCAGCGCTCCGAGCAGCGGCTCCTCACGCTCTCCCTGCCGTCGATGACCGGTCTGCTGATCACCGCGACGGGCGACTCGGCCTGGTGGGCCGCCGCGGGCATCGCCGTGTCCATCGCGCTCGCGTCGGCGGCCGTCGGCCGGCTGCTGCTGCGGCTGCTGCCGGGCCGCAGGCCGGCGAAGGGCGATCAGGCGCTGGAGTGGTTCGAGGCGTGGCTGGCGGAGTACCGGCCGACGGTGGGCATGTACTTCTCCGGCGGCACGAGCTCGGCGTACCAGGCGAACATGTGGCTGGAGCCGCTCTCCCGGCTCGAGGGCCGACCGCTGATCGTGCTGCGTGAGCGGTTCATGATGAAGCACATCGCGTCCACCGACATCCCGGTCGTGTGCCTGCCCAAGGTCGCCGACCTGATGCGGCTCGAACAGTCCACGCTGAAGATGCTGATCCACCCGTCGAATTCGGGCAAGACCTCACAGGTGCTGCGCATCCCGAGCATCAAGCACGCCTTCGTCAACCACGGCGAGAGCGACAAGCTGTCCAGCTGCAACCCGTACGCGAAGGCGTACGACGAGGTGTGGGTGGCGGGTCCCGCGGCGCGCGAGCGGTACGCCCTGGCGAACGTGGGCATCGACGACAAGGACGTCGTGGAGATCGGACGCCCGCAGCTCGACGCGATCGAGCCGCACACCGGCGCGCCCGCCGGCCCGTACACCACGGTTCTCTACGCCCCCACGTGGGAAGGGTGGGACGGCAATCCGGGGAACACCTCGGTCGTCGAGGCCGGCGAGAACATCGTCCGCGCCCTGCTGGCCGACCCGAAGGTCCGCCTCCTGTACAAGCCGCACCCGCTGACCGGCTCGGTCGTCCCCCAGGCGGGAGCCGCCAACGTACGGATCCAGGAGGTGATCCGCGCCGCCAACGCCCTGCGTGCCACGGAACACGCCGGCGAGCGGCCGGCTCCCTCCGCCGCGGCGGAACTGGCCGCCCGCACCGCCGAGCTGGACCGGCTGACCACGGCCTCGTTCCGGGCGGGCGCGGACGACGCCGAGCGGATGCTGCTCCAGACCGTCCCGGAACCCGGCCGGGCCGCGGCCGTGGCCGCCGCGACGGCCGCCTGGGAGACCGCGCGCGAGGCCTCGTTCCCCGCGTGGGAGCACCAGATCGTCACCGAGGCCAGGCCGACCGTCTACGCCTGCTTCAACACTGCCGACCTGCTGATCAGCGATGTCTCCAGCGTCATCTCCGACTACCTGGCGAGCGAGAAGCCGTACGCCGTCACGAACACCAGCGGTCTGAGCGAGCTGGACTTCCGCGACACCTTCCCCACGGTCCGGGCGGGCGCCGTCCTGACTCCGGACGCCTCCGGCGTACCCGCACTGCTGGAGGCCGTGCGGCAGCCCGCGAAGGACCCGTACGCCACGGCCCGCGCCGAGCTCAAGCTGCGTCTGCTGGGCCCGTCCGACCCGCCCTCCGCCGTCCGCTTCGCGGACGCGGCCCGTGCCCTGTGCGCGGTGGCCGACGAACGCCGGGCGAGTACGGCGGGCTCGCTCCCGGCGATCCCGAGCCAGCGCGAGGTGAGCGAGACGCTGGAGAGCACGGGCGTCAAGGGCTGAGACACCTGAGCGGACACCCGAGCGGATACGACGGCGTCCCCCGAGCGGCCGGCCTCCTCGGCCGCCGCCCGGTCGCCCGGCCGGGCCGTCGCCCCGTCGCGCAGTCGGTACGGCTGTCTCCCACCCCTTGTGACACGGTCCGGGAGACGGCCGTACCGGCGCGCTATTACGCAGCTGTGACGGCGGACGCACAGCGCCGTCGCTCTTGGCGGGAAGACTTTCCCCATCGCGGCGGACGGCAGGCCGAGCGGACCGGCTCCGGTCCCGGCGGGCGGTTCCCGCGAGACTCTCTCTCCGCAGCGCCGTTCACATCTCTGGGGGAACCTCGATGTCCGCTCGAAACCGTCGGAGCACCGCAGCCGTCGTCACCGCGGGAGCCGCCGCGCTGCTCGCCCTCTGCGGCGCGGCCGCCAACGCGATGGCCGCTCCCTCTTCCGGGGGCGGTGCCAAGGGCAGCGCCGCGATGGTCGCCGCAGCCACGTCCGCCCATACGCTCACCGTGCCCCGGGGACTGACCATCAGCGACGGCACGCGTCACGTCCTGGTGAACGGCAGGTCGATCGACTTCGGCACCGTCGTCCGTGACCTGGCCTGGAACCCCGCCGGCAGCAAGGCCGCGTTCGTCGACGGGCACGGCAACCTCGTCGTCTCCGACCCCGACGGCAGCCACCGCGTCACCGTCGCCGTCAACCCGGGCGGGCAGACCTGGTCCCACCCCACCTGGCAGGTGGCGGCCGCCGACCGGCAGAACCAGATCCCCGCGAAGAACAACCTGATCTTCTCGGCCAAGATCCACGGCAGGACCGTGCTGGAGAGCGTCAAGGCCACCAGCAACCACGGGCGGCCGGCCAGGATCAGCCTGAACAACGAACCGGGCGAGAGCGGCCTCCCGCAGAGCGACAACACCTGGCCGAACGCCGGCGGCGGCTACGGCACGGCCGTCTACGAGAACACCCACAACGGCGAGGTCTACATCCGCGACGACTACCTGCGGCAGCAGGGCCACGCACTGGCCAAGGGGTCCGAGCCCGCGCTCTCCCCCGACGACGAGGAAGTCGTCTTCGTCCGCTCCGTCCACGGACACGACCACCTCTTCGTCGAGGACTTCGGCGGCTCCGCCCCGGCCGTCAAGGACGTCACCCCCCACGCCACCACCGACTACACCGAGCCCGCCTGGTCGCCGAACGGCAGGACCATCGCCTTCCGCGCCCCGAACGGCGTCTACACCATCACGAAGACGAGCCACGGATTCGGAGCGCCCGTCAAGGCCTCCTCCCACAAGGGCCTGCCCGCCTACCGCGGCTGAGCACCGCCCGGCCGGCCCTCGGAGCGGGCCAGTTCGGCCCGGAGCTCGGGCAGGTGCTGGTCGGCCGTGTCGTGCGGCAGGTACTCGACCACGTCGAGGAAGCGGAACAGGACCTGGGTCTTGGTGACCGCGAACTCGTAGTCGCCGTAGCCGACCACGGCGCCCATCTCCCCACGGACGGCACCCCGGACGACATGCGCGGTCATGCCGTCCGGGGTTTCCGCCGTCAGCCCTCGGCGCGCGTTGGGCCGCGCCAGATACGGGCAGACCATCGAGGCGTAGAGCATGCACGCGCGGTGCCCCGGGGCCTCCAGGGTCGCCGCCATGTTGCGGTACGGCCGCCCGGCGGCCAGCGCGTCGCCGATCGCGGCGCTCTCCGCGGCGCCGACCACCCGCCACACCGGCCCCTTGGGCATCAGGGTGTCGCACACCGAACACAGGCGCCGGCGCGCGCACTCGGCGCTGCGTCCGTAGTCGGTGAGCGCGAACCGGGGCTCGTCGCTCTCCCACGGGGTGATGGCGGGCACGGGGTACCCACGACTGTCACGAGGCCGGACCTCGACGGCGGCAGGCATGGGAACAGAATCGAATCGCACACCCCATGGTGAACCACGTGCCCTACCGCCGTCACCGCATCGGCCGACGGTCTCGCCCCTCGCCGTGCCAGGCGTCGCCGGGCAGACGGGAGGTCAGACAGGCCCTAGGCGGCGCCGCTGATGTCCGGGGCGATGTAGCGGCGGTGGAGCGGGTTGAAGGACAGGGCGGGTTCGCCGGTCAGGCCCGCCTTCTGGATCGCGGGGGCGAGCCGCTCGGCGAAGAAGGACTCGAACGCCTGCCGGGACTCCCAGACGTCGGTGACGTGCAGGCCCTGCTGATCGAACCAGGCCACGTGCACCTGTCCGCCGGCCCCCGGGATCTCCTCCCACCCGACGGCGTCCCGCACCGTGTCGTACTGCTCCGGCGTGGCTTCCGCCCAGTGCATCGACATCACGATTGCCATGTCCGGCTCCCTGTTGCTCGTAGTGGTGACGCCGCTCTCGGACCAGCAAACAGGCACCCGCCGCCGCTCACATCTCCACGGCGGCCGAAGGCGTGCCTCCCGCCGGTACCGGACACCGGGATCGTTCCACCCGCCGAGCCACGCCGGACAGAGCGTGCGGAGGCACACCGGCGCCCGCCGAGAGCCCCGTACGCTCACGGCGGGCGCTCCGTCCACCGTTCTCAGTACGAGTAGACGCGGTCCGTTCCCGGGCCGCCCGAGAGGGTGTCCGTGCCGGGGCCTCCGTGGAGGAGGTCGTTGCCGCTGTTGCCGTAGATCCTGTCGTTGCCCGCGTCGCCGTAGAGGCGGTCGTCGCCGCGCCCGCCCTGGATCAGGTCGGCGCCCGCGTTGCCGTGGATCGTGTCGTTCCCGTCGTCGCCGTAGAGGCTGTTGTCCTGGTCGACATAGCTGCCGTCGGCCTCGCTCACCCCGCCGCTCAGGACGTCGTTGCCGGGGCCGCCGTGGCAGGTGTAGCCGCAGGAGGTGAGGGTGTCGTTGCCGGCGCCGCCGAAGGCGCCCTCGCCGTAGACGCCGCCTCCTCCGGACAGGTGGTCGTTGCCGTCCTGGCCGTAGAGGACGTCACGGCCGTGGCCGGTGAGGGTGTCGTTGCCTGTCCCGCCGTAGATGCGGGAGTACCCGTGGTTGTCGGGGTCGACCGTCGCGGTGTCGTTGCCGTCGCCGAGGCTGACGATCAGGGTGTCGAGGTCGGAGGCGGAGGTGTTCGGCTCGGTGACCGTGCAGACCGCCTGGGTGGTGTCGCCCGAGGCGGGGCGGACACAGCCCGCGCCGAGGGAGATCCGCACCGTGTCGTCGAACGTGTAGATGTAGTCGGCGAGTTGGGAGTCGGGGTCGGTCGCGCCGAGAGCCCAGGAGATCTTCAGGTGGTTCGTCTGGCCGGCGGCGGCCGTGTAGTAGAGCTTCTGGCCCGTGGAGTGCACGGTGGCGCTCCCGGCGCTCGCGGCGTGCGCCGTCGGGGCCACGACCGCGGCGGACACGGCGGCCGTGGCGGCGACGAGCGCCAGCACGCTCGGACGGACGGTGGTGCGACGACTGGACATGGTTCCCCCTCGTGGGTCGGTGCGGCCCCGGCGGTCCCGGCCTGCTCGCCGTTCCGGAGCCGTGGGTGCCGGACGTGCGCGCCGCACCTGCGAAGTGGACATGCGCGTCCAGGCATCCCGTTCGACACCCCTGAGGGATGGGGAGTTGTCATCCCTGTCGTACAACTTGGCCTGATTCAGGGAGAGTTCATCTCCGATTGCCGTCCCCGTGGTGCGGACGGCTCCGGACGTTGACCGTCCGGGGACGCGGTGCGGTGGCGGAGCAGCGCGGGGGCCAGGGTCAGCGTGACGGCGACCGAGGCGGCCGCCATCACCGTCATCGCCGTCGCGGGCGAGGCGAGTTGGGCGATCCCGCCCGCCAGTGCCGCGCTCACCCCCTGGAGGGTGACCATGCCCGCCGTGTGGAGGCCGAGCGCGTGGCCGCTGAGTTCGTCGGGGATCAGGGCCACCAGGCGCTCCTGCTGGATCAGGCTCGCCCCGAAGCCGACCGAGGCGAGAGCGGCGAGGGCGGCCGCCACGGCCACGCCCGGACGCAGGACGAAGAAGAGGTACGGCGTCGCGAGCAGCAGCAGGAACGGGACGCCCAGGCGGGCACGGATCCGGGGCGGCAGCAGGCGTCCGGTCGTCACGTCCCCGGCGAACATGCCGAGGGCCGCGAAGGCGAACAGGACGCCGGCCCTGCTCGGCGCGTACGACACGTACAGCGATTCACAGCCCACGACCAGGCCGTTCGGCACCCAGAGCGCGAGATAGAGGGTGCGGCGCTCCGGCGAGGAGAAGAGGCGGGCGTTGGCGTGCCAGGTCCGGGCGACGGACGGACGGCCGAGGACCCGGGGCGCCCGGGGGGTCAGGCCGAGCCGGGCGGTCAGGGCGGCCGCCAGATACAGCCCGGCCGCCAGCAGGAGGGTGGCGCGCGGGGACAGCAGGGCCACCAGGACGCCACCGGTCGCGTACCCGGCGATCTGGGCGATCCCGCTCATCATGTTGAACACCGAACGCCCCAGCAGGTAGCCCTCCTTGGCGAGGATCTCGGTCAGCAGGCCCCACAGGACCCCGCCGCCGAAGGACTGGACGAGGCCGAGGAACAGGAGCAGCGCGAAGACCGCCGGGACCGGGAGACCGGGGATCGCCATGGCCGCCGTGCCGAGCCCGAAGAGGAACGCGATGCCCGCCACCGTGGCGCGCGGGGGCAGTCGGTCGGCGGCCGAGAGCAGGGTGGCAGCGCCGATCAGCTGGACGAGCGAGGGGCCGAACATGCTCAGCGCGGTGAGCAGCGGCGAGCCGGTCGCCCGGTACACGAGGGTGCCGAGGGCCAGACCGCTCACCGTGGAGGCGGTGGTGCGAAGGCAGGAGGACAGGAAGAGCGGGGTGAACTCCCGCGTGCGGAAGAGCTCGGAGTAGCTGCGCATCCGCGGAGTCTGTGGGCTCGTACGGGCGGCCGATAGTGTTTCGCACAGCGGCGAAACGTCCGGGGACACTCCGGGGAAGCGGGCGGTCCTGAGACGGGAAGCGGGCGGTCCGGAAACGGGAAAGCCGGGCGGGGACGGGAAGCCGACGGCCCGGGGACAGGCAAACCGGGCAGGGACGGGGACAAAGAAGCGAGGGCGGGGGCCGACATGGGCTGGTGGCAGGTGAACGCCGACACCCTGGCCGGAAGCCGCTTCGTCCTGTCGCCGCTCGCCGAGACGTTCGCCGCGCTGAAGCTGCTGCACGTCGGCACCGCCGCGCACCCCGGTGAACGCGCCTGGCTGGACGCCCACCTGCCGGCGTACCGCGGGCGGCTGGCCGCCGACCCGGTCACCGCTCTGCTCGTGCGCTGCGGCCTCGGACGGGAGTGGATCGCCGACTTCCTCACCCCGGCCCCGTACGGCGACGAGACCTTCGAGACCGAGGTCGCCCGGGTGCGGGAGGTCCCGCCCGTGGAGGCCCGCGGCCATCTCGTCCGCGCGGTGGGCGGCCCGCTGCCCGCCGCGCTCGCGGACCGCGACGATCTGCCCGGGCGGGCCGCCGCGCTGCTCACCGCCGTCTGGGAGGAGTCCGTACGCCCCGACTGGGAGCGGCGGCGGCGGATCCTGGAGGCCGACGTGGTGGCGCGGACCGCGCGGCTGGGCCAGGGCGGCTGGGCGGCGGCGCTGGACGGGCTGCGGCCCGGGACGCGCTGGCTCGGCGGCAACCGGCTCCAGGTCAACCTGCACGAGTACCCGCCGCGCGAGATCTCCGGCGCCCAGCTCCTCTTCGTGCCCGTCACACCGACCGCCGGATGGGTGTCCTGGGAGGAGTCCCGCCGCTACGCCGTGGTCTACCCGTGCTCGGGGGCGCTGGCCGACGCGGGGGGCGCGGTGGTCCCGGAGAGTCTCGGGGCGCTGCTCGGGACGGCCAGGGCCGGGGTCCTGGTCCGCCTCGACTCGCCGCTGTCCACCAGTCAGCTGGTCGCCGTGACCGGGCAGGGGCTCGGGTCGGTCGGCCGGCATCTGCGGGTGCTCCTCGACGCGCGGCTCGTGGAGCGGCGGCGGGCGGGACGGTCGGTGCTGTACTCGCGGACGGCCGCCGGTGAGGTGCTTGTCACAGCGCAGCGCGACCGGCGGTCCCCTGGGACCGGCGGGGGCGCCGCCTACCGGAGTTAGCATCCGTTTATGACTACTGACAACACCGGTTCCTCTGTCCTCGCCATCGAGATCGGGGCCCTCCAGGGGGGTTCCGCCGACCTGTCCCAGTACGCGGGCAAGGCCGTCCTCATCGTGAACGTGGCCTCCAAGTGCGGACTGACCCCCCAGTACGCGGGTCTTGAGCGGCTGCACGCGCGCTACGCCGACCAGGGCTTCACCGTCCTCGGCGTGCCCTGCAACCAGTTCCTCGGCCAGGAGCCCGGCAGCTCCGAGGAGATCGCCGAGTTCTGCTCCGCGACCTACGGCGTGACCTTCCCGATGACCGAGAAGGTCGAGGTGAACGGTGACGCGCGGCACGGCCTGTACGAGCGTCTGACGGGCACCGCCGACGCCGAGGGCCACTCCGGCGACATCCGCTGGAACTTCGAGAAGTTCCTGATCGGGCGCGACGGCACGGTCGTCGGCCGCTTCTCGCCGCAGACCGAGCCGGAGGCGGCGGAGCTGGTCTCCGCGGTCGAGAAGGCCATCGGCTGAACAGCTGTTGACCTTGCCCCTGGGGCAAGGGGGAGCGTCCCTGTCACCGGGCGGAAGGCGCCCGGTGACGGAGGATGACAGGGTGGACGAGGACCTGCTCACCATCGGCGCGTTCGCCTCGCGGGCGCGGCTCTCGGCGAAGGCGCTGCGGCTGTACGACCGGCTGGGTCTGCTGACCCCGGCGCATGTCGACGAGGTCAGCGGCTACCGCTACTACCGTGCCGAGCAGACCGAACGGGCCCGGCTCGTCGCGCTGCTGCGCCAGCTGGACATGCCGCTGGCGCGGATCGCGGACGTGGTGGAGGCGCCCGGTCCGCGGGCGGCCTCGCTGCTCGCCGCGTACTGGGACGGCGCCGAGGCCCGGTTCGCCTCGCAGCGGGCGCTCGCCGGTTACCTCCGTGGACGTCTTTCCGGGAGGAGTTCCGAGATGTACGAGAAGTTCGCCGTCGAGAGGGCCGAGGTGCCCGAGCAGGTCGTGCTGAGCGAGAAGCGGCACGTCCTGGCGCCCGAGCTGCCGGTGTGGATCCCCGGCTCGCTGGGACGGCTGGAGGAGGGCGCGGGCGAGGCCGGGGGCGTCTCCGGACCGCCGTTCGTCGTCTACCACGCCGAGGTCAGCATGGAGAGCGACGGCCCGGCGGAAGCGTGCGTGCCGGTCGCCGACGAGGCCGCGGCACGGGCCTGGGCGGAGCGGCAGGGCCGGGCCACCGGGGCCACGGTGCGCGTCGAGCCGGCCCGGAGCATCGCCTTCGTCCGCATCACCAAGGCCCAGGTGGCCCACCCGCAGATCCTCGCCGCGTTCGAGGCGGTCGAGGCCTGGGTCGGCGAGCGGGGGCTGTCCGTCGACGGGCCCTGCCGGGAGATCTACTTCGCCGACTGGGACGCGGCCGGCCCCGGGGACCCGGTGTGCGACGTGGCGTTCCCGGTGAGGTGACGGGCTCCCCCGGCCGCACCGCCGGGTGACAGGAGGCGAGGGCGTTGCGCGGCTGCCGCGCAACGCCCACCTTCGTGTGATGCAGCGCCCACCTTCGTGTGACATTGCGGGCACCGCACCCGGGAGCCGTGTACGAGTTGGGAGTTTCGGTGGTCTCGTCCCTCTCGGGAGTTCGCTGTGCCTTCTGTCGCTTCCTCGGTCCCTGTTCTCGCCCCGGTGCCGGGAGGCGGGGCATCCACGGAAGTGGCGGAGTACCGGCTCTCGTGGGAGGGCTACGGGTACACCGCCCGGGTCGCCCGGCACGGCTCCCCCGTCACCGAGCCGCTGCTGGTGCTCGGGGGGTCCGACCAGACGCGGTACTCGTGGATGCGGCACGAGCGCTGGCTCGGTGAGCTCGGGACGATCGTCACGGTGGATCTGCCCGGGTTCGGGGACGCGGACTTCCTGCCCGCCGAGCACGGGATCGGCTTTCTGGCCGAGTGCGCGGGCCATCTGCTGCGCGAGCTGGGGCTCGGCCCGGTGAACCTGTACGCGGGCTGCTACGGCGGGGCGGTGGGACTCCGGCTCGCCCAGCGGTATCCGCATCTGCTGCGCAGGATCGCCGTGCAGGGCATGTCGGACCACATCCCGCGCTGGTTCGCCGAGGCGCTCGTGGGATGGATCGGGCTCCTGGAGCAGGGCCGCGTGGAGGAGACCGCCGAGGAGTTCGTACGGTGCTTCGTGCCGCCGCCCGGCGACCGCACCGTCCGCAAGCACGCGGCCCTGACCCGGCTGATGTACCAGCAGTTCGCGGCGCAGAGCGAGCACGCCGTCACCGTGACCGTCGAGCGGAACCGGCGGCTGCTGGCCCACGAGTGGTACCGGCGGGCGCCCGTGCCCGCCGTCCCGTACCTCGTGTTCACCGGCGAGCACGACACGCTGACCACGCCCGACATGGTCCGCTCGGTGGCGGCGGACCTGCCGGGCGCCTGGTTCACCACGATCGCGGAGTGCGGCCATCTGGCCCATCTCCAGCGGCCCCAGGACTTCTGCGATCTGCTCGTCCGCTTCTTCCGCGACGCCAGGCCCGAGGACTCCGGCCTGCCGTACTGCGGTCCGTTCGAGCGGTTCTAGGGTCGGCGGGGCCCGGGGCTCAGCGGAGCTCCTCCGGGCACGGGGTTCCCCTGGGGAGCTGGTAGGGGGCCGCGAGCCGGTAGGTGCCCGGCTTCGGGGCGAGCAGCTCCGTCCAGATGTCGCCCGCCGCGGTCTCCTCCGTCGGCATCAGACAGCCGTTGAGGTTGTCGTACGTCCTCGGGGTGCCGTTCGGGCGGTGCTTGGAGGCCTTCGTCTCCTGGGGCGCCTTGAGGCTCTTGCCCTTCTCGTCGACGACGCTCAGCCACGGCGAGTACGGGATGCGGATGAGGATGCGGCCCGCCTCCTTCACCTCGATCGTCATCTCGCCCTGCTCGGCCAGGTCGACGACGGCGTGCGGCTCGGCGAGCGGCGTGGGGTCGGTGACGGTGAAGAGCTGCCAGTTGGCGTCGCCCCAGATCTGCCGGAGATAGGGCATGCCCCGCTGGACGAGCTCGCGCTCACGCTGGCCGCCGTCGCCGTCCGGTTCACCCTTGGGCAGCACGACGTAGCGGATGGCCCAGCGCTGGAGCCACTCGTGGTAGTTCGCGGAGTTGAGCGTGTCGTCGTAGAAGAGCGGGTTGCGCTCCATGTCGGCCTGCCGGTTCCAGCCCCGGGCGAGGTTCACGTACGGGGCGAGGGCGGACGCCTCGCGGTGCGAGCGGGCGGGGACCACCTCGACGCGGCCCTTCTCGGCGTCCGCCAGCTGGAGCTGGTGGACGAGCGGGGCCAGCTCGCGCGCCCAGGAGGCCGCGGGGGTCGTGTGCACGATGTCGTCGACCGTCTTGACGCCGATCCATCCGGTGAACACGGCGAAGGACAGGACGATGCCGTACCACCGGCGTGACTTCGGGACCGTGAAGGGCAGCGCGGCGATCAGGGCGACACCGGCGAAGAGCATCGCCAGGCGCGTGATGTTCGAGCCGATCTGGGAGCTGATGAGCCAGACGAGGAGCACGGAGAGGCCGTAGACCCCCGCCGTGATCCGTACGGTCGTCCACTCCTTGGGGACCAGGAAGTACACCGCGGCGGCGGACCCGAACGGCAGGAGGACCGAGAAGAAGGTCATCGGCTGGGTGCCCGAGAAGGGGAACAGCAGGGCCGAGAGCCCGACCACGACCGTCGGGGCGATGCCGAGGGCGTAGGCACCGGGGCGGCGCTTCTGGAGGAACATGGCCGCGGCCAGCAGACCCACGAAGAGTCCGGCGACCGGCGAGGCGGCCGTGGCGAGCGCGGCCAGCGGTGCCGCGCACAGGGCCTTCGCCCAGCGTTTGTAGCGCCAGCGGTGGGGCCAGCAGAAGACGACGGCGACCGCGCCGAGCGCGAACGCCGTGCCCAGGCCGTAGGTCACCCGGCCCGAGATGGCGTTGCAGAGCAGCGCGAAGACACCCGCGAGCGAGGTGGCGACCGGGTTCCGGACGGCTCGGCTGCGGACGAGGATGAGCGTCAGCAGACCGGCCGAGATCGTCCCGGCGATCATCATCGTCGTCCGGACGCCGAGCACCGACATCAGATACGGCGACACCACGCTGTAGGAGACCGGGTGCATACCGCCGTACCAGGCGAGGTTGTACGCCGAGTCCGGGTGACGGCCGACGAACTCCGCCCAGGCGTCCTGTGCCGCGAGGTCACCACCGCTGTTCGCGAACGTGAAGAACCACACGATGTGGAGGACGCCCGCGAAGACGGTGAAGGAGAGGACGGGGTAGCGGCGCAGGAGATCGAGGGGCTTGCGGCCGGTCGGCTCCGTGGGCTCGGCCGCCCCGGCCGACTCCGTCTCCTCGGCCGGCCCGGCCGTCCCGGTGGGTTCCGCGGACGGCTCCGCCGGCTCGGTCCCGCCGCGCTTCCCGGCGGGGTCATCGCCCGGGTCCGCGTCCGCTCCTACGTCACGGACGGCCTCGCGGGTGCCCGCGTGCAGCGGTATTCGCGGGCCCGTTCCCTGGCCCGCGTCCGCGTCGTCGGCGTGTGTCGGCTCCGCTGTCGCCACTGCAAGGTTCTCCCGCTGTCCCGTGGTCCGTTCTGGGCCGGGACCCGCGGCTCGCGAGCAGCCCCGATGAGCGCGACGCTAGCACGCACTCCGCCGGACGGCCCCCGTGTGGGGCACCGTCCGGCGGAGTGCGGTGCGGGTGACGTGGCCCGCCGTACGTCACCGGTGCGTGCGCGCGTACGTCACCGGTGTGCGCGGCGGCTCAGCCGACGCGGGTCAGCTTCGCGCCGAAGCCGGGCTCGGCGAGGTCCGACCGGAGCGCCACGGGGATCCGCACGGCCTCGCTGGACCCGTCGCCGACCCTCAGCTCGCCGACGACCGTGCCGGCCTTGCCGGTGTGCGGCACGGGCGAGGTGCCCTGGCCGATGCTCAGCCGGGTCTTCAGGCCCGGCCAGCCGATCGCCGTCATGTTCTTGGTGGCGACGACCGGGGTCCGGCCGCCGAGCTGGTCGTCCACGTACCCGACGACCTGGCCCTTCTTCACCACCATGGCGGTGACCAGGCTCTTCTGGACCTTGTCGATCAGCTTCTGGCTGTTGACCAGCGCCAGGTGGAGGCTGTCCCAGACCTTGCCGGTACCGGCGTTCTGGTTCATCACCGCGCCGTAGATCGTCTGTGTCCTGCCGTCCACGACCTTGGTCGCGGCCCACACCAGGTTGCCGCCCGCGGGCGTCGACGAACCGGTCTTCAGACCGATCACGCCGACCTGCTGGACCAGCAGGTCGTTGTTGTTGTAGATCGGGTTGGCCAGGCCCGGGATCTTGGCGCTGGCCATTCCGACGATGCTGCGGAAGACGTCGTTCTTCATGACCTGCTTGGCCAGCTTGATCTGGTCGGTGGCCGTGCTGACCGTTGTCTTCTGGAGACCGCTCGGGTCGGTGTACGTGGTGTTCGTCATGCCGAGGTCCTTGGCCGCGGCGTTCATCTTGGTGACGAACGTCTTGCTGTCGGAGTCCCAGCGGGCGAGCAGCCGCGCCACGTTGTTGCCCGAGGGGATCATCAGCATCTGGAGCATCTGGCGCTCGGTGAACTGCTGGCCCTTCGACATCGCCGCCGTCGACTCGTCCGGCAGCTTCGACTCGTCCTCGGCCTGCTGGTCGACGGTGATCTTCTCGCCGTCCTCGTTCCCCTTGAGCGGGTGCTCCTGAAGGATCACGTACGCCGTCATGATCTTGGCGACGCTCGCCGTGGGGGACGGGGTCTGCTTGCCGTCGGTCCCGAGGCTGCCCACGCCGTCCACCTCGATCGCGGACTGGCCCTGACCGGGCCAGGGCAGGTCGAGGGTGCCGCCGCCGAAGGTGTACGTGCTGTCGGCGCTCAGCGCGAGGGCCGGGGTCGGCAACGGACGGAAGGCCTGCGCGACTGCAAAGATCACCGCGAGCAGGAGGACCAGCGGGGTCCAGATCTTGACCCGCCGCACCAGGGTGCGGACCGGGGTCTGCGGCGGCGGCGGCGTGTTCGTCAGCTCGGCGAGCAGGTCCAGCGGGGGCTTCGGCGGAAGCGGCAGCTGTGTGGTGCGCTCCGGGCCGACCTGCGGGATGGCCGCGGTGGCCGCCGCGGGCCGGTCGACGTGCTTGGGGGCGGGCGTCGGCGCGGCGGGGCGCTTCGGCGCGGCGGGGGCGGGGGCGGCCTTCGCGGCGGCGGGCTTCGCCGCCGGCTCGGGCTTCGCGGCGGGCTCGGGCTTCGCGGCGGGCTCGGGGGCGGGCTTCGAGCGCGCCGGCGGGAAGTCGTCGAGCCGGTTGAGGGGGACGAACTTGCTGGTGCGCACCGGGGTGCCCGCGGGCTTGGCACCGGGCTCGTCGGTGTCCTGGCCGGCGGGCTTGTCGGTGCGCTTGTCCGCGGACTTGTCCGTGGGCGCGTCCGTCGGTCCGGCCGTGGGCTTCTCGTCGGCCGGCTTCCGGGCGGCGCCGCCCAGCTTGAGCATCGTGGTGGGCTGGTCCACGGCCGGGCGCCGCGGGGTCTTGAAGACGGCGGTGGGCTGATCGACGCGGCGCTCGGGGGCGGGGGCCTCGTCGGCATCGGTGTCCGAGGTCTCGTCGGTCACCGCGTCGGAGGGCTCGTCGGACGTGGCGCCGGAGGTCTCTTCGGGCGTGGCGCCGGTGGGCTCCGCGTCCGCGGGTTCGTCCGTCGGGGCGTCCACGGGCTCGTCGGTGGGCTCGGAGCCCCCGACGCCGTCGGAACGGCCCTCGGGGGTGGCTACGGGGGCGGCTACGGGCTTGTCCTCGGGCGCGGCGTCCTGCGGCTCGTCCCCGGACTCGGGGTCGTCCTCGTCAGAGTCGGCGGACGCCTCGGTGTCGGTGTCGGTGGACGCGTCGGAGTCGGGACCGGAGGCGGGTTCGGTGGTCTCCCCGTCCGTGCCGGACGCCTCGTGTGACGCGTCGGACCCCTCCGGAGCGCTCTCGTCCGTCGCGGAGGCCTCCGAGGACTCGGAGGCACCCGGCTCATCGGCGGGCTCACCGTCGACGTCGGCGTCAGCCCTGGCGTCGGCATCGGCATCGGCGGCGTCAGCCTCCGTGCCGTCCGTGTCGGCGTCGGAACCGTCCGGGTCACCGTCGGTGGCGTCGGCCTCGTCCGTGGCCCCGTCGCGGCCCTCGGAGCCCGCGTCGGCGCCGGAGCCCGCGTCGGTGCCGCTCTCGGTGTCGGCGTCGGCCGAGTCCGGCTCGTCCGATCCGGCGACCCACGCGGCGACCGCGGCGCGCAGCCGGGTGTCGCCCTCGGCGTTCTTGCCCCCGGACGCGCCGTCGCCTTCGGCGGACTCGGAGACACGCTCCGGCTCCGCCGTACGGGGGGCGTCCGCCTTGGGGGCCGCCTCACCCGACAGCGCCTTCGTCGAGAACACCGCCGTCGCCTGATCCACCCGTACCGTGGCGGCCCGCTCGCGGGCCATCGCCATCCGGGGGTCGGCCGGAGCCGGGCTCCGGGTCGACGTCGACGCCGGCGCGGCCGCCCGCGCCGGACTCGGAACCGACGCCGGGGCCTCCGGCGTCGCTTCTGCCGACGACGCCGACGACTCGTGCTGCTTCGACCTGTCGGGGGACTCGCCCGCCACCGATGCCTCCTCCATGCGGCGCGCGCCCTCCGCGCGCCGAAAACGAACCGTCAAACCCTTGAACCGCCGCCCGGACACCGCTGTCCGAACCATGTACCAGTGTCCTGTGCCAGGGCTCGACCCATGCGGTAGACGAGAACGACATACCTGCCGGTTCCCTCATATTCCGGTCACGCGCTCTCGACAGACCAATGTGAGAGGGGTCACCCTGTCATTCATCCACGCGGGGAGGCATGGATGGGCAAGAGCCGCAGAACAATTCCGGAGGAGCTTCTGCTGCTGGCGTTGGACCCGACCACGGGTACCACCGCGCAGCCGCAGTCGCTCGACCTCGGTCTGGCCGGAGCGCAGCTAGTGGAGCTGGCGCTGGCCGGACGGATAGCCCCAGACGGGGATCGTATCGCCGTGGTGGTGCCACGGCCGACCGGAGATCCAACACTGGACTGTGCGTTGGAACTCCTTCGCCGCCGCGGGGCACCCGTACGCGCGGTCAACTGGATCGGCGGACCCCGCCTGGGGCTCCGTCAGACCTACCTCTCGCATCTGGAGAGGTGCGGCATGGTCCATGCCGTGGCCGGCCAGATGTGCGGGGTGCTTCCGACGACTCGCTACCAAGCGACGGACACGGACATCAGCCGGGAGATCCGAACCCGGCTGGACAACGCGATCCGCACCGGCGTACCGCCGGATCCGCGGACCGCGGCGCTCGCCGCTCTGGCCCACGCGGTCGGTCTCGGCAAGCACCTGTATCCGGGGAACGAGGGACGATCGTCCCGGTCCCGGCTGCGGGACCTGATCAGGCACGACCCCATGGGCGGACTCGTGGCGCACGCCGTGATGGACGTCCAGAGCGGTGTGGCCGCACAGCCGCGCCGCAACCCGGCACCACCGGCAGGCCGTCCGGCCACCGCCGGAGTCAGGTCCGCACCGGAGACCGCGCGCGGTGTTCCGGCGCAACCGCGCCATGGTTCGATGGCGCGCGCCGTGGCGCACTGAGCCGCGGGCCCCGAGGGCCCGCTTCAGGCACCACCGGCAGCATCCGCGGCGAACAGCACGCCCGCCGCCCACGCCGCCGGTACAGGCACCACCAGCACCACCAGCACCGCCATGAGAAAGCCAGCGCCGCACCGCAGTCCCCATGATCCGGTTCGGGAGCCGCAGGTTCGCGCGGGGCGGCTGGGACCGTACGTCCGGACGACGACACGGCCCCGGCGCCCCGCGCGACCGCATCCGAGGAGAGGACCGTCCGCGAGCGGGCCAGGCCCCGCGGGGAGAGCGCACCCGTCCGCGTCCGACCCGGGCGCCGGCGGTGATCTCCGCGGTCCTTCACGGGAGTTCGCGAGGTCCGGAACGACGCCCCATGGCCGCGTATACACGCAGATTCCGCGAACTTGCGCCCACCCTGCGCATATACGCCGTTTCCCAGCGGTAGAAAGCACCTTGGTGGCAATCTGCTCAACAGCAGATACGCAAAGTACAGGCCCGCAGCCGGAGGTGCACGTCCCGTGGCGTCAAGTGTCAATCCCACCGTCCGGCGACGCCGGCTGGGCCAGGAGCTTCGGCGGCTCCGCGAACTCAAGGGCATGACGGCCGAAGAGGTCGCCGAGCGTCTCCTCGTCTCGCAGTCGAAGATCAGCCGGCTGGAGAACGGCAGACGCAGTATCAGCCAGCGCGACGTCCGCGATCTGTGCGGGGTCTACGAGGTCGAGGACCACCGGATCGTCGACTCGCTGATGCAGATGGCCAAGGACTCGCGCCAGCAGGGCTGGTGGCACTCCTTCGGCGACATCCCGTACAGCGTCTACATCGGTCTGGAGACCGACGCGGCGAGCCTGCGGGTGTACGACCCCCAGGTCGTCCCCGGCCTGCTCCAGACCCGGCAGTACGCCGAGGCCCTGATCGCGGGGGCACTGCCGGAGACCGCGCCCGCCGACATCGACAAGCGCGTCCAGGTGCGGATGAAGCGGCAGGAACGAATCTCCGCCCCCGACAACCCGCTGCGCCTGTGGACCGTCCTCGACGAGTCCGCCCTGCGCCGCGCCGTGGGCAACCGCTCGCTGATGCGCGAGCAGCTGGAACACCTCGTCGAGCAGTCCCAACTCCCGCACGTCACCGTGCAGGTGATCCCCTTCGACATGGGCGCGCACCCGGGTCTCAACGGCCAGTACGCGATCCTGGAGTTCCCCGACGCGGCCGACTCCAGCGTCGTCTACATCGAGGGCGTGACCAGCGACCTGTATCTGGAGAAGGCGAACGACGTCCAGAAGTACAGCGTGATGTACGAGCACCTGCGGGCCCAGGCCCTGAACGTGGAGCAGTCGCGGCAGTTCATCGCGGACATCGCGAAGGATTACGCGCGCTGATCGGCGCGGAGGCGGCCTCACGGGGGCGCCTCCGCCGATGAGTGGCCGGACCCTACACTGTCGCCGCCCCAGCGGGGAAGACCCCCATGGAATATGCCATCCAGTCGAGTGAATAGTCGCTTCGCCAGCCGATGTTGGCGAGTAGCGTCGATCACGCCATCGAGCAACGACGTTGGCGCAATCCGGACTGCGGGTCTCCTGACGGATCCGTAGCCCGGTGACCGTGCGCCGGCGGCTTCATGGCGGCAACTCATCGACGAACGACAGCTTTCTGGAGCGATCATGGCAATTCAGCAGGGCGCCCTCGACACCTGGACCAAGTCTTCCTACTCCACCGGCAACGGCGCCTGCGTCGAGGTCAAGTCCCCGGTCGTCTCGGCGATGGCCGTCCGGGACTCCAAGGTCCCCGCCGGCCCGACCCTGGCCTTTCCCGCGGATGCCTGGAACGTCTTCGTCGCCGACGTGAGCCGGGCGGCGTCCGGTCTCGTCTGACCCGTATGGCCGGACAACTTCATAGGTTCCATCGACAGAGCCCTCTCGTCCGGCCCGCCGTCCTGGCCGAGAGGGCACCGCTCTTCCCTTTTGGCCCGGTTCACCTCAGCTGGTTCACGTAGGTGTCCGTTCCCGGGATCGTGGGGACGAACGGGGCCACCAACTCCACCTTCCCCAGGCCCGATTCGGCCACGGCCTCGTCCAGGCCCGTGAAGTGCGTCTCCCAGCACTCACGGGGATCCGCCTGGAGGAACCACAGCAGGGTCAGCCGGGTGTCGACACCCTCGACCTGCTTCACGTACGTCATGCGGTCGCCGGGGAGCGGGGTCGGCCGGAAGACGGTGACGAGGGCTGCGGGTGAGCCCGCCAGCCGCCTCGGGAGGTGGCGGGAGCGCAGCCACTCCAGCAACTCGGCGCGCCGCGCGGGGGATTCGGCGTCGACGACCTCGACCACGAGGCCGGCGTAGGGGTGGTCGAGGGCGTGGAAGTCACGGGGGCCTGCGGCACCGTCGCGGTAGACGGTGGCCTCGTGGTCCTGGAAGGCCGTGAAGACGTGCGTACGGTCCTGGTAGACGCGGCCGTCGCGGTTCAGCCGCTTGTTGATGCCGACGGTCCACCTCATGTGGTCGTCGTAGCGGCCGTCGGTGACCCAGTAGGTCGAGATGTAGCAGCCCGCGGTGACCGGCTGGGCGACGGCCGACTTCTCGGGGTAGCGCAGCAGCTGGAGGTCGCGGGTGGCCACCCAGCGGCGTCCGGCGTACATCCACGGCATGGCCATCGCGCCCGCGTAGTAGTGGTCGTCCTCGTACCAGCGGTTGTAGGCGTACTCGTGGCCCGGGTGCGGTTCGACCAGGGTGATCAGGGCGTGGCCCGGGTGGACGCCGTACGGGCCGAGGGCGGCCAGTTCCGCGTAGGTCTCGCTGCGGGTCTCCTCCGGCATGACGAACCCCTTCCTCTCCTGGACGTGCGCGGGACTTCCTTCCTCCGCCGGACGCCCATACCCTGACGCCCCGTCAGACAATGCGCCAGAGCCGAGGAGGCCCCGGATGTCTTTGCTCACCGGCAGGACCGTGGTGGTGTCGGGTGTCGGAGCCGGGCTCGGCCATCAGGTGGCGGCGGCCGTGGTGCGCGACGGCGGCAACGCGGTGCTCGGGGCGCGCACGGAGGCGAACCTCGCCAAGTCGGCGGCCGAACTGGACCCGGACGGCGCGCGCACGGCGTTCCGGGCGACGGACATCACCGACGAGGGGCAGTGCGAGGCGCTCGCGGCGCTGGCCGCCGAACGCTTCGGGCGGATCGACGCGGTGGTCCATGTCGCCGCCTGGGACAGTTACTTCGGCGGCCTGGAGGACGCCGACTTCGCGACCTGGCAGGCGGTCATCGACGTGAACCTGCTCGGCACGCTGCGGATGACCCGCGCCTGCCTGCCCGCACTGAAGGAGCGCGGCGGTTCGGTCGTCGTCATCGGTACCCAGTCGTCGGTCGCCGCGCCGAGCCAGGTGCGCCAGGCGGCGTACGCGGCCTCGAAGGGCGCGCTGACGAGCGCGATGTACTCCCTGGCCCGCGAGCTCGGCCCGCACCGGATCCGGGTCAACACCGTGCTGCCCGGCTGGATGTGGGGCCCACCCGTCGAGGCGTACGTGCAGTTCACGGCGTACACGGAGCAGGTGCCCGAGGCGGACGTCCTCAAGCGGCTCACCGAGCGGATGGCACTGCCCGAGCTGGCCACGGACGGGGACGTCGCGGACGCCGCGGTGTTCCTGGCGTCCGACCGGGCGCGGGCGATCACGGGGCAGTCGCTGCTGGTGAACGCGGGCGAGATCATGCGGTAGTCGGTGCGGCCGGCGGCCCCTCTCCCAGGCGCACGGGACCCGCATCCCGTACGGCTGTCGCGTTCTCCTCACTGGGCAGGTCTGGCGAAGTGCCCGCCCATGGTGTGGCGCACGTCACGAGCACGACAACCGCCGGGTGGGTAAAGTGGAGGCAAAATCGTTCTGCTTTCTGATCTGCGTTCATATCTGTGACCGTGCGAGGTCTTGACCGGCCGGTCGGACCGGCGGTTCAATCCCCGAAGTCCCCGCTCCCGCACGGGGCAGCCCGATGCGTCCTGGCGAAGTGCCGTCCGGCATCAGCAGGTTCACAAGGCTGACCCCTGGAGGGGGCACATGAACGGTCTCGACTGGGCCGTCCTGGTCGCGTACTTCGGCGTGATGACCGCGATCGGCGTCTGGTCCCACAAACGCGTGGACGACGTCGGCGACTTCTTCACCGCGGGCGGCAAGATGCCGTGGTGGCTGTCCGGCATCTCCCACCACATGTCGGGCTACAGCGCGGTGATGTTCACCGGCTACGCCGGCATCGCGTACACCTACGGCATCACCTCGTACGTCACCTGGGCGCTGCCCATCGCCATCGGCGTGGCCATCGGCGCCAAGGCCTTCGCGCCCCGGCTCAACCGGCTGCGCTCCCGGCTGCACGTCGCCTCACCCCTCGAATACCTCAAGGACCGCTACAACGTGCCGACGCAGCAGGCGCTGGCCTGGTCCGGCATCCTGCTGAAGATCGTGGACGTCGGCGCGAAATGGGCGGCCATCGCCACCCTGCTCAGCGTCTTCACCGGCGTCACGCTCACCCAGGGCATCCTCATCACCGGCGGCATCACGGCGGTGTACTGCACGATCGGCGGTCTGTGGGCGGACGCGCTCACCGAACTCGGCCAGTTCGTGATCCAGTTGCTGGCCGGTGTGTCGATGCTGGTCATCGTGCTGAACAAGATCTCCGACCAGGGCGGCCTGTCCAAGGCGCTGGACTCGCCGAAGCTGCACGGTCACGCGAACGGGTTCGCCGGTCCGTATCTGACGGTGTTCTTCATCGCGTACCTGTTCATCAAGCTGTTCGAGTACAACGGCGGCATGTGGAACCAGGCGCAGCGCTACATGGCCACCGGGAGCGCCAAGGAGGCCACGCGGTCGGCACTGCTGTCCGCCGGGCTGTGGTTCGTGTGGCCGGTCGTCCTGTTCATCCCGATGTGGCTCTCGCCGCTCCTGGTCACGGCACAGAAGCCGGACGGCTCGGACGCGTACGGCCTGATGACCGAACAGCTGCTGCCGCACGGGCTGCTGGGCCTGGTCGTCGTCGGTTTCTTCTCGCACACGATGGCCATGTGCTCCTCGGACGCGAACGCCATCTCGGCGGTGTTCACCCGCGATGTGATGCCGGTGCTCTCACGGGCCGCGCGTGCCTGGGACACCCGGGCGGGGCTCATCGCGGGCCGCGTCACCACGGTCGCCTTCCTCGGCTTCTCCATGGCGGTGGCGACCCAGGTCAACTCCCCCGCGTTCAAGGACATCATCACCGTCGTCATCAAGTGGGTGGCGGGTCTGATGGGGCCGATCGCGATCCCGTTCATCCTGGGCCTGCTGCGGCCGTTCCGCCGGTCGGGCCCGACGGCGGCGCTGACCAGCTGGGCCTGCGGGCTGCTCGCCTTCTTCCTCGTCAACTACCACCTGGACTTCTCGCAGCGCACGGATGTGAGGCTGGAGTACCAGGTCTCCGTCCCGATGGTCATCTCCCTCGTCCTGTACGTCCTCATCGGCTTCCTGCGGCCCGAGGACACCCCGGAGCGGGACGCGGTCATCGAACTGATCAACACGGACGACGACGGCTCGGCCGCGGCGGCGATCCCGGCACCGGCGGGAGCGGCGGAGGGCGCGGTGGGCACGCCGGTGAAGGACTAGGTCCCCGACCGTCGCCGGACCCTCAGGCGCGCGGGTAGCGGGTGAGCCAGGCCGGGGACGAGCCGGCGGGACCGTGCAGCGCGGGCCCCTGGGTCATCTCCATCGCGAAGTCGTCCGCGAGGACCAGCACCGTGGGACGGCCCTCCAGCTCGGCCAGCCAGGCCGGCGGAAGGGCCGTCTCGCCGTGCAGCGCGCCGAGCAGACCGCCGGTGAGGGCACCGGTGGCGGCGGAGGGCCCGCCGTGGTTCACCGAGAGGCACAGGCCGTGCCGGACGTCCTCACCGACCAGCAGGCAGTACACCGCGGCGGCGAGCGGCCCCTCGGAGACGCCGCTCACGGCGAGTTCCTGGACCCGCTCGGGCGAGGGCATGCCCTGCCGCACGGCGCCCAGCGTTTGCTGGAGCGCGGCGGCCACCGGCTGGTGCCCGGGGCGGACCGCGAGCAGCGCGAGGGTCTGCTGCACGGCCGCGTCGGGGTTCTCGCCGCGGGCGAGCGCGTGCACGATCACGGCGTACGCGCCCGCCGTCAGATACGCCGAGGGGTGGCCGTGCGTCTGCGCGGCGCACTCCACCGCGAGCTGCATCACGAGCTGCGGCTCCCAGCCGACGAGCAGCCCGAACGGCGCGGAACGGGCGGCGGCCTCGGCCCCCGGCTCACCGGGGTTCTTGGGCGCGTCCAGGGTTCCCATGATCTCGTCGGCGAGGCCGAGCAGACAGGCCTTGGCCGGGTCGCGGCGGGCGTAGAGCCACTCCTCGCGGGCCAGCCAGCCGTCGTCCTTGCGCCGCTCGTCGGGTCCCCAGTCGGTCTGGGTGGCCGCCCAGCGGCGGTAGGCGCGGTGCACGTCGGACGGCGGATGCCAGGCGCCCGTGTCGCGGCGCACCTGGGCGCGGACGAGCCCGTCGACGCCGAAGAGAGAGAGCTGGGTCAGATGGGTGAGAGCGCCGAGCCGGCCGTACGCCGGGGCGAGTCCCACCAGTCCCTCGGCGCCGTAGGTCTCCCGGATCGACTCCAGGGAGAGCCCGTCGACCGGCGCCCCCAACGCGTCGCCGACGGCCGCGCCCAGAAGCGTCCCGCGGACCCGGCTGCGGAAGTCCTGCTGCTCGCCCCGCCCCCAGACGGCACCGGCTGTCGCACCCACCGAGACCTCCCGCGGCACTGTCCGTACATACGTCCGACAGGTCGGCACAATAGTCGAACGGGAACCGCCGGTCCCCTCAGTCCAGCACCGGCAGCAGCTCGGGCAGATGGCCGTCGGAGGCGGTGGCCGCGAGCTGCCGCTCCTGCGGGACCTCGCCGTAGAGCGTGGTGCGAGGGCGGGCGGGGCGGCCCGCCGCCTCGGCCACCGCGATCAGGTCCTTGACCGACTTGTAGGAGCCGTAACGGGAGCCCGCCATACGGGAGATGGTCTCCTCCATCAGCGTGCCGCCCAGGTCGTTGGCACCGGAGCGGAGCATCTCGGCGGCACCCTCGGCGCCCAGCTTGACCCAGCTCGTCTGGATGTTGGGGATGTGCGGGTGCAGCAGCAGCCGGGCCATCGCCATGACCGCGCGGTTGTCGCGGGTCGTCGGGCCGGGGCGGGCGATGCCGGCCAGGTAGACGGGGGCGTTGGTGTGGATGAAGGGGAGGGTCACGAACTCCGTGAACCCGCCGGTCCGCTGCTGGATGCGGGAGAGCGTGCGGAAGTGGCCGAGCCAGTGCCGGGGCTGGTCGACATGGCCGTACATCATCGTGGAGGAGGAGCGGATGCCCAGTTCGTGGGCCGTGGTGACGACCTCGATCCAGGTCGCCGCGGGCAGCTTGCCCTTCGTCAGGACCCAGCGCACCTCGTCGTCGAGGATCTCGGCGGCCGTGCCGGGGATGGTGTCCAGGCCCGCCTCCTTGGCGGCGGTCAGCCATTCGCGGATGGACAGGCCGGTGCGGGTCGCCCCGTTCACCACCTCCATCGGCGAGAAGGCGTGGACGTGCATGCCGGGGACGCGTTCCTTGACCGCCCTCGCGATGTCGAAGTACGCCGTGCCCGGCAGGTCCGGGTGGATGCCGCCCTGCATGCAGACCTCGACCGCGCCCACGTCCCAGGCCTGGGCGGCGCGGTCGGCGACCTGCTCCAGGGACAGCGTGTAGGCGTCGGCGTCCGTGCGGCGCTGGGCGAAGGCGCAGAAACGGCAGCCGGTGTAACAGACGTTGGTGAAGTTGATGTTGCGGGTGACGATGTACGTGACGTCGTCCCCGACCGCCGCCCGGCGCACGTCGTCGGCGATCCGGCACAGGGCGTCCAGGGCCGGGCCGTCGGCGTGCAGCAGCGCGAGGGCCTCGTCGTCGGTCAGTCTCGTCGGGTCGTCGGCCGCGGTCGCCAGGGCCGCCCGTACGTCGGTGTCGATCCGGGACGGCACCATCCCGGGGGCCGCGGCCTCCTTCAGCGCCGCCCAGTCGCCGTACACGGTGTCGAAGTCCTCGCGGCGGTCGCCGGTGCGGCCCTCGGTGTCGACGGTGCGGTGCAGGTCGGTGCGCCCCGAGGACGTGAAGGCCTCCTCGGGCTCCTGCCAGGGCCGGCCCTCGACCACCGCGTCCGGCAGCGCGAGGCCGGTCTCCGGGTCCGCGAGCGCCCGTACGTGCGGCAGCAGCCGCGGGTCCAGCCAGGGCTCGCCGCGCCGCACGAACTCCGGGTAGACGCAGAGCCGTTCACGCAGCTCGAAGCCCGCCTCGGCCGACCGCTCGCGCAGCAGCTCGATCTGCGGCCAGGGGCGCTCGGGGTTCACATGGTCGATGGTCAGCGGCGAGACCCCGCCCCAGTCGTCGATCCCGGCGCCGATCAGCCGTCCGTACTCGCCGGCGACCAGGTTGGGCGGCGCCTGGAGGCAGGCGGACGGGCCCATGATGTGCCGGGCGACGGCGACGGTGGCGATCAGCTCGTCCAGCTCCGCGTCCGGCATACCGCGCATCGCGGTGTCCGGCTTGGCGCGGAAGTTCTGGATGATCAACTCCTGGATGCCGTGGTGGGCCCGGACGATCCGGCGCAGCGCGAACAGCGCGTCCGCGCGCTCCTCGTACGTCTCGCCGATGCCGATCAGCAGCCCGCTGGTGAAGGGCACGGAGGAACGGCCCGCGTCCTCCAGGACCCGCAGTCGCACGGCGGGCTCCTTGTCGGGGGAGCCGTAGTGGGGGCCGCCGGGCTCGGACCACAGCCGGGTCGCGGTGGTCTCCAGCATCATGCCCATGGACGGGGCGACCGGCTTCAGCCGTTGGAAGTCGGTCCACGACATGACACCCGGGTTCAGGTGCGGCAGCAGGCCCGTCTCCTCCAGGATGCGGATCGAGATGGCCCGTACGTAGGCGATCGTGTCGTCGTAGCCGTGCGCGTCCAGCCATTCGCGGGCCTCGGGCCAGCGGTCCTCCGGCTTGTCGCCGAGGGTGATCAGGGCTTCCTTGCAGCCGAGTTCGGCGCCCCGGCGGGCGATGTCGAGGACCTCGTCCGGGGACATGAACATCCCGTGGCCGGCCCGGCGCAGCTTGCCGGGGACCGTGACGAAGGTGCAGTAGTGGCACTTGTCCCGGCACAGCCGGGTCAGCGGGACGAAGACGCTCTTGGAGTACGTGATGACGCCGGGCCGGCCGGCCGCATCGAGGCCCGCGTCGCGCACCCGCGCGGCGGAGGCGGCCAGGTCGTCCAGGTCCGTGCCACGGGCCTGGAGCAGCACGGTGGCCTCGGTCAGGTCGAGCGCGACGCCGTCCCGCGCGCGCCGCAGCGCTCGCCGCATGGAGTTCGCCGTCGGCCCGGATCCGGGAGTCGCGCCCGTAGCGGAGGTCGTCATCCTTCGAGCATACGGTCGAGGTCGTCCGGCGCAGCGGGACACGAGGCCCTTCCCGCGCCGCGGGCGGTGAGGCCGGGTCCGGCCGCACGGCATCTGTCGGTCTCCCCGCAAGCCGTCGATTCCTTTGGTGTGCACGGGCGTTCACCGCCCGCTCGCACAGTGGTCCGTGGCACTTCGCATCACTCCATGGCACTGTCACGCCCGACCCCAGGGGAGCAGCAGTATGTGCGAGGACGACCACGGCATCGGCAGACGCGCGCTGTTCGTGACGGGGGCGGCCGCCGCCCTTACGTTGGGAGGCGTGACCTTTGGCGGCGGTGCGCACGCGGAAGCGGCGGACGAGAAGGAGACGCGGACGGTGCGCGGCACCCTGCCCACCGGCTCCCCCGACTTCGTGTATCTCCCCCTCGACGTACCGGCCGGGGTCGCGGAGATCAGGGTCTCCTACACCTACGAGAGGCCGTCGGTCCCCGCCGGCACGGCGGGCAACGCCCTGGACATCGGCATCTTCGACGAGCACGGCACGGAACTGGGCGGCCGGGGCTTCCGGGGCTGGTCGGGCGGCGCGCGCACGGAGTTCTTCATCCGCTCGGACGACGCGACCCCCGGCTACCTCCCCGGACCGGTCCGCCCCGGCACCTGGCACATCGCGCTCGGCCCGTACACGGTGGCGCCCCAGGGACTGGCCTACGAGGTCACGGTCACCCTGACCTACGGGAAGCCGGCCCCGGCGCCGGAGCCGGTGTACCCGCCCTCGCGCGCCAGGGGCCGCGGCCGTGCCTGGTACCGCGGCGACTGCCATCTGCACTCCTGGTACTCCGACGGCCGCCGCACCCCCGCGGAGATCGCCGCGCTGGCGCGGGCGGCGGGCCTGGACTTCATCAATTCCTCGGACCACAACACGCACGCGGCCCATCCGCACTGGGCGGACCAGGCGGGCGACGACCTGCTGATCATGCTGGGCGAGGAGGTCACCACCCGCAACGGGCACGTGCTGGCGCTCGGCACGGACCCCGGCACCTTCGTCGACTGGCGCTACCGGGCCCGCGACAACCGCTTCGGCCGGTTCGCGCGCCGCATCCGGGACGCAGGCGGCCTGGTGGTGCCCGCGCACCCGCACGCCACCTGTGTCGGCTGCGGCTGGAAGTTCGGCTTCGGCGAGGCGGACGCGGTCGAGGTGTGGAACGGCCCGTACACCCCCGACGACGAGGTCACCCTCGCCGACTGGGACAACCGTCTCGGCGCCTCCATGCGCGAGGGCCGCGGTTGGGTCCCGGCGATGGGCAACAGCGACGCGCACCGCGACCCCGACCAGGTCGGCTCCCCGCAGACGGTCGTCCTGGCCGACGACCTGACCCGCGAGGCGATCCAGGACGGCATCCGCGCGGGCCGCTCCTACGTCGCCGAGTCGAAGCTGGTCTCCCTGTCCTTCTCGGCGTCCGGTGCCAAGGGCGAACACGCGGGCATCGGCGAGCGGTTGCGGGTCGCCCCCGACACCCCTGTCACGATCCGCCTGGAGGCCACGGGCGCGCCCCGCTGCACGGTCCGCCTGGTCACCGACGAGGGCCTGCTGTTCACCAGCGACCCGCTGCCGGTCGCGGGCTCCGGCACGGTGGAATGGCACACGACGGCGTCCTACGCGGCGTACGTCCGCGCGGAACTCCGCCACGAGACGGCTGCGGGGCCGGTCCCGGGAGCGCTGGCGGCGTTCACGAACCCGATCTTCCTGGGGGCGTAGTCCAAGGGGAGCGTGAGGGAGACCGTGTTCCCTCACGCCCGCCCCTGGCGGCTCTGAGTTCTCTGGCCCGGCCTCTAGTTCTGGTAGACCTTGTCGGTGCCCGCTCCGCCGGAGAGCCTGTCCGTGCCGGCGCCACCGTGCAGCAGGTCGTTGCCGGTGTTGCCGCAGATCGTGTCGTTGCCGCCGTCGCCGTACAGCCTGTCGTCGCCCCTGCCGCCGTGGACGACGTCGGCACCGGCGCCGGCGTGGACGACGTCGTTGCCGTCGTCATCGTACAAATCGTTCTGGTGCCCGGTGGAAGTGCCGGTGAGACTGTCGTTGCCGGGTCCTCCATGGCACTTGGAGTCGCAGTCGGTGAGCGTGTCGTTGCCCGCGCCGCCGTCTGCGCCGTCGCCGTAGAAGCCCCCGCCGCCGTCGAGGCGGTCGTTCCCGTCGCCCCCGTACAACGCGGCGCCGGTATCGGCCTTGATGATGTCATTGCCCTTGCCGCCGTCGATCGTGGCCAACGCGCCGGCGACAGGCGGTGGAGCCAGTGGTCCTTAACGTGCGCATGCGGAAACGACCCTTCACGGAATCGGTGATGTTCAGGCCCGACGAAGAAAGCGCCGGTGGATTCGCCACCGTCGTCACGGGGTCAGCGGGCAGCGATCGGTGATCGAGTCGTGCGCCGCACCCCTGTACGGGGCTGCTGTTGTTTCTGGTTCACCCGTTTGGACACCGCACCCCGGGCGGGGGTTGTAGCGGAGTTCCGCTCGGTCCTGGCAGGCGGCCATGATTCCCCCGCCTTTGACCAGTCGGACACCGGACTGCCGCCTTCTCTTCGGTCTGTCAGACCTTCGCCGTGCCCCCGCACTCCGCCCACAGCAGCTTTCCGCCTCTCGACGCGCCCATCTCGCGCAGCACGGACACGCCCCAGGCGTCGGCGCAGGCGCGTACGAGGTGCAGGCCGCGGCCGTGTTCGGCGTCCGCCGGGGGAATGGAGGTGTGGGGCTGCCCGTAGCCGGGCGGGACGCCGGGGTCGGTGTCCCAGACGGCCACCGTCAGCCGGTCAGGACCCTTCGACAGGACACGGAGGGCGTACGGGCCCCGGGTGTGCAGATGGGCGTTGGTGAGCAGTTCGGAGGCCAGGAGCTCGGCGGTGGGGGCGAGTCCGGTGAGGTCGTGCGCGGCGAGGACGGTACGCAGGGTGGCCCGGGCGATACCGGGGGCGCGGGGATCGTGCGGGAGTTGGAGGGTGTAGGCCCACGGCGGCGATACGGTGGCCATCGGAAGTCTCCGATCACGAGAGGGGGTTGACTCTTCGTCTCCGGTGCCCAGTGACCTGGCCGCTCCGTCGAGCGGGGTTCTTCTGGGCGAGGGCGCCTGACAATCACCATAGAGCTGCGCAAGGATTGTTTTCACCCGATGACCGGATTCCTTAAGGGAGTTCCACTCGCGCGGGTGACGCCCCAACCTGGCGTACGACAGAGAGAGTTAGGACATGGCAGGCAGGGCTGCGCCCACCGCCCGACGCACACGGCTCGGTGTCGAGCTGCGCAAGCTGCGTGAGCGCGCCGGGATGACGACCACGCAGGCAGCCGCCTTGCTGGGCACCAGCTCCGGACAGTTGAGCAATATCGAAGTGGCCCGGTTCGGGGTGAGCGCGGAACGTGTCCGGGTGATGGCGCGTACGTACTCCTGCACGGAGCCGACTCTGGTCGAATCCCTGGTCGCCATGACCGGCGAGCGCAAGCGCGGCTGGTGGGAGGAGTACCGCGACATCCTGCCGTCCAAGTTGCTCGACCTCGCCGAGATCGAACACCACGGCACGAGACTCCACGCCGCGCACAGCATGCACATCCCTGGCCTGCTCCAGACCGTCGACCACGCACGCGAGATCTACCGGCAGGCTGTCCCCGAGATGACCCCTCCAGAGATCGAGCACCGGACCTCGTTCCGGCTGAAGCGACAGGACGCGCTCTACCGTGACCACCCGGCCCCCTATCGGGCGGTGATCCATGAAGCGGCCCTACGAATGAAGTTCGGCGGCCGGAACGTGGCGCGCACCCAGCTTGAGCACCTGCTCAAGGTGAGCGACCGCGATCACGTGTCGATCCGAGTCATCCCGTTCGACGCCGGCTCCTACCCCGGTTCGGGACAGTCGGTCTACTTCATGTGCGGCCCCGTACCAGCGCTCGACACAGCTCAACTGGACCAGGCCCACGGACCGGTATTCGTCGACTCCGAAGCCCAACTGGCCCAGTACCGGCTCCTCATCGACCGCATGGAATCCGTATCGCTCAGTCGCGTGGACTCACAGGATCTCATCCACGACATCGCCCAGCACCTGTGAAAGGACCCGAGATGCCCACCACGACCTGGCAGAAGTCGTCCTACTGCGCACAAGGCGAGGCCTGCCTCCATGTCTCCGGTACTTGGCAGAAGTCCTCACACTGCCAGGAAGGCGACGCCTGCCTCCACGTGGCCGCCTCCGGTGTTGCAGAAACGGTCCATCTGACCGAGAGCGCCGACCCCGCCCAGTCCATACTCTCGACCACCCCCGCCGCCTTCGACGCCCTTCTCCG
Source organism: Streptomyces sp. NPDC024698 (assembly GCF_055559015.1). Taxonomy (NCBI): domain Bacteria; kingdom Bacillati; phylum Actinomycetota; class Actinomycetes; order Kitasatosporales; family Streptomycetaceae; genus Streptomyces; species Streptomyces sp. NPDC024698. The sequence goes on along the minus strand of NZ_JBVHLK010000004.1, from coordinate 328,490 downwards.
CGCTCTCAAGGGCGACGGCCGCGGCTGAACCAGGGGGACTTCAGGACGCGTCCTGACCGGCCTCGGGGAGGAACAGGTCGGCCACGACGGCCGCGTGGTCCGAGGGCCACACGCCGCCGACCGGCCCGTCCCCGGCCCGCCGTACGGACCGGACGTGCCCGAGGCCGCCGGGACCCGGCGGGCCGACGTGGACGTAGTCGATGCGTGCGGCGGGGCTGTGCGGGCCGACGTGGGCGTTCGCCGGGTCCCAGGTGGCCGAGGGTGCCGTCGGGTCGGCGTACTCCCAGGCGTCGAGGAAGACCTGCCCGGGGACCACCGGGGACGTCTTGTACCCGCCGAACAGGCGGATCTCGTCGGAGTCCGGCCAGGCGTTGAAGTCCCCCGTGACGACCGGCGGGAAGTCGTCGCCGCCCCGGTGCGCGGCGACGAACTCCGCGAGGGCGGTGACCTGTTCACGGCGCACGCCCGAGGCGTGGACGGCCGAGGTGAGGTGGGTGGTGAAGAAGGGCACCTCGTGGGTGGGCGTGGCCAGCCGGGCGTACAGGGCGAGCCGTCCGTCGTACAGCCTGTCGGGCGCGGGCAGCCGCAGCACCTCCGAAGCCGTCACCGGCCAGCGGCTCAGCACGGCGTTGCCGACGTCGACCGTGGTGTCCCCGATCCGCCGCTGCCACCGGTCCGAGGCGTCGGAGGCCGCCCAGGTCCAGTGCATTCCGAGCTCGTCCGCGAGCCACCCGGCGAGGTTCTGGCCGCCGCACTCCCACACCTCCTGCAACCCGACGACATCGGGCCGCAGTTCGCGCAGCACGGTCAGGATGGCCTTCTGCCGCTCCTCCCAGGGCCCGAACCGCCACCAGAGGTTCCAGGTCACGACCCTCATCCGCAGCCACCCGCTCCCGTCGCGCCACACCGGAGGCCATTGAAACAACTCCCCCGCACCCCACACCAGTCGTCCGGAGCGGTTCCGGACACCCGCGCGGAGGGGGTCCCGGCCCGGTGGAACCCTCGGGTGTCCGGCCGCGGTGCGCGCAGGCGTCCCACCGGCATCCCAGGGTTCCGCGTTTCCGCAGATCGTCCGGGGTGGGACGGTTCCACCGTCCCAATCGGACGCCTGCCGTTGTCCCAGCCCCCCGCGAAATCCCATGCTGTGGCTGTCGCACCGGCCGACGCACGTCGTCGGCCCGGCAGCCGCACCACCCCGGCCCGCCGTTCACAGGGCACCGCCCTGTCCGCCGGTCCGGGGTGCCGACCACCGGCGCACGCGGCCTCTCCACGCATCGAGAAGGAAACGGGACACCATGAACACGCCTGCACGCAGGAACCACAAGAGCCCTCGGGTCCGGACGTCCTACACACTCGGGGCCGCGGCGGCCGCGACGCTGCTCGCGACCACGGCGTGCGGGCACGGCACGGCCGAGGCCTCGGACGGCTCCCGGCCCGCGGCCCGGCCGAGCGCGACGGCTTCGGCGAAGCCGAGCGGCGCCCCGAGCGAGGCCGGCGGCGAGAGTGCCGAGGGCGGCGGCACCACGGGCAGCGGTGGAGCCGGCGCCAAGGGCGGTGGCTCCACCGGCGGTGGCACCACGGGCAGCACGGGCAGCACGGGCACCGGCGGCAAGGGCGGCACCACGGGCGGGGGAGGCACCGCGTCCGGCGCCGGCGGCACCGTCGCCGCCTGCACCCAGAAGGAGCTCGGGGTGTCCGCCGTGAAGGAGCGGGACCTGCGTCACCTCGTTCTCACCGTGCAGAACGCGAGCGACAAGAAGTGCAGCCTCTACGGCTACCCCGTGGTGAAGCTCGGTGCCGACGCCCGGTTCACGACCCCGGTGATCAAGGACAGCGACGGGACCCCGGGCGAGCCCGTCACCCTCGACCCGGGCCGGGAGGCCTACGCCGCCCTGCTCGTCAGCAGCGGCAACACGGGCGAGTACGAGGCGAGGAGCATCACCCTCGGCCTCCAGGGCCGCACGCCGGGCAGCAGCGTGGGCAAGCCGATCGACGTCCCCCTGCCGGCCAGTGCGCTGTACGCGGACAAGAGCCAGCTCGTCACGTACTGGACGACCGCCTCCGGCTTCGCCCTGCGCTTCATCATGTCGAAGTGAGGAACCTCAGCCCGTGTTGGACAGGCGGTCCAGCCACTCCGTGAGCAGGGCCCGCTCGGCGGGGGTGAAGCCGGGGGCCGGGGTCTGGCGGAGTTGCGCGCCGAGGCGGGTCGCGGTCGCCGGAAGGCCGGGGGAGGCACCGGACGCCTGCGCGCCGGGCAGCGTGACGTCCGGGGTGAAGACGGAGGCGTGCACCGCGTCCCGTACGCGGCGCGACAGGCTCTCGTCCGTGAACGTCGCCGGGCGGGAGACCAGCATCAGGCAGACACCCACGTTCGAGGACATGATCATCTGCGCGGCGAGTTCGGGGGCGAGCCGCAGCTTGCCCTGTTCGGCGGCGCGGCGCAGGTCGCCGGTGAGGATCTGGTGGGCTTCGAGCGCCGCGGCGGGCGGGGTGCGCATCGCCGGGGAGTGCATCAGGCGGTAGAGGTTCGGGTTGCGCAGGGCGAACTCGGTGTGGCCGTCCCAGCCGTCGCGCAGGTCCAGGACCGGGTCGCTGCCGGGGTGCCGCTCCCGCTTGGCCGCCAGGTACCGCTCCCAGCCGTGGTCGACGACGGCCGACAGCAGGCCCTCCTTGTCGCCGAAGTGGCGGTAGAGGGCGGGGGCGCCGACCCCTGCGGCCTCGCACACCGCCCGGGTCGAGACGTCCCCGTCCGGGGAGTCGGCGACCAGTTCGGCGGTCACGGCGAGGATGCGCGCCTTGGTGCTCGCCGGGGCCGCGCCGGAGGTCGTGGTGTCGCTCATGACGGAGTTCCTGAGGTCGGCGGGAGGGCTGGCGGGACGGGCGCGCGGGCTCAGACGATGCCGCCGTTGGCGCGCAGGACCTGACCGTTGACCCAACGGCCTCCGGGGCCCGCGAGGAAGGCGACGACCGAGGCGATGTCCTCCGGGGTGCCGAGGCGCTCCAGGGGCGGCTGGGCGGCCAGCCGCGCGATGGTCTCCTCGTCCTTGCCGTCCAGGAAGAGGGCGGTGGCGGTCGGACCGGGCGCCACGGCGTTGACGGTGACGTCCCGGCCGCGCAGTTCGCGGGCGAGGATCTGGGTCATGGCCTCGACGGCGCCCTTCGTGGCCGCGTACGCGGTGTAGCCGGGGATGACGAGGCCCAGCACGGAGCTGGAGAAGTTGATGATCGTGCCGCCCGCGCGCAGCCGGCGCGCGGCCTGCTGGTCCACGACGAACGTGCCGCGGATGTTGGTGCGGTGCATCCGGTCCAGCGCGTCGAGGTCGAGGTCGACGAGCGGGGCCAGGGTCATGACACCGGCCGCGTGGACGACGGCGTCGACGCCGCCGAAGGTCTCCTCGGCCGTGTCGAAGAGGGCGGCGACCTCCGCCTCCTCGGCGACGTCGGCGCGGAAGGCGATCGCCTGTCCGCCCGCCTCGGCGATCGCCGCGACCGCCTTGTCGGCCTCGGCCGCGTTGCCCGCGTAGTTCACGACGACGGCGTACCCCTCGCGGGCCAGGCGTTCGGCGCTCGCGCGCCCGATCCCGCGCGAGCCGCCGGTGACGATCGCGACGCGCGGGGAGGTGCTCGGCTGCTCACTCATGGCGCTGCTCCTTGCCTCGGCCGGGATGGCGACGGCCACCACCCCGATGAGAGCAACGCTAACACTCACACCGTAGCGCCGCTACCTGAGCCGGTCGCCTCCCGCCGTAGCGCCGCGACGGAAGCCCTCCGCCTCACCCCGGCCAGACGATCGCCTGCGTCTCGCTGTACGCGTGCAGCGCGTACGAGCCCACGTCCCGGCCCACTCCGCTCTTCTTGAAGCCACCGAAGGGCGCCTCCATGTTGCGGCCGACCGTGTTGACGCCCACGCCGCCGGCGCGCAGCCGGCCCGCAACGCGGAAGGCGCGGGCCACGTCACCGGAGAAGACGTAGTCGATCAGGCCGTAGTCGCAGTCGTCGGCGAGGGCGATCGCCTCCTCCTCGTCGTCGAAGGGCAGCACGACGACGACCGGGCCGAAGATCTCCTCCCGGACGACCCTCATGTCCGGGGTGCAGTCGGCGAGAAGGGTGGGGGCCACGTAGAAACCGGTGGGCAGGGAGGGGCGTTCGCCGCCCGTCACGATCCGGGCGCCCTCCTTGCGGCCGAGTTCGACGTAGGACTCGACGCGGTCGCGGTGGGCCGCGGAGATGACCGGGCCGACCACCGTGCCCTGCTCGCGCGGATCGCCCACCGTCAAACGGGCCGCGTAGGCGGCCAGTTGACGGACGAGGGAGTCGTGGACGCCTCGCTGCACCAGGACGCGCGTCGGCGCCGTGCAGATCTGTCCGCTGTAGAACGAGAAGGTCGTGCCGATGCCCGCCACCGCCGAGCCGAGGTCGGCGTCGTCGAAGACGATGGCCGCGCCCTTGCCGCCCAGTTCCATCAACTGGCGCTTCATGCCGCGCCCGCAGACCTCGGCGATCCGCTGCCCGACCGCCGTCGAGCCGGTGAAGCTGACCATGTCGACGTCGGGTGAGTCGACCGCCGCCTCGCCGGACTCCGGCGTCGAGCCGCTGATCACGTTCACCACGCCCGGCGGCACGCCCGCCGCCTCCAGCGCCTCCGCCATCCGGTACACCGACAGCGGGTCCTGCGGGGCCGGCTTGACCACCACGGTGTTGCCCATCGCCAAGGCGGGGGCGATCTTGCCGGCCGGGTTGGCCCAGGGATTGTTGTACGAGGTGATGCAGGTGACCACGCCGACGGGCCGGCGCACGGCCAGCGCGCCCATCACGGCAGCCCGGCCGAAGGGGCCCGCCTCGTTGATCTGCGGCGGCAGCGCCGTCTCGACCGGCTCGGGCCGCGCGTAGCGCCGGAAGCGGGCCACCCCGACCCCGACCTGCATACCGCGCGCCGTCCCGGTGGTGGCCCCGCTCTCCGCCTGGGCGAGTTCGGCGTACGCCGCGAAGTTGCGCTGGACGACGTCCGCCGCCCGCGCGAGGACCGCGGCCCGCTCCTCGGCGGGTGTGCGCGACCAGGGCCCGAAGGCCTCGCGTGCCGCCGCGGCGGCCGCGTGCACCTGGGCCCGGGAGGCCTCGGGGGCGAGCCCGACCGTCTTCTCGGTCGCCGGGTCCCTCACCTCGTAGAACCCGTGGTCGGGCGCCACCCACGCGCCGCCGATGAACAGCCGCTGCCCGGTGCTCTCCGAGGCCGTCACCGGGTGCTCACCGTCCTGGTGTCGCGGCCGGAGCGCAGGACCTTGCCCGGCACCGCGCCCGTCACCACGTCGTCGCGGATCGCCTCGGTCCCGTTGACCCACACGGCGTTCACCCCGATCGCGCGGGCGTCGAGGCGTGGGCTGTCACCGGGCAGGTCGTGCACCAGCGTGGCCTTGCCCGCGTCGATCCGTTCCGGGTCGAAGAGCACCAGGTCCGCGTGGAACCCCACCTCGACGCGTCCGCGGCCGCGCAGCCCGAACAGGCGCGCCGGGTCGTCCGTCAGCATCTTCACGGCCTGCTCCAGGGAGGCCAGCCCGCGCCCGCGCAGACAGTCGCCGAGGAACCGGGTGGTGTACGGGGCCCCGCACATGCGGTCCAGGTGGGCGCCCGCGTCGGAGCCGCCGAGCAGGACGTCCTCGTGCCGCCAGGTCTCGGCGCGCAGGGCCCAGGAGTCCGGGTCGTTGTCGGTTGGCATGGGCCACAGGACCGTACGCAGCTCGTCGGCCGCGCAGATCTCCACCAGGCAGGCGAAGGGCTCCTGGCCGCGTTCGGCGGCGATGTCGCGCACCACGCGTCCGGTCAGGCCCTCGTTCGCGGCGCTGTAGGTGTCGCCGACGACGTACCGGCCGAAGTCGGCGAGCCGCCGGAAGACACCCGCCTCCTTGCTCCGCGCCCGCGCGAGCATCTCGGCGCGGACCCCGGGGTCGCGGAGCCTCGCGATGCGTTCGGGCACGGGCAGCGCGAGGACCGGTCCCCAGCCGGGGATCAGGTTCAGGGCGCAGAAGGTGCCCAGCGACATGTTCATCGGGGTGAGGATCGGCATGGTGAGCGCGACGATCCGGCCGCCGGACTTGCGGGCGCGCTCGCTCGCCTCCAGCTGGCGCGGGACGCGCTCGGGGACGGCGGCGTCGATCGTGAGGACGTTCCAGTTGAGCGGGCGGCCCGCGGCCGCGCTCATCTCCACGAACAGATCGATCTCGGCGTCGCTGAACTGGTCGAGGCAGCCGGCCGTGATCGCCTCGATCTGGGTGCCCTCGTGCTCGCCCACGGCCCTTGAGAGGGCGAGCAGCTCGGGGGGTTCGGCGTGCCGGGAGGCGACCGGCCGGCCGTCTCCGTCGGAGTGGGTGGAGGACTGGGTGGTGGACAGTCCCCAGGCTCCGGCGTCCATGGCCTCGTGGAACAGCCGCAGCATGGCGTCGAGTTGGTCCCGTGTCGGCTGTCCGCCCACCGCCTCGGGGCCCATCACGTACCGGCGCAGCGCGCAATGGCCCACCATGAAGCCCGCGTTGACCGCGATCCGGCCCTCCAGGGCGTCGAGATAGTCGCCGAAGGTGTGCCAGTTCCAGGGCGCGCCCTCTTCCAGGGCGACCAGGGACATGCCCTCGACCTTGGACATCATGCGGCGCGTGTAGTCGGCGTCCTCGGGGCGGGCGGGGTTCAGCGGGGCCAGGGTGAAGCCGCAGTTGCCACCCGCGACCGTGGTGACGCCGTGGTTGAGGGACGGGGTCGCGTAGGGGTCCCAGAACAGCTGGGCGTCGTAGTGCGTGTGCGGGTCGACGAAGCCGGGGGCGAGGACGAGTCCGTGCGCGTCCTCGCTGGTCCGGGCCGGCTCGGTGACCGCGCCGATCACGGCGACGCGGCCGTCCCGCAGTCCCACGTCCGCGGTGCGGGCGGGCGCTCCCGTCCCGTCCACGACGGTCGCGCCCTTGATCAGATGGTCGAGCATCGCGGAGGTACCCCCTGGACCTAGACGGCGGCTTGGCGGAACCGGGTGGTGCGGTGCACCGGGTCCGTGTCGATCTTCGGGATCACGTGCTCGCCGATCAGCCGGATCGTCTGGAGGGTCTCCTCCTTGGCGACGCCGACGGGCAGTCCGAAGCTGAGCTGGTCGGCGCCGGCCTGCTCCCAGCGCTTGCACTGGGTGAGCACCTCGTCCGGGTCGCCGCAGATCAACAGCTCTTCCTCGATGAGGAGCTCGACGAACTCCGCGTTGTACTCGGGGAGGGTCTCGGGCCAGACGGGGAAGCCCTCGGGGCGCGGGAAGGTGTCGTGGTAGCGGAAGACGAGGGAGGGCAGGTAGTGCAGCCCACCGCCGACCGCGATGCGGATCGCCTCGTCGTGGGTGGGCGCGCAGATGGCGGTGGTGGTCACCATCACGTTGTCGTTGACGAAGTCACCGATGGGCTCGGCGTCCACGACGGCGGTCTTGTACTGCTCCAGGACCCATTCCATGTCGGCGACCTTCTGCACGCTGAAGCCGAGCACGCCGAGGCCCTTGCGGGCGGCCATGGCGTACGAGGGCGGCGACCCGGCGGCGTACCACATCGCGGGGTGCGACTTCCCGTACGGCTTGGGCAGGATCTTGCGCGGCGGCAGCGACCAGTGCTTGCCCTGGAAGCCGACGTACTCGTCCTGGAGCCACATCTTCGGGAACTCGGCGATGGTCTCTTCCCAGATCTCCTTGGTGAAGTTCATGTCGGTGATGCCGGGGAGGAAGCCGAGGATCTCGTGCGAGCCGGCGCCGCGGCCGGAGCCGAACTCGAAGCGGTTGCCGGTGAGATGGTCGAGCATGGCGACCTTCTCGGCGACCTTGACCGGGTGGTTGACCTGGGCGAGCGGGTTGAAGATGCCGGAGCCGAGGTGGATGCGGTCGGTGGCGTGGGCGAGATAGCCGAGGTAGACGTCGTTGGCGGAGAGGTGCGAGTACTCCTCCAGGAAGTGGTGCTCGGAGGCCCAGGCGTACTTGAAGCCGGACCGGTCCGCCTGGATGACGTACTCGGTCTCCTCCATCAGCGCCTTGTGCTCGGCGAGCGGGTCGGTCTCGGCCCGCTTGCCCACATATCCCTGTACAAAGAGCCCGAATTCCAAGGCGGTTCACCGTCCCCATCCAGTTATCTGACGTACCGTCAGATTCTTTGAGCCGACTGTTCCACCGCGTGCGTGGACCGTCAATAGCTGATACGGCGTCAGAGGACACTCACGCCCGCGAGCCAGCCGCCGTCGATCACGAAGGGCTGCCCGGTGATGTACGAGGAGTCCTCGCCGGTCAGGAACAGGGCGAGGCGGGCCACGTCCTCGGGGCGGCCGATCCGGCCGAGCGGCACGAGCTTGGAGTAGAACGCGTCGAGCGCCTGCGAGGCCTCCTCGGCGTCCTGGCCCGGGGACAGCTGCGCCGGATTGCTCATCGCCGTGTCGACGGCTCCGGGGCAGACCGCGTTCACGCGGATCCCCTTCTCCGCGAGCTCCAGCGCCGCCACCCGGGTCAGACCGACGATGGCGTGCTTGGTCGCCGCGTACGCGCCCACGTACGCCATGCCCGTGAGCCCGGTGAAGGAGGCCGTGTTCACGATCGTGCCGCCGCCGGCCTCGGCGATCTCGGGTGCGAGGGTCTTGATCCCGAGGAACACCCCGACCTGGTTGACCTGCACGATCTGCATGAACTCGGTCAGCGGGGTGTCGACGAGCGCGTTGAAGCGCAGGATGCCGGCGTTGTTGACCAGCCCGTCGATCCGCCCGTAGGCCGCCTTCCCCGAGGCGACCGCCGCCGTCCAGTCCTCCTCGCGGCCCACGTCCAGGTGGACGTAGTGCGCGCCGATCTCCTTGGCCAGCTCCTCCCCCCGGTCATCGAGCACGTCCGCGACGATCACGCGCGCGCCCTCCGCCGCGAAGAGCCGCGCCTCCTGTTCGCCCTGCCCGCGCGCCGCGCCGGTGATGAGCACGACCCGCCCGTCCAGCTTGCCCATGCCGTGACTCCCTAGCCGAGGTGGGGGGCGACGTCCGCTCCGAACGCCGCCATCTGGTCCGTGAGTTCGTCGCGGCTCCGGCTGCGGAACCGCACCTGTATCTGGTGCACGCCCATCGCGCCGTACTCCCGCAGCGACGCGGCCAGGGCCTCGGGCGAGCCGCTCAGCGTGCGCCGCCCGACCTCCCAGCCGGGCTCTCCGACGTACAGCGGCTCGGTGATGGCGCCGATCGTGAGGGGTTCACCGAGGCCCGCCTCGGCGCGCAGGGCCGCGAGCCGGGCGATCTGCCCGGGCAGCCGGTCGCGCGGATCGCCCTGCGGCAGCCAGCCGTCGCCGCGCAGCGCGGCCCGGCGCACGGCGGCGGGCGAGGAACCGCCCACCCAGACGGGCACCCGCTGCCGGGCCGGCCTGGGCCGCTGGCCGAGCCCCTCGAAGTCGTACGTCTTGCCGTGGTGGACGGGGTACTCCTCGGGCCCGAGCGCGGCGCGCAGGGCGTCGATCGTCTCGTCGAGGACGGCCCCCCGGCGCTCGAAGTCGGCCCCGACCGCCTCGAACTCCTCCCGTACGTGCCCGGCGCCGACCCCGAGGATCAGCCGGCCGCCGGAGAGGTGGTCGAGGGTCGCGTACTGCTTGGCCGTGACGAGCGGGTGCCGGAGCCCGACCACCGCGACATGGCTGAGCAGCAGGACGCGCTCGGTGACGGCCGCGAGGAAGGCGAGCGTGGCGACGGGGTCGTACCAGACCGTGCTCATGGCGTCCGCGAGCCGGCGCGGTACGGCGACGTGGTCGCAGCTCGCGATGTAGGCGAATCCGGCGCGGTCGGCGGCGCGGGCGATCGCGACGAGGTCACCCGGACCCGCGTCCGCCTCCCACGGCTCGGCGTAGATGGTGCTCTGCGACTGGACGGGGAGCTGGATGCCGTACGCCAGCCGCCCTTCGGGAAGGATCTGCATGGGCCGCACCTCTTGTCTGACGGTCCGTCACTTCTTGAGCAGCGCTGCCATATTCATCGCTGACGCATCGTCAGACAAGGGGTGGGCGGATATCCGGGCGTCCGGTCCCGAGGGGCGCGGGGCGCACGCGGCCGCACGGGCGCTCAGCCCGCCCAGAGCCCTTCCGGCGTCAGGCCCAGCAGGTCGATCGCGTTGCCCCGCACGATCCGCTCGACCACGTCCGGGGCCAGGTGCCCCATCTGCGCCTCGCCGACCTCCTTCGACTTCGGCCAGGTGGAGTCGGAGTGCGGGTAGTCGGTCTCGTAGAGGACGTTGCCGACGCCGATCGCGTCCAGGTTGCGCAGCCCGAAGGCGTCGTCGAAGAAGCAGCCGTACACGTGGTCGGCGAACAGCTCGGACGGCGGCCGGTGGACCTTGTCGGCCACCCCGCCCCAGGCGCGGTTCTCCTCCCACACCACGTCGGCGCGCTCCAGGATGTACGGGATCCAGCCGATCTGCCCCTCCGCGTACATCACCCTCAGGTTCGGGAAGCGCTCGAACTTGCCGCTCATCAGCCAGTCGACCATCGAGAAGCAGCAGTTGGCGAAGGTGATCGTGGAGCCGACCGCGGGCGGCGCGTCGGCCGAGGTCGACGGCATCCGGCTGCTGGAGCCGATGTGCATGGCGATGACCGTGCCCGTCTCGTCGCAGGCGGCGAGGAAGGGGTCCCAGTCGTCGGTGTGCACGGACGGGAGACCGAGGTGCGGCGGGATCTCGGAGAAGGCCACCGCGCGCACCCCGCGGGCGGCGTTACGCCGGACCTCGGCCGCGGCGAGCCGGGCGTCCCACAGCGGCACGAGCGTGAGCGGTATCAGCCGCCCCCGGGCCGTCGGCCCGCACCACTCCTCGACCATCCAGTCGTTGTAGGCGCGCACCGAGAGAAGGCCCAGCTCGCGGTCGGCCGCCTCGGTGAACGTCTGCCCGCAGAAGCGGGGGAAGGTGGGGAAACAGAGGGCGGACTGGACGTGGTTGACGTCCATGTCGGCCAGCCGCCGGGCCACGTCGTACGAGCCGGGGCGCATCTGCTCGTAGGTGATGACTTCGAGCCGGATCTCGTCACGGGCGTAGCCCACAGCAGTGTCGAGGCGGGTGAGGGGCCGGTGCAGGTCCTCGTAGACCCACCAGTCCCCGATCGGCCCCTCATCGCCCGGCGCGCCCATCACGGGGGCGAACTTCCCGCCCAGGAAGGTCATTTCCTTCAGGGGCGCGCGAACGATGCGGGGCCCGGTGTCCTGGTACTTCGCGGGCAGCCGGTCCCGCCAGACGTCGGGCGGCTCGACCGTGTGGTCGTCCACCGAGATGATCCTCGGGAAGGCGGCCTGGGCGTCCTCCGAGGGGCTCTGCGCGGTTTCCGTGGTCTCCATACCGGCCACGGTAGCGCTGATCTGACGACCCGTCAGCTCCTTGACGGGTCCCTGTCCGAGGCCCGCCGGACCCCCTTCGCGGGCGAGTGGCGACGGCGGCTCGCGGATGAATGGGCGAGGAAGTGTGAGAAGCCTGTGTGAGGACCGTGCGGCCTCCCGGGCCGCGCCTTGTGATCGCCGTCTCGCACGGCTGACGCATCCGCCCTGAACAAGGCAAACTGGCCTCGTTGCACTGACGGTTCGGCAGGGGGAAGCGATGGACGGTGTGCCGCGCGTACCGAAGCAGTGGCGTCCGGGCTCCGAGGAGCCCGTGGCGTTGCGCTTCAGCGTGCTCGGCCCGGTGCGCGCCTGGCTCGGGGACGACCCGCTGCCGGCCGGGTCCCCGCAACAGCGCGCACTGCTGGCCGCGTTGCTGCTGCGCGACGGGCGCACGGCCACGGCCTCCGAGCTGATCGACGCCCTCTGGGGCGACGAGCCTCCCTCCCAGGCACTGGCCGCCCTGCGCACGTACGCCTCGCGCCTGCGCAAGGCGCTCGGCGCCGAGGTCCTGGTCAGCGAGTCCGGCGGCTACGCGATCCGTTCCCTGAGCGAGGGCGCCCTCGACCACGTGAACGCCCAGGAGCTCGCCGCCGACGCCGAGAAGGCGCGCGCCTCGGGCGATCTCTCCCGCGCCCGCGACCTGCTCCGCGACGCGCTGGCCCTGTGGGACGGCGAACCGCTCGCGAGCATCCCGGGACCCTACGCGGAGACCCAGCGGGCCCGCCTGGAGGAATGGCGGCTCCAACTCCTCGAATCCCGGCTCGACATGGACCTGGAACAGGCCTTCCACGCCGAGGCGGTCTCCGAACTCACCGCGCTCACCGCGGCGCACCCGCTGCGCGAACGCCTGCGCGAACTGCTGATGCTGGCGCTGTACCGCTCCGGCCGCCAGGCGGAAGCCCTCGCCGTGTACGCGGACACCCGGCGACTGCTCGCCGACGAGCTGGGCGTGGACCCCCGAGCGGGGCTGAAGGAACTCCAGCAGCGCATACTCCAGGCGGACCCGGGCCTCGCCGAGCCCTCCGCCCCCAAGGCGGAGCCCGTCGTCGCCCCCGTCCGCCCGGCCCAGCTTCCTGCCACCGTCACCGACTTCACCGGACGGGCGTCCTTCGTCCAGGAACTGAGCGACGTCCTCGCCGCGGCCTCCTCCGACGAGGGCCGGGTCATGGCCGTCTCGGCGCTCGCCGGCATCGGGGGCGTCGGCAAGACCACGCTCGCCGTGCACGTGGCCCACCAGGCCCGCGCGGCCTTCCCCGACGGACAGCTGTACGTCGACCTCCAGGGAGCCGGATCGAGGGCGGCCGAACCCGAGACGGTCCTCGGTGCCTTCCTGCGGGCCCTCGGAACCGCGGACTCCGCGATCCCGGACTCGCTGGAGGAACGCTCGGCCCTCTACCGCTCCGTCCTCGACGGCCGCCGCGTCCTGGTTCTGCTGGACAACGCCCGGGACGCCGCCCAGGTGCGGCCGCTGCTGCCCGGCACCGAGGGCTGCGCCGCCCTGGTGACCTCGCGCATCCGGATGGTGGACCTGGCGGGCGCCCATCTCGTCGACCTCGACGTGATGTCCCCCGAGGAGGCGCTCCAGCTCTTCACCAAGATCGTGGGCCAGGAGCGGGTCGCCTCCGAGCGGGAGGCCGCCCTCGACGTGGTCGCGGCCTGCGGCTTCCTGCCCCTGGCCATCCGGATCGCCGCCTCCCGGCTCGCCGCCCGCCGCACCTGGACCGTGTCGGTGCTCGCGGCGAAGCTCGGCGACGAGCGCCGCCGGCTGGACGAGCTCCAGGCCGGCGACCTGGCCGTCAAGGCCACCTTCGAGCTCGGCTACGGCCAGCTGGAGCCGGCCCAGGCACGCGCCTTCCGGCTGCTGGGCCTCGCCGACGGCCCGGACATCTCGCTCGCGGCCGCGGCGGCGGTGCTCGACCTCCCGGCCGAGGCCACCGAGGACCTGTTGGAGTCCCTCGTCGACACCTCGCTCCTGGAGTCGGCGGCCCCCGGCCGCTACCGCTACCACGACCTCGTACGCCTCTACGCGCGTGCATGCGCCGAACGCGACGAACAGCCGCCCAGCGAGCGGACGGCCGCCATGTCCAGGCTGCTGGACTTCTACCTGAGCACGGCGGCGGGCGTGTACGCGCTCGACCGCCCCGGCGACCGTCTGGTGGACCACCTGGAGCCGACGGCCCATCCGGGGCTGGCGTTCGAGGACCGGCACCGGGCTCAGGACTGGCTCTACGCCGAGGCCGTCTGCACCCTGGCGTGCGTACGCCAGTCGACGGGACCGGAGACCCTGGCACGCGCCGTCGACCTCCTGTGGGCCGCCTGCGACCTGGCCGAATCGGGGGCCAACGCCAAGGAGTACGAGGCCATCGCCGAACTGGCCCGCGTCGCCGCGCAGCAGCACGCGGCCCCGCGCGCCGAGGCCCGGGCGCTCACGACGCTCTCCTTCGTGCACCACATCACCGGCCGCTTCGACTCGGCCGACGCGGCGGCCACCCGTGCCCTCGAACTCGCCCTCGCCACCGGCGATCCGCTCACCAGCTGCTGGTCGTCCAACATCCTCGGCGTGATCGCGATCTACCAGAACCGTCACGACGACGGCGAGGCGCATCTGAACCGCGCCATCGACAACTTCCGTGCCTGCGAGGACCGTCCGGGCGAGGCGAGCGCCCTGTGCAACCTCTCCCGCATCCATCTGGCCACCGGCCGGACCGCGAGCGCGGTGGCCCTGGCCCAGCAGGGCACGGACATGTACGACGACATGGGCCACGCGCTCAAGGGCGCCAACGGCCGCTACGCGCTGGGTCTGGCCCTCACCCAGAGCGGTCAGCTCGGGCAGGCCGTCGACCGCCTCAGGGAGGCCCTGGAGGTCTTCCGGGACAGCCGCCAGCGCCTGTGGGAGGGCATGGCCCTGTTCCGCCTCGCCGAGGCGGACCTCGCCGCCCGGCGGCCGGCGCAGGCCGCGGGGAACGCGGAACTGGCGCTGACGGTCCTGCGGGGCATCGGCGGCGACTGGCGGCGGGGCAACGTGCTCACCGTGCTCGGCAAGGCCTTGAACGGCATCGGCCAGCTGGGCCGCGCCCAGGTCTGCTGGCACGAGGCCCTGGAGATCTACGAGCGGCTGCGCCTCCCGGAGGCCGACGAGGTGCGCGCCCTCCTCGACCCACTGGCCGTCGCCTGAGACCTTGCGCCTGCGCGTTCATCGTTCGTTTATCGCCACCCGGCACTCTTCGGGTTGTCGATCCGTCGCGTCGGGGGGCAGGCGGGACGACGAAAGGCCCACACCTCTAAGGTGAACCGGCCCAGAAGTGCCCGTCCGGCGGTCCTCGGGGGAGTTGCCGGGCGGGTTCTTCCCGACTACCGCAATCGCACATCGCGACGAACAGAACTGCCAGGGGAGCCAGTCATGAGCGACGACCTCAGCACCGACAACGTCCACGCCACGGGTGAGCCGACGGCCACGACGGACAACGTCCACGCCACGGACGAGCCCCTCAAGGGCAAGAACCCGATCGCCCCGGGCGAGGACACCGGCGACGCGTCCACGGACAACGTCCACGCCACGGGCGAGCCTGTCTGACCAGAGCCGCACCACACGGGGATCGGCCGCGGCGGCGCGGAGGGGGAGCCGCCGCGGTCGCCGTGTGTCCGGGGCCGCCGGCGCGGGCTCAGTGTCCGCGCAGCTCCCCCTTCACCACCTTCCCGCTCGCGTTGCGGGGCAGCCGGGTGACGAAGGTGATCGTGCGGGGCACCTTGTAGTTGGCCATCTCCCGGCGGGACCAGGTGATCAGGTCGTCGGCGGTGAGGGCGGAGTGCGGGCGGCGGACCACGTAGGCCTTGCCGACCTCGCCCAGACGGCTGTCCGGCACGCCGATCACCGCCACGTCGGCGATCTCGGGGTGCAGGCCGAGCAGTTGCTCGATCTCCGCGGGATAGGCGTTGAAGCCGCCGACGATGAACATGTCCTTGATCCGGTCGGTGATGCGGAGGTTGCCCTCGGCGTCGAGGACGCCCACGTCGCCGGTGCGCAGCCAGCCGTCCGGGGTCAGGACCTCCGCCGTGGCCGCCGCGTCCTCGAAGTAGCCGCTCATCACGTTGAAGCCGCGGACCAGGATCTCGCCGGGTGATCCGGGGGCCGCGGGGGCTCCCGAGGAGTCCGCCACCCGCACCTCGGTGTCCGGGACGGCCCGGCCCGAGGTCGAGGCGATCACCTCCGGCCGGTCGCCCCGGCGGCACATGGTGACGATGCCGCTCGCCTCGGACAGCCCGTACGCCGTCAGGACCGTGTCCACGCCGAGTTCCGTGCGCAGCCGCTCGACCAGACGCAGCGGGACCACCGCCGCGCCGGTCACCACCAGGCGCAGCGCGGAGAGGTCGTACGCCTCGCGGGCCGGATGGTCCAGCAGCGACTGGTGGAGGGTGGGCGGGCCGGGGAGGACGGATATGCGCTCCGCGGCCACGTTCGCCAGCACCGTGTCCACGTCGAACACCGGCTGCGGCACCATCGTCGCCCCGCGCATCAGACAGGCGATGATCCCGGCCTTGTAGCCGAAGGTGTGGAAGAACGGGTTCACGATCAGGTAGCGGTCGCCCTCGCGCAGGCCGGCCAGCTCGCTCCAGATCCCGTAGCCGCGCAGCGTCTGGGCGTGGGTGATCAGGGCGCCCTTGGGCCGGCCCGTGGTGCCCGAGGTGAAGATGATGTCCGAGGGGGAGCCGCCGGACACGGAGGTCCCGCGACGGAGCACCTCGTCGCGCCCCACGCCCTCGCCGTCCGCCAGGAAGTCCTTCCACGTACGGAAGTCGGCGGGGGCGTCGTCCGCGAGGACCACCACATGCTCCAGGTACGGGAGACCGGGGAGCGGGCCGGTTCCGGGGGCGGGGGCCTGGGCGGGAGCGGGGACCGGGCCGGGGGCGGGCGCCGGGTTCGGCTCTCCCGGGTCCCCCGGCTCCCCCGCCTCTCCCGCCGCCCGGCGCAGCGCCGCCACGTACGACGTGCCGAGGAAGGTTCCCGTCACGAACAGCAGCTTCGCCCGGCTCCTGGCCAGCACGTACACCGCCTCGGCGCCCTTGAAGCGGGTGTTGAGGGGGACCAGGACCGCCCCCGCGGACACCGCGCCGAGGGCGGAGACGATCCAGTCGAGGGTGTTCGGGGCCCAGACGGCCACCCGGTCGCCCGAGCGCACGCCGCTCGCCATGCAGGCCGCCGCGGCCCGCTCCACCCGGGCGCCCAACTCCTCGTAGGAGACCCGCGTCCGGCCCTCGACGACCGCCTCGCGGCCGGCGAACCGGGCCGCAGCCCACCGGACGAGTCCCGGGACGCCGCCCCACTCCAGGTCACCGCGCATCGAACACCTCCCGCCTCAACACCACTAGCTGACTGACCGTCAGATTAGCTGTAGCCTGACGGCCTGTCAGCAGCCGGGACCGTGTGCGGAGGTCACCCATGCCAGGGATCAAGGACGCCACAGCCGTCGTCGGAATCGGGCAGACCGCCTTCGCGAAGCAACTGCCCGAGTCCGAGAAGACGTTGGCCTGCCGCGCGATCCTCGCCGCCCTCGACGACGCCGGCATCGCGCCCGCCGAGGTCGACGCTCTCGCCTCCTACACCATGGAGGAGACCGACGAGGTGGAGGTCGCCAAGGCCGTCGGGCTCGGCGATCTCACCTTCTTCAGCAAGGTCGGCTACGGGGGCGGCGGCTCCTGCGCCACCGTCGCGCACCTGGCCGCCGCCATCACCGCGGGACAGGCGACGGTGGGCGTGGCCTGGCGCTCGCGCAAGCGGGGCAGCGGACCGCGCCCCTGGCGGAACACGGCCGTCCAGCTGCCCACCCCCGCCCAGTGGACCCGGCCCTTCGGGCTGCTGCGGCCCGCCGACGAGATAGGGATGCTCGCGCGCCGGTACATGCACGAGTACGGGGCCACCCGGGACCATCTCTTCAACGTGGCCCTGGCCTGCCGCAACCGTGCCAACCAGAACCCGGCCGCGATGATGTACGACCGCCCGCTGACCCGCGAGATGTACATGACCGCCCGCTGGATCAGCGAGCCGCTGTGCCTGTTCGACAACTGCCTGGAGACGGACGGCGCGCTCGCCTGCGTGCTCGTCTCCGCCGAGCGGGCCCGCGACTGCCGGCAGCGGCCCGTCTACGTCCATTCCGCCGCCCAGGGCCTGCCCGCCCAGCACCACGGGATGGTCAACTACTGGAACGACGACCCGCTCACGGGACCCGCCTGGACCGCCGCGCGCCATCTGTGGAAGCAGGCCGACCTCACCCCCGAGGACGTGGACGTGGCACAGATCTACGACGCGTTCACGCCCCTGATACCCCTCTCGCTGGAGGGCTACGGCTTCTGCGGGCGCGGGGAGGGCGCGGCCTTCACCGAGGGCGGGGCGCTGGAGATCGGCGGACGGCTGCCGGTCAACACCGGGGGCGGCGGGCTCAGCGAGGCCTATGTGCACGGCTTCAACCTCATCAACGAGGGCGTGAAGCAGCTGCGGGGCACGAGCACGGCTCAGGTGCCGGGTGCGGCCACCTGTCTGGTCACCGCGGGGGAAGGGGTCCCGACCTCCGCACTCCTGCTGAGGAACTGAAGGGGACGGGACGGCCGACATGACCGACATCGCCGACACGACCGCGAGCACCGGGACCGGCGGGACGCACGAACCGCTGCTGTCCCCCGTCCCCGACGACGACGGGGCACCCTTCTGGGAGTACGCGGCGCTGGGCGAACTCCGCGTCCAGGCCTGCGCCGACTGCGGTGAACCGCGCTTCCCGCCCCGCCCCTGCTGCCCGCACTGCCACTCCTTCGCCGACACCTGGCGAAGGATGAGCGGACGGGGCCGCATCTGGTCCTACGTCGTCCCGCATCCGCCGCTCCTCCCCGCCTACGCGGCGCTGGCCCCGTACAACGCGATCGTGGTGGAGCTGGACGAGGCGCCGCGGATCCGGCTGGCCGGGAACCTGGTGAGCGGGCCGGACGAGCCCATCGGCTCCGTTCCGCCGCGGCGGATACGGATCGGGGCCCGGGTGCAGGCGGTCTTCACCGAGGTGAACGGCATGACCGTGCCGCGCTGGGTCCTGGAGCGCGCGTGAGCGGGCGGACGGCCGGCGGCGGCCTCACGGTGAGCGTCGACAAGTCCTCCGGGGTCGCCGTCCTCACCCTCGACCGGCAGGACCGGCTCAACGCCGTGGATCTCGCGACGGCCGCCGAACTGACCTCGGCCTGGCGGGAGTTCCGGTTCGACGACACCGTGAGGGCGCTCGTCGTCACCGGCGCGGGGCGGCGGGCCTTCTGCACCGGGATCGACCGCTCCGCCGACGTGCCCCAGCCCAACTCCCCGTACATGGTGGACGATCCGCTCGCCACGATCGGGCCGAAGGCCAACGGCCTGTGGAAGCCTGTGATCGCCGCCGTGAACGGGATCGCCTGCGGCGGCGCCTTCTACCTGCTGGGCGAGTCGGAGTTCGTCGTCGCCGACGAGGAGGCCACCTTCTTCGACCCGCACACGACGTACGGAATGGTCAGCGCCTACGAGTCCGTCTACCTCGCGCAGCGGATGCCGTTCGGGGAGGTGGCGCGGATGGCGCTGATGGGCACCGCGGAGCGGGTCTCCGCGCGGCGGGCGTACGAGGTGGGGCTGGTCTCCGAACTCACCGCGCCCGGCGAGGCGTTGGCGGCGGCGGTCGCCTGCGCGACGGTCATCGCGTCCTACCCGCCCGAGGCCGTCCAGGGGACCGTGCGGGCGCTGTGGTCGGCGCAGGAGGCGACCCGTGCGGCGGCCCTGGCGCAGGCCCCGCAGCTCGTCTCCCTCGGGAACCTGCCGGGCGAACGGCAGGCGGAGCTGTTCACGGCCCGCCGACCGGGATTCCGGCTGCGCTGAGCGGCCTGCGCACGGCCGAGGCCCGACTGCGCCGAGCGGCCTGCGCACGGCCGAGGCCCGACTGCGCCGAGCGGCCTGCGCACGGCCGAGGCCCGACTGCGCCGAGCGGCCTGCGCACGGCCGAGGCCCGACTGCGCCGAGCGGCCCGGGCACGGCTGAGGTCCGGCTGCGCCGAACGGCGTCCGGACGGCCCGGGTCCAGGTGCGCCGAGCCGCGTCCGGGCGGCCCGGGTTCAAGTGCGCCGAGAGGCGTCCGGAGGGCAGGGACTCGGCTTTCGCTCCCGCTGGGACCGAGAAATCCTCGAACCGCGCCGGAGCGGGCCCCTCCGGTGTTCGCTCCCTGTGGCGGCCCGGTCACGCCGGGCGTAGCCTCACAGCCGGAACGGCTTCCGCAGGCCGTCCGCGCGAACGACGGCCGCCGTCCGGAGACCCTTCCGTGCCCGGTACGGCGGCCGTCACGCGAGTGCCGGGGGACCTCAGGACCTCACGTGGTCCGCGCGGTCCCGGTGCCCTTCTCCGCGTCCAGCGCGTACACACAGCGGTCCTTGCTGCACGCGTACACGACGCCGTCCTTGACCACGGGCGCCCCGGTGATCTCGCCACCGGTGGCCAGCTTCCAGCGCAGCCGCCCGTCGTCGGCCTTCAGGGTGTACAGCAGATGGTCCGTGGAGCCGAAGTGGATACGGCCCTCGGCCACCGCCGGAGCGCCCACCAGGTCGCCTCCGGCCTGGAAGCGCCACTTCGGGGTGCCGGTGACGGCGTCCAGGGTGTACAGGCCCTTGCCGCTGCCGACATGGACGTGTCCGGCGGCCACGAGGACCGGCTCGGTGGAGGCGCGGGACTCGGTGGCGATGCGCCAGCGGTCGCGGCCGTCGGTGGCGTCGAGGGCGTACACCGTGCCCAGATAGTCGGCGAGGTAGACACCGCCGCCCGTCACCGCCGGGCCCGGGGCGAAGGTGGGCGGGCTCAGGAAGACGGCCGGTGCCTCGAAGTGCCAGCGGACATGGCCGCCGGCGACGTCGACGGCGAGGACGCGGGTGCCCGCGCAGATGTAGACGTAGCCGTCGGGGGCATGGGTCATCCGGACCGGTACACCGCCGCAGGAGGCCGCGTCACCGATCGGGTACGACCAGCGCTCCTCGCCCGTACGGGCCTCCAGGGCGCGCAGCCGGGCGTCCTTCCAGACGTACACCGTGCCGTCGTGGATCGACGGTCCGGACTCCGGGGACTCGAAGTCCGTCTGGGCGCCGCTGATCTCCCAGAGCTTCTGGCCGTTCGAGGCCTCCCACGCCTGGACGCCGCCGCCGCGTGTGCCGGTGACGACCGTCCCCCGGTCGGCCTGGAGGGAGTAGACCCAGGCGTCCGTGGACAGGCGCCAGAGGTCGGCGCCCTCCCTGGCCTCCAGCGCGTACAGCGTCGGCCCGTCGGAGGCGTGGATGCGGCCGTCCGCCACGGCCATCGACCAGGCCACGTCACGGGTCTTGAACCGGCGCCGGCCGGTGGCGACGTCGAGGGCGTGGACTTCGAAGGACGTGACGTAGACGAGGTCACCGGCGACCGAGGGGGTGCCCCAGACGTCGTTCGACATGCGGAAGCGCCAGGGGCGCCAGCCCGCCGGGGCGTCGGGCGCCGGGGGCGCGGCCGTGGGCACCGGCGCCGGTTCGGCGCCGTTCACGCCGATGCGCGGACGGGACCAGGACGCGGCGAGCCCGGCTTCCGGAGGCGGCGCCTTCACGGCCGCCGCACGGGCGTCCAGGACCCGGGGTCCGGGGCCGATGGGCACCTGGGCGCCCGCGAGGCGCACCGGGCCGGTGTCGGGCGCGCCCACGGCCACCGGGGCGTGCGAGGGCGGCGGCGGCAGTGCCGGACGTCCGCCGGCGCCGCGGCCGCTTCCCCCGGCCGGCTGCTGGACCGGCGGACGGCCGCCCCTGCGGGTCTCGATCAGGCCGACCGCGCGCTCGGGCAGCCACGCCGAGGCCGTACCGCTGTCGTCGGATCCCGATCCGAAGAGGTGGGGTGCGAGCTGGGCCTGGAGGTCGGCGGGGTTGGGGCGGGCCGTGGCGTCCATCTGCATGCAGGACTCGATGAGCGGGCGCAGCTCGTCGGGCAGCCCTTCGAGGTCCGGGCCCTCGCGGAGCAACATGAAGACCGTCTCGACCGGGTTGGCGCCGTGGAAGGGCGCGTGTCCCGTGGCCGCGAAGACGAGCATCGAGCCGAGCGAGAAGACATCACTCGCACCGGTGACGCTGCGGGAGTCCTTCGCCTGCTCGGGCGACATGTAGGCGGGGGTGCCGACGGCCACGTTGGTCATGGTCAGACGGGTGTTCGAGACGCCGGAGGCGATGCCGAAGTCGATCACGCGCGGTCCGTCCTCGACCACGAGGACGTTCGAGGGCTTGAGGTCGCGGTGGACGAGTCCGGCGCCGTGGATCGACTGGAGCGCCTCGGCGACTCCGGCCGCCAGCCAGCGCACCGCCTGGGCCGGGAGCGGCCCGCACTCGTTCACTATCTCTTCGAGCGAGGGCGCGGGCACGTAGGCGGTGGCCAGCCACGGCACCGCGGCACGGGCGTCGGCGTCGACCACGGCCGCCGTGTAGAAGCCCGACACGGCGCGGGCCGCCTCGACCTCGCGCGAGAAGCGGACCCGGAACAGCTGGTCCTCGGCGAGCTCGGTCCTGACCGTCTTGATCGCCACGCGCCGGCCCGAGGCCGAGCGCGCGAGATAGACCAGCCCCATGCCGCCGGCACCCAGCCGGCCCAGCACCTCGAACGGCCCGATCCGGCGCGGATCGTGCTGCGTCAGCTGATCCACCACTTGCCTGCCACCTCCCCGTACGGGTCACGTCATCCACGTATGAACGCGGCCCAGTGCAGCGTCTCACCACCGCACCGCCATGGCGGCACGCACCCCGATTCTTCCTGGCCGAGCCGCCGGTTGCGAACCCGGGGGCGGATCGGGGTGTCTCATGACAAATCAGCCGCCCCGGCGGAAGTGCGGTCGCCGGGGCGCCACGGTTCAGGGCCGAAATGCGCTCCTCACCCCAGAAGTACCCCGCTCGGCGCCCCGGAAGTGCCGTCCCTCACGTCGAAATGCCGTGCCCCCGAACACGGAAGCGTTTCGGCCGGTGCCGCCGGGGCCCGCCCGGCGTCCGACGCCGCCGGAACATCCTCGGCGCCACCGCAACACCCGCGCCGCCGCCAGGATGTCACGCCTGGTGGCGGTGCTTTCACCGCTGGAGGACGGCGAACGAGGCACCCTGGTTGTCGGTGACGACGGCCACCCGCCCGTACGACGTGTCGAAGGGTGTCACCTGGACACGTCCGCCGAGCCTGTTCACCGTCCCGAGTGTCTCCTCGCAGTCCTCGACCCCGAAGTGCACGAGGAAGTGGGGCGGCATCTCGGCCGGAAAGACTCCCGTCACGGGAACGCGGCCGAAATCGGGGGTCGCGTCGGGCCCGAACAGGGCGTCGTGGAAGAGGGTGCCGTAGAAGCGGTCGACGGTAGCGGTGTCGCGGGCGTAGAGCTCGGCCCAGCAGAAGGTGTGCGGCTCGTGCCGCCGGGCGAAGCCGGTGTGGGTGCCGGGCTGCCAGAGGCCGAAGACGGCGCCCTCCGGGTCGGTGGCGAGGGCGGCCGTGCCCAGCTCGCCCGACGGTCCCACGGCCGTGGGCACGGCGATGATCCGGCCGCCCGCCCCCGTGATCCGGCGGGAGAGCGCCTCGGCGTCCGGTGTCGCGAAGTACACCGTCCACACGGTGGGCATGCGCCCGTCCAGCTTGGGCGTGAGGGCCGCGACCGGTTCGCCGTCGCGTTCCGCCCAGCCCTGCGGTCCTGACTCCTCGGGGAACGTCCAGCCGAAGAGCTCGCCGTAGAAGCGCTTGCCCGCCTCCACGTCGGGGAGCTGGGCGTCGACCCAGCAGGGCACACCCTCGGAGAAAGCGGCGACAACGGCTGATTCGGCCATGCGGCCAAGCTAACGGCCCTTTCGGCATCCCGCAGGGCGTGCGCGCCTGCTCCGGTGACGTCCCGTGCCTGCTCAGGGGCCTCTTACGGTCAGCCCGAGGGCCTTTTCGGAGCGCGGCGGGCACGGTCGCACCCCATTTGCAGTCGGCCGAATCGCGCTCCGATCACCCCTCGGTAAGCTGACGGCATGACAGGACAAGTGCGTACCGTCGACGGCCGCGTGGCCGGGCGACGTGGGCAGGCGACCCGGCAGAAGCTGCTCGACTGCCTCAGCGAGATGCTCAGCTCATCGCCCTACCGGGACGTCAAAGTCATTGACGTCGCCCGGAAGGCGGGCACTTCACCAGCGACCTTCTACCAGTACTTCCCGGACGTCGAAGGCGCCGTCCTGGAGATCGCCGAGCAAATGGCCGCCGAGGGCGCGGGGTTGACCCAGCTGCTCGAAGGCCGTTCATGGGTCGGCAAGGCCGGATGGCAGACCGCGCAGGAACTCGTTGACGGGTTCCTGGAGTTCTGGCGGAGGAACGACGCCATCCTGCGCGTGGTCGACCTCGGCGCCGCCGAGGGGGACAAGCGGTTCTACAAGCTCCGCATGAAGATCCTGAACTCCGTGAACAACTCCCTCACGGATTCGGTCACCGAGCTCCAGGCCAAGGGCAAGGTCGACAAGGACGTGAACCCGGCCGCGATGGCCGGTTCCCTCGTCGCGATGCTCGCCGCGGTCGCCTCGCATCAGAAGGGGTTCCAGACCTGGGGCGTCAAACAGGCCGAACTCAAGCCGAACCTGGCGCTGTTGGTGTATCTGGGTGTGACCGGGAAGAAGCCGACGAAGTAGATTCCCGCGTCCGAAACGCTCCAGCTCCTGTCATGCGGGCGGCAGTTCGTCCCGGAGGAACCCTCCGGCGGACCGCCGCCCGCTGCGCTGTTCACCCGGAGCCGGTCCCGCCCTCGGCGGAGCCGGCGGCCACCTGCCGGCGCACGAGCCTGAAGAGCCGGATCTCCCGGTCCACACGGGCCTGATAGGTGGCGTACGGCGGCCAGAACGCCAGCACCGTCCTCCAGACCTCCGCCCTCTCCTCGCCCGAAAGGAGCCGGGCGGTGACGGGAATGTCCTCGCCCTTCCAGTTGATGACGGCCTCGGGGCGGGCCAGCAGGTTCGCGGTCCAGGCGGGGTGATCGCTGCGGCCGAAGTTGGACCCGACGAGAATCCATCCGGACCCGGCCTCGGTGTTCCCGGCGGGCCCCTCCTTCTCACCCGGCGCACCGCCCTCCGGCATGCAGGCCAGCGGCGTACGGCGCTCCAGGCCGCTCCTGGCGCCGCGCGCGGTCAGGACGACACCCGGCAGCATCTGGGCGCTGAGCAGCACCTTGCCGCGGGTGAGCCGGTGCACGGCGCGGTCCAGGGCCGGTATCAGGTGAGGGGCCACCCTGGCGAACGTCCGGGTGGAGGACACCCGCTGCACCAGGCGCACCCCGGGCATCCTCCTCGCCCCTGTCCCCGCCCCCGCTCCCCGGCCGGAACCGGCTCCCGCGCTCCCGCCTCCGCGCCGCCTCCCGTCCGCCGCCATCAGACCGTCACCTCTCCACCGTCGAAGAGCCGTGCCGCGTCCGCCGCGTGCGCGCGCAGCCGGTGGACGAGGCCGAAGAGCAGGTCGTCGCCCGAGGCGCGCTTGAAGTAGAGATGGGCCTCGTGCTCCCAGGTGAAGCCGATGCCTCCGTGCAGCTGGACCGCCTCGGAGGCGGCGGTGCGCAGCGCCTCCAGTGCCTGGGCCAGGGCGAGGGCGCCCACGCGCTCACCGCCCGTCCCGGTGGCCCAGGCCGCGTAGTACGCCGCCGAGCGGGCCGACTGCACGGCCACGTACACGTCCGCGAGCCGGTGTTTGACCGCCTGGAAGGAGCCGATCGCCCGCCCGAACTGCTCACGCCGGCCGACGTGTTCGACGGTGCGCTCCAGCACCCGGTCGGCGGCGCCGACAGCTTCCACGGCCAGGACGGCCGCGGCGCCGTCCCCGGCGGCGGCCAGCGCCGCGGGCACGTCGGCCCGGTCGTCCCCCAGCAACTCGGCCTCCACCTCGCGCAGTTCGAGCCGGGCCTGCGGCCGGGTCGGGTCCAGGGCGGTCTGCCGTGCCCGTACGAGCCCCTCCGCGTCCTCCCTCACGAGGAACAGCAGCGTCCGGGACCGCGCGAAGCCGCCGGTGTGCGCGGCCACCACCAGCAGTCCGGCGCTGTGGCCGTCGAGCACCTGCGCCGCCTGCCCGTAGAGCCGCCAGGTGCCGTCCGTCCGGCGCGCCTGTACTCCCCCGGCGCGGCCGCCGCCGGCCCAGTCGCCGCGGTTGTCGCCCGCCAGGCCGAGGGCGGTGGCCAGGCCCGTGCCGGGGACCGCGAGGGCGGCGGTCAGCGCGCCCGAGGCGAGCGGCGGCAGCAGCGCGGCACGCTGTGCCTCGGTGCCCAGGGCCAGGATCAGCGGGGCGGTGAGGACGGCGGTGGCCAGCAGGGGCGAGGGGGCGAGGGCGCGGCCCGACTCCTCGCAGGCGAGGGCGAGTTCCGTCAGGGAGCAGCCGATGCCGCCGTACGCCTCGGGGAGGGCGAGTCCGGGCAGTCCGAGGTGCAGCGCGAGGGTCTCCCACAGCGCGGGGTCGTAGCCGGCCGGGGTCGCCTCGGCGGCCCGCAGCTCCTGTGGGCCGCACCGCTTCACCAGCAACTCCCTCAGAGTGCGGCGGATTTCCTCCTGCTCCGCGGTGAGACGGGCATCCATGGGCGGACTCCTCCCTCGTCGGGCGGCGGACGTCCCGGAGACACCCGGGCCGGCGGGACCGGCCGCCCTGCGTCCTGATCCGGCAAGCCGATCTGACGGGCCGTCATGTTAGGCCGGGGGGTGCCAGATGCACAGGGGTGCGACACCTCCCGACGGAGCGGCGATCTGATGTACCGTCAAATTCATGACGCATGCCACCCCGGGCCACAGCCGTCGCAAGGTCGCCGTCGTCGGCGTGTCCCTGTCCGACTGCGGCCGCGTGGACGAGGCGACCCCGTACGCACTGCACGCCCAGGCGGCGCGCCGCGCCCTGGCCGACTCCGGCCTGGACCGCTCGGTGATCGACGGTTTCGCCTCGGCGGGCCTCGGCACCCTCGCGCCCGCCGAGGTGGCGGAATACCTGGGACTGCGCCCCACCTGGGTCGACTCGACCTCCGTCGGCGGGTCCACCTGGGAGGTCATGGCGGCCCACGCGGCCGACGCCATCGCCGCGGGCCACGCGAACGCCGTCCTGCTCGTCTACGGCTCCACCGCCCGCGCCGACATCAAGGCGGGCCGCAGGACCGGCGACCTGTCGTTCGGCGCGCGGGGCCCCCTCCAGTTCGAGGTCCCGTACGGCCACACGCTCATCGCCAAGTACGCGATGGCCGCGCGCCGCCACATGCACGCCTACGGCACCACGCTCGAACAGCTCGCCTCGGTGGCCGTCCAGGCCCGCGCGAACGCGGCACCCAACCCGGAGGCGATGTTCCGGGCCCCGGTCACCGTCGACGACGTCCTGTCCGGGCCGATGATCGCGGACCCGTTCACCAAGCTGCACTGCTGCATCCGCTCCGACGGCGGCGCGGCGGTGCTGCTGGCGGCCGAGGAGTACGCGCGCGACTGCCGTACGGCCCCGGTGTGGGTGCTCGGGACCGGCGAGCACGTCTCCCACACCACCATGTCCGAGTGGGAGGACTTCACCGTCTCCCCGGCGGCGGTCAGCGGCCGCCTCGCCTTCGAGCGGGCCGGGGTCCGCCCGGCCGAGATCGACCTCGCGGAGATCTACGACGCCTTCACCTACATGACCCTGGTGACCCTGGAGGACCTCGGCTTCTGCGCCAAGGGCGAGGGCGGCGCCTTCGTGGACGCGGCGAAGGGGCGGCTCCTGGTGGGCGGGGAACTGCCGGTGAACACGGACGGGGGCGGGCTCTCGGCCCAGCACCCCGGCATGCGCGGTCTGTTCCTGCTGGTGGAGGCCGTACGGCAGCTGCGGGGCGAACTCCCGCCGGAACGACAGGTCCGTCGCCCCGACGGCACCCTGCCCGAACTGGCGGTGGCGTCGGGGACGGGAGGCTGGTTCTGCTCCTCGGCGACGGTGGTGCTGGGGCGGTAGGGCCCGGACTGCGGGCGGCCGGTCAGGGCAGGACGGTGACGGCGGCCGTGTCGTTGCCGGGGTTCGCGTCGTGGCGGCCGGTCGAGGGCCTGCCGTCCTCGTCGAGGGTCACGCCTCCCTCCCCCGGCCCGTCGAGGCGCAGGGTGAACGCGAAGTCCTGGCTCTCGCCAGGACCGAGCGCGTCCACCGGGCAGCTGTACGTCCCGTCGGCCGCGTCGCAGAGCGGCTCGTAGGTGTCCTCGTCGGTCTCTTCCATGGGCTCCTTCAGCACACCACCGGGCGGCGGCGGAGTGAACACCAGCCTCGTGCCGTAGCCGGGGTTGCCCGGCCCGTTGTTGCGGACCTTCAGCCGCAGGGAACGCCTCGTACCGGGGCTGCCGTGCAGTTCGACGCCGAAGACCTCGTAGTCGGCGTGGATGCCCAGGCGCACGCTGGTGGACACGATCCCCTCGGCGAAGGTGCCGTCCGTGTCGCGCGCGGACGTGACCGCGGCCTTCAGAGCCGGCCCGTCGCCGAGGTCACCGTCCGTCGGCACCACGGTGTTCTCGCCCGGCCCCAGGTCCAGCGGCCAGGCCTCCTGGCTGAACGAGGTGTACATCCGTGTGCTCGACGCGCGCAGACGCAGCGCGGGACCCAGGACGACGGCCCCGCCCGGCGGGATGCGCAGCCGGGGGAAGCGGCAGATCACCATGGGGCCGTGGCTCCGGTCCGGGTAGCGGCAGTTGGCGTACAGATGCCGGAAGTCCAGGGAATCCGACGTGAGTTTCAGGGCGAGACCCTGCACCGGGACCTCGCCGTCGTTGCGGACGACGAGCGGGACGGTGACGTCGGCACCCGGACGGACGCCGTCGATGACCTTGAGAGCCCGCACCTTCACCACCGGCTCGCCGACCACGACCCGGGTGCGGGTCGTCATCCTCCTCCCGTCCTTCGTCGTGAAGGTGAAGCGGACGACGCCCGTGTCCCCGGGTCTGCTGCCCTTCGCGGCGACCGGGTACACGCGGTCCAGGTCGGACCAGCTGTCGTAGTCGCCGCCGACTTCGCAGGTGACCCGCACCGTGCCGCCGTCACACCGGGGACCGTTCTCGCGCGGGCCCGCGGTCCTGAGCCGCACGACGCTCTCGGACCCGCGCACGTCGACGGTCAACCGGTGATCCCGCGCCGCGGAGTTGCGGCCCGCCCCGACGTCCTCGGCCCGGACACGGAACGGCACCTTGACCTTGGGCCCGGTTCTGTCGCCGTGCGGGCGCAGATAGAAGACCTCGGGGGCGGTGATCGAGGACTTCCGGTCCGTGACGGAGCCGCACCCGGTGAGCAGGAGCGGCAGCACGGTACCGAGAACGACGGCCCATGTCGTCCGTCTCGACGGACGGCTCCGCCGTCCCCTCGATGAGGGCTTCAGGTCACCACGCGGGTGAGCCCCCGAGCCTCCGGCCTGCGTCTGCCCCTGGCGCGATAATCGGGTCATGGGAACAGATCTACACGACGTGCTGAGGTCGCTGCGGGTGTGGGACGCCGAGCTGCCGTCCTTCGACCCGGCGACCGCGCCCGCCGAACCACTGGCGCTGTTCACGCAGTGGTTCACCCAGGCCGCGGAGGCCGGCCAGGCCGAACCGCACACGATGTCGCTCGCGACGGCCGGTGAGGACGGGCTTCCCGATGTGCGGACGGTGATGCTGCACGGCGCGGACGAGGACGGCTGGGCGTTCGCCTCGCACGTCACGAGCCGCAAGGGACGGCAGCTGGCCGCGCGGCCGTACGCCGCTCTCGGCTTCTACTGGCCCGCGCAGGGACGTCAGATCAGGATCCGCGGCCCGGTCACGGCCGCGTCGCCCGAGGAGAGCCTGGCGGACCTGCACGCCCGCTCCACGGGAGCGCTGGCCGCGGCCCTGGTCGGCCGGCAGAGCGACGTCCTGCCCTCCCGGGCCGAGTTGGACCGGGCCTCGGACGCAGCCTGGCAGCGGGCCGAGAGCGCCCCGGACTCCCCCGCCCCCACCTGGACCCTCTACCGGCTGCGCCCGGAGGAGGCCGAGTTCTTCCAGGGCGACGCCCGCCGGCGCCACACCCGGCTCGTCTACCGCCGCACGGGAACCGGCTGGGCCACCGAACTGCTGTGGCCCTGAGCCCGCGGGCGACGGCCACCGGAACCCCCTGAGCCCGACCGCCCCGCGCCCCCGGGGGTCCGGCCCTACGCCTCGTAGGTGAAGTCGTACGTCGCGAAGTCGGAGACGGGGCGGTAGCCGATGCGCCGGTACAGGCCGTTGCTGGTCGGATTGGCGAGGTCGGTGAAGAGCAGCACCTCCCGCACTCCGGTGGCGAGCGCGGCGCGGCTCACCTCGGCGGTGACGGCACCGGCGTACCCCAGGCCGCGCAGCCGCGCCGGGGTGTAGACGGGGGCGATGCGGAGCTGTCCCGCGACCGGGGGTGTCACGCCCGCCATGGCGACCGGGGTGCCGTCGGGGGTCTCCCAGAGCGTGATGCCGCCGTACGAGATCCGGTCGTCGGCCCAGGCGCCCGGCTCGCGGTGCCCGCCCTCGCCGATGGCCTCGGCGAACTCCGTGTACCAGCGGGCGAGCAGGTCCCGGTCGCCCTCGTCCGCGACCCGGGGGCGGCCGGGCGGCGCGGGCTCGGGCACCGTCAGGCCCGCGAGCCGGTACAGCCGCTCGCTCCGCAGCGGCTCGGCCCGCGCGCCGGTCCGCAGCCCCCAGGCCGCGGCGAAGACCTCGGCCGTGTCCTTGTCCGCGGAGACGCCCGGCACCTCGGTCCCCGTGTCCGCGAGCAGCGCGGCCAGCGACCGCGCGCCCGCCTCGTCCAGCGAGGTGAGATTCAGCCGGTACGGCGGTGTACGGAAGAAGGCGCCGAGGACGGCCCCGTCCCGCTCCAGGGTGCCGAAGACCGGCACGCTCCCGCCGTACTGGCTCATCCCCCGTCTGCGCAGCGCGTCCGTCACGGTCAGCGCGACGGTGTGCCGGTCGGGCCGCGAGCGGAGGAAGTCCCCGGCCCGGCCGAGAAACGCGTCGAGGTCGTGGGTGAGCCGCCAGTCGTACGTCACGGAGGTCATGCCGGATGATCCCCTGCGGCCGCGGGGCCGCGCCTCCGATTTTCCGCGGATGGGAGTGACCGGTGGGCCGGGAGAGGTTTGAATGGCTGGATGGCCGACGCGCACGTGCAGTTCTCCGTCCAGCCCGCCCCCGAGCTGACGGGCCTCGGCCTGCGGCTGCGCCCCTGGGACCCGGAGTCCGACGCCGATGTGTCGGCGTATCTGCGCGGGCTCACCGATCCCGAGTTCCAGCGCTGGAACACCCCGCTCAGGTTCGTCCGGGACATCGACGCCGCCCGCGAGTCGCTGCGGACCCGTGTCGCGGCGGCGACCAGCGGCACCGGGGTCCCCTTCTGCGTCACCGACGCCGAGTCCGGCGAGACCCTGGGCCATGTCGGCCTCAACGAGATCGACCACGTCATCAGCTGCGCCCGCATCGGCTACTGGGTCCTCCCGGAGTGCCGCGGACGCCGGGTCGCCACCCGCGCCCTCCTCCTGGCCGCCCGCTACGCCTTCACCGGCCTCGCCCTGCACCGTCTGGACCTCGGCCACGCCGTGGGCCACGAGGTGTCCTGCCGTGTCGCCGAACGCTGCGGATTCCGGCACGAGGGGACGCTGCGCGGCGCGATGTTCGAGGCCGGCCGCCATGACGCGTTCCGCGACGTCCACCTGCACGGACGGCTCGCCACGGACCCGGAACCGGCCCCGGAACCGGCGCCCGCCGGATAGGCCGGACCGCCCGGTGGCCACGCGGGCCCGGGTCCGGCCGGACCCGGAGGACCGGAGCGTGTCACCCGCCGGCGGCCGGTGACACGGGCCGGAACACGGGGATCCCCGCCCGGAAGGCCACCTCCAGCTCCATCCCGATCCGCAGCGCCGCCTCCTCGCAGCCGATCACCTCGGTCATCATCCGCGGCCCCTCCGCCAGGTCGACGACGGCGGCGGCGTAGGGCACCCGTCCGCCGAAGGGCGGCAGGTCGTTGCGGTGGACGACGGACCAGGTGTAGAGCGTGGCGCGTCCGCTCGCGGGGCGCCAGCCGACGTCCTCGCTCCAGCAGTACGGGCAGAACTCCCGCGGATAGTGGTGAACGCGGTCGCAGGACGCGCAGTGCCTGATCAGCAGCCGTCCCCGGGCAGCCGCGTCCCAGTACGGCCGGGTGAAGGCGTCGGTCCCGGGAACGTCGAACCCGCCTCCTGGGCCTGCCGCGCCCCGGCCGGTCCCGCTCACCGGAAGAGACCGAGCGCGCTGTCCAGGGACCAGGTCTGCCAGGACATCCCGAACAGGCCGACGGCCGAGACCAGCGCCATCATCGCGTTCTGTCCCTGCTCCGCCCAGTCGTGGATCATGAGGGTGAAGTAGAGGGCGTTGAGGAGCAGGCCCGCGACCAGCGCGACGGGAGTCAGCAGCCCGGTCACCAGCCCGAGACCGAGTGCCAGCTCCGCGTACACGACGACGTACGCCATTACCCTGGGGCGCGGTACGACGACCGTCTCGAAACCCGAACGCACGGCGTTCCAGCGGTGCTTGGAGGCGACATCGGCCGCCCACGCGATGCCGGTCCCGCGCTCGAACCAGCCCTTCCTGTCCTTGTGCCGCCAGCTCTCGAACCACCACAGCCCGAGCCCGATACGGAGCACGGCCAGCCATTCCGCCCCGCCGAGCCAGATCGTGTCCATGGCCGAACCTCCCGCAGAGGAGCCGTATCTGACGGAACGTCAGTTTCGACTCCCGGGAGCGCCCGCGCAAGGGGCCGGCACGGTCCGGCCGGGAGAAGGCGGCAGGCCCACCGTCACCGGCCCCCGCACCACTCCTCCGAGGGGGCGCACGGCACCACTCCCACGCTCCCGCGCGAGACGTACACCCCTGCGCCCACCTGCGACGGCACCGCGCTTGTCGCACCCCTTCACCACACTGAAGTGACCTACGCCACGAGGCCCACCCACCCCTCCCACAGTCGTGACCGGTTCGCAACCGATTCAGGTCTTGACCGAGACCTATCAAGCACAGCCGTGATTACGCTCGCGCTATGGCCGACTCGACTGCTTCCACGACCTCCCCCACGGTGCCCTCCCACGAGGACCGCCCCGTGTACGTGATCGGAGGCGGCCCCGGAGGGCTCGCGGCGGCGCACGCACTGCGCGCCCGGGGCGTACGAGCTGTCGTCCTGGAGAAGTCGGATCAGGTCGGCGCCTCCTGGCGAGGCCACTACGAGCGGCTGCACCTGCACACCACCCGCCGCCTGTCCGCGCTGCCGGGGCTGTCGATGCCGCGCTCGTTCGGCCGCTGGGTGGCCCGCGACAACGTGGTGCGCTACCTGGAGAAGTACGCCGAGCACCACGGTCTGGAGATCGTCACCGGTGTCGAGGTCTCCCGCGTCGAGCCCGCCCCCGGCGGTGACGGCTGGCTGCTGCACGCCACCGGCGGACGGGAGCTGACCGGCAGCGCGGTGGTCGTCGCCACCGGCTACAACCACACCCCACGCATCCCCGACTGGTCCGGCCGCGACACCTACACCGGCGAACTGCTGCACGCCGGCTCCTACCGCAACCCCGCCCCCTACGCGGGCCGCGACGTCCTCGTCGTCGGCGCCGGCAACACCGGCGCCGAGATCGCCGTGGACCTGGTCGAGGGCGGCGCCTCGCGCGTGCGGCTGTCCGTTCGCACCGTGCCGCACATCGTGCGCCGCTCCACGGCGGGCTGGGCCGCGCAGTTCACGGGCATCGCCGTGCGGCGGCTGCCGGTGCGACTCGTGGACGCGCTGGCCGGGCCGATGGCCAAGCTGAGCGTGCCCGATCTGGCGGCGCAGGGGCTGCCCCGCCCCGACACCGGGCTCTACTCCCGTGTCAACGAGGGCTCCATCCCCGTCCAGGACGTCGGGCTCATCGATGCCGTGCGCAAGGGCAGGGTCGAGATCGTGGCCGCGGTCGAGGGGTTCGAGGACGACAAGGTCGTTCTCGCCGACGGGGAACGGATCGCCCCGGACGCGGTGATCGCCGCGACCGGTTACGCGCGGGCGCTGGAGGGCATGGTCGGGCATCTCGGCGTGCTCGACGGGCGGGGGCGGCCGGTCGTACATGGCGGCCACGCCCCGAAGGACGCGCCCGGCCTGTACTTCACGGGGTTCACCAACCCCATCAGCGGCATGTTCCGCGAACTCGCCCTGGACGCCGAGAAGATCGCCAAGGCGGTGTCCCACCAGGCGACGACCACCCAGCCCACCGGCTGAGGCACCAACGGCATTTCGCCCCCTCCGCCCCTACCCGACCCTAACCCGGGGGCGCCGCCCCCGGACCCCCGCTCCTCAAACGCCGGAGGGGCTGGAATCAGCCGGAACCGGCGCGAGGGGACGTGCCGGTACATCGATGCCCGTCGCCACCGACGGTCACGCCTCACCCGACGGCGACGGGCTGACGCACGGGCACGGCCCCGACCCACCCAGCGGACCCGCACCGCGGTAGGCCGGCACCCCCGCCGGGTACCCATCAGAAGCCCACCCCTGCACAACGGTTCCTGACACGACGTCAGTTGCGTAATCTGACAGTGCGTCAGTTAACCATTGGCTGTCACACAGGAGCGGGCGGACCGATGCTTGGATCAACCCACGGCACCCTCACCACCGACTCCCGCCGGGCCAGGGTCATCGCCTGCGGCGAGCAGCCCTCCCCGGTCGTGCACGGACGACCGGCCGAGGTCGACGACCTGGACGTCAGCGGACGCCCGCTGTACGCCGCCGTGCCCGACCTGGACCGCTTCTTCCGTCCCGAGTGCGTGGCCGTCATCGGCGCCTCGGACGCCGAGGGCCGGCCGAACACCGGGATCACCCGGCAGCTGATCGGCTGGGCCGAGCGGGTCGGCGCCCGGCTCCACCCGGTGCACCCCACCCGCAGGGAGGTCTTCGGCCTGCCGTGCCTCCCCTCCGTCGCCGACCTGCCCGAGCAGGTGGACCTGGCGGTCGTCCTCGTCGGTGACCCCCTTCCGGTGATCGAGCAACTGGCCGAGGCCAAGGTGCGATTCGCGGTCGCCTTCGCGTCCGGATTCGCCGAGACCGGTGCCGAGGGCGCCGCCGCCCAGGCCCGCCTCGCCGCCGCCGTGCGCGGCTCCGGCCTGCGGCTGCTCGGGCCCAACACCAACCTCAACGCGTTCGAGAACTTCCGCGAGGACCTCGACGGCCCCGCGATCGCGCTCATCACCCAGTCCGGCCACCAGGGGCGGCCGGTGTTCGCGATGCAGCAGCTGGGCGTCCGCCTGTCCCACTGGGCCCCCACCGGCAACGAGGCCGACCTGGAGACCGCGGACTTCATCTCCTACTTCTCCGAACGGCCCGAGGTCGGCGCCATCGCCTGCTACGTCGAGGGGCTGAAAGACGGCCGCTCCTTCCTGCTCGCCGCCGACCGCGCCGCACGGCGCAAGGTGCCCGTCGTCGCGGTGAAAGTGGGCCGCACGGAGACCGGCGCCCGCACCGCCGCCTCACACACCGGCAAGCTGACCGGCGCCGACGCGGTGGTGGACGCGGCGATGCGCCAGTACGGCGTGATCCGCGTCGACGGACTCGACGAACTCCAGGACACCGCGGCCCTGCTGGCCCGGGCCCGCGCACCGCAGGCCGACGGGGTCGTCGTCTATTCGATCTCGGGCGGCACGGGCGCGCACTTCGCGGACCTGGCGAGCGAGGCGGGCCTGGAACTCCCGGTCCTCTCGGACGCCAAGCAGGCCGAGCTGCACACCTGGATACCCGACTACCTGAACGTGGCGAACCCGGTCGACAACGGGGGCCACCCGGTCGGCGACTGGCGCGGCCGGAAGATCATCGACGCGATCCTCGCCGACCCGGCCGTCGGCGTGCTGATCTGCCCGATCACCGGGCCCTTCCCGCCGATGAGCGACAAGCTGGCGCAGGACCTGGTGGACGCGGCGGAGCAGACGGACAAGCTGGTGTGCGTGGTGTGGGGGTCGCCGGTGGGCACGGAGGCGGCGTACCGGGAGACGCTGCTGGGGTCGTCCCGGGTCGCCACCTTCCGGACGTTCGCCAACTGCATCACCGCCGTCCGCGCCCATCTCGACCACGCGCGCTTCACCGCGGCCTACCGCTCCCCCTTCGACGAGGCCCCGCGCACCCCGTCGCCCTCCTTCCGCAAGGCGCAGGCCCTGATGCGCCCGGGCCAGCAGCTGAGCGAGCACGCGGCCAAGCAGCTGCTGCGCGCGTACGGGATCCGTGTGCCGCGCGAGCAGTTGGTGACCAGCGCGGCGGCGGCCGTGCGGGCGGCGAGCCAGGTCGGCTACCCGGTGGTCATGAAGGCCTCCGGCGCGCAGATCGCCCACAAGACCGAACTGGGCCTGGTCAAGATCGGGCTGACCTCCGCGAGCCAGGTCCGTGACGCCTATCGCGAGCTCACCGACATCGCCCGCTACGAAGGCATCTCCCTGGACGGGGTACTGGTCTGCCAGATGGTCGAGCGGGGCGTCGAGATGGTCGTGGGCGTCACGCACGACCAGCTCTTCGGGCCGACCGTCACCGTCGGGCTCGGCGGGGTGCTCGTGGAAGTGCTGCGGGACTTCGCCGTACGCGTGCCGCCGTTCGGTGACGACCAGGCGCGGGCCATGCTGTCCGAACTGCGGGGGCGGGCGCTCCTCGACGGGGTGCGCGGGGGGCCGCCGGTGGACGTGGACGCGCTGGTCGAGGTCGTGATCCGGGTCCAGCGCATGGCGCTCGAACTCGGCGACGGGATCTCGGAGCTGGACATCAATCCGCTGATGGTCCTGCCCCGGGGGCAGGGTGCCGTGGCCCTGGACGCCCTGGTGCTGTGCCGCTGATCCGGCTGCTGCCCCGGACCCACCGCTCCCCCCTGCCCGCCGACCCGCTCCGGCCAGGTCCCGCGCGCGCCGCGGCGAACCCGTCCGCACCCCTCGTACGAAACGGAGCACCTTCATGACCGACTCCCCCCGTGCCTCCGGCGAAGCTCCCGAACCTCGCGAATCCCCCGCAAAATCCCTCGACTCATTGATACGTCACGCCACTGACAACGCGGTCTCGTGGATCACTCTCGACCGGCCCGAGGCGATGAACGCGCTCACCTGGGACCAGCGGGAGCGCGTGATCGGCCTGCTCGCGGCCGCGTCCGCCGACCCCGGCGTACGGGCCGTGGTCATCACGGCCACCGGGCGCGGGTTCTGCGCGGGAGCGGATCTGCGGGGCGGGCCGCCCGCGGGCGAGCGGGTTCCGGGCGATGTCGCCCGCACCATCCGGCTGGGAGCGCAGCGCCTGATCGCCGCCGTCCTGGACTGCGAGAAGCCGGTGATCGCGGCGGTCAACGGCACCGCGGCCGGGCTCGGCGCGCATCTGGCCTTCGCGTGCGACCTGGTCCTCGCGGCCGAACCGGCCCGGTTCATCGAGGTGTTCGCGCGCCGAGGGCTCGTACCGGACGGCGGCGGCGCCTATCTCCTGCCCCGCCTGATCGGCCCGCAGCGGGCCAAGGAGCTGATGTTCTTCGGCGACGCGCTGAGCGCCGCGGACGCCGAACGGATCGGGCTCGTCAACAGGGTCGTACCACCGGGCGAGTTGGAGAAGACCGCCCGGGCGTGGGCGGAGCGGCTCGCCACCGGACCCACCCGGGCGCTCGCCCTCACCAAGCAGCTGGTCAACGCCTCGCTGGACACCGACCGCGGCAGCGCCTTCGCCGCGGAGGCGGCGGCGCAGGAGATCAACATGACGACGCTGGACGCCGTCGAGGGGGTCGCGAGCTTCGTGGAGCGGCGCACCCCTCGCTACGAGGGCCGCTGACGGAGCGCCCCCGGAGCGGCCCGGAATCCGGCCCCGGCCCCCGGTTCCAGCCCCGGCCGGTTCAGTCCTGCCGCAGTATGCGCAGGTCCCCCGCGTCGGGGTCGCCGAAGAGGACGAAGAGTTCCGGGTGGGCCTCGGTTCCGCCGATGGTCCAGTACGTGTCGTGCCCGCAGTCCCCGACGCGGACGACCACGCCGTCCCGCCGCTGGGAGGCGGGCCCGTCGGCGTACGGGTCGTAGCGGCCCGCGGTGTCGAGGAACCATGTGCCGACGCCGTCGCAGCGCGTGAACTCCTTGGTGGTCACGTCCCCGAACTCGGGCTGGGCGGGCACGGCCGAGAGCTCGGCCCCGCCGCCGGCGCTCAGCCGCAGCACGGCCCCGTGATCGCCGCGCCAGACGCCGGCGAGCCGGCCGGCGCCGAGCTTCGGGGGCTCGTAGGCGTGGACGAGTCCGGTGGCCAGGCCCACCGTGCCCGCCGCCACGACCAGTCCGCACGCCCCGAGGGCCGCGAGCGCCGAGCGGAGCCAGATACGGCCGCCGTCCTGCGGGCGTCCGGTGGCCCGCTCGCGCCGTCGCCTCCGGGCGACGGCCAGCGCCGGCGGTACACCCCACACGGAGAGCAGCAGGGCCCTGGCCCCGGTGGGCGGGAGGCCGAGCAGGAGGACCGCGAGCCCCGTCCAGGCCGCGCCGATCAGCAGGACGAGACCCAGGTGCCAGGCGCTCTCGGGGCCGGCTGCGCGACGGCGCGCGAGCCGGGCGAGAGCGGCCGCCGGCATCGTGCAGGTCACCGCGTGCAGCAGGCCCAGAGCGGCGAGCAGGGGCGGTCCGAAGACCAGTACGCACAGCAGGCCGACGGCGGCGAGTCCGCCGCCGAGACCCGCGCCGTGGTCGTCGTCGTCGAACGTCCCGACCCACCAGAGCGCGACGGCGACGGCGAACTGCACCGCGCAGACCGCGGCCGCGAGGTTCACCTCCGCGCCGGTCCATGGCAACGCGGGGCGCGTGGGCTTCCCTGAGTTCCCCGACCTCATGAGGCGAAAGATACGCGGGCGGGACACGAGGTGCCGCGAGGGGTTCCCGCCGTCGGCTCCGGCCGTGCGCACGCCCCGCGCACCCCTTCCCATCTGACAGGCCGTCAGCTTCAATGGTCGGTGTGATGGGACACGCAGGGATGGCCGCCGCCGCCGTCCGCTACCTCAGGTCGGCCGGGGCCCCCACCGTCGCGGGGCCCGTCGAGGCGCTGCCGCGCCCTGATCTGCGCGCGGTCGGCGAGGACGAACGGGCGCCGGTCGATCCGGCCCGGTTCCGGCGCGTCCTCGGGCACTTCGCGACCGGGGTCACGGTCGTGACGGCTCCGGCCACCGGCGCCGACGGCCCGGCCGGATTCGCCTGCCAGTCGTTCGCCTCGCTCTCCCTGGACCCCCCGCTGGTCTGCTTCATGGTCGGCCGTACGTCGGCGACCTGGCCGCGCATCGCCCGCGCCGGCGTCTTCTGCGTCAACGTGCTCGGCGCGCACCAGGGCGATCTGTGCCGCGGCTTCGCGGTGAGCGGCGCGGACAAGTTCGCCGGGGTCGCCCACGACCCCGCCCCGGTCTCCGGGTCTCCCCGCCTCGCGGGCGCGGCGGCCTGGGTCGACTGCACGATCCACGCGGTGCACACGGGAGGGGATCACCTGATCGTGGTGGGACGGGTGGACGCTCTCGGCGCGGGCGGCACCGACGGGGACGACTCGGACGTACGGCCGCTGCTCTTCCACAAGGGCCGCTTCCTCGGCTGACGCGGCGGGGGCGGGCCGTCAGGCGGGAGCGGCTGCCACCGCCGCGGCTCCCGCCCGGACCGGGGGACGGCGGCGCCGGATCACCAGGACCATCAGCGTGGCCGCCGCGCACAGCGCGCCCGAGGCGTACCAGACGACGTCGTACCGGCCGAAGTGGTCGCGGGCGACACCGGCGAGGAAGGCGACGAGCGCGGCCCCGATCTGGTGGGAGGCGAGGACCCAGCCGAAGACGATGGCGCTGTCCTCGCCGTACTGCTCACGGCACAGGGCGAGGGTGGGCGGGACGGTGGCGACCCAGTCCAGGCCGTAGAAGACGATGAAGAAGATCATCGGCGGGTGCACGGACGGGGCGAGCAGCATCGGCAGGAACAGCAGCGAGACGCCGCGCAGGGCGTAGTAGACCGCCAGCAGGCGGCGCGGCTCGAAGCGGTCGGTGAACCAGCCCGAGGCGACGGTGCCGACCACGTCGAAGACGCCGATGACCGCGAGGAGCGAGGCGGCCGCGGTGACGGGCATGCCGTGGTCGTGGGCCGCCGGCACGAAGTGCGTTTGGACCAGGCCGTTCGTCGAGGCCCCGCAGATCGCGAACGACCCGGCCAGCAGCCAGAAGGGGCCCGTGCGGACGGCGGAGAGCAGTACGTTCACCGCGCGCCGGGCGGCGCCCCGCACCGGTTCGGGCTTCGGCACGAACTCCTTTGCCCCGTACGGCATCTGGCCCACGTCGGCCGGATGGTCGCGCAGCAGCAGCCAGACGAAGGGGACGACCGCGAGGGCCGCGAGCGACACGGTGACGGCGGCCGGACGCCAGCCGTGCTGCGTGACGATCCAGGACAGCAGCGGCAGGAAGATCAGCTGGCCCGAGGCCGAGGCGGCCGTCAGGATGCCCGTCACCAGGCCCTTGCGCGCGGTGAACCAGCGGTTGGTGACCGTGGCCGCGAAGGCGAGTGCCATCGAGCCCGAGCCGAGCCCCACCAGCAGACCCCAGCAGAGCATCAGTTGCCAGGCCGTCGTCATCCACACGGTCAGCCCGGAGCCGATCGCGATCACGGTCAGGGCGACCGCGACCACCCGGCGGATGCCGAAGCGGTCCATCAGCGCCGCGGCGAACGGCGCCGTGAGCCCGTACAGCGCGAGGTTGATCGAGACGGCCGCGCCGATCGTGCCGCGCGACCACTGGAACTCCTGGTGCAGCGGGTCGATCAGCAGGCCGGGGAGCGACCGGAAGGCGGCCGCGCCGATGATCGTCACAAAGGTGACGGCGGCGACGAACCAGGCGCGGTGGACGCGGTGGGAGGCACGGGGGCGGACGGGCCGGGGGTCCTCCGGGGCCTGGGCGGCTTCGGTTGTCTGGGTCACGTCTAGAGCTTCGGGGAAGGTACGCCACTGAACCACTGGCCCAAGAGACAGCATTCGCTACGATCGGGCCATGGCCCCTTCCGGTACGCCGTCCCCGCACCGCGTCGTCGTCCTCGCCCTGGACGGACTGCTCCCCTTCGAGCTGGGCATTCCGCAGCGCATCTTCGGCAAGGCGCGGGACTCCGGGGGGCGCCCGCTGTACCAGGTCGTCACCTGCTCGGTCAGGCCGCCAGGACCCGTCGAGACGGACGCGGACTTCTCGGTCGTGGTCGCCAACGGACCCGAGGCGCTGGCCACCGCCGACACCGTCGTCGTCCCCGCCTCGTACGAGCTCGGACCCGTGCACCAGGAGGGCATCCTCACCCCGGAGCTGGCGGCCGCCCTCACGCACATCCGCCCCGGCACCCGTCTCGTCTCCATCTGCACCGGCAGCTACGTCCTCGCCGCCGCCGGGTACCTCGACGGCCGCCCCGCCACCACGCACTGGATGCACGCCGAGCACTTCCAGCGGCTCTTCCCGCGGATCGACGTCGACGCGGACGTGCTCTTCGTCGACGACGGCGACGTCCTCACCTCCGCCGGGGTCGCGGCCGGGATCGACCTGTGCCTGCATCTCGTACGGCGGGACCACGGCGCCGCCGTCGCCAACGAGGTGGCCCGCCGGACCGTCGTACCGCCGCACCGCGACGGCGGGCAGGCGCAGTACATCCGGCGCCCGGTGCCGGAGGCACGGTCGGCCGGCACGACCGCCGCCCGCGCCTGGGCGCTCGGCCGCCTGCACGAGCCGATCCAGCTGCGCGACATGGCCGAGCAGGAGTCCATGTCGGTGCGCACCTTCACCCGGCGCTTCCGCGAGGAGGTCGGTGTCAGCCCCGGTCAGTGGCTCACGCTCCAGCGCGTCGAACACGCCCGCCATCTGCTGGAGTCCAGTGATCTGTCCATCGACCAGGTGGCCCGCGACGCCGGTTTCGGCACGGCCCAGTCGATGCGCCAGCACCTCCAGGCGACCCTGGGCGTCAACCCGACCACCTACCGGCGCACCTTCAGATCCGGAGCCGGGACCGGCTCCGCCGGGTGACCGGTCGGCGGCGGGCGGCCGACGCGACTTACGCGGACACGGCCTAGAACGTCAGCACGGCCCGCGCCACCTTCCCCGCGTGCGCGTCCTCGGCCGCCCGCTCGAAGTCCTCGACCGGGTAGGTCGCCGTCACCAACTCGTCCAGGAGCAGACGGCCTTCGCGGTACAGCTCGGCGTACAGGGCGATGTCGCGCTGAGGGCGGGACGAGCCGTAGCGGCAGCCCAGGATGGACTTGTCCAGGTACATCGAGGAGACGAGGAAGGAGGCCTCGGCCGTCGCCGGGGGGACGCCGAGCAGGATCGCCTGGCCGTGCCGGTCGAGCGAGTCGACGGCCCGGCGGATGAGTTCGACGCGTCCGACGCACTCGAAGGCGTGCTGGGCCCCGGTGGGCAGGATGTCCTTGACCCCGTCCACCGAGGTCAGGAAGTGGGTCGCGCCGAACCGGCGGGCGACGGCCTCCTTGGCCGGGTTGGAGTCGACGGCGACGATCCGCAGCGCGCCCGCGAGCCGGGCCCCCTGGAGGACGTTGAGGCCGATGCCGCCCGTGCCGATGACCAGGACGCTGTCGCCGCGGTCGACCCGCGCTCGGTTCAGGACCGCTCCGACGCCGGTGAGGACTCCGCAGCCGATCAGCGCGGCGGACGGCAGCGGGATGTCCTCCGGGATCCGGACCGCCTGCACCGCCTTGACCACCGTGCGTTCCGCGAAGGCCGAGTTGGCGGCGAACTGGTACAGCGGCTCACCGGAGCGGGTGAACGGCCGCTGCGGCATGCCGATCGCCTTGCGGCACATCGTGGGCCGCCCCCGGTCGCACTCGGCGCAGGTCCCGCAGTTGGCGAGGGTGGACAGCGCCACATGGTCGCCGGGTCCGACATGGGTCACCCCCAGGCCCACCGCCTCCACCACGCCCGCGCCCTCATGGCCCAGCACCACGGGTACGGGGAACGGAATGGTCCCGTCCACCACGGAGAGATCGCTGTGACAGAGTCCCGCCGCGGCGATCGCCACCCGGACCTCTCCTGGACCCGGGTCCCGTACCTCCAGATCGTCCACGACCTGGGTCCGCTTCCCGTCGAAGATCACGCCTCGCATCGCGCCGGCTCCCCTCTTCCCGGGCCGCCCCGGGCGCTGTTCCCGGGCTGGTCCCGGGCTGATTCGGTCCGTACCGGGCCGTCCTCGCGCCCTACCTGGGTGCGCCGCCCGGAAAGCCGCGCCGACGCGACCCGGCCGACGCGCGCCGGGCCGGACTCGGCCGTTCCCG
Source organism: Streptomyces sp. NPDC024698 (assembly GCF_055559015.1). NCBI lineage: Bacteria > Bacillati > Actinomycetota > Actinomycetes > Kitasatosporales > Streptomycetaceae > Streptomyces > Streptomyces sp. NPDC024698. Next base: position 285,857 of record NZ_JBVHLK010000004.1, on the reverse strand, counting down.
GCCGCCGTCGACCGGCGCCGGGCCCGTTCACGGCCCGCCCCGGGGCTCTTTCGGCAGGCCGAGGGCCCGCTCGGCGATGATCGTGCGCTGGATCTCGTCCGAGCCGCCGTAGATCGTGTCGGCCCGGCTGAAGAGGAACAGGTGCTGGTCCGGGGCGAGATCGTAGGGCCGAGCGGGCGACCAGTCCTGCGGGCCCACGGCCGAGGCGGCTCCCCGCACCTGGACCGCCAGTTCACCGAGCCGCCGGTGCCAGCCGCCCCACAGCAGCTTCGCCACACTCGGCGCGACCGGACCGCCCGGGCTCCCCGAACCACCCAGCGTGCGCAGGGCGTTCCACCGCATCACGCGCAACTCGGCCCAGAGCCGCACCAGTCGCTCCCGTACGACGGGATCCCCGGCCGCTCCGGACTCGACGGCCGTGCGCAGCACACGCCCCAACTCCTCGGCGAAGCCGATCTGCTGGGCGAGGGTGGAGACCCCGCGCTCGAAGCCGAGCAGGCTCATGGCGACGCGCCAGCCGCCGCCCTCGCCGCCGACCACGTGCCCGGCCGCCGCCACCGCCCCGTCGAAGAACACCTCGTTGAAGTCGCTCGTGCCCGTCAGCTGGCGGATCGGACGGACCTCGATCCGGCCGGGCTGGTCCATCGGGACGAGGAGGAAGGACAGCCCGTGGTGGCGGGTCGAGCCCGGCTCGGTGCGGGCGAGCACGAAGCACCAGTCCGCCTCCCGGGCGAGCGAGGTCCAGATCTTCTGTCCCGTGATCCGGTAAACCTCCTTCTCCCGTACGGCAGTTGTACGGATGCCCGCCAGGTCCGAGCCGGCGCCCGGTTCGCTGTACCCCTGGCACCACAGTTCCTCGCCGCGGGCGATCGGGGGCAGGAAGCGGCCCTTCTGTTCCGGTGTCCCGTGCGCGATGAGCGTCGGAGCCAGCAGGTTCTCGCCGATGTGCCCGGACCGGGCCGGTGCCTTCGAGCGGGCGTACTCCTCGGCCCACACCACCTGCCGGGTCAGGTCCGCGCGCCGGTTGCCGTACCCGTCCTCCTCCCAGCCGAGCCCGATCCAGCCGCCCCCGCCGAGTGCGCGCTCCCAGTCGCGGCGCGCGGGGGTGCCGGCCAGATGCTCCTCCAGCCAGGCCCGCGCCTCGCGCCGGAAGAGTTCGTCCCGCGCACCGAATGCGAAATCCACGCGCTCTCCTCCCGTCCGGTCCGGGGCACCCCGGGCCGGGACACGGCTAGGCGTTGGGGCGCGCCTTGTCCGCCGCGGCCCGCGCCATCGCCTCCAGCCGCTCCAGCAGCGGCATCGGATCGACGCCGACGGTCCCGGGCAGGAAGTCGGCGATCTTCTCCGGGGTCCAGGCGCCCTCGGCGTATCCGGCGCGCAGTTCGCGCGGCTGCGCCCATACGGCGATCTTGGGTCCGGCGATCGTGTAGACCTGCCCGGTGATGCGTTCCTCGCGGGCCCGGTCGGAGAGCAGGTAGACCACGAGCGCGGCCACGTCCTCCGGTTCGCCGATCTCCTTCAGCTCCATCGGCACGTTCGCCGACATGCGGGTGCGGGCGACGGGCGCGACGGCGTTCGCGGTGACCCCGTACTTGTGCAGCCCGAGGGCCGCGCTGCGCACCAGCGAGATGATCCCGCCCTTCGCCGCGCTGTAGTTGGCCTGCGCCACCGAGCCCTGGTGGTTGCCGCTGGTGAAGCCGATCAGCGTGCCCGAGCCCTGTGCGCGCATCACCGCGGAGGCCGCCCTGAACAGCGTGAACGTGCCCTTGAGATGGGTGGCGATCACCGGGTCCCACTCCTGCTCGGACATGTTGAACAGCATCCGCTCGCGCAGGATGCCGGCCACGCACACCACACCGTCGATCCGCCCGTACGACGCGAGCGCGGTGTCGACCACCCGCTGCCCGCCCGCCATCGTCGAGATGTCGTCGGCCACCGCGACGGCCTCCCCGCCGGCGGCCTCGATCTCCTTGACGACGGCCTCGGCGACCGAACTCGTGGGCTCGGCGCCCTCGACGGACACGCCGTGGTCGTTGACGACGACACGCGCGCCCTCGGCGGCCGCGGCGAGGGCGACCGCCCTGCCTATCCCCCGGCCCGCGCCCGTGACGGCGACGGCCTTGCCCGCAAGGAAGTTCCCCATGCCCGGCCCCTTCCCGCTGTTTCTGACGGTCCGTTAGATTCAACTCGGATTCTACGACCCGTCAGATACCTGGAGACAAGCCCCCGGGGAGGACTCATGTCGCGGCCGACGCTTCATCCGGAGTTCCACGAGATCGCCGAGCGCGTCAACAACTGGGGGCGCTGGGGGGACGACGACGAGATCGGAACGCTGAACCTCATCACCGACGAGGTGGTGCGGGAGGCCGCCGGGACCGTGCGGACCGGACGCCGCGTACCGCTCGCGCTGCCGCTCCAGCAGGACGGGGTGCAGACCGGGATGATCCCCGGACGGGTCAATCCGCTGCACGCCATGGTGCAGATCAACCAGGAGATCTTCGGCCCCGGCACGGTGGCGTGCAGCGACGACGCGGTGACCATGGGCCTCCAGGCGGCCACCCACTGGGACGCGCTGCCCCACGTCTCGCACTCCGGCCGGCTCTACAACGGACGCCCCGCCTCCACCGTCACCCCGCACGGCGGCGCCGAGTTCGGCGGGATCGACAAACCGCGGCACATCGTCTCGCGCGGTGTCCTGCTCGACGTGGCACGGGCGCGCGGCGAGCACCGGCTGGCCGGCGGACACGCCGTCACCCCCGAAGACCTGGAGGCGGCGGAGGAGTTGGCGGGCACGCGGGTGAGGGCGGGCGACATCGTGCTGGTGCGGACCGGCCAGATCCAGGTGTATCTGGCGGGCGACAAGCACGGGTACGGCTATCCGTCACCGGGCCTGTCGGTGCGTACGCCGGAGTGGTTCCACGCGCGCGATGTCGCGGCGGTCGCCAACGACACCCTGACCTTCGAGATCTTCCCGCCCGAGATCGAGGACCTGTGGCTGCCCGTGCACGCGCTCGACCTGGTCGAGATGGGGATGCTTCAGGGCCAGAACTGGAATCTCGAAGAATTGTCCACAGCCTGTGGACAAGAAAGCCGGTACGCCTTCCTGCTGTCGGCGATGCCGGAACCCTTCGTCGGCGGCACCGGCACACCGGTGGCACCCGTGGCGATCCTCTGACGATCCGCCCGCCCGACGGCGGCCTCAGGGCCCGGCCCGGTCAGGGGCGGTCGGCGGCGCGCCTCCCCCACTCTCGACTGCGCCCGGCCGGAAGGTCCCCACCTCGCCCCGGGCACGGCATCACGCGCCGCCATCCGTCTCCGGCGCACCCGCCCTGCCTCCCCTGACCGTGGGGGAGCCGACGCCGAATCGCGACCCGCACTCGCCGAGGGCTCCCGTCACCGGAGCCCTCGCCGTCCCCTCGCGGCGAATCGCTGAACACAAGCGTGATCAAACGGACACGCCACGTCAACACCTGATCGGTGATTTACGGTGTTCCACCCTATTTGAGACAGCGCGTACGGAAGCACGACCCGGCGCATTCGGCCACGACCGCGGCCGTGTACAGCACTTTCGTGCATACATGCACAAAAGCGAGATGGGGCGCGGAAGACGCGGGATCTCCTCGGCGGCCCTGGCCGCCGATACGGCGACCAGGGAAGGGCCGGTCCGGCCGCCTCAGACGGCCTCGTACGCGAACCCGCCGTAGGCGCCGTACGGGGAGTCCTGCGCCGCGCCCGAGGCGCAGCGGTCGAGTTCGCACCAGATGCGTTTGCCGGCGCCCTCGGGGCTCCAGCCCCAGCGGTCCGCGAGGCCGTCGACCAGTTCCAGGCCGCGGCCGTTGGTCTCGTCGCCGTCCGCGTGCCGGGGCATCGGCGGCCGGGCGCTGGAGTCGGCCACTTCGAGGCGCACGGTGGCGGCCCCCGCGCCGCCGCCCGGCAGGCACAGGCGCAGCACGGCCGGACACCCGGTGTGCACCACGGCGTTGGTGACAAGTTCGGAGACGAGCAGGATCAGCGTCTCGGCGAGTGGTTCATCGGCGTCTATCCCGGACCCCGCGAGCCTCGAACGGGCCCACCGCCGGGCTCGCCCCACCTCCGCGGGGTCGGGCCGGATCTCCAGCTGCACTTGAAGCACCTGCACCGCTCACACCATCCGAACCGGCGGACACATCGCCTCGCGCCTCACAAGGGCCACGATCGTAGCCATTTTCTGCATGGCCAGAACAAGGATCACGGAACGTGATTCCCTTGCGAGACAGCATGGTTGACGTACAGTCACCCCAACAAGCGCTTCGGGCATATTCCAGCGCGAAGGAGTACGCGTGCGGCATACTGTGCGACGCTCGCCACGGGGAGTCGAACAGGCAGGTGCGGGGGTCCGCCCTGCCGTACGAGCGGCGCGCATCGCCGGGTTCGGCGCGGCCTCGGGGGCAACACCGGGATGGCTCAGCCTCAGAACCACTCGCATCCCACACAAGGTACCGGAGCCCGGCGCCGACTCCAGGCCGTGACAAGTCACGCCTAGGACACAACACGGTCTCAACGCTCCGTGATCCCGCTCTGCCACGATCCGCGACATCCGTCCGCGTTCCTCCCGCGCCGCCCCAGCACAGCGGCCCTCTACACCGTCCGGGCCACCAGATCCTCGGCCAGCTCCTCCTCGCTCTGCGTGAGGCCGCCCGCACGGTGTGTGCGGATCCATGCCCTCTTCAGATGCAGATGGACGTCGGACTCCCAGGTGAAGCCCATGCCGCCGTGTACCTGGAGACAGTCGCGGGCGCCGCGCACGGCGGCCTCGTCGGCGAGCAGACGGGCCGCCGCGATGTCCGCCGGGTCGGCCGTGACCGAGGCCGCGTAGACGGCGGCGCGGGCCGTCTCGACCCGCGCGAGCATGCCCGCGCACAGGTGCTGCACGGCCTGGAAGGCGCCGATCGGCCGCCCGAACTGCTCACGTGTCCGGGCGTGTTGCACGGCGCTCTCACAGGTACGGGCCGCGCTGCCGAGCTGTTCGGCGGCGGTGAGGAGCGAGGCGACCAACCGGTCCGGCGCGCGGGCCCCCCGGGGTGCGCCGCCCGCGGACCGGTCGCCGGCGCCCGCGGGCAGCCGGTGCAGGGGGGTCAGCGGGTCCACCGATGCCAGCGGCAGGGCGCCGGTGGCGTCGCCCCGTACGACATCGGCCTCGTCCAGCCATTCCACCAGTCCCCCGTCGACGCGCCCTTGGGCGTGCCCTGCCTCCACGAGTCCCCCGTCGGCGGACGTCACCACCACCTCCCCGGTGGCCGCTCCGGGCACGGAGCCCGCGGCGAGATGGGTGGCGACGAGCGGGCCGGGCAGCAGGACCCGCCCCGCCTCCTCGAAGGCCAGCACGGCCTCCGGGAGACCCTGCCCGACACCGCCCCTCGCCTCGGGCAGGCGCAGCGCGAAGAACCCGGCCGCGCCCAGCTCGCGCCACAGCCCCCGGTCGAGCACACCCCCGCCCCCGGGAGGCTTCCCCTCCGCCCGGTCCACGGCCGCGCGCAGCTCCTCCCGCCCGAAGCGGCCCTCCAGAAGGGCGCGTACGCCCTGCCGCAGGGCCCGTTGGTCGTCCGTGAGCCGGAAGTCCACCGTGAAGCTCATCTCCCCTTGGGAAGGCCGAGGATCCGCTCGGCCACGATGTTCCGCTGGATCTGCGAGGTGCCCGCCGCGATCGTGTACGACAGGGACGACAGCCGGTCCAGGGTCCACTCCCGCCCCAGGTCGAGGGACTCGGGCCCGAGGACCTCGGCGGCGGCGTCGAACAGCTCCTGGCGGGCGTGCGAATAGCTCAGCTTGAAGACCGAACCGCCGACGCCGGGCACGCCCCCGGTCCCCTGCGCCTCGCTGACGTTCCACTGGGTGAGCCGCCACAGCGCGCGGAACTCGGCGTTCAGCCTGCCGAGACGGCGGCGCAGCACGGCGTCGTCCCAGCGGCCGTTCTTCCGCGCCTCACGGGCGATCTCGGACAGCACCCGTCGGCAGGCGACCACTTCGCCGACGAAGGCGGTGCCGCGCTCGTAGGAGAGCGTCACCATGGTCACGCGCCAGCCGTCGTTCTCGGCCCCGACCCGGTTGGCGACCGGGACGCGCACCTCGTCGAGGAAGACCTCCGCGAACTCGGTGGAGCCCGCGAGCGTGCGCAGCGGACGGACGGTGATCCCGGGCGCGTCCATCGGCATCGCGAGCCAGGTGATGCCCCGGTGCTTGCGCGCCTCCGGGTCGGTGCGCACCAGCAGTTCGCACCAGTCGGCGACCTCGGCGTGGGAGGTCCAGATCTTGGACCCGCTCACCACGTAGTCGTCGCCGTCGCGCCACGCGCGCGTGCGCAGTGCCGCGAGGTCGGATCCGGCGTCGGGTTCGCTGAAGCCCTGGCACCAGACCTCCTCGCCGCGCAGCACGGGCGGCAGCCAGCGCGCCCGCTGCTCCGCGCTCCCCTCGGCGGCGACGGTCGGCCCGGCGTGCAGCAGCCCGACGAAGTTGGCCCCCACGTAGGGGGCGCCCGCCTTCTCCGTCTCCTCCAGGTAGATGAGGTGCTGGGTGGGCGTGACACCCCGGCCGCCGGCGTCGACGGGCCAGTGCAGGCCCGCGTAGCCGGCGTCGTACAGCATCCGCTGCCAGCCGAGGTCGTACGCCCGCCGGGCGGGCCAGTCGTGCGGGGACGGTTTCGGCGGCAGTGCCGGAAGGACCACGGCGAGCCAGTTCCGCAGGCGCGCGCGGAACTCCTCCTCCTCGGGCGTGTACGTCAGGTCCACTACAGGTCCAGGTCGAGCATGCGGATGGCGTTGCCCCGCATCAGCTTGTGGACCGTCTCCTCGTCGAGGCCCTTCACATGGTCGAGGGCGACCTCCTTGGTGTGCGGGAAGGTCGAGTCGACGTGCGGGTAGTCGGTCTCGAAGGTGGCGTTGTCACGGCCCACCACGTCCAGGGACGCGATCCCGTGCTTGTCGCGGAAGAAGCAGCAGAAGATCTGCCGGTAGTAGTACGCCGACGGGGGCTCCGGGATCAGGTCCCTGACGCCGCCCCAGGCGCGGTGCTCGGACCAGACGTCGTCGGCGCGCTCCAGGGCGTACGGGATCCAGCCCATCTGGCCCTCGGAGTAGGCCAGTTTGAGGCGCGGGAACTTCACCAGGACGCCGCTGAACAGGAAGTCCATCATCGAGGCCATGGCGTTGTTGAAGGACAGCGAGGCCTGGACGGCGGGGGGCGCGTCGGGGGAGGCGGCGGGCATCTGGGAGGAGGAGCCGATGTGCATGTTCACGACCGTCCCGGTCTCCTGGCAGACCGCGAAGAACGGGTCCCAGTGGCCGGAGTGGATGGAGGGCAGCCCCAGGTGGGTGGGGATCTCGGAGAAGGTGACGGCCTTGACGCCCCGGGCGGCGTTGCGGCGGATCTCGGCGACCGCGAGATCGATGTCCCACAGCGGGATGAGGCACAGCGGGATCAGCCGGCCGCCGCTGTCGCCGCACCACTCCTCGACCATCCAGTCGTTGTAGGCCCGCACACAGGCCAGGGCGACCTCCTTGTCGTGGGCCTCGGCGAAGGTCTGGCCGCAGAAGCGCGGGAAGGTGGGGAAGCAGAGGCTGGCCTCGACGTGGTTGAGGTCCATGTCCTTGAGCCGCTCGGCGGGGTCCCAGCAGCCGGGCCGCATCTCCGCGCGGGTGATCCCCTCCAGCGTCATCTCGTCGCGGTCGAAGCCGACGGCGGCGATGTTGCGCTTGTACGGGAACCTCAGGTCCTCGTAGATCCACCAGTCGGTCGGGGGGCCGTCCGGGTCCATGGTGATCCGGTACTTGCCGCCGACGTAGGCGAGTTCACCGATTCCCGCGGTGAGCGGCTTCGGGCCCCGGTCGCGGTACTTGCGCGGCAGCCAGGTCTCGAAGAGGTGTGCCGGCTCGATCACATGGTCGTCGACGCTGATGATGCGCGGCAGTTCGGTCATGGTCCCCTCCGCCTGGCGTACGTTTCTGATGACCCGTCAGATCCATCTGCTCAAGCAGGCTAGCCCCGCGCCTATGGACCGACAAGGCGCCGAGCCCTACGCTCTGCCCACGATCTGACTACCCGTCAGTTACATGGGAGCCGAAGGAACCGTCCCAGGGGGCCGACGTGAACGACACCGCACATGCCCTGAGTTCCGCGCGCACACTGTGGGAACTGGTCGACCGCCGGGCCGGCCTCACCCCCGACCGGCCCGTCCTGCTCCAGGAGGACCGGTCCCTGACCTTCGGCGAGCTGCGCGACCGCGCCGAGCGGGTGGCGGCGGGCCTCCACGAGCGGGGCGTACGCCCCGGCACGGTGGTCGCCTGGCAGCTGCCCACCCGGATCGAGACCGCCGTGCTGTCCTTCGCGCTGGCCCGTCTCGGCGCCGTGCAGTCGCCGGTCATCCCCTTCTACCGCGACCGAGAGGTCGGCTTCGCCCTGCGGGAGTCGAAGGCCGAGTTCTTCGCCGTGCCGGGCGAGTGGCGCGGCTTCGACCACACCGCGATGGCGCACCGGCTCGGCGCGAGGAACGTCTTCGAGGCGTACGAGGAACTGCCCGAAGGCGACCCCGCCGTCCTGCCCGCCCCGCCGTCCGACGGCACCTCCGTCCGCTGGATCTACTGGACCTCGGGCACCACCTCCGACCCCAAGGGCGTGCTGCACACCGACCGTTCACTGATCGCGGGCGGCTCCTGCCTCGCCCACGCGCTGCACCTGTCCGAGAACGACGTGGGCTCGATGGCCTTCCCCTACGCGCACATCGCCGGGCCCGACTACACCGTGATGCTGCTGCTGTACGGCTTCCCGGCCGTGGTGTTCGAGCACTTCGCGCTGCCCGCCGCCCTGGCGGAGTACCGCCGGCACGGCGTGACGGTGGCGGGCGGGTCGACCGCGTTCTACTCGATGTTCCTGGCCGAGCAGCGCAAGCGGCCCGGCGAGCCGGTCATCCCCACGCTGCGGCTGCTCGCGGGCGGCGGGGCCCCGAAGCCGCCCGAGGTCTATCACTCGGTGGTCCGCGAGATGGGCGTGCAGCTCACCCACGGGTACGGGATGACCGAGGTCCCGATGATCACGATGGGCGCGCCGGACGACACCGCCGAGAACCTGGCCACCACGGAGGGCAGGCCCCCCGAGGGCATGGAGATACGGATCGTGGACGCGGCGGGCACCGCCCGGCCCGCCGGCGCGGACGGGGACGTACGGCTCCGCGGGGAGGCCGTGTGCCAGGGATATCTAGACCCGGCGCAGACCGCGGAGGCGTTCGACGGGGACGGGTTCCTGATCACCGGGGACGTGGGGCATCTGACCGGGAGCGGTCATCTCGTGCTCACCGGCCGGGTGAAGGACATCATCATCCGCAAGGGCGAGAACATCTCCGCCAAGGAGATCGAGGACCTGCTGCACCGGCACCCGGCCGTCGGCGACGCCGCCGTGATCGGGCTGCCCGACGCCGAGCGCGGGGAGCGTGTCTGCGCGGTGGTGGAGCAGCCGCCGGGGGCGCCGGAGCTGACGCTGGCCGCGGTGACGTCGTATCTGCGCGGGGAAGGGCTGTCCGTGCACAAGCTGCCGGAGCAGCTGGAGGTCGTGGACGCCCTTCCGCGCAACGAGGCACTGCGAAAGGTACTCAAGTACCGGCTCAGGGAACGCTTCTCGGGGTGACCCCCGCCCCGGTCCCGCCCTGCCTGCCGTTCTGGCCGGTCCGGTTATTCCGGGACGGTGAAGTAGCGGGCGAAGGCGGTCACGATCTCCGGCTCGCCGATGCGTCCGTCGGTGTCCGTGTCCAGGGCGCCGGCCACGGTGGCGGCGAGGCTCTCGCCCACTCCGAGCGCCCTGAGGACGCGGGTGGCCTCCCCGACCGTGGCCGCGCCGTCCCCGTCGGTGTCCGCCACGGCGAGGGCCGCGTGCAGGAAGGGGCGGGCGATCTCGGCGAACCGCTCGGGGTTGTCGCGCAGCCGCTTCACGGCGCCGCTCACGAACTCCTCGCGCGTGATCCGCTGGTCGCCGTCCCGGTCCGCTATCCCCGCCATGCCCTGCCAGAACGCCTCGGCGCCGACGTAGAGCGCCTGGCCCTTGTCCGACCGGGCCGTCGTGCCGAACTCGGCGAGCACGGCCTTGGCCGCGGCACTGAAGTCCTCCCGGTCGATGTAGCCGTTGCCGTCCTGGTCGAAGCCGGCGAACCGGGCGGCGATCCTGCGCTCGTACTCGGAACTGACCATGGGTGTTCGGCCCGCCTCACTTCTCAGCCGGCCTCGGCCGGACTGCGGTTCATCTGCCACGGAGCGTACGACGCCCGAACCGTCCGGCGGGCCGGAAAGCGACGGTTGTACCGCGACCGGGAGAATTCCCGGACAACGGCGTCGCGATGCCGTCAGGCCGACAGCGGGCGGGACTCCTCGTCCCTCGCGGCGTCGACGTCGGGGTAGACGTCGAAGAGCCGGCGCACCCCGAGGGCGCCGAGGACACGGTTCACATGGGAGCCGTCGGCCGCGCCCCGGGCGGGCAGGATCAGCCGCAGGCGCCCGCGGCAGGAGCGCATGAGACGGCGGGCGGCGATCAGGACGCCGACACCGCTGGAGTCGCAGAACACGACCTCGGACAGATCCAGGACGACGCTGTGCCGGCCCGCGGCGACCACGTCGTGGACGCTCTGGCGCAGCGCCGGCGACGTGACGAGGTCCAGTTCGCCCGACACCCGCAGCACGGCCCACTCGCCGTCGGTCACGTCGGCCACGTCGGTCACGTGGGTCACCTTGAGCGTCACCGCCACGCCTCTCGCTCGCCTCGCCCAGCAGAAACGGAAGCACTCCGTACGCTTCCTTCCAGCGCGGCTGCCCAGCCGTAGTTCCATGAAACACGGATCGCGCCAGGAAGAAACGCCTGTCTACGGTCGAAAATGCTTCACGATGGTTCTCTTTCGGTCGCATACGGCCAGCTACGGTCAGGCTGAGGGGTGGAAGCGGCGCGCTTCTACCATCCACCGCCCGCCCAGGGGCGCACATTGACGCAAAGGGGCGTGCGTTGTCGGACGTGCCGACTACATTCAAGACAGCGGTCGCGCACAGGCTGGACGACGGCACCGCATGACGGGACAGAGGCAGGGGACACGGCCGGCACAGCGGCCGAAGGCAGGGACAGGCGCCGGGCACGACCAGGTGAGGGGGCCGCATGGCGACGCAGGACGCACCGCCCCGCTGGGACCGCAGGATGCAGCAGCGGCTCTCGCGCGGTGAGGCGGCCGCGCTCGGCGAGCTCTACGACCGGTTCGCCTCGCTGGTGCACGGTCTGGCCCATCGCGTGCTCGGGGACGAACGGGCCGCCGACGGGATCACCCGCGAGGTCTTCACCCACGTCTGGGAGAACCCCGACGCGTACGACCCCACCCAGGGGCCGCTGCGTTCCTGGGTCGCCACACTGACCCACCGTCTGGCCGTGCAGCGCCTGCGCGCCACCGAGACCGCCGCGCTCGCCCAGGGCGGCGACGGCACCGCCGAGGAGCTGGAGCGCAAGGTCCGCAGCGCGTCCGTCGCCGCCCGCGCGGACTACATCGTCACCTCCATGCCCACCCCGCTGCGGACCGCGCTGGAACTGGCGTATTTCCAGCGCCGCGACTACCGCCAGGCGGCCGCCGATCTCGGCGTCACCGAGGACGAGGCCCGCCGCCGGCTCCGCCTCGGCCTCCAGCTGCTGTCCACCGCCCACGACGCCGGGCCCTCCGGCGCGCCACCGGAACCCGGGGGTGCGCGGTGAGCCGGGAATCCGGCCGGTTCGCCTCGTCCGACGACGAGGAGGGGCGCGAGAACGGCCACGAGGGCGTGCACGGGAACACGGACGAGAACGAGGACGGGCACAGCGCGATGCGTGAGGACGGGCACGAGGACGCGGGAGGCGCCGGACCGCGGCCGGGCGGGCCGGCCCGCATACCGCCGCCGCGCGCCTCGGTGGAGGACACCGGGCTGCCGTTGCCCGAACCGGTCCCGGCGCCGCTGGTCCTCGAACACCGGGTCCTGAAGTCGCTGCTGGGCGCCTGGGCGCTGGCCGCCTGCTCGGCCGACGAGACGACCGCCGTCGAGGAACACCTCGGGCACTGCGGCTCCTGCGCGGAGGAGGCGCTGCGGCTGCGCGAGGCGGTCGGACTGCTGCACCCACCGGAGAGCCTCGACCTGGACCCGGCCCTGCGCACCCGTGTCCTGACGAGCTGCCTGGACCGGCGCCCGCCGCGCATCCCGGTCCCCGGGTGGGCCGCTCCGTACGACGCGGAGACCGCCCGGCTCGACGCCCTGCTCCAGGACATCGGCGGCTCCGAATGGCACGCGCCCGTGCGGCTGCGCTGGTTCGAGGGCGACCGGCCCGTGAGCCGCCGTACGACGGTCGCCGGGGTCATCGCCCACCTGCTGAGCGTCGACGGACTGGTCGCCGTCGCGCTGGGCCTGGAGGACCCCCTCGGCGGGACCGGCGAGCAGGGGCCGACACCGCAGGAACGCACCGAGACGTACTGGCGTTCCACGCGCGTCCCGCACACCCGGTCCGTGCGCGGGCCCTGGCGGGAGCAGAGCCACGACATCGTGCGGACGGCGTCGTTCGTGGAGGAGGGCGCCCCGGCCGCGGGCGGGGTCGCGGGCGGGGAGGCCTCCGGGCGGCTCACCGTGGCCTACGGCGGTTTCGAACTGCCGCTCAGCGACTCGATGCTGGACCGGGCCTTCGAGTGCTGGGTGCACGCGGGGGACATCGCCGACGCGGTGGACTACCCGTACGAACCCCCGGCTCCCCGGCATCTGCACCGGATGATCGACCTGGCCGCGCGGATGCTGCCCCTCGCGCTCGCCGAGCGGCGCCGGGCCGGCCTCGCCGACCGGTCGGTCCGCCATCTCGTCACCGCGGGTACCCCCGGGCGCAGTCTGCGCCTGGAGATCGAGGGCTCCGGGGGCGGCGAATGGCTCATCCCGCTCGACTCGCCCGGCGCGGTGGGCTCCGCCGATCACGAGGTGGCTCATGTCGCGCTGGACGGGGTGGAATTCTGCCGCCTGGCCGCCGGCCATGTGTCCCCCGAGGAGGCGGCCGCCGGACAGGACGGCGACCGCGAGGTCATCAGAGACGTCCTGTTCGCGGCCGCGTCGCTGAGCCGGATGTGACCCGCGGACCGGACGGTCGGACATGTTCGGGCGGTCGGGCGGTCTGAGGCAGGCCTGAGCGGCCGGCCGGGCAACGCTCGGAGACAGGCCTGAGCAGCCGGACAGCCGGACGGTCAGCGGTCAGCGGTCAGCGGTCAGCGGTCAGGCGAAGACGACCGTGCGGCGGCCGTTGAGCAGGATGCGGCGCTCCGCGTGCCACTTCACCGCGCGGGCCAGCGCCTGGCACTCCACGTCACGGCCGATGGCGACCAGCTGGTCGGGGGTGACGTCGTGGCCGACCCGCTCGACCTCCTGCTCGATGATCGGGCCCTCGTCGAGGTCGGCGGTCACGTAGTGGGCGGTCGCGCCGATGAGCTTGACCCCACGGGCGTGCGCCTGGTGGTAGGGCTTGGCGCCCTTGAAGCTCGGCAGGAAGGAGTGGTGGATGTTGATGATCCGGCCGCTGAGCTGCTTGCACAGGTCGTCCGAGAGGACCTGCATGTAGCGGGCGAGGACGACCAGCTCGACGCCCTTCTCGCGCACCAGCTCCAGCAGCTGCGCCTCGGCCTCGTCCTTCGTGTCCCTCGTCACCGCGATGTGGTGGAAGGGGACGTCGTACGACCCCACCAGCTCGGCGAAGTCCGTGTGGTTGGAGACCACGGCAGCGATGTCGACGGGCAGCGCGCCGATCCGCGCCCGGAAGAGCAGGTCGTTCAGGCAGTGGCCGAACTTGCTGACCATGAGGACGACCCGCATGCGGTCCTCGGCCCGGTGGATCTGCCAGTCCATGTGGAAGGCGTCGCCGATCGCCGCGAAACTCGCCCGCAGTTTCTCCACCGTCACCGGCGACTCCGCCGAGAAGTGGACGCGCATGAAGAACAGACCCGTGTCCTGGTCGCCGAACTGCTGGCTGTCCACGATGTTGCAGCCGGTCATGAACAGGTAGCTGGACACGGCGTGCACGATGCCCTGCTTGTCGGGGCACGACAGCGTCAGGACGTACTGCTCGGCGGCGGGCGCGGTCCCGCGGACGGACGGCTCATTCATGCGGGACAGGGTTTCACACCGGACGCCCGCGCAGGAGTGCCGTCCCGCCACGCGGACGCCGCCGGGCACGCCTCACGGCCGCCGGACCAGGGCCGACGGCGGTGACGGCGGCTATGCCGACCGCGTCAGGATGCGCAGGACCTCCAGGGTCCGCGGAGGCGTGTCCGGGTCCTCCCCGTCGCTCGACGCCATCCGTACGTGCGCGGCGCGCGCGGCCGCCAGGGCGTCCGGCCATGCCTGGTGGTCGAGATAGGCGGAGACCGGCGCGTCGGGACCGACCTGGTGCATGATCCGCAGGACCCGCAGGACGGCGCTGTCCACGAGGGCGGCCTCCTGGGAGTCCCGGAAGATCGTGCCGACGTATTTCTCGGCCGACCAGTTGTCCAGCCAGGTGTCCTCGACCAAGCGGTACACGGCGTCCGTGACGTCGCCGTATCCGTCGACGCCGGCGAGCCAGACGTCTCTCTGGAACACGGGGTCGGAAAGCATGTGCAGCGCGGAACGCACATTGCTGCGCCAGCGCCACCACGGCATGTCGTTCAGTGGCATGCCGCCCATGGTGGAGGAGCGACGGCCACGGCGGGAAGAGTTCTCCGAGTCTTGCACGGTCACCGATCGTACGTTCCTTGTGAAAAACAGTTCATCGACCCCTGCAATTCACCTCTGCGTCACCCGGTGTCGACCGCGAGTCACACCAAGGTTTCTGGTGTGGGGGAATCGTGCATGCCCATGACCGGTAGGCGACGTACCCGCACCACCTCCCCCACTCCGCCCCGGCCCCGCAAGGCCAAGCTGCTGTACGCGAGCGCCTTAGTCGCATGCGCGTCGGTCGCCGTCGGATGCGGGGTCATCCCTGGTGCCACGGGGGGCTCCGGGGATGGCCCCGTCAAAGTGATGACCTGGGCCCCCGAGAAGACCAACGCGACGAACAAGCCCGGAATGCCGGCGCTGGCGAAGGCCTACGCGCGCTGGGTCAACGCCCACGGCGGCATCAACGGCCGGCAGCTGGAGATCATCACCTGCAACGACCACAACGACCCGGTCGACGCCTCGCACTGCGCGGAGCGGGCCGCGGACGAGAAGGTCGTCGCGGTCGTGGGGTCCTACAGCCAGCACAGCCGCGCGTTCCTCGCTCCGCTGGAGAGCGCGGGCATCCCCTACATCGGAGGCTTCGGGGTCACCGACGACGAGTTCACCAGCCCCATCTCCTATCCCGTCAACGGCGGTCAGGGCGTCCTGCTGGCGGGCCTCGGCGAGCAGCTCGGCAAGAACTGCGGACCGGTCTCGCTCATACGCCCCGACACCATCGCGGGTGACGAGCTCCCGGTGCTGCTCGACGCCGGCCTGAAGGCGCTGGGGCACCCGCAGGCCGCGGACCAGCGGGCGGCCGAGGACGCCACCGAGTACTCCCGGCCGACGCAGCTGGCGCTCCAGCACGCGACGTCCGAGCCCGGCCGGCAGGGCTGTGTGGTCCCCGCGCTCGGTGACCGCACGAACACGTTCATGGACTCCTTCCGGCGCGACAGCGCGGACTACCGCAAGGTGCACACCGGAACGGTCATCGGCAGCATCGACCAGTCGCAGATCGACGCCACCGGAGGCAAGTCGGGCCCCTACGAGGGTTCGTACGTCACCGGCTGGTACCCGACCGCGAACGACGCGCGCTGGTACCCGATGCGCGCGGTGCTCAAGGAGCAGGCGTTCGGCGACAACCGGATCGACCCCGCCGACGCCGGGGTGCAGACCACCTGGATCGCCTACACCGTGCTCAAGAAGGTCATCGAGTCCCTCGGCGCGGGGGAGATCTCGGCCCTCACCATCCGGCGCGAGCTCGACGACGGCCTCAAGGTGAGCACGGGCGGACTCACGCCCACCCTCAGCTGGCGCTTCGACGCGCAGACGGCGGCCGCCGACTTCCCGCGCCTGGTCAACGCCGACGTCACCTTCCAGGTCATCCGCGACGGTCAGCTGACCTCGCAGCGGGGCGGGTTCGTCAACATGGCGAAGACGCTGTCCAACGCGGACCAGTAGGCGCGACGAGAAGCCCGGCCCCCTCACCGTTCGGTGAGGGGGCCGGGCTTCTCGTCGTGGGTCACAGCTGGGTGCGGGTCCGCTGCGTCAGGCCGTACTTGGACGCGATGGCGTTCCACAGCCCGGCGGCCTTCTCCTTCTCGGCGGAGGCCGTGCCGCTGGCCGCGTCGCCGGCCTGGGTCTGCCCGGTGGTGCGGGCGTGACCCTTGTGGCAGCCCTTCTTCCCGTTGCCGACCTGGTCGGCCCAGGCCGCGTAGTGGTTGTCGGCCGCCGCGGAGGCCTTCCAGGCATTGGTGAGGGAGGTCGACAGCTGATCGTGGTTCGGCAGCTTGTCGACCGCGAGGGAGGAGAGCCGGGTGACCAGCTCGCCGCGCTGCTTGGCGGCGTCCCGCAGATCACCGGCCGCCTGGCCGAGGTTGTTGCACGCCTTCACGTTCGCCACGGCGTTGATCACCGAGCCGCGGCTGTTGGAGCTGTCCGCGAGGAGCTTATCCAGCTCTACGGCCTGCGCCTTCACCGGATCGGCGGCGGCCGAGGAGCCCTGCGAGGCGGGCGCGGTCGCGGCCACCGTCTTGCCGGTGTCGTCCGTGCCGCCGCCTCCGCCTCCGCCGCCGCTGAGCAGGGCGCCGGCGCCGACCCCGAGCACGATGATGCCGACGCCGACCGCCGCGATCACCGGGACGCGCGAGCCGCTGCGGCCACCGCCGCCCGCGTCGGACGGGCCGCCGCGGCGGCCCGCCGCCCGGCCTCCGGGCCCGCCCGGGCCGGGCTGGGCTCCGTACATGTCACCGGCGCCGCGCGGGGCCTGCGGGGGCCCCGCGTCGATACGGGGCAGCGTCTGGGTCGCTCCGGCCGGTGCCGGCTCGGTGCGGAAGAGATTGTCGAACTCCGCCGGGGGCTGCCGCTCCCCCGGAGCGCCGGCGGGCATCCCGTAGCCCCCCGACGGCTGCGCGGGCACGGGCGGGATGTACTGCGTGGCGTCGGCGTCCGAACCCCGCGCCTGCTGTCCGAGGTACTGCGGGATGCCGGTCCCGGACTCCGGGGGCAGCGCGCCCGGACCGACCGGCGGGATGAACTGGGTGGCGCCCTCGTCCGGCGCGGCGGCGACCGGCGGTATGAACTGCGTCGCCCCCTCGTCGGCACCCGGGGCGGCCGGTATGTACGGGATGTACTGGGTGGCGCCGTCCTCGCCGCCGGGCGGAAGCGGAACGCCCTGCTGCTCCTGGGACCCGTAGGCGCCGTAGCCGTCGTATCCGGAGGCGGCGTGCGAGCCGTGCGCCCCCGGCGCATAGCCGTTCCCCGCGCCGTACGCCGAGGACGGCGCGCTCTCGGGCGGCAGGGGCGCGGAACCGGATCCCGGCTGCCCGAAGCCCTGCGCCTGCTGTGCGCCGTGCGCGTCCGGCGCCGCCCAGCCCGCGGAATCGGAGGGCACGGAGGCACCCCACGACTGGGTGGCGTTCACCGGTGCCCCCCAGCCGTCACCGGACCGGGGCGCCTGGGCGGCCGACTGGTCGGGGCCCCACTGGCCGCCCCAGGCCGGACCGCCGGCCGGGGCCGCGCCGTCACCCGTCGTGCCCGGCAGCAGCGGCTCGCTGCCGTCGGAGGGCAGCACGATGCCTTCGCGCGCGGGCCGCGCCGAGGGCTCCTCGCCCTGTCCACTCTGCGTCACCGGGACTCCTACGAATGGGGGACCTTCGGAATCATCGGCTCACGCTACCGGGTCCCCGCGACCCCTTGCTACGCAGCACCTGAGGTGACCGCCGCACTGTGTGACAGGGGTAACGAAACGGCCCCCGATTGCGCTGTATCTCACTCCCTTCCCCCACCTCGCCCTCGTTTTCCCGGAGTTCACGTCGGTACGGGCCATATGTTCACGGGAGCGGGGCCGGAAGCCGCGGAAGAGAAATGATCACACCCCGCCCCCGGGAACGCTCACGCCGCCGCCTGGAGCTCCATGCGCGCCCCGAACTCCCGCACCACGGCCTCGTCCCGGAACGGCTGGAGGCGCTGTTGCAGATCCTCCAGATACTCGGCGCCGCGGTTGGAGCGGAGCGTGCCGAGGAGTTCGACGGCCCGCAGACCGGTGTGACAGGCCTGCTCCACCTCGCGCTGCTGCACCTGCGCCGTGGCGAGCAGGACATAGCCGATGGCCCGGCGGCGGGCACGCGACTCGGGAAGGCCGGCCAGGGACTCCTCGGCGCACCGCGCGGCGGCCTCGGCCTGGCCGAGGTCCCGGTGGCAGTGGGCCAGTTCGTCGGCCAGATAGGCCTCGTCGAAGTGCGCGATCCACGCCGGGTCGTCCCCGGAGGCCGCGTCCGCGTTCTCCAGGGCGGTGACGGCCCGCCCGGAGGCCACCTGCGCGGCGCGCGCGTCGCCCATCAGCGCGTGCCCGCGCGCCTCGGCGGCGTGGAACATCGACTCCGCCCGCGGGGTCACGCGCCCGCGCGATCCTTCCTGGGCCGCGCGGGCCAGCTGCGCGATCTCGCGGGGATTGCCGAGCTGGGCGGCCAGGTGGCTCATGGACGCGGCCAGGACGTAGCCGCCGTAGCCGCGGTCGCCGGCCGCCTGCGCGAGCCGCAGCGCCTGGATGTAGTAGCGCTGGGCGAGCCCGGGCTGGCCGGTGTCGATGGCCATGTACCCGGCGAGCTCCGTCAGCCGGGACACGGCCGCGAACAGCTCGCGTCCGACCGCCTCGCGGTAGGAGCCGGCGAGCAGACCGGAGACCACGCTGTTCAGGTAGTGCACGACGACCGGCCGCACGTGCCCGCTGCCGTACTGGTGGTCGAGATCGACGAGGGCCTGGGTCATCGCGCGGACCGCCGCCACGTCCGAGAGCCCGACGCGCGGGCCCGCCGACCTGGCCACCTGCGAGTCGGGGGAGGAGATCAGCCAGTCGCGGCTCGGCTCGACGAGCGCGGAGGCGGCGACGGACGACCCGGACAGGAAGTCCCGCCGTCCCACATCGCTGCGCCACAGCTCGCAGACCTGCTCGATGGCGCCCAGTATCGTCGGCGAGAACTGGAGGCCGACGCCGGACGCCAGGTTCTTGCCGTTTGCCATGCCGATCTCGTCGATCGTGACCGTCCTGCCGAGCTTGCGCCCCAGCGCCTCGGCGATGATCGCCGGGGCCCGCCCCCGGGGCTGCTGACCGCGCAGCCAGCGCGCGACGGACGTCTTGTCGTAGCGCAGGTCGAGCCCGTGCTCCGCTCCGCACATGTTGACCCTGCGGGCCAGCCCGGCGTTCGAGCAGCCCGCTTCCTGGATGAGTGCCTGAAGCCGCTCGTTCGGCTGCCTGGCGATCAGAGGCCTTGCGGCCATGGCGTACCCCCCTGTGGCTGCGGTGCCTGTCCGCGCACCGAGTTGACGTGCCTCACCGGCCGGTCGCGTCCGGGCGGCCGGCCAGGAAGATCAATGCCCCGCAGACATACCGAAGATGCGGGACATGTGAGGATTGCCGGGGTAAGGGAGCTCGCCCGACCCCACCCCTGGTTACCCGCTCCCGGCTGCCGTTCCCCCCGCGCGCCCCCGCACGTGCATCCATGCGCCCCGGGCGGGGAATCGATGCTCCTCCCCCGCGCGCGTGTCCCCCGTAACCCGGGGTGGACGCGGGAGTTGAGGTCCACGTGGAAGAGACCATCGCAGGCACCGAGTCCGCACAGATCCCCCAGCAGCGTGGCGAGTCGCTGCGGGAAACCGCCGTGCGCTATGCCGAGGAACGCCACTGGGACGTGTTCCCCGGCACCTGGCTGGAAGCGGCCGGCGGGGTGCAGCTCTGTTCCTGCGGCGATCCCGCCTGCGCCGCGCCCGGCGCGCATCCGGCGCGCGAGGACTGGGCGAACCTGGCCACCGGCAGCGCGACCGTCGCGCGGCGGCTCTGGTCGTTGCAGCCGTCGGCGTCGATCCTGCTGCCCACGGGGCGTACGTTCGACGCGATCGAGGTGCCCGAGTCGGCCGGGTTCCTTGCGCTCGCCCGGATGCAGCGGATGGAGCTCGCCCTCGGCCCGGTGACCTGCACCCCGGACCGCCGTATGCACTTCTTCGTGCTGCCCGGCGCGGCGGCGAAGCTCCCCGATCTCGTACGGGCGCTGGGCTGGCCGCCGGCCTCGCTCGACCTTCGCACACTGGGCGAGGGCGCCTACGTGGCCGCGCCGCCGACCCGGATCGGCTCCCGGGGTGCCGTGCAGTGGGCCTGCCGTCCGACTCCCGCGAACCGCTGGCTGCCGGACGCGGAGGAGCTGATCTCCCCGCTGGCCTACGCGTGCGGACGGGACCGGTAGGACCGACCGGCGGGGACCGGTACCGGTTCTCGGCCCGTCCGGCGGGCGTACGCGCTTAGGGTGCCTGTATGAGCGAGGGAGCGAAGGACGGCGGTGTGCCCGCCGTACGTGTGCGGGGGCTCTGGAAACGGTTCGGTGAGCAGGTCGCCGTGGCCGGGATCGATCTGGAGCTTCCCTCGGGGCAGTTCATCGGGCTCGTCGGGCCGAACGGGGCCGGCAAGACCACCACGCTGTCGATGGTGACCGGGCTGCTCAGGCCCGATCAGGGCACCGTCGAGGTCGTCGGTCACGACGTCTGGCGCGACCCGGCGGAGGTCAAGGCCCGGATCGGCGTGCTGCCCGAGGGACTGCGGCTCTTCGAGCGGCTCTCGGGGCGCGAACTGCTCGCGTACAACGGGCGGTTGCGCGGCCTTCCCGGCGCCGAGGTCGACAAGCGCGCAACCCAGCTCCTCGACGTCCTCGACCTCGCCGGCGCCCAGCACAAACTCGTCGTCGACTACTCGACCGGCATGCGCAAGAAGATCGGTCTGGCCTGCGCGCTCCTGCACAACCCCGAAGTCCTCTTCCTGGACGAGCCGTTCGAGGGCGTGGACCCGGTCTCCGCGCAGATCATCCGGGGCGTTCTGGAGCGGTACACCGCCTCCGGCGCCACCGTCGTCTTCTCCTCCCACGTGATGGAGCTGGTCGAGTCGCTGTGCGACTGGGTCGCCGTCATGGCGGCCGGACGCATCCGGGCACACGGTCCGCTCGCGGACGTACGCGGCGGCGCGCCCTCGCTCCAGCAGGCCTTCCTGGAACTGGTCGGCGCACACGGCCGCGGGACCTCGGCCGACCTGGACTGGCTGGGCGGCGGGGCTCCCCGGTGAGCGCCGCGACCGGCGTCTCCACCGCGTCGATCACCCCCGTCGTCGTCCGCCTGAAGCTGGCGCTCCTGCGCAACGGACTGCGGCAGTCCGCCGGGCGGCGGGCCGCGTTCGTCGCGTCCACGGTCCTCGTGCTGCTCTTCGCCGTGCTCCAGCTGATCGGCCTGATCGCGCTGCGCGGCAACACGCACGCCGAGGCCGTCGGTGTCCTGCTCACGGTGATCCTGGCCATCGGGTGGACGGTGATGCCGCTGTTCTTCCCCAGCGGCGACGAGACGCTCGACCCGACGCGGCTGGTGATGCTGCCGCTGCGGCCGCGGCCCCTCGTCCGGGCGCTGCTGGCCGCCTCCCTGGTCGGTGTCGGCCCGCTCTTCACGTTCTGCCTGCTGCTCGGTTCGGTGATCGCGGTCGCGCACGGGGCGGCCGCGTACGCGACGGCGGTGGTCGCCCTCGTACTCGCCCTGCTGGTCTGCGTGGCCCTCGCGCGGGCCGTCGCCGCCGCCAACATCCGGCTGCTGTCCAGCCGCAAGGGCCGCGATCTGGCGGTGCTCAGCGGGCTGGTCGTCGCGGTCGGCGCCCAGCTGGTCAACTTCGGCGCGCAGCGGCTCGGTTCGACGGGCGGACTGGCGAAGCTCGACCCGGTGACGGACGTGCTGCGCTGGATCCCGCCGGGGTCGGCGGTCGGCGCGGTGGACTCGGTGAGCGAGGGGTCGTACGCGGCCGGGATCGTCCAGCTCGCGCTGTGCGCGGCCGCCCTGGCGGGGCTGCTGGCGCTCTGGTCCCGCCATCTGACCCGGTTGATGACCTCGCCCGACGGGTCCACGCTCCAGGCCGCGGAACCCGCGGGGCGCGAGCGCGGCCCGTCGGGGCTCGGGCGGCTGCTGCCGGCCGGACGCACCGGCACGGTCATGGAACGCAGCCTGCGGTACGTGTGGCGTGATCCGAAGACGAAGGCGGCCTGGGTGACCTCGCTGGCCATCGGTCTGATCGTGCCGGTGTTCAACGCGCTCCAGGGCACCGGCTCGGTGTACTTCGCCTGCTTCGCGGCGGGGATGCTCGGGATCCAGATGTACAACCAGTTCGGGCAGGACACGTCCGCGTTCTGGATGGTCGCGCTGACGATCTCCTCGACCCGCGACGCCTATGTCGAACTGCGCGGGCGCGCGCTGGCCCTGCTGCTGATCACCCTGCCGTACGCGACGCTCGTGACCGTGGTGACGACCGGGCTGCTCGGCGCCTGGGCGAAGCTGCCCGAGGTGCTCGGCCTGTCCTTCGCGCTGCTCGGCGCGATGCTGGCCACCGGCGCGTGGTCCTCGGCCCGCTTCCCGTACTCCATCCCCCAGGAGGGCTACAAGAACGTGGCCCCCGGTCAGGGCGGTCTCGCCTGGATCGCCATCTTCGGCGGCATGATCTCGGCCGCGCTGCTCGCCGCCCCCGTCATCGCCCTGACGATCTGGCTGAACGTCAGCGCCGGCGGTGACCGCTGGACCTGGCTGCTGCTGCCGGTGGGCGCGGGCTACGGGGCGCTGATCACGCTGCTGGGGCTCAGGCTCGCGGCGCCCCGGACGGCGGGGCGGCTGCCGGAGATCCTCACGGCCGTCAGCAAGGGGTGAGGCTCATCGGCTCCTGCCGGTGAGCACTCCGTCGAGAAACGGCTCGATCGCGCCGCGCCAGGCCTCGGGCCGGTCGTAGTGGACGAGGTGGCCGGCGTCCGCGACCTCCGCGTACTGGCCGCGCGGCAGGACCCGGACCATCTCCTGGGACTCGGCCCGGCCGAGCTCGCCGTCGAGGCCGCGGACGACCAGGGCGGGGCACTGGACCTGGGCGAGCTCCTCCCAGTGGGCGTCGTACACCCAGGTCTGGCGGGACTTGAGCATCTGTTCGGGTGCGAAGACGGGGCGCCAGCCGTCGGTGGACTCGTGCATCACCTCGGCGTAGAACTCGCCGCGGGCGGGATTGCGGCGCTCCACCCAGGGATCGTCCTCGCCGAACCACTTCCGTACGTCGGCGAGGGTGGCGAAGGGGACGGGCCAGGCCTTGAACCAGTCCTCCCACTCGCGCTGGGAGGCGGCGCCGAGCGCGGAGGCCCGCATGTCGCAGATGATCAGCGCGCGGACGAGATCGGGGCGCTTGGCGGCGAGCTGCCAGCCGGTCAGGGCGCCCATGGCGTGACCGATGACGACGGCCGGTCCGAGGCCGAGCTGGTCGAGGGCGGCTTCGGCGTCCTCGACGTAGGCCTCACGGGTGTACTCGGCCTCCGGGGCCTTGTCGCTCTGGCCGTGGCCGCGCTGGTCGAGGGCGACGGCGCGGTGCCGCTCGGAGAGCCAGCGGGCGGTGGACGCCCAGTGCGAGGCGCGGCCCATGAGGCCGTGCAGTAACAGCACGCCGGGCGCCGCGGACGCCCTCGGCCGGTCCTCGTCCTTCGGGGGATCGGCGAACTCCCAGGCGGCCAGGCGCACTCCGCCCGCTCCCGTCACGTCGATGCGCCGCACCATCGGTAATGGCACCCCCCTAGCTCGCTCGGACCGCCGCGCACCAGCGCTTCCCTGCCGGTCCACCCGTACGCTTCCTGCCGCTGTTCCCGCCGTGCCGGTCGATGTCCCTCGTGGGCTCCCGCCACATCGTCACGTTATCGAATGCGGATTCGAAAATGGCCTTTCCGGCCGCAACACCCCTCGTTCGAGTGACCGCCCACCAGGATTGACGGCCGTCGCCCGGGGGAGATCTTCAGCGGGAGGCGGACCGCTCGGGGAAAACGGTCCGAAGGGAATGACCCTGGGAGCTCGGGGCTCCGGGTCAGCACAGGGGAGGACAGGCCCCGGCGCCGTAAGGCGCCGGGGCCCTCGCCACGTCTGCGGCACATCCTCACGCCCCCTCTCCGACCGTGCGCCATCGCTCCCGGACACGGTCAAGAGCCCTCAGGTCATATGCCTCACGCGACAGCCTCGCACGCAAACGGTCGCGGCGCTGCGATTCGGCACACTGAATCTTGGTTTCGACATGGTCGCGAAAACATCACAACTGCCTCTGCCGTCACAGCAGTTGACGCGCCCGAGGCGGGTACGGGACGGGTGGGTCCCAGGGTGTCCGGCGTGCTCCCGGACGCCGACGTGGAGGTCAGCGGCTGCCGGCCTCCGGGTCTGCGCCCGGGAGCTGCCCCTCGCGGGTACCGGAAGGAGTCAGCGCTTGGCGACGAACACGTGCGAGGCGACGTCCGGCTCCAGCTCCGCGGCCTCACCGCCGCTGCCGACGAGTACCCCGCCGGCCGACTCCGTCACGCTGACCACGGAGCCGGGCTGCACGCCCGCCCGCCGCAGCGTGTACATCAGCTGGGCGTCCGTCTGGATCGGCTCCCCGATCCGCCGTACGACGACGGTCTTGCCGTCCAGACCCGGGTCCAGCTCGGACAGCGAGACCATGCCCTCGTCCAGGAACGGGTCCGCGCCGTCCTTCTCGCCCAGTTCCTCGAGGCCCGGGATCGGGTTTCCGTACGGCGACTCGGTCGGGTGACGCAGCAGCTCCAGCACCCGCCGCTCCACCGCCTCGCTCATCACGTGCTCCCAGCGGCAGGCCTCCGCGTGCACCTGCTCCCACTCCAGGCCGATCACGTCGACGAGCAGACACTCGGCGAGCCGGTGCTTGCGCATGACACGCGTGGCGAGCCTGCGTCCCTCGTCCGTGAGCTCCAGATGCCGGTCGCTCGCCACCGCCACCAGGCCGTCGCGCTCCATCCTCGCCACGGTCTGGCTCACCGTCGGGCCGCTCTGGTCGAGGCGCTCCGCGATCCGGGCGCGCATGGGGACAACGCCTTCCTCCTCCAGCTCGAGGATGGTGCGGAGATACATCTCCGTGGTGTCGATCAGTCCGGACATTCGTGCCCCTCGATTAGCTCTGCCGGAGACTCGATGGCCCACCGGCTTGTGCGCTGGCCCTGAACTCAATTCTGACGCATAGCACTGACAACCGTGCCTCGCCGTCCGAACCGCTTGATACCGATCGCCCCGGAATCCGCGGGAACAGGGCTCCCGGCCCGCCCGCGCGCGCCTCCGCGTCGCGCCCGTGAGCGCCCCGCAAGCCGTATTGACAGGGCAGTGGTCCAGACCGCAACGTGATCCGCGACACGACGGGAGTACGGCCACGCCGGGCGACCGGTTCAGCCGTCCACCCGCCCTGCGCCGACGAGACGTCCAAGCCGACGAGACTTCTAAGGGGCTTCGCCGATGAGCGACAGCAAGCTGGCCGGGCAGTTCTTCGACGCCGCGATCGGTCTGCTGCGGCAGGTGAGGGACGAGGACGCCGGGGAGATCGAGGCGGCCGGGGCGCTGATCGCCGACACCGTGGTGGACGGCGGCCGGCTCTTCGCCTTCGGCGCCGGCCATTCCTCGCTCGCCGCGCAGGACGTCGTCTACCGCGCGGGCGGTCTCGCCCTGATGAACCTGCTCACGGTGCCGGGGGTGGTGGGCGTCGACGTCATGCCGGCGACCCTGGGCTCCGCCCTGGAGCGGGTCGACGGTCTGGCGAGCGCGGTGCTCGACTCCAGTCCGCTGCGCTCCGGCGACCTGCTGGTGATCATCTCGCTCTCGGGCCGCAACGCGCTCCCCGTGGAGATGGCGATGAAGGCGCGCGCCCTGGGGGTGAAGGTCGTCGGCGTCACCTCCGTCGCCTACGCCACCGGGACCTCGTCACGGCACGTGTCCGGCACCTACCTCAAGGACCACTGCGACGTCGTCCTCGACTCGCGCATCCCCATCGGCGACGCCGAGCTCACCCTGGACTCCATCGAGGCCCCCTTCGCCCCCGCGTCGACCGTCGTCACCTCGGCCCTCCTCCAGGCCGTCATGGCCACCGCGGCCGGCGACCTCGCGGACCGCGGCGTCGAACCGCCCCTGCTCCGCTCGGGCAACGTCGACGGCGGCCACGCGTGGAACACCCGGGTGATGACGGAGTACGGGGACCGGATCTTCTACCGGCGCTGAGGGCGCACGGCCCGGGGCCCCCTCGGCACGGGCGGACCCCCTCGGCACGGGCGCGTGCTCGCCGGGGTGGGACGCCGCGAGCCACGGCGAGCGGGTGTGCGCCCGCGGTGGCCTCAGGAGCCGCCGGCCAGCTCCTCCAGGTCCAGGGCCATCGCGATCCGTACGGCCACGTCCTCCGCGTACATCGCGTCCGCGCGCTCGAACCGGCTGCGGCCCGCGCTCCGCAGGAACGTCACGACCCCCAGCGTCCGGCCGCGGCTGCGCAGCACCGCGCACAGGGCGTGCACGGAGTCGCGCGGCCACTGCCGGGCCAGCGCCCACTCGCGCGCCTGCTCGGGGTCGGCCGCGGCCGCGTCGGCCCGGACCGAACCGGCGCGGTCCACGCACTGGAGCGCGGGGTGCCCCGCGCCGTAGCGCAGGGGCAGTCCGGCCTTGCCGCCGATGTGGCTCGGCCCGGGCGACCCGGCGGGCGTGGCGACGGTCCGTACGAGCCGTACGGGCCCCTCCCCGTCCGCGGGACCGCCCCCGGCCACCCGGTCGACCAGGGCGTGGTCGGCGAAGCCCGCGAGGGCGAAGTCGAGGTGCAGGGAGGCGGCCTCGCCGGGGTTCTCGCACTCGGCGGCGGCCCGCGCCGCGCGATGCAGCTGCTGGGCGCGGAAGCGCAGCAGCGCCGCCTCCTGCTCGGTCTGCTTGGCCTCGGTGACGTCCTGGAAGAGCCAGCCGACGCCGAGGGGCACGGGCTCCTCGGCGAGCGGCGAGGCGAGCCGCACGAAGCCGCTGAGCCAGCACCGCCGCCGGTCGCCCTCCGGCGTGCGCACGTTCACCCACATCTCGGCGGGTGCCGGGGGCGCGCCTTCGGACAGGACATGGGTGAGGGCGCTCTCCAGTTCCTCGACCCCCTGGGCGAGCAGGTCGCCCAGGGGCCGGCCGAGGACGGAGCCGCGTCCGGCCCCGAGGGCCTGGGCCGCGTGGGCGTTGACCACGGCGGGCCGCAGGTCGGCGTCGACCAGCACCACGCCCCAGGCGGCGTCCTCGAAGAGCGCCTCGCTCAGGGCGATCGAGCGTTCGAGGTCGATCTGGGTGTGCACCTCGCTGAAGGCGCAATACACCCCGGCGGGCTTGCCGTCCGGGCCGCGCACGGCGGCGGACTGGGTGCGCACGAGCACCCTGCCGCCGTCCTTGGTCAGGAGCGCGAACTCGTGCACCTGGCGGCCGGACGCCTCCATGGACGACATCAGCCGGCCCTCGACCTCCTCGGCGTCCGCGGTCCGCACGGCCCAGCCGGCGAACCCGCGCCGCCCCACCGCCTCGGCCGCCGTCCACCCGAGAATGCGCTCGGCCTCGCGGTTCCAGTGGGTGAGGACCCCGTCGGCGTCGAAGGCGCACAGGGCCGCGTCCATGCCGTCCAGCAGCGCGGCGAGCAGATCCGAGCCGTCCCGCTCGGGCTCGTCCGGCCCCAGCTCGTCGGTGGTCCCACGACGCCGGGAAGCACTCACCTGGACCCCCTGCTGGCTGCGTCCGCGCCGAGGCGCGACGCACGACAGTTCACTCACTCGTCACCATTCAACTCGAACGTGACCCAGCCCACACCTCGTTCCTCGAAGATGAGGGAAATCCCCACGTGCCGAGAACGACGCGAACGCCGCGAATAAATCGCTTGAGCCCTGCGGGACGGGTTCCTAGAGTTCTCCACACGTAGGAGAGGAGGTGGTTCGGCTCATGACGGAAACCCGGACGTACGAGGTGGCTGCGGGCTGACGGCCCGTTGTCGGACTCGGTTCGGCGCCGGACCGGCATGCGCGCAGCGCATGCAGCCGGCCCAATCCAACGCAGTCACCCGACCCGTGAGCTCGCCGGTACGTCCGGCCGGCCCCGTCGCCGCGAGGCGGAGGGACCCGAGCTCACGGGTCGTTCGCGTTCTCGGCCCGCTTCCACGCCCGGACCCCCTTCAGTGACCTGGGCCACAGGCACACCGCGCGGACCGCAGTACGCTGTGGCCATGCCTCCGATGCTCGTCCGACGCCGCCACGTGGACTACGTGCGCGTCACGAGCATGGGCTGTCGGCGCTCTGCCTGACGGGCCCCCTTCGCGCACAGCCTTCTCTCCCTCCCCCGGCACCCGTGGCCCCCGCCCCACCCCTGGCGGCCGCCCGGGTACCCGTACACCCCGCGGACGCATCTCATGACGACGAACACGTCTTCCACGCCTGCCCCGACCGGGCGGTTCCCCTCGTACCAGCAGCTTCCGATCATCGACCTCTCGGCGGCCGGCCGCGGCCCCCAGGCACGGGCGCTGCTGCACGCGCAGCTCCACAGCGCGGCCCACGACGTGGGCTTCTTCCAGCTCGTCGGGCACGGCGTGACCGAGGCCGAGACCGGCGCGCTGCTGCGGGCCATGCACCGGTTCTTCGCGCTCCCCGAGGCCGACCGGCTGGCCCTCGACAACGTCGGCTCACCGCACTTCCGCGGATACACCCGAACGGGTGATGAGCGCACCGGCGGCAGCCGGGACTGGCGGGACCAGCTCGACATAGGCGCCGAGCGGCCCGCGCGGCCCCCTCGCCCCGGTGAGCCCGCCTACTGGTGGCTCCAGGGCCCGAACCAGTGGCCGGCCGCGCTGCCGGAGCTGCGGACGGCCGCGCTGACCTGGATGGAGCGGCTGAGCGCGGTCGCGGCCCGGCTGCTGCGCGAGCTGCTGACCGCCATCGGGGCTCCGGCCGGGTTCTACGACCCGGTCTTCGGGGAGCGGGCGCATCCGCATCTGAAGCTGGTGCGCTATCCCGGGAGCTCCGGCGACGGGGCCGGCCAGGGCGTGGGCGCGCACAAGGACTACGGATTCCTGACGCTGTTGCTCCAGGACCGCGTCGGCGGGCTCCAGGTGCAGCGCGAGGACGGCCTCTTCCACGACGTGCCGCCGCTGCCCGGCGCCTTCGTGGTCAATCTGGGCGAGCTCCTTGAGGTCGCCACGAACGGGTACCTGCTGGCGACCAACCACCGGGTGGTGAGCCCGGCGGGGGCCACCGAGCGGTTCTCGGTGCCGTTCTTCTACAACCCGCGCCTCGACGCCCGGATCGAGCCGCTGCCCTTCCCGCACGCCTCCGGCGCGCCCGGCGTCACCGACGACCCCTCGAACCCGCTGTTCGCCGAGTACGGGCTCAACGAGCTCAAGGGCAAGCTGCGGGCGCACCCGCTCGTCGCCGCCCGCCATCACGCGGAGCTGCTCGCTCCGGCGTGACGACCGGCGGCGGGCACGGGCCGGCGCACGCGGTCAGTGCGCGATGTCCGCGTATCCCTCGACCTCCTGGGGGCCGCGCGAGCCGGGGCCCATGTAGAGCGCCGAGGGGCGCACCAGGCGGCCGGTGCGCTTCTGCTCCAGGATGTGCGCCGACCAGCCGGCGGTACGGGCGCAGGTGAACATGGACGTGAACATGTGGGCCGGGACCTCGGCGAAGTCCAGGACGATGGCCGCCCAGAACTCGACGTTCGTCGCGAGGACACGGTCCGGGCGGCGGGCGTGGAGCTCGGCGAGGGCGGCCTTCTCCAGTGCCTCGGCGATCTCGAAGCGCGGGGCGCCCAGCTCGCGCGCGGTGCGGCGCAGCACCCGCGCGCGCGGGTCCTCGGCGCGGTAGACGCGGTGACCGAAGCCCATCAGGCGCTCGCCCTTGTCGAGGGCCCGGCGGACGTAGGCGTCGGCGTCACCGGTGCGCTCGATCTCCTCGATCATGCCGAGGACACGGGAGGGGGCGCCGCCGTGCAGGGGGCCCGACATGGCGCCCACGGCCCCGGAGAGGGCGGCGGCGACGTCCGCGCCGGTCGAGGCGATCACGCGCGCGGTGAAGGTGGAGGCGTTCATGCCGTGCTCGGCGGCCGAGGTCCAGTAGGCGTCGACGGCCGCGACGTGCTTGGGGTCCGGCTCGCCGCGCCAGCGGATCATGAAGCGTTCGACGACGGAGTGCGCCTTGTCGATCTCGTTCTGCGGGACCATCGGCAGGCCCTGGCCGCGGGCGGACTGGGCGACGTACGACAGGGCCATGACGGCGGCGCGGGCGAGGTCCTGGCGGGCCTGCTCGGCGTCGATGTCGAGGAGGGGTTTGAGGCCCCAGACGGGCGCGAGCATGGCGAGCGCGGACTGCACGTCGACGCGGATGTCGCCGGAGTGGACGGGGATCGGGAACGGCTCGGCGGGCGGCAGACCGGGGTTGAAGGCGCCGTCGACGAGGAGTCCCCACACGTTGCCGAAGGAGACATGGCCGACGAGGTCCTCGATGTCGACGCCCCGGTACCGAAGAGCGCCGCCCTCCTTATCGGGTTCGGCGATCTCCGTCTCGAACGCGACGACTCCTTCGAGTCCGGGTACGAAGTCGGACATCAGGCGGCTCCTCGTGATGTGTGCGACGGATGGTGTTGTCGGGGTTGAGGTGACGCTGCGCCCCTGTAGGGGTGCGGTCGACGGTGAGGTGCTTCGCCGGCCGGTTCCACGGTCGTCCGCGAAGACTTCCGGATGTTCCCCGGCCGGTCTGCGCCGACTCGCGGTCCGAAAGCGGTCACCCCGGTGATGCCCCGTACGGCCGGTCCTCCAACCGGAACGGCATCAGCACGATATCCCCGAGTGCCATCTTTAGGGAGAGTACGCGGCACTGAGTGCCACCGCGTGACGAAGCACACCCGCCGCCCACCGGCCGCACGGGCGGGCCCGGATGGGGCAGGATGACGGCGTGAACGATCGTTTCCCGGACGAATCCACGACCGAGCCCCTCATCCAGGCCGCGGCCGAGGCCGCCGAGGCCTCGCACGAGAAGATCGCCGCCGACCCCGCCTCCATGCGCGCGCACTACCGCGCCGAGGGTCTCGACGAGGGCGATGTCGCCGCGCACCCCATGGAGCAGTTCTCCCGCTGGTTCAAGCAGGCGGCGCAGGCCGCGCTGCACGGCTTCGTGCACGAGCCGAACGCGATGATCGTCTCCACGGCCGACGCCGAGGGCCGCCCCAGCTCACGCACCGTGCTGCTCAAGCAGTACGACGACCAGGGCTTCGTCTTCTACACCAACTACGACTCGCGCAAGGCCCTCGAACTGGCCCGCAACCCGTACATCTCGCTGCTCTTCCCCTGGCACCCGATGGCCCGGCAGGTCATCGTCACCGGGACCGCGCGGCGCACCGGACGGGACGAGACCGCCGCGTACTTCCGCACCCGCCCGCACGGCTCCCAGCTGGGCGCCTGGGCGAGCTCGCAGTCCCAGGTCATCTCCGGACGCGACGAGCTGGACTCCATGTACGCGGAGCTGAGCGCCCGCTACCCGGAGGGTGAGCGGGTGCCGGTGCCGCCGCACTGGGGCGGTTTCCGGATCGCCCCGCAGTCGGTCGAGTTCTGGCAGGGCCGCGAGAACCGCCTGCACGACCGGCTGCGCTACGCGGCCGAGCCCGACGGCAGCTGGCGGATCGAGCGGCTCAGCCCCTGAGCGGCGGACCGTACGGCTCGGGCCGCACGGCTCGGGCCGCACGGCTCAGGGGCCGGCCGGCGGCTCAGCCGAGCGCTTCCTCCACGATCGTGCCCCACTGCGCCACGACCCGCTCGCGGCGGGCGGTGTCGTCGGTGAGCAGGTTCGCGAGGCCGAGGCCGCGAGCCATGTCGAGCAGCCCCTGCACCGTCTCGCGCACCCCAGGCCTGGATTCGTCCGCGCCCAGGAGGTCCACCGCGATCCGGTGGCTCTCGCGCCCCACACGGCCTTCGAGCTCGGTGACCCGGGCCCTGAGCTGGTCCTCGTTCGAGGCCGCGACCCACAGATGCAGGGCGGCGCGGAACAGCGGTCCGGTGTAGAGGGTGACGAGGGCGGCGACGACGGCACGCCGGTCGGCGGGGCCGTCGGGGAACAGGTCCCGCAGGGCGTTGGAGCGCTCCTCGGCGACGTACTCGACGGCCGCCGTGAAGAGGTCCTCGCGGGTCGGGAAATGGTGCTGGGCGGCGCCCCGGGACACCCCGGCGCGCTCGGCGACGACGGAGACCGTGGAGCCCGCCCAGCCGTGTTCGGCGAGGCAGGCCACGGCGGCGGCCAGGAGCCGCTGCCGGGTGGCCCGGCTGCGGTCCTGTTTGGGGACGTGCGGAGTACGTGCCGCGTGTTCCGTCGCGCTCACACCACCCATGCGGGATCCCGTCGTTCGAGGAAGGCCGTCATCCCCTCGCGGGCCTGCGGGGAGGAGAACAGCCGGGCCGAGAGCGCGGTCAGGTCCGCCGCGTCGCGGTCGAAGGTCTCCAGCACCTTAGCCGTGAGCAGCGCCTTCGTCTCGGCGAGGGCTTCGGGGGCCGACCGGCGCAGCCCGTCGAGCACGGGCGCGAGGACGGCGTCCACGTCGTCGCCCGCGGCCGTGAGGAGCCCGGTGCGCACGGCCTCGGCGGCGTCGAAGCGTTCGCCGGTGAGGTAGTACCGGGCGAGTCCGCGCGGGTCGGCGCGGGGCAGCAGCGGCAGCGAGATGACGGCGGGGGCGACCCCGATCCGCACCTCGGTGAAGGCGAAGCTCGCCGCCGGGCCCGCCACCGCGATGTCGCAGGCTCCGAGCAGCCCGAGGCCGCCCGCCCTGACGTGTCCCTCCACCCGGGCCACGACGGGCCTGCCCAGCTCGACGATCCGGCGCAGCAGGCCGACGAAGGCCTCCGGCGGCGGGGGGTCGCGCAGGTCGGCGCCCGCGCAGAAGGTGTTCCCGGTGTGGGTCAGGACGACGGCGCGGACGTCGGCGTCCTTTCCGCAGCGGGTGAGGGCGTCGGAGAGCTCGCCGACCAGGGCGGCCGACAGGGCGTTGCGGGTGGCGGGCGAGTCCAGGGTGAGCGTGGTGACGCCCCGCTCGTGTTCGGTGCGGACGACGGTCATGACAGGCCTCGCAGTTCGCGGCGCAGGATCTTCCCGGAGACGGCCCGCGGGACGGTGTCGATGAAGGTGACCAGACGGACCCGCTTGTACGGGGCGACGCGCTCGGCGACGTACAGCATGACCTCGTTGCGCGTCAGGTCCGCGGCGGCGGGCTGGCGCACCACGAAGGCGTGCGGGACCTCGTTGTTGTCCTCGTTGTAGGCGCCGATGACGGCGGCGTCGGCGATGCCTGGGTGGGTGAGCAGCAGTGCCTCCAGCTCGGCGGGGGCGACCTGGAAGCCCTTGTACTTGATGAGCTCCTTGACCCGGTCCACGACGAACAGCCAGCCGTCGGCGTCGACATGGCCCACGTCCCCGGTGTGCAGCCAGCCGTCCGGGTCGATCATCGCGGCGGTCGCGTCGGGGCGGCCGAGATAGCCCTTCATGACCTGGGGTCCGCGGACGACGATCTCGCCGGGTTCGCCGACACCGACGTCCTTGTCCGGGTCGTCGAGCGAGACGATGCGCATCTCGGTGCCCGCGACGAGCTTGCCGACCGTCCCCGGCGGCGGGTTCTCGGCGTCCAGCGGGACCACGTGCGTGCCGGGCGACAGTTCGGTCATTCCGTAGGCCTGGCCCACCGGCGGCAGCCCCAGCCGGGCCGAGCAGGCGGCCGCGAGCGCGGCGTCCAGGGGCGCGGCCGAGCAGAGGATGTACTTCAGGGACGACAGGTCGTACTCCGCGACGGCGGGGTGCTTGGCCAGCGCCAGGACGATCGGCGGTGCCACGTACAGACCCGTGATGCGGTGTTCCTGGATGGCGGCGAGGAAGGTGTCGAGGTCGAAGCGGGGCAGCACGACCACGGTGGCGCCCTGCCGCAGCGGCGCGTTCATCAGGGCGGTGAGCCCGTAGATGTGGAAGAACGGCAGCACGGCGAGGATCCGGTCCTCCGTGCCCATCGGCATGGCCGGAGAGAGCTGGGCGAGGTTGGTGGCTATGGAGCGGTGGGTGAGCATCACGCCCTTGGGGACGCCCGTGGTGCCCGAGGAGTACGGGAGCGCCGCCACGTCCTCGACGGGGTCGATGTCCACCTCCGGTTCGGGCGCGGTGCTGCCCAGCAGGTCGAGCATGGACCGGTGACCCTCCGCCTGGTCACAGACGAAGATCTCCCGTACGCCGCCCGCGAGTTCGGCGGCCCGGCGGGCCGTCTCCAGCAGGGGGGAGACGGTCACGATCCAGCGGGCCGAGGAGTCCCCCAGCTGCTTGGCGAACTCCTCCGCCGTGGCGAGCGGGTGCACGGTCGTGACCGAGGCCCCCGCCCGGGTGGCGCCGTAGAACACCACGGGGAACGCGATGGTGTTGGGGCTGTGCAGGGCGAGCACGTCGCCCTTGCGCAGTCCCGACTCGGCGAACGCGGCGGCCAGCCGCCGGTGGTACTGGTCGACCTGTGCATAGGTGAGGGTGGTGCCGTCGACGCCGTCGACGAGCGCAGGCGTCTCGCCGCGTTCGGCGGCATGGCCCAGGACGGCCTCGTGGATGGGTTCCTCGACGGCCGGTACATCGGCGTACTCGCTGCGGAACACGGTTCCTCCTAGAGCGCTCAGTACGACTTGGGCAGGCCCAGGGTCTGGTGGGAGACGTAGTTGAGAATCATCTCCCTGCTGACCGGTGCGATACGGGACACGCGCGCCGCCGTGATCAGGGAGGCGAGGCCGAACTCCCGGGTCAGGCCGTTGCCCCCGAGGGTGTGCACCGCCTGGTCGACAGCCCGTACACAGGCCTCCCCGGCCGCGTACTTGGCCATGTTGGCGGCCTCGCCCGCCCCGATGTCGTCGCCCGCGTCGTACAGGTACGCGGCCTTCTGCATCATCAGCCGGGCCAGTTCGAGCTCGATGTGGGCCTGCGCGAGCGGGTGGGCGATGGCCTGGTGGGCGCCGATCGGCGCCTTCCAGACGGTGCGCTCGCGGGCGTACTCGACGGCCCTGGCGAGCGCGAAGCGGCCCATGCCGATCGCGAACGCGGCCGTCATCACCCGCTCCGGGTTGAGCCCGGCGAACAACTGGAGCAGCCCGGCGTCCTCGTCACCGACCAGGGCGTCGGCCGGCAGCCGCACCTCGTCCAGGGTGAGCTCGAACTGCTTCTCCGCGCTGGCCAGTTCCATGTCGATCTGCCGCCGCCCGAAGCCCTCGGCGTCGCGCGGGACGATGAACAGGCAGGGCTTGAGGCTGCCGGTGCGCGCGTCCTCGGTACGGCCCACGATCAGCGTCGCGTCGGCGATGTCGACGCCGGAGATGAACACCTTGCGGCCGGTCAGGACCCAGTCGGTGCCGTCACGGCGGGCCGTGGTGGTGATGCGGTGCGAGTTGGAGCCGGCGTCGGGCTCGGTGATGCCGAACGCCATCGTGCGGGTGCCGTCCGACAGGCCCGGCAGCCAGGTGCGCTTCTGCTCCTCGGTGCCGAAGCGGGCGATGACCGTGCCGCAGATGGCGGGCGAGACGACGAGCATCAGCAGCGGACAGCCGGCCGCACCCAACTCCTCAAGCACGATGGACAGTTCGGCGATGCCGCCGCCTCCGCCGCCGTACTCCTCCGGGAGGTTGACGCCGAGATAGCCGAGCTTGCCCGCCTCGGCCCACAGCTCGTCGGGGTGACCGCCCTCGGCGACGGCCTTGGTGAGGTACGCCCGGCCGTAGCGCTTGCCGAGCGCGGCGACCGCGGAGCGGAGCGCCTTGTGTTCGTCGGTCTCTGTGACAGGGCTCATGAGGGCTCCTCGGTAAGGAGAGTACGGAAAATGCGGCCTGTGCATAGCGGTCGGGCCCGCCCGGCGGACCCCTCGCGCGGTGGTGCGGCCCGGCGCCCCGGAGCGGGGCGCCGGCTCATCCGGCGTCGGTCTCCGGTGCCCCGCCGGGCGCCGTCTCCTCCGTGACGACGGCCAGCAGCGCGCCCACCTCCACCTGCTGTCCGACGACGGCGTGCAGAGCGGTGAGCGTCCCCGCCGTCGGCGCCGAGATCCTGTGCTCCATCTTCATCGCCTCCAGCCACAGCAGCGGCTCACCGGCCCGCACGGCGGCGCCCTCGGCCAGTCCCTCGGCCACCCGGACCACGGTGCCGGGCATCGGCGCGAGCAGCGAGCCCGGGGCACGGTCCGCGGACGGGTCGGGGAAGCGGGACAGCTCGGTCAGCGCGGTCGCGTTCACGAAGATCCGGCCGCCTTCGTACCGCGCGACCTCGAACGTCCGCCGTACGCCCGCGACTTCGAGGACGACACGGCCCGCGTCGGTGTGCAGCACGCGCACCCCGTCGGCCGCGAACCCCTCCCGGGTGTGCCGGTAGCGGGCCTCGTGCTCGGTGCCGTGCATGCGGTAGCGCTTGGTCTGCGGCTGCGAGGCCAGGTTCCGCCAGCCGCCGAACCGCGAGCGCCCGTGCGCGTCGGCCAGGGCGGCGGCCAGCGGGGCGTACGGGTCCGGGGCGGGCTCGGTCAGCGCCGCGAGGTGACGGTCGTAGAAGCCCGTGTCCATGCGGGCCTCGGTGAACTCCTCGTGGCGCAGCGACCGTACGAGCAGATCCCGGTTGGTGACCGGGCCGTGGACGGTGGCCCGCTCCAGGGCACCGGCCAGTCTCCGCACCGCCTCCGCGCGGGTGGCGCCGTGCGCGACGACCTTCGCGAGCATCGGGTCGTAGTGGATGCCGACCGCGTCGCCGTCGGCGAACCCGGTGTCCAGCCGGACGCCGTCCGGGACGGCGATCCGGTACAGGGTGCCGGTCTGCGGCGCCCACGCGCCCGCCGGGTCCTCCGCGTACAGCCGGGCCTCCACCGCGTGACCGCGCGCGGGCGGGGGCTCGCTCTCCAGCCGCTCCCCCTCCGCGACCCGCAGCTGAAGCGCCACCAGGTCGACCCCGAACACCGCCTCCGTCACCGGGTGTTCGACCTGGAGCCGGGTGTTCATCTCCAGGAAGTGCGCGGTGGTGCCGGCGACCAGGAACTCGACCGTGCCCGCGCCGACGTAGTCCACCGCGCGGGCGGCGCGCACCGACAACTCGTACAGCGTGCGCGTGAGTTCGTCCCCGAGTCCGGGGGCGGGCGCCTCCTCGATCACCTTCTGGTGGCGGCGCTGGAGGGAACAGTCCCGGGTGCCCAGCGGCCAGACCGTGCCGTGCGCGTCGGCCAGGATCTGCACCTCGACGTGGCGGCCGCCCTCCACATAGGGCTCGACGAACACCTCGCCGTCTCCGAAGGCGCTCAGCGCCTCCGCCCGGGCCCCCTCCGTCTCGGCTTCCAGGTCGGCCAGTTCGCGGACGATCCGCATCCCGCGGCCGCCACCGCCCGCGGCGGCCTTGACCAGCACCGGGAGGTCCTCGGCCGTGACCCGTTCCAGGGGGGCGAGCCCCATCAGCTTCTTGGCCCGGGTCTTGGACGCCATCGCCTCGATCGCCTCGGGGGACGGCCCGACCCACACCAGACCCGCGTCGATCACCGCCCGCGCGAAGTCCGCGTTCTCCGACAGGAACCCGTACCCCGGGTGCACGGCGTCCGCGCCCGCCTCCAGCGCGGCCCGCACGATCAGATCGCCCCGCAGATAGGTCTCGGCGGGCGTCGACCCCGGCAGCCGCACCGCCGCGTCCGCCTCACGCGTGTGCAGCGCGTTCGCGTCGGCGTCCGAATACACGGCGACGGTGCGCACCCCGGCCGCGCGGCAGGTGCGGAAGACCCGGCAGGCGATCTCGCCCCGGTTGGCGACCAGCAGACTCGAAATCACGAGATCCCTCACATCCGGAAGACGCCGAAGCCACCGCGCGCGCCCTCGAAGGGCGCCGTGTGGATCGCGGACAGGCACAGGCCGAGGACGGTACGGGTGTCGCGCGGGTCGATGACCCCGTCGTCGTACAGCCGCCCTGACAGGAACATCGGCAGCGACTCGGACTCGATCTGCTGCTCCACCATGGCGCGCAGCGCCGCGTCGGCGTCGTCGTCGTAGGGGTGGCCCTTCGCGGCGGCCGACTGCCGGGCGACGATCGACAGGACGCCCGCGAGCTGCTGCGGTCCCATCACGGCCGATTTGGCGCTGGGCCAGGCGAACAGGAACCGCGGGTCGTAGGCGCGGCCGCACATGCCGTAGTGCCCGGCTCCGTAGGAGGCGCCCATGAGCACCGACAGATGCGGGACCCGCGAGTTGCTCACCGCGTTGATCATCATCGCGCCGTGCTTGATGATGCCGCCCTGCTCGTACTCCTTGCCGACCATGTAGCCGGTGGTGTTGTGCAGGAAGAGCAGCGGGATGTCGCGCTGGTTGGCCAGCTGGATGAACTGGGCGGCCTTCTGCGACTCGGCGCTGAACAGCACGCCCTGGGCGTTGGCGAGGATGCCGACCGGGTAGCCGTGCAGGCTCGCCCAGCCGGTGGTCAGGCTCGTCCCGTACAGCGGCTTGAACTCGTCGAAGTCCGAGCCGTCGACGAGCCGGGCGATCACCTCGCGCGGGTCGAAGGGGTGCTTCAGATCGCCGGGGACGATGCCCAGGAGCTCGTCCTCGTCGTACTTGGGGGGCTCGGCCGGGGCCGGATCGCCGTACGCCTTGCGGTGGTTGAGCCGGGCGACGACCCGGCGGGCCTGGCGCAGCGCGTCCCGCTCGTCGACGGCGAAGTAGTCCGCGAGACCCGACACGCGCGCGTGCATCTCCGCGCCGCCCAGGGACTCGTCGTCGCTCTCCTCGCCCGTGGCCATCTTCACCAGCGGCGGCCCGCCGAGGAAGACCTTCGCCTTCTCCTTGACCATGATCACGTGGTCGGACATGCCGGGGACGTACGCGCCTCCGGCGGTCGAGTTGCCGAAGACCACGGCCACCGTGGGGATGCCGGCCGCCGACAGCCGGGTCAGGTCCCGGAAGATCGCGCCCCCGGGGATGAAGATCTCCTTCTGGGAGGGCAGATCGGCGCCCCCGGACTCGACCAGGCTGATGCAGGGCAGCCGGTTGGCGAGGGCGATGTCGTTGGCCCGCAGCGCCTTCTTCAGGCTCCATGGGTTGCTGGCGCCGCCGCGCACGGTCGGGTCGTTGGCGGTGATCAGGCACTCGACGCCCTCGACCACGCCGATACCGGTGACCAGCGAGGCGCCCACCGTGTAGTCGCTGCCGTAGGCCGCGAGCGGCGACAGCTCCAGGAAGGGCGTGTCGGGGTCGAGCAGCAGCTCGATGCGCTCACGGGCCAGCAGCTTGCCGCGCTTCCGGTGCCGCTCGACGTACTTCTCGCCGCCGCCCGCGAGGGCCTTGGCGTGCTCGGCGTCCAGGCGGGCGAGCTTGGCGAGCATGGCCTCGCGGTTCGCCCGGTAGTCCTGGCCGCCCACGTCCAGGGCGGACGAAAGGACCGTCATAGGAGGACCTCCGGGATATCCAGGTGACGGGAGCGGAGCCATTCGCCGAGGGCTTTGGCCTGCGGGTCGAAGCGGGCCTGGGAGGCGACGCCTTCGCCGAGGATCCCCTCGACGGTGAAGTTCAGGGCGCGGAGCCGGGGCAGGAGGTGGCGGACCACGGTCAGCCCGCCGCTCTCCGGGACCAGTTCCCGGAAGCGGTCGGCCGTCAGCTCGTGGGCGAGCCAGCGCCAGGCCTCGTCGGTGCGGACCCAGACGCCGACGTTGGCGTTGCCGCCCTTGTCGCCGCTGCGGGCGCCGGCGACCAGGCCGAGCGGGGCGCGGCGCACCGGACCCGCGGGCAACGGCTCGGGCAGGGGCGGTTCTTCGAGCGTCTCCAGTACGAGCGTGTCCTGGGCCGGGAGCACCGACAGGCGGCTCCCGTCGGGCAGGACGGCCCTGTGGTCGACGGCGTCCTGGGGGACGTACACATCCTCGAAGACCCCATAGGGCGCGCCCTTTCCGGGTGGCGCCACCACATGGAAGCCGGGGTAGCTGGCGAGGGCCAGTTCGATGGCGGCACCGCTGAGCGCGCGTCCCACGGTGGCCTGGTCGGGGTCGCGGACGACCAGCCGCAGCAGGGCGCTGGCCGTCTCCTCGGTGTCCGCGTCGGGCCGGTCGGTGCGCACCAGCTCCCAGCGTGCCTGTGCGGGCGGCGACTTGGCGAGCGCGTCGCCCATCTGCCCGCGCACCAGCGCGGCCTTGGCCTCGATGTCGAGTCCGGTCAGGACGAAGGTCACCTCGTTGCGGAAACCGCCGAGCCTGTTGAGCCCGGCCTTGAGGGTGGGGGGCGGCGCCTCGCCGCGCACGCCCTCGATCCGCACCCGGTCCGGCCCGTCCTGGCTCAGCCGTACGGTGTCCAGGCGGGCGGTGACGTCGGGTCCCGCGTACCGGGCGCCCCCGGTCTCGTACAACAGCTGCGCGGTGACCGTCCCGACGTCGACGAACCCGCCGGTGCCGGGGTGCTTGGTGACGACGCAGGTGCCGTCCTCGTGGAGCTCCGCGAGCGGGAAGCCGGGCCGGCGGAGGTCGCCCTCGCCGAAGAAGGAGTAGTTGCCGCCGGTGGCCTGGGTGCCGCACTCCAGCACGTGTCCGGCGACGACGGCTCCCGCGAGCCGGTCGAAGTCCGTGGGCCGCCAGCCGAAGTGGGCGGCGGCGGGCCCGGTGACCAGGGCCGCGTCGGTGACCCGTCCGGTGACCACGATGTCCGCGCCCGCCAGCAGGCACTCCGCGATGCCGAAGCCGCCGAGGTAGGCGTGGGCGGCGAGGCTGCCGGGGTAGGAGGGGGTGAGGTCGTCGCCCTCGACATGGGCCACGCGCACCGGGATGCCGAGCCGTCCGGCCAGCGCCCGCACCGCGTCCGCGAGCCCCGCCGGGTTGAGGCCCCCGGCGTTCGTCACGATCTTCACGGACCGCTCGTGCGCCAGACCGAGACAGTCCTCCAGCTGCCGCAGGAAGGTGCGGGCGTATCCGGCGGCGGGGTCCTTCAGCCGGTCCCGGCCCAGGATCAGCATGGTCAGCTCGGCGAGGTAGTCGCCGGTGAGGACGTCCAGTTCGCCGCCGGTGAGCATCTCGCGCAGGGCGTCGAAGCGGTCGCCGTAGAAGCCGGAGAAGTTGCCGATGCGCAGCGTCACTCCTGGTCCTCCTTCGGCGGGCGTCCGTCACCGGGCGGGCCCGCGAAGGCCTGGGCGATGTCGAGCCAGCGGTCGGCGTCGGGGCCCTCGGCCTTCACGGCGACGTCGGCGCGGTTGGCCCGCTGGGTGACCAGGAGACAGAAGTCGAGCGCGGGACCGGTGACGCGCTGGGAGGCGTCCTCGGGCCCGTAGGTCCACAGGGCGCCGGAGGGGGCGAGGATCTCCACCCGGAACTCCTCGGCGGGCGCGGCGAGGCCCTGCGCGCCGAAGGCGAAGTCCCGGGTGCGCACGCCGATGCGGACCACATGCCTGAGCCGGTCGGTAGGGGTACGGACCACACCCAGGGCGTCGGCGATGTCCTGGCCATGGGCCCAGGTCTCCATGAGCCGGCCGGTGGCCATGGAGGCACCGGACATGGGCGGGCCGTACCAGGGGAAGCGGGTGCCGGGCACGGCCGCGCGCAGGGCGCGGTCCAGAGCGGCGCGCCCCGTGCGCCAGCGTTCCAGCAGCTCGGCGGAGGGGAGCCGTGCTCCGTCGTCGGCGCCGTCGTCCACGAACGTCCCGGGTGCCGCGAGGGCCTTCTCGACGAGGCCGTGGAAGGCGCCGGCGTCCGTGACGGACAGCAGGGCGGAGTGGTCGGTCCAGGCGAGGTGGGCGATCTGATGGGCGACGGTCCAGCGGGGCGCGGGCGTCGGGAGCGCCCACTGCCGCGGGCTCGACTCGGCCACCAGCCGGTCGAGTTCCTCGCTCTCGTCACGCAGATCGTCGTACACGGGCGTCGGATCGGACACGGTGGAGTTCCTCTCGGGCACGGCAGTGTGCGACGCGGTGCGCAGTCGGGTGCGGTGCGGGGTCCTGCGCGGTGCGTTCTGGAGCATGGCAGCGGACCTAAAAACAAGCAAGCATGCTTGCATTAATTCCTTCTCCGGAACGAGCGGATCCGGTGGCGGCGTGTCCATCAACTCGGTTGAAGAGCCCAACCATTGGGCGTTCTCAGACATCTAATCCCACGTAACGCACCGAGTCTTTTCCCGCATATCAGCTCCAAACGACCGCCCAGCAGCCCGGCAGCAGCCGGAGTCCGGGTACCGAACGACGTCGCCGCCGGAGGAACGGCACGTCCGGACCACCGCCGCCGAGTTCCCGAGGAAGCCCATGCACCAACCCCGAGTCAGCGTGATCGTCCCCGCCTACAACGCCATGCCCGAACTCACCGAATGCATCACTTCGGCGATGGAGCAGACCATCGGCCTGGACCGACTCG
The DNA here is from genome assembly GCF_055559015.1 of Streptomyces sp. NPDC024698. NCBI lineage: Bacteria > Bacillati > Actinomycetota > Actinomycetes > Kitasatosporales > Streptomycetaceae > Streptomyces > Streptomyces sp. NPDC024698. Next base: position 243,423 of record NZ_JBVHLK010000004.1, on the reverse strand, counting down.
AGATCATCGCGGTGAACGACGGATCGACCGACGGCACCGGCAAGGAACTCGACCGGCTCGCCGCTCTGTGCCCCTCGCTGCGCGTCATCCACCAGGAGAACTCGGGCACCGCGGCCGTCCCGCGCAACGTCGCGCTCGACGTCGCCCGCGGTGACTTCGTCTTCTTCCTCGACTCCGACGACTACCTGGGCCCCGACGCGCTGCGCCGCATGGTGGCCATGGCCGACGAGAACGACACCGACATCGTGCTGGGCAAAATGGTCTCGGTGGGCGGCCGGCCCGTGCCCACCGCGGTCTTCGGCAACTCCCAGCCGCGCACGGACATCTTCTCCTCAGCCGTCTATTCGACCCTCGGCTGCTGGAAGCTCTTCCGCCGATCGCTGCTGGAACGGCTGAACCTGCGCTTCCCGCCGTTCCGCAACACCGAGGACAAGCCGTTCACCGCCGCCGCCTACCTCGGCGCGGACGGCGTCTCCGTGGTCTCGGACTACGACTGCTACTACCACCGCGACCGCGCGAACGGGAACAACCTCACCCGCACCGCGCAGAACCTGAGCCACCGGATGCGGGGTACCCGGCTGTGCTTCGAGACGGTGGCCCGCCGTCTGGAGCCGGGGCCGCGACGCGACCAGATCATGCGCCGGCACGTCGAGTGGGAACTGTGCGGCCCGCTGTGGTGGCTGCTGCTCCGGGAGAGCGAGGAGGACATCCGCGACCGCATCTACCCGGAGATCCGCGACTGGGTGGAGCGCTGGGTCACCGACCCGATCGTCGAGAAGCTCGAACCGCGCGACCGGCTGCTGCTGCACCTTCTGCGGGCCGACCGGTTCGAGGAGGTGATGACGGTCATCCGCGACGCCAAGAAGGACGCCGGGCGCGGTCACGTCATCGACGCGGGACGGGTCTACTGGGCGCATCCGCTCTTCCGCGACCCGGCGGCGGGGGTGCCGGACAGCGCCTTCGAGGTCACCGGCCGGCTGCCGGTGCACCACCGGATCGAGTCGGCGGGCGCGCCGCGGGACGGCGTGGTGCGGCTGACCGGCCACGCCTACATCGAGGACGTCGCCTCCTCGGACGCGGCCACCGAGCTGGTGCTGCGCTGCCACGACGGGAACCACCCCGAGATCCGCGTCCTCGCGCCGGTGCACGCCGTCCCCGGGCTCCCGGACGACGAGCGCTACGCGAACGCGGGATTCGTCGCGGACATCGCCCTGTCCACGGCGGCGGCAGGCGGCCCTCTGGGCCACGGCCGATGGAACCTCTTCCTCGACGTACGGGCGCAGGGTGTCAGCCGCACGGTCCGGCTGAAGGGGCCCGAGGCCGGGCGGACGCCGCGGTGGACCATGACGACGGGCACGGGCGAGCCCACCGCGGTCACCCCGCACCTGACCGGACAGGGTCACCTCTCCCTGGACGTCGGCCAGGACGTGCCCCGCGACGACACCCCCTGCCAGGTGACCGGGACGTCGTGGCACAGGTCGCGCAAGGGCACGCTGGTGGTGACCGGCACGCTGGCCGGCGAGGGCGCGGGGGACATCGGGGCCCTGCGCCTGCGTGCGGAGAACGCCACGGGCGACCGCCGCGAGGCACCGGCGTCGCTCACCCGGACCGCCGGGAGGTTCACGGCGGAACTCCCGGTCAAGGGCCTGCGCCCGGGCCGCTGGACGCTGACCCTGCCCCTGTCCGGTCCGTCCGCCTCCCCCGTCGCCGCCGTCCCCTGCCTCGCGGGGCTGGGCCGCACCCGCTGGTTCCACCTCGCCCGCCCCTACGGCGTCCGGCCGGTCAAGGAGGCCTCGGAGACGACGCTGGTGCTGGAGATCCACGCGGTGGACCTGTCGGGGGCCGTGCGACGGAAACTGCGGGCGGTGACCCGCAGGCTCCGGAAATAGCGGCTGCGCGCACCCGCCACGGCGGCGGGCGGTCAGCGCCGGACCGTCGGCAGGTGGCCGACGGGTGTCCGGCCCGCGGAGGCCGGCCGCCATCGGTCCGCCGCCGTCGGAGGTCGCATCGCTCCCGAGGTGCCGGGCGCCGGTTCAGGACAGGTCGGGGGCCGGCTTCTTCGGCCGTCCCCGGCCCACCTGCGTCCGCACCGCTCCCATGCTCGCGCCGATGACCAGGGCGATCGCCGCCGCCTGAGCGGCGGACAGGGCCTGGTGCAGGATGAGGAAGCCCGCCGTCGCCGCGATGGCGGGCTCCAGGCTCATGAGGATCGCGAAGGTGGAGGCGGGCAGGCGGCGCAGGGCGAGGAGTTCGAGGGTGTAGGGGAGGACCGAGGACAGGACCGCGACCGCCGAGCCCAGGGCCACCGTGCCCGGGTCCAGCAGCCGGGTGCCGGACGCGACGATCCCCAGCGGGAGGAACAGCAGCGCCGCCACCGCCATGGCCAGCGCCAGACCGTCGGCCTGGGGGAATCGGCGGCCCGTACGGGCGCTGAAGACGATGTACGCCGCCCACATGGCGCCCGCCCCGAGCGCGAAGGCCGCGCCCACCGGGTCGAGATCGCCGAACCCTCCGCCGCCCAGCAGGAAGACCCCGCACAGGGCCAGGCCCGCCCAGACAGCGTTCACCGCGCGGCGGGAGGCCAGCACCGAGAGGGTGAGGGGGCCGAGCACCTCAAGGGTGACGGCGGCGCCGAGGGGGATGCGGGCGGCCGACTCGTAGAAGAGGCCGTTCATCGCGCCCATGGCGATGCCGAAGACGGCGACCGTCCCCCAGTCGGCGCGCGAGTGTCCGCGCAGCCGGGGGCGGCAGACCACCAGCAGGATCACCGCGGCCGCGAGCAGGCGCAGGGTCACCACGCCGAGCGCGCCGGCCCGCGGCATGAGGGTCACCGCGAGCGCTCCGCCGAACTGGACCGAGATCCCCCCGGCCAGCACCAGCCCGACGGGCCCGAGCCGGCCGGGCGCGCCGCCCGCGGGCACGGGAACGTGGCCCGTCCCCGCCGAGGGCGACGACGAGGTGGTGGTGGCGCTGGGGATGCTCACGGGCGGTCCTGGGGGCTGGCTCAGTCGGGTGTGCAGCACGATGTACTGCCGAGTCCAGGGTAAGAGACTTCGTCAGGAGTGTGAACCGCTCATGTAGCTGTCCTGGATGCTGAGACCCCGCTGGGTCCTTTCCGGGTCAGCGGCGGGCCATGTAGACGTCGAGCGCCTTGTGCAGGAGCCGGTTGATGGGAAGGTCCCACTCGCCGAGGTACTCCGCGGCCTCGCCGCCCGCGCCCGCCTTGAAGCGCAGGAGGCCGACGAGGTGGTCGCTCTCGTCCAGGGTGTCGGTGATCCCGCGGAAGTCGTAGACCGCGGCGCCCAGCGCGTGGGCGTCGGTCATCATGCGCCACTGGATGGCGTTGTTCGGCTGGACCTCGCGCTTGCGGCCGGTGGAGGCGCCGTAGGAGTACCAGACGTGGGTGCCGACGGTCAGCATGGTGGCCGCGGCGAGGACGTCCCCCTCGTGACGGGCGAGGTAGAGCCGCATGCGGTCGGGGTGCTCGGCGGTCAGCGAGGTCCACATCCGCTGGAAGTAGGGCAGCGGGCGCGGGATGAAACGGTCGCGTTCCGCCGTCTCCGCGTACAGCTCGTAGAACGCGGGCAGATCGTCGTAGCCGCCCCTGACCACCTCGACGCCGGCCTTCTCGGCCTTCTTGATGTTGCGCCGCCACTGCTGGTTGAGGCCCTTGTGGATCTCCTCCAGGGAGCGTCCGGCGAAGGGGACCTGGAAGACGTAGCGCGGCTGCCCCGCCGCGAAGCCGTCCTCGCCGCCCGGCTCGGTCCGCTGCCAGCCCATCGCCCGCAGCCGCTCGGCGATCTCGGCGGCGCCCGGTTCGTTCGAGGTCGCCGTCACCTCGCCGAGGCGCCGCGCCGCCGGATCGGCGATGGCCGTCTTGACCGTGTCCGCGCTCCAGCGGCGCGCGACCACGGGCGGGCCCATCTTCACGGTGAACGCGCCGCGCGACTTCAGATGCGCGACCATCGGCCGGAGCCAGCGTTCGGCGAGGTCCGGGGCGTGCCAGTCGATGACGGGACCCTCGGGCAGATACGCGAGATACCGCTTGAGCCTCGGCAGCGGCCGCAACAGGACGAGACCGGCACCCTGGAGGCGCCCGTCCGTGTCGAACCAGCCGAGGCTCTCCGCACGCCAGTCCGGCTTCACGTCCCCCCAGGACGGCACCTGCATATGGCTGGCCGAGGGCCGCGAGCGGACGAACGTGAGGTGTTCGTCGCGGGTGATCGCCTTCAGGCGGAGAGTCATGCGTGCCGCTCCTCGGAGTCCTTCGGCCAGTGCGATGTCAGCGTACTGACGCGGTTCCCCCGGACCCTTCCTCCCGCGGCCCGTCGTCCAGCGCCTCGGCGAGTACCTCCGCCAGGTGGCGGCCACGGCGGTGCGAGGACTGGGCCAGCTGGGTGCGGCAGGAGTAGCCGTCGGCGAGGATCACCGCGTCGGTGCCGGCCGCCCGGACCGCGGGGAGCAGCTGCTCCTCCGCGCAGGCCCTGGACACCTCCTCGTGGCCCCGCTCGAAGCCGAAGTTGCCCGCGAGGCCGCAGCAGCCGCCGGCCAGGGTGCCGGTCAGGCCCGCCGCCTCGCGCAGCCGGCGTTCGGGCCCGTCGCCGAGGACGGCGTGCTGGTGGCAGTGCGTCTGACCGGTGGCCGGGCGGTCCAGGCGCGGCGGGCTCCAGTGCGGGGCGTGGCGCTCCAGCGCCTCGGCGAAGGTCGTCACCGCCGCCGCCAGCCGCGCCGCGCGCGGGTCGCCCGGCAGCAGTTCGGGCAGGTCCGTGCGCAGGGCGGCGGCGCAGCTCGGCTCCAGCACGACGACCGGGAGGCCGTCCATGGCGAGGTAGGGCTCCATCAGGTCGAGGGTGCGGCGCTGGACGGCGCGGGCGCGGTCGAGCTGGCCGGTCGAGACGTAGGTGAGTCCGCAGCAGACGCGCCCGCGGCGGGGCGGGAGCAGGGTGCGAAGGCGCAGGGGGCCCCGGGTGACCCCGTCGCCGATGGGCCCGTGCCGCCACGGTGTCCTCGGGGGCAGCAGCACGGTCAGCCCGGCGGCCTCCAGGACCCGTACGGCGGCACGGCCGACGGAGGGTTCCAGGTGCTCGGTGAAGGTGTCGGGCCACAGAAGAACCGTCCGCTCCCCGAACCCCGGGAACAGCTCACCCTCCCCGTTCCGTTCGCGTTCGTGCGCGCGTGCCCGTTCGCGGAACCGCGCCGCCCACCAGTGGCTGAACGTCTCCGGTGCCAGGCGCGGGATGTCCCGGCCGGGGGCGACACCGGCCAGGCGCTTGGCGACGGCGGCCAACAACCGTACGGACGCGAGGGAGTTGACGAGACGGGCCGAGCGGGTGCGGGTCACCGCCGCGAGCCAGAACGGGAGCCGGCCCAGGGCGTAGTGCGCGGCGGGCCGGCGCCGGCCCGCGTAGTGGTGGTGGAGGAACTCGGCCTTGTACGTGGCCATGTCGACGCCGACCGGGCAGTCGGACCGGCATCCCTTGCACGACAGGCACAGGTCCAGCGCGTCCCTCACCTCCGTCGAGCGCCACCCGTCGGTGACCAGCTCACCGGCGAGCATCTCGTGCAGCAGCCTGGCCCGCCCGCGCGTGGAGTGCGCCTCCTCGCCGGTCGCCCGGAAGGAGGGGCACATGACGTCGGCGCCGCCGGACGCCGGTGCCGTACGGCACTTGGCGACGCCCACGCAGCGGCGCACGGCCGCCGTGAAGTCGCCGCCGTCCGCCGGATAGCCGAACTCCACGTCCACCGGGCGCCTCGGCAGCACCGCGAACCGCAGGTTCTCGTCCAGCCGGTGCGGGCGCGCGAGCATGCCGGGGTTGAGCAGGGCGTCCGGGTCCCAGAGGTCCTTCGCCCGCTCGAAGAGACGGACCATCGCGGCGCCGTACATGACCGGCAGCAGTTCCGCGCGCGCCTGCCCGTCGCCGTGCTCGCCGGACAGCGAGCCGCCGTGGGAGACGACGAGGTGCGCGGTCTCCTCCGAGAAGCGCCGGAAGCGGGCCACGCCCCGCGCGGAGATCAGGTCGAAGTCGATCCGGACGTGGATGCAGCCGTCGCCGAAGTGCCCGTACGGGGTGCCGCGCAGCCCGTGGGCCGTGAGCAGGGCGCGGAAGTCCCGCAGATACGCGCCGAGCCGGGCGGGCGGCACCGCGCAGTCCTCCCAGCCGGGCCAGGCCTCGGCGCCGAGTCCGCGGCCCCCGCCGGGCGGGGCGTCCTTCCCGGCGTACGGCATCCGGGTCGCGGTGCCGGCGGCGTCCTCCCGCAGCCGCCACAGCGCCCGCTGCCCCGCCGGTTCGGTGACCACCAGAGCGTCCCGTACGTCGGCGGCCCGCACGATCGTGTCGGCGGCGGCCCGTGCCTCGGCCGGGCTCGCGCCGCCGGTCTCCACGAACAGCCAGGCCCCGCCGCGCGGCAGCCCCGCGTCGGCGGGCACGAGGTCGGCGGCCATGCCCTCCACGGTCAGCGGACCGTACCCGAGCAGGCCCGCCGCGGCGTCCGCGGCGGCGCTCTCGTCGGGGTAGGCGAGGACGGCCAGGGCCGTCGCCCCGGGCGCCTCGACCAGGCGTACGACCGCTTCGGTGAGCAGGCCCCAGGTGCCCTCGGAGCCGCAGAAGGCGCGGGCAGTGTCCGCGCCCCGCTCGGGCAGGAGCGCGTCCAGGGCGTATCCGGAGATCCGCCGCGGGAGCTCGGGGAAGCCGGTCCGCAGCAGCGCCAACTCGCTCTCGACCAGGGCCTTCAGACCCTCCGGGGCGCCCTGCCAGTCGCGGCCGAGGCGGCGCGTGTCCCCGTCGGCGCCGACGACCGTGAGCTCGCGCACGCTGTCCGCCGTGGTGCCCCAGGCGACCGAGTGGGAGCCGCAGGAGTTGTTGCCGATCATCCCGCCGAGGGTGCAGCGGCCGTGCGTGGAGGGGTCGGGGCCGAAGCGCAGGCCGTGGGGGGCGGCGGCTTCCTGGAGGCGGTCCAGGACGACGCCGGGCTGGACGACGGCCGTGCGGGCGTCCGGGTCCAGCGCGAGGATCCGGTTCATGTGGCGGGTGAAGTCCAGGACGACGCCGGTGCCCGTGGCCTGTCCGGCGATCGAGGTGCCGCCGCCCCGCGCCACGACCGGCACGCCGTGCGCGCGGCACACGGCGAGCGCGGCGGCCACGTCACCGGCGTCCCGCGGGGCCACCACACCGAGCGGTACGCGCCGGTAGTTGGAGGCGTCCATGGTGGTCAGCGCCCGTGCCGTCGCGTCGAAGGAGACCTCGCCGCGCACGGCACGCGCCAGCTCGGACCGCAGCGCTCCGGCGAGCCCCTGGTCCGTGTGTCCTTCCGGCCGTGCGCCCAGATCCGTCATGTCTCCAGCATGCCGCCGGGCACCGGCCGTGGTCCTGCGGACGTGCACCCGAAAGGCCCCGACATGCCGAGGCGATCATGAAACCGCTTTTCCAAGCTTCCCAATCGGATCACGAACTCTCATATAGTGAAGGTGAGTTGAGCATCATGTGTCGCTTCTCGCCCAGGACCGATCGAGGACACGACCGAGGACACGTTCTCCCCCCAAGAACACGACCGAGGACCCATTGATGACCCCGCCCCTGCCCTCCGGCGAACGACCCGGCCCGCGCGCCGCGGCCAAGGCCGCGCTGATCTCCGCCGTCCCGGCCGCCGCCGCGGTGGTGGCCGCCGTGCTGCTGGCCCCCGAACCCGCCCGGATGCCCCTCGCCTGGGGCACCGGCGCCGCCGCGTTGCTGCTGTGCGCGGCGGTCGCGGTGGCCGCCCACGCCGTACGGGCCGGACGCCTCGCCCTGCGACGCCTCGACGGCGTCACCGAGGACGTCGGCCGGCTCCTCCAGGAACGCGCCAGGATGGCCGAGGAGTTCGGCCAGGAACGCGCCCGGCTCGCCGACGAGGCCACCCGTGAGCGCGCCCGCGCGGCCGAGTCCGCGGCCCAGGACCGAATCCGTCTGACCGACACGGCCGCCCGCGAACTCGCCCGCCTCACCGAGGAGTTCGCCGAGGAGCGGGCGCTGCTCACCGGCGACCGGGCCCGGCTCACCGAGCGCAACGCCGAACTCTCCGAACACGTCAGGCGGGCCGTCGGCGACCGTGCCGCCGCGATCTCGGCGACCGCCAACGCGGCCGCCCGGATGCAGGCGCTGTCCACCGGCATGCTGGCCGACCTGCGGGCCATGGAGGAGCGGCACTCCGACGAGGACGTCCTCGCCGACCTCCTCCACCTCGACCACCGCACCGCGCAGGCGGGCCGCCTCGCCGACTCCGTCGCCGTGCTGACCGGCGCGCGCTCGGGGCGCCGCTGGGCCCGCCCGATCGTCATGGAGTCCATCCTGCGCGGCGCCATGGGCCGCATCGGCGGCTACCAGCGGGTGCGGGTCCACTCCGCCAGCGAGGCCGCCGTCGCCGGACACGCCGCCGAGGGCGTCATGCACGCGCTCGCCGAACTCCTCGACAACGCCGCCAACTTCTCGCCGCCCACCGCCGAAGTGCATGTGTACGTCGAGGAGGTCCCGGCCGGTGTCATCGTCTCCGTCGAGGACAGCGGCCTGGTCATGGGCGACGTACAGCTGCGCCGCGCCGAGCGCGCCGTCACGGGCCCCGTCGGGCCCCGGTCCGGACTCGGCGGCCTCACCGGCACCCGTCTCGGCCTCTCGGTCGTCGGCCGGCTGGCCCGCAAGCACGGTCTGAAGGTGTCCTTCCGGCCCTCCGCCCGCGGCGGCACCGGCGTCCTGGTGCTGATCCCGCAGGACATCCTCACCCAGCCGAACCTTCCCTACGCCGCCCCGCTCGCGGCCGGGCCCGAGCCCGCCCCGTCGGCCCCGACCGCCGTCGACGGCCACCCCTCCGCGCCGCGGTCCCCCGACGGCCAGGAACCACCGGAGCCCGGACGATCGCCGCGGGCGCACGAGTCCCTCACGTCCCGGGAATCGGCCGCGTCCCCCGTGTCGTACGCCGCCGCCCGCGCGTCCGGTGACCTCGACCCGGACCCCGTGCCCACCCACGACTCGCCCCGGCACGAGCAGGACCCCGCGTCCACCGGCGGCCTCCCCAAGCGCCGCCGCGGACGCACCCTCGCCCACGCCGAGCGCAGCCGCTCGCACACCACGCCCCCGGCCGACGCCGAACCCCGTACCGGCGAGGCCCCCGGGAACCGGTCGGCCGCCCGCTTCGGGACCTTCCGCCAGGCAGTGCGCGGCACCGGACCGGCCGCCCCCGCGGCCGTGCCGTCCGACGGCCCGCAACCGGCCGAGACCCCGGCACGGCCCGAGGACCGGACACCACCGTCCACCAGTTCCCCCACCCCCACCGCGCACGCGCTCCCGGAAGGCGACACCACCCCATGACCGGCACCCTCACCGCCGACGAGAAGCTCACCTGGCTCATCGAGGGCCTCCTCGAGCGCACCCCGGGCGCACGGCACGCGCTCGTGCTCTCCCGCGACGGACTGAAGCTGTGCCGCACTCCGGAGCTGTCGGTCGACCAGGCCGACCAGCTCGCCGCCATCGCCGCCGGCATCCAGTCGCTGTCCCACGGCGCCTCCGTGGAGTTCGGCGACGGCAGCGGAGGCGTGCGCTCGGCGATGGCCGAGTTCTACGGAGGGGTGCTGTTCATCGTGGAGGCGGGGGACGGCGCGCACCTCGCCGTCGTCACCGCGGAGGACGCCGACGCCGGACTGGTGGGACACAACATGAGCGAACTCGTGGAACAGCTGGGCGAGCACCTGACCGCGCCGCCCCGGTCCTCATGAGCCGTCCTGGCAGGGACGACGCGCCCGACCGGCTCTACACCCTCACCGGAGGACGCACCCGGTCCGGCCCCGACACCCCCTTCGACCTCGTGACCCTGGTCGTCGCCGAGTGCGATCCGGTGGCGGGCATGCAGTCCGAGCACGCCGCGATCCTGCGGCTGTGCGAACGGCCCACCGCGGTCGTGGAGATCGCGGCGGAGCTGAGGCTGCCGGTGTCGATCACCCGCGTCCTGCTCGCCGACCTGCTCTCCACGGGCCGGGTCAGCGCCCGCCACCCGCACACCACTGTTCCCTCCGGTCTTCCCGATCCCGACATCCTGGAGCAGGTGCTCGTTGGACTCCGTAACCTCTGACGCTCGTGCGCCCCTGTCCGCGTCCGCCGACAACGGCCTCAAGATCGTGATCGTGGGCGGCTTCGGTGTCGGCAAGACGACCCTCGTCCGCTCGGTCAGCGAGATCCGCCCCCTCAACACCGAGGAGACGATGACGCAGGCCGGCGAGGCCGTCGACGACATCAGCGAGGTCCGCGGCAAGTCCGCGACCACCGTCGCCTTCGACTTCGGACGCATCACCCTGGACACGCACAACATCCTGTACCTGTTCGGCGCGCCCGGACAGGAACGGTTCTGGTTCCTGTGGGACCGCCTCTTCTCCGGAACGCTCGGGGCGATCGTCCTCGTCGACACCCGTCGTATCGACGAGTCCTGGTACGCCATCGACCGCCTCGAACACCACGGCACGCCCTTCATCGTGGCCTGCAACGACTTCGGCGGCCCCCCGCACACCCGCGCCCAGATCCGCGAGGCCCTCGACCTCGACCCGCACGTACCGCTGCTCGACTGCGACGCCCGCTCCCGGGAGTCCGGCAAGCGGGTGCTGATCACCCTGGTCGAGCACATCCAGTCCCTCTCCGCCCGTCACGGCGTCGCAGCCGCGGAAGGCGCCCTTCACTCACCGGAGCCCGCGCTGTGACCCCCGCCTCCGCCTCCGCGCCCGTCCCCCTCGGCGGCCCGCGGTTCCAGACCGAACCCGCCGAGCTGTACCGGGAGATGCGGCGCGACCACGGCTCCGTCGTGCCCGTCGTCCTCGACGGCGGCATCCCGGCCTGGCTCGTGCTCGGCTACCGCGAACTGCACCAGGTCACCGGCGATCCGCAGCTCTTCAGCCGGGACTCGGAGCTGTGGAGCCAGTGGGAGCGCATCCCCGACGACTGGCCGCTGCTGCCGATGATCGGCCGCCGACAGCCCTCCATCCTGTACACCGTCGGCGAGCGCCACCGCGAACGCGCCGCGATGATCAGCGACGCCCTGGAAGCCATCGACCCCTCCGAACTGCGGTCCCAGGCCGAGAAGTTCGCCGACGAACTGATCGACGCGATCTGCGCCAAGGGCGAGACCGACCTCGTCGGCGACTACGCGGCCCTGCTGCCCGTACGCGTCCTCGCGACGCTCTACGGCTTCGCGGACGACCAGGGCCCCGGCCTCGTGACCGCCCTCAACGACATGATCAACGGACGCGAGGGCGCGCTGGCCGGACAGCAGCATCTCGCCTCCTCCATGGCCCGATTGATCGCCGACCGCAAGGAGAGCCCCGCCGACGACGTCGTCTCCCGGATGCTCGCGAACACCTCGGGCTTCGACGACCTGGAGATCGTCCAGGACCTGATGGTCATGATGGCCGCGGGCCACCAGCCGACCGCCGACTGGATCGGCAACTCGCTGCGCCTGATGCTCACCGACGAGCGGTTCGCCGCCTCCCTGTTCGGCGGCCGGCACAGCGTCGCCGAGGCCATGAACGAGGTCCTGTGGGAGGACACCCCCACCCAGAACGTGGCCGGGCGCTGGGCCTCCCGCGACACCCAGCTCGGCGGCCGCCGGATCCGCTCCGGCGACCTGCTGCTGCTCGGCCTCCAGGGCGCCAACTCCGACCCCCAGGTCCGCACCGACAGCTCCGCGCTCACCGGCGGCAACAACGCCCACTTCTCCTTCGGCCACGGGGAGCACCGCTGCCCGTTCCCGGCGCAGGAGGTCGCCGAGGTCATCGCGCGGACCGGGATCGAGGTCGTCCTCGACCGGCTGCCGGACATCGACCTGACGGTACCCGCCGACTCGCTCACCCGGCGCCCCTCCCCGTGGCTGCGTGGCCTGAGCGAACTGCCCGTGCGCTTCACGCCCGTACCCGTCCTCTGAGACCCCCCATGCACCCGGCCGGCGCACCCCGCCCGGCCGGGGCCCGGGGCTGTCCCCATGCCCCGGGGGAAAACGCTTCACCCCCACCTCAGCCCTTGGAGGCACCCCGCATGAGCACCGGTACCGAAGAGACCCGCATAGTCCTGGACCCCTTCGTCACCGACCTGGAGGGCGAGAGCGCCGCGCTGCGCGCCGCGGGACCGCTCGCCGCCGTCGAACTGCCCGGCGGTGTCCCGGTGTGGGCCGTCACCCACCACGCCGAGGCGCGCGCCCTGCTCACGGACCCCCGCCTGGTGAAGGACATCAACGTCTGGGGCGCCTGGCAGCGCGGCGAGATCGCCCCCGACTGGCCCCTGATCGGCCTCGCCAACCCCGGCCGCTCCATGCTCACCGTGGACGGCGCCGACCACCGGCGGATGCGCACCCTGGTGGCACAGGCGCTGACCCCCCGCCGGGTCGAGCAGATGCGCGAGCGGATCGCGAAGCTGACGGAGAGTCTGCTCGACAACCTCACCGGCGACGTCGTCGACCTGAAGGCCGACTTCGCCTACCCGCTGCCCATGTACGTCATCGCCGACCTCATGGGCATCGAAGAGTCCCGGCTGCCGCGCCTCAAGGAGCTCTTCGAGAAGTTCTTCTCGACGCAGACCCCGCCCGCCGAGGTCATCGCGACCCTCACCGAGCTCGCCGGGATCATGGCCGAGACGGTGGCGGCCAAGCGCGCCGAACCGGGCGACGACCTGACCAGCGCGCTGATCCTGGCCTCCGAGGACGGCGACCACCTCACCGACGCGGAGATCGTCTCCACCCTCCAGCTCATGGTCGCGGCGGGGCACGAGACGACGATCTCCCTGATCGTCAACGCGGTCGTCAACCTCTCCGCCCACCCCGACCAGCGCGCCCTCGTCCTGTCCGGCGAGGCCGACTGGTCCGCGGTGGTCGAGGAGACACTGCGCTACGACACCCCGACCTCGCACGTCCTCATCCGCTTCGCGACGGAGGACGTCCCCGTGGGCGACAAGGTGATCCCGGCGGGCGACGCGCTCATCGTGTCGTACGGCGCGATCGGCCGCGACGAGAACGCCCACGGTCCCACCGCGGGCGACTTCGACATCAGCCGCACCGGCGGGAACCGGCACATCTCCTTCGGCCACGGGCCCCACGTCTGCCCCGGCGCCGCCCTGTCCCGCCTGGAGGCCGGCGTCGCCCTGCCCGCCCTGTACGAGCGCTTCCCGTCCCTTGACCTGGCCGTCCCGGTGGCGGACCTGCGCAACAAGCCGGTCGTGACGCAGAACGACCTGTTCGAGCTGCCGGTCCGGCTCACCGCCGAGTGAGCCGGACCCACGAGACCGCGGGCCGCCGGAGGGGCCCCTCGCCCCTCCCGGCGGCCCGCGCCGTCAACACGGCCCGTCTCAGCCGACGGACGACGTTTCACCGAGGTTTCCCGGAACGGCTAGGCTCCGGACGTGGCTGATATCCAGATCCCCGCTGACCTCAAGCCCGCCGACGGACGATTCGGCGCCGGCCCCTCCAAGGTGCGGACGGAGGCACTGGACGCGCTCGCCGCGACCGGCACCTCCCTGCTCGGCACCTCCCACCGCCAGGCCCCGGTCAAGAACCTGGTCGGCAAGGTGCGCGAGGGCGTACGCGAGCTGTTCTCCCTGCCCGACGGGTACGAGGTCGTCCTCGGCAACGGCGGCTCCACCGCGTTCTGGGACGTCGCGACGCACGGCCTGATCGAGAACAAGTCGCAGCACCTCACGTTCGGCGAGTTCTCCTCCAAGTTCGCCAAGGCGGCCAAGCTCGCCCCGTGGCTGGCCGACCCGACCGTGGTCTCCTCCGAGCCGGGCACGCACCCCGAGCCGGTCGCCGAGGCGGGCGCCGACGTCTACGCCTTCACCCACAACGAGACCTCGACCGGTGTCGCCGCCCCCATCAAGCGGGTCGCGGGCGCCGACGAGGGTGCCCTCGTCCTGGTGGACGCCACCTCCGGCGCCGGCGGCCTGCCCGTCGACATCGCCGAGACCGACGTCTACTACTTCGCCCCGCAGAAGTCCTTCGCCTCCGACGGCGGCCTGTGGATCGGCGTGTTCTCCCCGGCCGCGATCGAGCGCGCCGAGCGGATCCACGCCTCCGGCCGGCACGTCCCGGAGTTCTTCTCGCTGCCCACGGCGATCGACAACTCCCGCAAGAACCAGACGTACAACACCCCGGCGCTGGCCACCATCTTCCTGCTCAACGAGCAGCTGGAGTGGATCAACGGCCAGGGCGGCCTCGCCTGGTCCACGGCCCGCACGAAGGACTCCTCCAGCCGCCTGTACCGCTGGGCCGAGGACAGCAAGTACGCCACCCCGTTCGTGACCGACGCGGCCAAGCGCTCGCAGGTCATCGGCACGATCGACTTCGCCGACGAGATCGACGCCACCGCGGTCGCCAAGGCGCTGCGCGCCAACGGCATCGTCGACACCGAGCCCTACCGCAAGCTCGGCCGCAACCAGCTGCGCGTCGCCATGTTCCCGGCGATCGACCCGGCGGACGTCGAGGCGCTGACGCACTGCGTCGACTACGTGATCGAGAAGCTGTAACCCTTCCCGGGACCGTGGCCGAGGGGCGTCGGGCGCGCGAGCGCGCCGGACGCCCCTCGACCGTTTCCACGGGGCCCCGCCCGCCGGTCAGCGGCGGCGCAGGCGCCGGAGACCGAGGACGACGGCGAAGAGGGCCGCGACCGCGATGGCGCCGACCTTGACCTGACCGCTCATACCGCCGCTCCCGTCGCCCGCGGCCGAACCGCCGCCCTTGGACGACGAGTTGGCGCCGGAACCCGCGGCACCCGGCGCGTCCTCGGGCTGCACGGGGCTGTCGGCGCCCTCACTGCCGTACATGAGCTTCGATCCGTCGGGCGTGTAGGTGATCGACTCGCCCTGGCCCTGGAGGGGCACGTTCAGGCGTTCCTGGCGCTTGATCCGCCCGTCGTTCCAGGCGTACGCGATGCCGCCGAAGTAGCCGCGCACGGCGAGCTGTCGGCCGTCGGGGGAGAACGCGCCGTCCGTGACCCACAGATCGATGGCGGCGATCGGCTTGAAGAC
Source organism: Streptomyces sp. NPDC024698 (assembly GCF_055559015.1). NCBI lineage: Bacteria > Bacillati > Actinomycetota > Actinomycetes > Kitasatosporales > Streptomycetaceae > Streptomyces > Streptomyces sp. NPDC024698. The sequence continues at coordinate 228,406 of NZ_JBVHLK010000004.1, read as the reverse complement.
GTTCGTGGTGGTGGCCGAGAGCCGGGCGGGGCCCTCGTAGAGGTGACCGCCGTCCTCGTTCTTGTCGGCGATGTAGACGCGCCCCGTCTTCGGATGCACCATCAGCGCCTCCGCGTTGCGGGGGCCGTCGGAGTACTTCACGACGTACTGGGTGGCACGGATCGTCTGGTCCTTGAGCACCTTGGGCTCGGGGAGCTTGTAGATCCACACGTGGTCCCACTTGCCGCCGAGGTTGTCGCCGATGTCACCGGCGTAGAGGTCGCCGTCGGGGCCGAGCGAGATCGCCTCGACGTCCCGGGGCCTGCCGACCCCGCTCATGGTGATCGTGGCGAGCGTCCGGCCCGTCCTGCTGTCGACGGCGTACAGGTAGGGACCGTCGTCGCTGTCGTTGTGGGTCCAGTAGACGCCCGGGTGGATGCGCGAGGCGGCGAGCCCGCTGGACTCCTTGATCCGGGGGTCCTTGATGGTGAATCCCCCGTCACCTCCGTCGGCGAGCGCGGGCGCCGCCAGGGTGAGGACGAGGGCCGCTCCGGCAAGGGCTCCGGCGGCGGCTCCGGACACGAACGAGGGCGATCGGCGCATGCCCCCAAGCCTGCCATCCCACCGGGCCGTTCACGTCGCCGCGGTCCACCCGGCCCCCGCGGGCGGGCGTGTCCAGCTTCACACCGCCGGGGCCCGTGGCACCTGGGCCGATCGTCCATGATGATCGGATGCTCAGGTTCATGCCCGTCGGCGACTCCATGACGATCGGTAGCGCGGGCGAACACACATGGCGTTACCGGATGTGGCAGCACCTGCGCGCGACGTACGGGGGCCCGTTCAAGATCGTCGGACCGCGCGAGGCGCTCTACGACCAGGCGACGGGATCCCCCGACTCCTACGAGTACGCGGACCCGGAGTTCCCCCGCGCCCATCTGGCCGGCTGGGGCGAGGGCTGGCTGCACATGGCCCCGCTGATCCGCGAGGCGGTCCGCGCGCAGCGCGCCGACGTCCTGCTGGTCTCGCTCGGGCTCATCGACCTCGGCTTCTACACCAACGCCGTCCAGACCGCCGACAACGTCCGCGCCTTCGTCGAGGAGGCCCGCGCCGCGAACCCGCGCGTCCGCATGGTCCTGTTCCCGGTGATCCCGAACGTCCGCGCCCGGGACGACGCACCCTTCGCCGCCGAGGTGGCCGCCTTCAACGACCTCCTCGCCAAGACGACCGCCGACCTGGACGAACCGCGCTCCCCGCTCCTGCTCGCATCCCCGCCCCCCTCGTTCGACACCGACTTCGACACGTACGACGGCACCCACCCGAACGCGAGCGGCGAGCACAAGATCGCGGAGGGTTTCGCGGAGGCGATGCACCAGGCCTGGGACCTGGGCGAGCCGTACGCGGCGGTATCGGCCTGACCCTCCCGGGGAGCCGACGGGTCGCTCCACGACCCGTCGGCGCCGTCACCCGGCCCGCTCTTGCCTAGAGCGCACTCCACGCCGTTGGCTGGTGAACCATGAAGTACACACAGCTCGGACGCACGGGGCTCAAGGTCAGCCGGCTCGTCCTCGGCACGATGAACTTCGGACCGCAGACGGACGAGGCCGACAGCCACGCGATCATGGACGCGGCGCTGGACGCCGGAATCAACTATGTCGACACGGCCAACGTCTATGGCTGGGGCGAGAACAAGGGCCGCACGGAATCGATCATCGGGAACTGGTTCGCCCAGGGCGGCGACCGGCGTGAGCGGACGGTTCTCGCGACCAAGGTGTACGGGAACATGGGCGCCGAGGGCGAGCCGTGGCCCAACCAGGACAAGCTCTCCGCCCTGAACATCCGGCGGGCGGTCGACGCGAGCCTCAAGCGTCTCCAGACCGACTACATCGACGTCTACCAGTTCCACCACGTCGACCGGTCGACGCCGTTCGAGGAGATCTGGCAGGCCATCGACGTCCTGGTGCGCCAGGGGAAGATCCTCTACGTGGGGTCCAGCAACTTCCCCGGCTACAAGATCGCCCAGGCCAACGAGATCGCCGCCCGCCGCGGCGGGACCATCGGCCTGGTCAGCGAGCAGTGCCTCTACAACCTCGCCGAGCGCCGCGCCGAGATGGAGGTCATCCCGGCCGCCGAGGAGTACGGGCTCGGTGTCATCCCCTGGTCGCCGCTGCACGGCGGACTGCTGGGCGGTGTGATCAAGAAGGAGGTCGAGGGCGGCCGCCGGGCGAGCGGCCGGGCCGCCGACGCCCTCGCCGGCACGGCCGTACGCGCCCAGATCCAGGCCTACGAGGATCTGCTGGAGAAGCACGGTCTTGAGCCCGGAGAGGCCGCGCTGGCCTGGCTGCTGACCCGTCCCGGCGTCACCGGCCCCATCGTGGGCCCGCGCACCGCGGATCAGCTCGCGTCGGCGCTGCGCGCGGTGGAGCTGGAGCTCTCGGACGAGGTCCTGGAGGGGCTCGACGAGATCTTCCCGGGCCCGGGGCCGTCCCCCGAGGCCTTCGCCTGGTAGCGGAGCCGTCCCCCGGGGGCGTCCCCGGGGTCTTCGCCCGGTGGGGCGGTTCGGCGGTGGCGGTCGTTACCTGACCGCCGCCGCCATGGCGACGACGAAGAACATCAGCACGAGCACGCCGGCCATGACGCGATTGCGGGTCTTGGGGTTCACGCCATCGAGGTTAACCGGCCGTCCGGACCCCGCTGTCGTCCGCCCCCAGCGGCCAGCTGGCCACCGTTTCGTATCGGGGCTGCTCACGGGGCACTCCCGAGGTCGGCAGGTTGCTGCGGACGAGACACAGCTCACCCACGGTCCAGGGCGTTCCCGCGAACGCGTCCAGCACGGCGGCGTACGGCTTGAAGTCCGTGGAGGAGCGGCTGCGGGCCACCGTCAGATGCGGACGGTAGCGGCGGTGCTCCTCCATCGTGACGCCCGCCTTGCGGCCCGCCGCCTCCGTCCGGTCCGCCAGCAGCCGCAGGGTCTCCGTCTCCCCCGTCGCGCCGACCCACAGGGCACGGTCGCCGAAGTGGCCGCCGCCGCGCAGGGACAGGGGGAAGGGGCGGGTGCGCCGGGCGGCCCGCAGCAGCCGTTCCGAGAGGTCCGGGACGATGTCGTCGGCCGTCTCCCCGTAGAACGCGAGGGTGAGGTGCCAGCCGGGGCGGCCCGTCCAGCGCAGGGTGTCCGCACCCGGCATCCGCTGCAACGCGTCCACTTCCGGGGCGAGTTCACGCACCGCATCGGCAGGGGGCAGGACCGCGGCGAAGAGTCTCATGGGACCAGCCTTCCAGGGAACGGCACCCGGCACACGGGAGTATCGAAGGGCCACAGGAGGCGCGGCCGTGCTCGGGGTACGGCCGGGGCGGCCGGGGTACGGCCCGGGTACGGCCGAGACGGCCCGGGTACGGCCGAGACGGCCGGTCGCTGGTGCGGGCCGGCCGCCTCGGGAGTCGCCGGTCACACCGCGGTGGCCAGCTGCTCCTCGGTCCGCACGCGGGGCACGAAGCTGACCCTGGGGCGGCCCTGGTGCCACCCGAGGGAGACCCGCAGACCGCCGACGCGGGCCAGGACCAGACCGATCGCCGTCGCGGCGACCGCCGAGACCAGTCCGCCGAGCGCGAAGCCCACCCGGGGCCCGTAGGTGTCGGTGACCCAGCCGATCAGCGGCGCGCCCAGCGGCGTGCCGCCCACGAAGACCATCATGAACAGCGCCATGACCCGGCCGCGCATGGCCGGGTCGGTGGCCATCTGGACCGAGGTGTTCGCGGTGACGTTCACCGTCAGCCCGAAGATCCCGATCGGGACCATCAGCAGCGAGAACAGCCAGAGCGTGGGGGCCGTGGCGGCCACCACCTCCAGCACCCCGAACGCCACCGCGGCGGCGATCAGCACGCGCAGGCGGGCCGTGCCCCGCCGGGCCGCGAGCAGCGCCCCGGTCAGCGAACCCAGCGCCATCAGCGTGTTGAAGAGGCTGTAGGCGCCGGCGCCGGAGTGGAAGATGTCGTCCGCGTACGCCGACAGCCAGACGGGGAAGTTGAAGCCGAAGGTGCCGATGAAGCCGACGAGGACGATCGGCCAGATCAGTTCGGGCCGGCCGGCGACGTAGTGGAGGCCTTCGCGGAGCTGGCCCTTGGCACGCGGCGCCCGTTGGACGACGTGCAGTTCGCGGGACCGCATCAGCAGCAGGCTCGCGAGCGGGGCCACGAACGACAGGCCGTTGAGCAGGAAGGCCCAGCCGGTGCCCACGCCGGTGATCAGCAGGCCCGCGACGGCGGGCCCGACCAGTCGCGCGGACTGGAAGTTGGCCGAGTTCAGGCTGACCGCGTTCTGGAGCTGACCGGGGCCGACCATCTCGGAGACGAAGGACTGGCGTGCCGGGTTGTCGACGACGGTGGCCACCCCGACGGCGAAGGCGGCGAGGTAGACGTGCCAGACCTGGACGTGGCCGGAGAGGGTCAGGAAGGCGAGGACGAGGCCGGTGACGGCCATCGCCGTCTGGGTGACGAGCAGGGTGGGGCGCTTGGGCAGTCGGTCGACCAGGACACCGCCGTACAGGCCGAAGAGCAGCATCGGCAGGAACTGGAGCGCGGTGGTGATGCCGACCGCGGCGGAGGAGCCGGTCAGGCTGAGGACCAGCCAGTCCTGGGCGATGCGCTGCATCCAGGTGCCGGTGTTGGAGACGACCTGGCCCAGGAAGAACAGCCGGTAGTTCCGGATCTTCAGGGAGCTGAACATCGAGGAGGAGCGGGGGGAGTCGCGGGTGGATGCGGAGTCGTGGGTGGCTGGTGCGGGGGCGGAGTGTGCTCCGGGTCCCGTACTCAAAAGGGCTCGCCTCCAGGGCATGGGGGACGTCGGCGTCGTGTGGGGCGTCGGCGCTTGGGGGGGGGAGGGCGGCCCTGTCCCGTGCGATCCGGGATCGGACGGGGAGCCACCGGCGATCAGATGTGCGCGAGCTTCTCCAGGACGGGGGCGGCTTCGCGGAGCTTGGCCCATTCGTCCTCGTCGAGAGCCTCGGCCAGTCCGGCCAGGAACGCGTTCCGTCTGCGGCGGCTCTCTTCGAGCATCGCCTCCGCCTTGTCGGTCTGCGTCACCACCTTCTGGCGCCGGTCCTCGGGGTGCGGCTCCAGCCTGACGAGTTCCTTGGCCTCCAGCAGCGCGACGATGCGCGTCATCGACGGGGGCTGGACGTGCTCCTTGCGGGCGAGCTCGCCCGGCGTGGCGCTGCCGCAGCGGGCGAGGGTGCCGAGCACCGACATCTCGGTGGGGCTCAGCGACTCGTCGACCCGCTGGTGCTTGAGTCGACGCGACAACCGCATCACTGCGGAGCGCAAGGCGTTCACGGCGGCCTCGTCGTCGCCATGGGTGAGGTCAGGCATGTTCTTTAGCGTAACTCATTACTCTCGCTAAAGAACAACGGGGCCCCTGTGAAATGCGCCATCGGACGCGGAGATCACTCATATGAGTGAGATCGCACCGGAAAGTGACCCGATTCCGGTCGGGAAACGGCGACCCTCGACTCCATGGGGACCAGCGTGCTCAGCCTGCGTATCGACGGGGAGCTGCTCGAACGGCTCCGCCACCATGCCGCGAAACGCGGAATGAGCGTCCAGGACTATGTGGTCCGGACGCTCATTCGCGACGACTTCGACGAGCGGTTCCAGACCGCCGTCGAGGAGACGGAGAAGTTCTACGGGGTCACGTGACCCCGCGCACGGCCGAGGACGTCGGTGCCGCTCAGGTCAGGCCGAGGGCCGGCATGAGGTAGTAGAAGGTGAACACCGCCGACACCACGTACATGGCGACCGGGATGTCACGGCCTCGGCCCGCCGCCAGGCGCAGCACGACGAAGGTGATGAAGCCCATCCCGATGCCGTTGGTGATCGAGTAGGTGAACGGCATCATCATCATGGTCACGAAGGCCGGGATGGCGATCGTGTAGTCCGCCCAGTCGATCTCCTTGACCGAGTGGGACATGATCAGGAAGCCGACCGCGATCAGCGCGGGGGTGGCCGCCTGGGACGGGACCATCGTGGCGACGGGGGTCAGGAACAGGGCGACGGCGAACAGCCCACCGGTGATCACGTTCGCGAAGCCCGTCCTGGCGCCCTCGCCGACACCGGCCGTGGACTCCACGAAGCAGGTGGTGGCCGAGGAGGACGAGGCACCGCCCGCGGCGACGGCGATGCCGTCGACGAACAGGACCTTGTTGATGCCGGGCATGTTGCCCTGCGCGTCCGTCAGCTTGGCCTCGTCGCTGATGCCCATGATCGTGCCCATCGCGTCGAAGAAGCACGACAGCAGCACGGTGAAGACGAACAGGATGCCGGTCAGCACGCCGACCTTGCCGAAGCCGCCGAAGAGGCTGAACTGCCCGACGAGCCCGAAGTCCGGGCTGGCGACCGGGTTGCCGGGCCACTTCGGGGTGGTCAGACCCCAGGACGGGATGGTGGTGACGGCGTTGATGATCACCGCGGCGACCGTCATGGTGACGATCGAGATGAGGATGGCGCCGGGCACCTTGCGCACGATGAGCGCGAGGGTCAGCAGGGTCCCGAGGATGAAGATCAGGACCGGCCAGCCGTGCAGGTGACCGTCAGTGCCGAGCTGGAGCGGGACCGTCGTCTGGGCGATGTCCGGGATGCGGGTGACGAAGCCGGAGTCGACCAGGCCGATCAGCATGATGAACAGGCCGATGCCGATCGCGATGCCCTTGCGCAGGCCGAGCGGCACCGCGTTCATGACGCGCTCGCGCAGACCGGTGGCGACCAGGAGCATCACGACGAAGCCCGCGAGGACCACCATGCCCATGGCGTCCGGCCAGGACATCCGGGGTGCGAGCTGGAGGGCGACGACGGTGTTCACACCGAGGCCCGCCGCCAGCGCGATCGGCACGTTGCCGATGACACCCATGAGGAGCGTGGTGAAGGCGGCGGTCAGCGCGGTCGCGGTGACCAGCTGCCCGTTGTCGAGGTGGTGCCCGTACATGTCCTTCGCGCTGCCCAGAATGATCGGGTTCAGCACGATGATGTACGCCATCGCGAAGAAGGTGGCGAAACCGCCGCGGATCTCCCGCGAGAGGCTGGAGCCCCGCTCGGAGATCTTGAAGTAGCGGTCGAGAGCGCTCTGCGCGGGCCGGGACTCCGGCTCCTGCGGGGCGGGGGCCTTGGTGGCGGCCGAGGTGGACATGCGGGTCCTCAAACGTGCAGGGGGACGGGATGTGATCGAACCTGGTCAGTGGTCGTTCACCAGCAGGTTCCCCCAGGTCGCTGTTGGTGTTTCCTACGAATACAACTGGCCAGACTCGGACTGTTTCAGTATGAACATATGAGTCGGAAATCGCTATCTCCGCGCGTAGACCCTTGCCGTACAAGGGGAGACAGGGCCCGGACACGACCGGTCGCCGACCCTCGTAAGCTGTGCACATGGCGAAGTGGACCCCCAAGCACGAGGCGCCGGAGCCCCTGGAGGGCCCCGTGGTCGCTACCATCACGGGCGGCACGATCCTCTGGTTCGTCCTCTTCCTGGTGCAGCTGCCCTTCTACGGCTGGTTCGACGACCACGGACACCTGTGGTGGCTGTGGACCTGTCTGGCCGGAGCGGGCCTCGGGCTGATCGGCATCTGGTACGTGCGCAAGCGCGACGCGGCGATCAAGCGCGCCGGGCCGGCCGGTTCCCCGGCGGCTCCCCTGACGGAGTGAGAGCGCCGAGGGCGGCTCCGCGGCGACTCCCCTGACGGAGTGACGGCGGGCTCCCCGACGGTCCCCGGAACGGCGTAACGGCCCCTCTCCTCCACCCTGGGCAGCATTCCCCGACGCCTCAGCTCCTCCCCAGGTCGGAACTTCGGCCCACTCGGCGGGTGAAGCCGCATATCGGCACGTACCGTCGATGGCATGACCCACACCGACGCGGGCGCCGGACTCGATCCCGTTCACCCCGTGCCCATACCCGCCTCCCGGCGGGCCGAGGGGCTGTCGGCCGCCGAGGTGGCCGAGCGGGTCGCGCGCGGCGAGGTCAACGACGTACCCGTCCGCAGCAGCCGCTCGGTGGGCGAGATCGTCCGGGCGAACGTGTTCACCCGGTTCAACGCGATCATCGGTGTCCTGTGGCTGATCATGCTGTTCGTGGCCCCGTTCCAGGACAGCCTGTTCGGATACGTGATCATCGCCAACACCGGGATCGGCATCATCCAGGAATGGCGGGCCAAGAAGACGCTGGACTCGCTCGCGGTGATCGGCGAGGTGAAACCGACCGTCCGCAGGGACGGGGTCGCCGCCGAGGTGAGGTCCTCGCAGATCGTGCTCGGGGATCTCATCGAGATCGGACCGGGCGACAAGGTCGCCGTCGACGGAACCTGCGCCGAGGCCGACGGACTGGAGATCGACGAATCACTGCTCACCGGTGAGGCCGACCCCGTCGTCAAGCACACCGGGGACGCGGTGATGTCGGGCAGTTTCGTGGTCGCGGGAAGCGGCGCGTTCACCGCGACCAAGGTGGGCCGGGAGGCGTACGCGGCCCAGCTCGCGGAGGACGCCTCCCGGTTCACGCTGGTCCACTCCGAGCTGCGCAGCGGTATCTCCACGATCCTCAAGTACGTGACCTGGATGATGATCCCGACCGCCATCGGCCTGGTCATCAGCCAGCTCGTCGTCAAGCAGCACGGCTTCAAGGACTCGATCGCGCGGACCGTCGGCGGGATCGTCCCGATGGTCCCCGAGGGGCTGGTCCTGCTCACCTCGGTCGCCTTCGCGATCGGCGTCATCCGCCTTGGCCGAAAACAGTGCCTCGTGCAGGAGCTTCCCGCCATCGAGGGCCTCGCCCGCATCGACACCGTCTGCCTGGACAAGACCGGCACCCTCACCGAGGGCGGCATGGACGTCACCGAGCTGCGGCCCCTCGACGGCACCGACGAGTCGTATCTGCGCAAGGTCCTCGGCGCGCTCGGCGAGTCCGATCCCCGGCCCAACGCCTCCCTCCGGGCGATCATCGCCGCCTACCCGGACAACGAGGAGTGGCGCTGCACCCAGTCCCTGCCGTTCTCCTCCGCCCGCAAGTACAGCGGCGCCGGGTTCAGCGAGGGCAACGGCGAGTCCAGCACCTGGCTGCTCGGCGCCCCCGACATCCTGCTGCCCGCCGGGGACACGGCGCTCACCGAGACCGAACGGCTCAACGAGGCGGGACTGCGGGTGCTGCTGCTCGCGCGGACCACCAAGGACCTCGACGACCCGGAGGCCGCCGCGGCCGCCCGGCCCGCCGCGCTGGTCGTGCTGGAGCAGCGGCTGCGTCCGGACGCGGCCGAGACCCTGCGCTACTTCGCCGAGCAGGACGTCAAGGCCAAGGTCATCTCCGGCGACAACGCGGTGTCGGTGGGCGCGGTCGCCGGGAAGCTGGGGCTCACCGGCGAGGTCGTCGACGCGCGCGGGCTGCCGGCCGAACCGGCGGAGATGGCGGAGTCCCTGGAGAAGGGCACGGTCTTCGGCCGGGTCACCCCGCAGCAGAAGCGGGACATGGTCGGCGCCCTCCAGTCGCACGGGCACACGGTGGCGATGACCGGCGACGGCGTGAACGACGTGCTGGCCCTGAAGGACGCCGACATCGGGGTGAGCATGGGCTCGGGATCCGAGGCGACCCGCGCCGTGGCCCAGATCGTGCTGCTGAACAACAGTTTCTCGACGCTGCCCTCGGTGGTCGGGGAGGGCCGCCGGGTCATCGGGAACATCACCAGGGTCGCGACGCTGTTCCTGGTGAAGACGGTGTACTCGGTGCTGCTGGCCGTGCTCGTGGTGTGCTGGCAGGTCGAGTACCCCTTCCTGCCGCGTCATCTGACCCTGCTGTCCACCCTGACGATCGGCATCCCGGCGTTCTTCCTCGCCCTCGCCCCCAACAAGGAGCGGGCCCAGCCCCACTTCGTGCGGCGCGTGATGCGGTACTCGATCCCGGGCGGGGTCGTGGCCGGGACGGCGACCTTCGTGATGTATCTGATCGCCCGCCATCACTACACGGGCGCGGGCTCCCTGGAGGCGGAGACGAGCGCCGCGACGCTGACGCTGTTCCTGGTCTCGATGTGGGTGCTCGCGATCATCGCCCGGCCCTACACCTGGTGGCGGATCTGCCTCGTCGCCTCGATGGGCGGGGCGTTCCTGCTCGTGCTCATGGTGCCGGGGCTTCAGCACTTCTTCGCGCTGAAGCTGGTCGGCGCGACGATGCCGTGGATCGCGGTGCTGATCTCGGCGGTGGCGGCGGCTGTCCTGGAGTTCCTCTGGAGATGGGTCGACCGCCGCGTTCCCGCGTAGGGACCGCCGTGGAACGCGGGAGGTCCCCGGCCCTGGGGCCGGGGACCTCCTTGGCGCATCAGGTGTTACTGCACGTCCACGTAGTCACCCGTGGCGCTGACGGCCGGGGTGGTCGTGGTGCCGGCGAAGCTGTAGCGGAAGTAACCGTCGGCGGTGGCCGTCGTGGTCGTCTTCAGGTTGCCGGAGCTGTCCGTCTTGATCGTCTTGAGGGTGGTGTAGGTGCTGCTGCCCGCCTTGCGGAACTGAAGCTTCACCGACTGGGTGCCATAGCCGTAGTACTTGGCGCTGTCCCAGCTCGCGCGGGTCAGGGCGCCGGTGACCGTGACGGTCTTGCCCTTCTTGACCGGCTCCGGAGAGGCGTCGACGGTCAGCTTGGAGTAACGCTGGAGGTTCAGGGCGCCCAGGTCGCCCTTCCACTTGATGTTGTTCTCGTTGTTGACGTCGACGGCGAGCGCGCCGACCTTCCACGCGCCGGCCTCGGCGGAGGTCAGGTCGTCGTAGTCGGCGCCGGGCACCGGACGGAACTGGATCTTGGCCGTGCACTTGAGCACGGTCGAGCTGGAGGCGGTGCAGGTGCCGCCCTCGTCGCCGCCGAGGATGTCGGTCGGGTCGGTGATCGACGTGCCGCGGTAGAGCACCGGGCCGCTGTCGAAGGCGCTCTTGCTGATGTTCGAGGGGTGCGTGACCGTGTAGGTCGCGCTGACCGTGACCTGCGCCGAGGCGCCGACCACGATGTTCTTGCCACTGTTGATCACGACGTTGGAGAAGGTGACGCCGGAGACCGGGTTGCCTGCGGCCTGCGCGGCCGGCACGGCAAGAGCGGAGAGGGCCAGGGCGCCGGTGACGGCGGCCACGGTGGCTCGTATGCGCATGGGGTTCCCCAGGTGGAGAAAGGGGGTCCCGGAGGTGGTCGTTCCTCACGGCTCGTCGTCTGCACGGGACCCAAGTGATCGGTGAGTCTGTTGACTCAAGGTGTGAGATTAGTGAGGGGTGCGACAGGTTGTACGGGTGGGGTGAGGGAATCGGAGTTTTTAGGTCCGCATGACGCGGCGATGACGAAACCCAGAGAGAAGCCCGGGCGCCGGAGCCGGTCGTTCCGGGTCAGTCGAACCAGCGGTCCCTGGCCAGCTCCTCCGTGCGGGACGGGTCCTCAAGCAGCGCGGCCACCTCGAAGCGGCGCGGCCACTGCCCCGCCGACCAGGCGAGTCCGGCGGCGACACCCTCCAGCGTGGCGGCGTGCAGCACCCCGTCCCGGGAACGGCGCCAGTCGAGCTCGGTGCCGTCGACCACGAGCTCCTCGTGCTCCACGTACGAGGCGGGGGTCGCGGGGCCCAGCAGGACCCGTACGGACTCCGGTACGTCGTGCTCGGCGCCCTCGGAGGTGACCTCGCCGGTGACGGACTCGCTGAGCCGCCGCACCTGGAACAGTTCGGCGAGTTCGGCGGCCCGCGAAGGCGGCACCGGCAGCAGCGGCACCCCGCCGGTGAAGGCCAGCAGGTCCGGGGAGTCCACGACCACCGCGTCGGCCGCGTCCACGACCCGCACCTCGCCGTCCACGACCGCCCTCAACTCCTCGGGCAGGGTCACCTGTTCGGGGTCGAGATCGGCCAGCGCGCCGTACAGGGCGTGCAGTTGGGCTCCGGTGACGTGGCGGTCGGGGTCGGCGAGCCGGTCGAGCAGTTCGGCCGCGCCGCCCGGCTCGTCCAGCAGGGCGGCCACGGACGTACGGACGCCGAGCGCGCGCAGGACCTGCTCGTCGTCGAAGCCGGTCGCGTCGGCCTCGTCGTACAGGCCGCGCAGCAGCGGATCTCCGCCGGCGGCCCGCAGACCGGCCGGTCGGCGCCCGCCCAGCACCGGGTGCCCGCGCAGCCACCACGCCGTGTACGGCCGGACGATCTCGTGCGTGCCGTCCGGGAGCAGGACGCGCACCTGCTGGATGATCGCGTCCCGCAGCGGCGGCCGGGAGAGCAGCGCGAGGGCCTGCGGCCAGTGGTCGTCGTCCACCAGGTCCAGATCCCGTACAGCCACGATCTCGGTGGCGACGGGCGGCACCGGCGAGTCGGGCAGCCGGTCGAGGACGTCCTCGCACCACACGTCCACCGCGTCCAGCAGACCCGCGTCGTCGGGCTCGGCGAAGTCCGCGTCCCGCGGCTCCAGTTCGTCCGGATCGAGGACGACGTCGGTGGCGCGCACCAGGGCGAAGCCCGCGAGGACACCACAGGCGGCGAGCGGCTGCTCTCCCCAGCGATCGGCCAACTCGTTGTCGACGAAGGCGAGTTCATCCTCGCGCATGATCCGGGCGAACGGGCTCTTGGGCAGCACGAGTTCACCGGCGGGCGCGAGTTCGCCCTCCTCGTCCGGCAGGGCGAGCGCACCGAGCCAGGGCTCGTCACCGGGTTCGAGCGCGGCGTCACGGACCAGCGCGAGGACGGTGTCCGCGAGCTCCTCCGCGTCCAGGGTGTCCTCGTCCCAGGCCCCGCCGTCGTCGTCGAGCGAGGCGGCGACGGCGGCCCGCACCTGCGGAGTGGTGAGCACCGCGCGCGGCGACGCCGGCAGGGCGCCCAGCTTCTCCAGGAGCGGGTGGGCCGCGTCCGGGTGCGCGACCTTGAGGCCGAGACGGGCGAGCGTGCCGGGGGCCACCAGGGATTCCCCCGCGGTGGGCAGCAGGATCTGGCGGGGCCCGATCGTCGTCCGGCCGTCGGCGAGCGGCACCGGCAGTCCCGACAGCCGGTCCGGGTCGACCCCGGCGAGGCTGTCGTACAGGCGGTGCCACCACTCCGGGTCCTTCTCCAGACCGGCCAGCCGGTCCACGGCCTCGGTCAGCGCGACCCGGGCGACGCCCAGCGTGCGCAGTTCCACCCGTCGTTCGAGCCCGGCGGGCAGCAGGCCGGTCAGCACCTCGGCGAGCACCCGGACGGTCTCGGCGCCCGCGCCCTCCACCACCTCGGCGTCGCGCGGCCGCAGGGCAGCGGGGTTCTCCGCCGCGCTGCTCACGGGCCAGTCCTCGTGGGCGTCGACCGGGAGCAGCCGGTCCGGCGGGGCGGCGGGCGGCAGGAACGCGGTGCGCGGCAGCCGGTCCAGGATCGCCTGCCGCAGCGCTCCGTCGAGTTCGCCCTTGCCGAGCGGGCCGGGCACCAGGTCGATGATCCCGGTGTCCACCGGCCGCCAGGAGGCGAGGAGCTCGGCGTAGGCGTCCGCCGCGCGCTGCACCAGGAACTCCGTCAGCGGGCCGGGGGCCGCGTGGCGGCGGGTGGTGTCGAGCGGGAAGGAGGCGATGAGGAGTGCGGGCACGCCGAGGGCTTCGTCGCTCGGGGTCGGCGCGTGCACGACGGGGCTGGTACGGGGCCGGGCCGGGGCTCCGTCGGCGCCGACCGGGACCGCCCAGGTCACCGACCACCGCGGACGCAGCCGTTCCTCGACCGGGCGGTCGGCGAGCAGGGCGGGGTCGAGGGGGCCGTGCGCGGCGACGGTGCGGTAGCGGGTCGTGCCGTCGCGGGAGTCCTCGATGACGGTGCCGTCCTCGGCGGCGGTGCGGCGCAGGGTGCGGACCTCGTCGTCGCCGATCTCGACGACCACTTCCTCCAGGCCGGGCAGGGCCAGCAGGAGGGCGTCGTCGACGGTGCGCAGGAGGCGCTCGGCGAGATCCTCGGCCGCGGTGTCGCGCAGCGGCAGGATCACGGCGGTGTCGTACGGGCCGGGGGCGGTGCCCTCGGCCGCGAACGGAAGCCTCAGCAGCGGGACATGGCCGTCCCGGCGGCGGATCTCGTCGCCGAGTCCGTGGCTGTCGGCGGCGGTGCCGGCGGCGAGGTCGCGGGCCTCGGCGAGCGACCAGCGGACGCCGCCGCCGCGGCCGACGACGGCGGGCTCGTCGGTGACGGCGAGGACCGCGGCGAAGCCGACGCCGAAGCGGCCCACGGCCGTGTCGGGGGCGTCCCGCTTCGCGGAGGCCCTGAGGGTGGCGAGGGACTCCACGCCGACCGTGTCGAGGGGGGCGCCGGTGTTGGCGGCGACGAGGACGCCGTCGCGGAGCGTGAGGCGGAGCCGGCCGGGGGCGCCGGCGCGGGCCGAGGCGTCGGCGGCGTTCTGGGCGAGTTCCACGACGAGTCGGTCGCGGTAGCCGCCGAGGACGAGGTCCTCCTCGGCGTTGGCGTCCTCGCGGAACCTGGCCGGGCTGGTCGCCCAGGCGTCCAGCACTCCGCGGCGCAGGCGCGCCGTGCCGAACGGGTCCGCACCCTCGGCAGCAGGCCGCACGAACTTACTCACGGGTTCACTCTCCCTCTCGCCTGGCGCGACCGCGAATGCTGCACCGGGCCGCGGCATGAAGGTACCGCGCGGTTCGCTGCGCGGGCCGTCGCGGGTTGGGCCGGTGGGTGGGTCGGGGCCGTGCCGGTGCCTCAGCCCGTCGCCGTCGGACGAGGCGTGACCGTCGGTGGCGACGGGCATCGATGTACCGGCCCGCCCCCTCACGCCGGATCCCGGCTGGTTTCAGCCCCTCCGGCGTTTGAGGAGCGGGGGTCCGGGGGCGGCCGCCCCCGGGTTCGGGTCGGGTAGGGGCGGAGGGGGCGAAAGAAGGCTGTTGGCGGGGCCGGAGAGACGCGGCGAACACTGGCTCCCCGGGGATGAGTGGCGCCGGTTCCGGCCCAGGGGCCAGTTACGAGTGGCCCAGCTCCGCCTCGGAGTCGTCCGTCGTCGACGGGACGGAGCCCGAGTCGGGGGACGGACGGAGCGGGAACGGGTCCACCTGGGTCTCGTCGATCACCGGAAGCGGCGGCCGCGGCGGCGTCGGCATGACGGCGGCCTCGGAGTGCCCCCCGCACCCGTACGCGAGCGACACCACACGCCCGTCCGCAGGCGAGAACTCATTCGCGCAGACACCGAACGCCTGCCCGAGCGAACCCCCGATCCGGTTCAGGAAGCCGCAGCTGACACACGTCGCGGGCGCGGCCTGCGCCATCGCGGTCTTGGCCCCGTACGACTCCTCCCAGCGGTCGGCCGCGACATGCAGCCCGTACCGGGAGAGCACCCGGGCCCGGCGCAGCCCCAGTTCCTCGGCCACGGAGGCGATCGAACCCCGGCGCGGGACCATCGGCAGCTGCGCGGGCGTCCCCGCGGTCACCTCCGCGTCCTCCGCCTCCACCAGCTCGGCCATGTCCTCGGAGACCGCGGAGTTCGGCGCGGGCTCGTCCTCGCCCGAGTAGCCCGGCTCCAGCCGGAGATCCTCGGCGTCCGTCGGCAGCAGGTCCCCGGGACCCATGTCACCGGGACGGAGCCGTTCGCTCCACGGCACCCACTCCGGGGCCAGCAGGGCGTCCGTGCCGGGCAGCAGGACCGTCTCGTCGAGGGTGACGATCTTCGCCCGGGAGGCGCGGGCCACGGTCGAGGCCCAGCGCCAGCCGCGGTACCCGGGCTCCTTGCACTCGAAGTAGTGCGTGACAACGCGGTCCCCCTCGGAGACCATGCCGAGATGCTCGCCGACGACGCCCGGATAGGCGGCTTCCTCGGCTGCCGCGCGCGCGAGGTCGACGGCCTCGGCGCACAGACGGTCTGGGGTGCGGCTTCGCGTTGTCGCTGCGCTCACAGGTATCGCTTCTCTCCTACGCCGTCTCACGGGTGCGCCAGTCCTCGGCGGGGGTGCGGACGGAGCGGACCATGGGGCCGCGTCGACGTCCGCGCCCGATCGCACTCGGGCGCACCTACGCCATCCATTCTGCGGGATGGCCGAGAGGCGCGCGGCCGAGAACAATCGCCGCAGGCGCGTTACGCACGCTACCTTCTCCTGGCCCCTGGGCCCACACCGGCGGCCGTCTTCGGTGCTCCGCGCCGAGGATCTTCGCCATGCCGCGGTCCCCGGACCCCGCCGCACCCGAAGTTTCTCACCCACCCACCCGTCCCGCCCCGCCCGAAGGGCCCCACTCGGCCCCCGTACGCGCGGTAACCGCACTACGCACCCCGAACTCGGGGCACTATGACGGAGTGGCGTCCGCAAGGTCACCCCAGGGAGCAACCGGTGTCGGTGGCGCCAAGGGGAGCAACCGGAGTGGCGGATCGGGCCGGCTCGCCGGGTCCGTCCGTGCGATGGGACGTGCCCTGCACTTCCCGGTGCGCAAGACCGCGCGCGGCATCCGCAAGGCGACGCACGCCCACGGGGCGGGCGAGTCGGGCCTCGGGAAACTGATCGAACTGCACGCGGTGAACGGCGCGGGCGACGTCATGATCACGGTGGCGCTGGCGTCCACCGTGTTCTTCTCCGTGCCGACCGACGAGGCCCGCAGCAGGGTCGCCCTGTACCTGGGCATCACCATGGCACCCTTCGCCGTCCTCGCCCCCGTGATCGGCCCGCTGCTGGACCGCCTGCCGCACGGCCGGCGGGCCGCGATGGCGGGCTCGATGCTCGCGCGGGCGATGCTCGCCCTGATCCTGGCGAGCGCCGTCGTCACCGGCACCTTCGAGCTGTATCCCGCGGCCCTCGGCGTGCTCGTCGCCTCCAAGGCGTACGGCGTGGTGCGCAGCGCCGTCGTACCCCGGCTGCTGCCCCCCACGTTCTCGCTGGTCAAAGCCAATTCACGGGTCACCCTCGGCGGGCTCCTGGCCACCGGTGTGGCCGGGCCGATCGCCGCCGTGCTCCAGACACTGGGGGCCCGCTATCCCCTCTACGGCGCCTTCACGATCTTCATCGCCGGTACGTTCCTGTCGTTCTCCCTGCCCCCCAAGGTGGACTCCGCCAAGGGCGAGGACACCGCGCTGCTCGCCGCCGACGCGGACCATCTGCACGGCCCGCATCTGAAGAAACCCCCGCGCCCCGGGCTGCGGACGGTGGGCACGGCCGTCACCCACGCGCTCGGCGCCAACGCCTCGCTGCGCTGTCTGTCCGGCTTCCTGATCTTCTTCCTCGCCTTCCTGCTGCGCGAGCACCCGCTCACCGGCAAGAGCGCGGCGGTCTCGCTCGGCCTGGTCGTCGTCTCGGCGGGCGTGGGCAACGCGCTCGGCACGGCCGTCGGGGCCTGGCTGAAGCAGCGCGCCCCGGAGATCATCGTCGTTACCGTGGTGGCGTTCGTGCTGGCCGCCGCGATCGTCGCGGCGCTCTTCTTCGGCACCCTGATGGTGGCGGCCCTCGCCGCGATCGCCGGCTTCGCCCAGGCGCTCGCCAAGCTGTCCCTGGACGCGCTGATCCAGCGCGACGTCCCCGAACTTGTCCGGAATTCGGCGTTCGCGCGCTCCGAGACACTGCTCCAGATGGCCTGGGTCCTCGGCGGCGCCATCGGTATCGCGATGCCGCTCAACGGCCCGCTCGGTCTCTCCGTGGCCGCCGGGATCGTCGCCGTCGGGTGGCTGACGACCGTGCGCGGACTGCTTCGGGTGGCCCGGCGCGGCGGATCGGCCCGCAGCCGCGTCTCCTGAGCCGCGCGGGGGCCTCGTACGGCACGCCGCACCCCACGTGGGGGCACGGGTGGGCCTGCCCGATAACCTTCGGTCATGACCTCCCTGCCCCGCGGCAGAGCCGCTAATGGACAACGCGCTGCGCGCCGTCGCCGCGCCGTCGCCACGGTCGGCGCCGTTTCCGCCGGACTCCTCGCCCTGTCCGCCTGTGACAAGCCGACCCCGATGGCCACCGTCACGGTCGGCGACAAGTCGGTGAGCTCCGAGGCCGACTGCTACAACGACGGCAATGCCGTGAAGACCGCGGACCTGACGAGCTGCCTGCGGTCCAAGGACATCAAGTCGATCGACGTCGACCCCGACGCGACCGTGCGGTTCGGCGTGGACCCGAAGATCGCGGACAACGGCTGGACGATCCTGATGAACGGGCAGCAGCTGCTGCCCGAGAGCACCAAGAAGACGTACCTGACGATCCCGGGCAGCGTCTTCTTCAACCAGCAGTACGGCGCCACCGGCAGCTCGACGCTCGTCTCCATCAAGGAGGGCGACAAGACGGTGACCGGCCTGTGGTCCTTCAAGTTCAAGAAGGACTCGGACAACTGATCGCCGCCGCCGGGCCGAGGGTGCTCGTGGCCACCGCCGTCTCCGCGGAGAGGGAAGCGGTGGCCGGGGCGTCTTCCGGCACGGCGCGGGAGATACGGCTCCCGGGAGCGACGCTCCACCGGACCGGCGGGCTCGATCTGCTCGCCGCCGGTGTCGGCCCCGCTCTCGCCGCCGCCTCCGTCTCCGCCGCGCTGACGCGGGCCGCCCTCAACGGCACGCCCTACGGCCTCGTCGTCTGCGCGGGCATCGCCGGCGGCTTCCGGCCCGGGGCGCCCGTGGGCTCCCTCGTGGTCGCCGACGACATCGTCGCGGCGGACCTGGGCGCCGAGGCGCCCGAGGGGTTCCTGCCGGTCACCGAGCTCGGCTTCGGAACCGTCAGCCACCGGCCTCCCGAATCACTCGTACGGGCTGCCGCGGCGGCCACCGGCGCCGGCGTCGGAACGATCCTCACGGTGTCGACCGTGACCGGCAGCGCCGCCCGCGCCGCCGAACTGCGCGCCAGACACCCGCGTGCCCTCGCCGAGGCGATGGAGGGCTTCGGGGTCGCCGAGGCGGCCGGCGCGCACGGTGTGCCGGTCCTGGAGATCCGCGCGGTGTCCAATCCCGTCGGCCCCCGCGACCGCGCCGCGTGGAACATCGGTGCCGCCCTCGCGGCCCTCACCGACGCCTTCGGGAAGCTGACGCCCCTGCTGGAGAGTTGGAACCCTCATGAGCGCACCGACTGAAACCGCCGAAGCCCTGCGGATCGCGTACTCCCCCTGCCCCAACGACACCTTCGTCTTCGACGCGTGGGCGCACGGCCGGGTGCCGGGCGCGCCCTCGCTGGACGTGACGTTCGCGGACATCGACATCACCAACGGGATGGCCGAGCGCGGCGAGTTCGACGTACTGAAGGTGTCGTACGCCGTACTGCCGTACGTCCTCGACGACTACGCGCTGCTGCCCTGCGGCGGTGCGCTCGGGCGCGGCTGCGGCCCGCTCGTGCTGACCAAGGAGGCCGGAGCCGACCTCACGGGCCGGACGGTGGCCGTGCCGAGCGAGCGGTCGACGGCGTATCTGCTGTTCCGGCTGTGGGCGGCGGACACGGTTCCCGGCGGGGTCGGCGAGATCGTGGTCATGCCGTTCCACGAGATCATGCCGGCCGTGCGGGACGGGAAGGTCGACGCGGGACTCGTCATCCACGAGGCGCGGTTCACGTACCAGAACTACGGGCTGCACAAGCTCGCCGACATGGGCGAGCACTGGGAGCGGACCACCGGGCTGCCGATCCCGCTGGGCGCGATCATCGCCAGGCGGTCGCTGGGAGCGGAGCGCCTGCTGGAGCTCGCCGAGGCGGCCCGCGCCTCGGTCCGCGCGGCCTGGGAGGACCCCGAGGCCTCCCGGCCCTACGTCCTGGAACACGCCCAGGAGATGGACCCGAAGGTCGCGGACCAGCACATCGGTCTGTACGTCAACGAGTTCACGGCCGATCTGGGCGAGCCCGGCTACGCGGCGGTGCGCGGGCTGCTCACCCGCGCGGCGGCCGAGGGGCTGGTACCGCCCCTCGGACCGGACGCGCTGGCGTTCCCCTGATCCCCGGTCACCCGCACCGGACCTCACCGGCCTCCGGCGGCCGGGGTCCGGTCACACGTCGAGCTGGTCGGCGACCGCGCGCAGCAGGCCCGCGATCTGCTTGCCCGAGGTCTTGTCGGGGTAGCGGCCCTGTTCCAGGGTGGGCGTGATGTTCTCCAGCAGGGTCGTCAGGTCCTGGACGATGGAGGCCAGTTCGTCCGGCTTGCGGCGCTGGGCCGCCGCCACCGAGGGGGCCGGCTCCAGAAGGGTCACCGAGAGCGCCTGATCGCCGCGCTGACCGGCGACGACACCGAACTCGACACGCTGGCCGGGCTTGAGGGCGTCTACTCCGGCGGGCAGGACCGAGGAATGGACGAAGACGTCGCCGCCATCGTCCCGGGAGAGAAAGCCGAAGCCTTTCTCTGCGTTGAACCACTTGACTTTGCCGGTGGGCACGTCTGTCCTCGTCCTCGTACTCGTCGGAAACTTCTCTGGGATCGGCTCGGGTGGTTGCGGCGGCAACTGCCCGGAAAACGCCTCTGGATAGCACGACAGCGGGTCAGCCGACCCGCCGGTACCAAGGCTAATGGTCCGTCGGCTCGTGACAAGACGTCGCTGGATTGTTCCTTCGCGCAGGGAACTACCCTGGTGGAGTGCCTGACAAAACCCAAGCGAATTCCGTCGAAGCCGGTGACCGGCTGATCCGTGCCGGTGCCATCGTGTTCTTCGTCGGAGCGGTGGCCACACTGGTCACCGTGGCCCCGCTGTTCCTCGGAACGAAACCCTTTCCGTTCTACATGTTCGGCTTGAGCATGCTCATGGGGGTGGGATTCCTGCTGGCCGCGGCGGGCGTGCTCCGATCCGCCGCCGAGGGCCGCCGACGGGCCCGCGCCGCCCGTTGCTGACGGCACCCGTCCGCGGCTCCCGCCCGGTTCACCGGCGGTGGTTCTCCAGCCATGCCGGGAACTGTGTGAGGTCGGCGAGGACGACGTCCGCGCCCGCCGCGCGCAGTTCCTCGGCGTCGCACGGACCGGTCGCCACGGCCACGCTGTAGGCCCGCGCGGTGCGCGCCCCGCGTACGTCGCCGGTGTGGTCGCCGACGTACACGCTCGCGCCGTGCTCGCGGAGCGCCACCGCCTTCTGCTCGGCCCACAGGCTGCCGACGACGTCGTCCGCGTCGATGCCCAGGTGGTCCAGGTGCAGCCGGGCGTTGGGCTCCCACTTCGCGGTCACCACGACCGCGCGTCCGCCCGTCGCCCGCACCGCCGTGACGGCCTCGCGCGCGCCGGGCATCTCCAGCGTGCCGGCGATCGCGTGTTCGGGGTACATCTCGCGGTAGAGGTCGGCCGTCGCCGCTATCTCCTCGGCCGGGAACCAGTGGGCGAGTTCCTCCTCCAGCGGGGGCCCGAGCCGGGTGACCACGAGATCGCAGTCGACGTACGTCCCGGTCCGTTGCGACAGCGCCTCGAAGCAGGCGTGGATCCCCGGACGGGAGTCGATCAGGGTCATGTCGAGGTCGAAACCGACGGTCAGCGCTGGTGAGGTCATATGGGCCATTGTGCCCAGGCCGCCCCCGCCCCGGTCCAGGCGTTTTCGCCAGGGCCGCGCCACGCCTCCCGTGCCGTGCGGGTCAGGCGGCCCGCGCGACGCGGGTCCGGGGGCGTGCGGGATTCAGCGGGTGCGCTGGGAGCGCCACACCAGGTACAGGGCCGAGGTGAGCGCCGCGCCGCGGACGACGAAGGGCCAGGTCTGCGCCAACGCCTCGTTCATGTGACCCGCGGCGACGGGAGTGCCCCAGCGGCCGTTCGCGCGGCCCCAGAGCCAGACGATGCCGGCCGCGGCGGACAGTCCCGGCAGCACGAGGACGGCCCCTTTCGACTCGGCCCGGGTCAGCCGGCGCGAGCCGTAGGCGATCAGCCAGCCGAGGCCGAGGGCGAGCCAGTTGCCGAGGACGGCGCCCGCGACGAGCAGGGCGGCGGCGAGCAGGAGCAGCGGGTTGGTCCAGCCACCGAGGCGCGGCAGGAGCAGGCGCGGTCCGCGGCGGACGGGGGCGGCCTCGGCGGCCGGTTCGTCCTCGGGGGCCGGTGCCGTCGTCTCCCCGGCCGGCTCGGTGTCGGTGCCGTCCTTGTCCCCCGGGGGCGGCTTGAGCAGTTCGGGGATCTCGACGCCGCCGACGAACCCGGGCACGCTGTCGCCGAGTCCGAAGGGGCTGTCGGTCGACCGCCACCAGTCGGGCCGGGTCACGCTGTCGCCCAGTTCGGACGCGCTCGCCAGATGGGGCGGGGAGGGCACGTCGGCCCCGGCGCTCTCGGCGGGCCGTTCGGGAGCCGGACGGGGGCGGGGGACGACGCGGCGCAGTCCCTTGGGGCGTTCCTCGGGTTCGGCGGCGGCGCGCTGGGACGGTACGGCGGCCCAGGTCCTGGCGTCGGCTCCGGCGGTGCCGTCGCCCTTTCCGGCCGCCGCGACGATGGCGTCGGGGGTGCCGAGGCGGTCGAGGATGCGGCGGACGGCGGCGGGGCTGTCGGCGCCGGCTCCGGCCCGGCGGCGGTCGATCTCCTCGCGCAGTCCGGTGACCAGGCGCATGCGGGTCGACGACGGCAACTGCCGCTGCTGGGCCAGGTCGCCGACCCGGCTCAGATAGTCGAAGACCAGCTGGTCGCTCTCGATCCCCACGAAGTCCCCTCCGGGGCTGGTGCGTTGGATACCCCGCGGTGACGAAGGTACCGGTTTTCGGGTGGGCCGGAGCGTCCCGTCCGGGGCTCGGGCAGCCGTACGACGTCCGGTGGCGCGCGAGATCGCGCGGGTCGCTGACGGTTCACCGGCCAGGGGCCGGGTCCGGCGAGCGTGCCACCCGCTACCGTTGACAGGATGAGCCCCGAGACGACCGTCCCGCGGTCCCTGGCGGAAGCACTCCGCGCGCGGGACGACGCCTCGCTGTCCGCCCTCCTGAGGTCCCGGCCGGACCTGATCACCCCCGTCCCCACGGACCTCACCCAGCTGGCGACGAGGGCGGGCACCCGGGCGTCGGTCGTCCGTGCCCTGGAGCGTCTCGACCGCTTCACGCTCCAGACGGCGGAGGCGCTGGCCGTGGCGCGGGAACCGGCGACGTACGAGGAACTGCTCGGGCTGCTGGCGGGCGACGACCGGGACCCGGCGGTCACGGCGGCCTTCCCGCACGCGGTCGGGACGCTGCGCGAGCAGGCGCTCCTGTGGGGGCCCGACGACCGCCTCCGGCTGGTCCGCACGGCACGCGAACTGCTCGCCCCGTCCCCGCAGCACCCGTCCCCGACGGGGCTCGGGCCCACGGTCGGCGAGGCGACGGCCGGCATGTCGCCGGGGCGTATCCAGGAGATCGTGGCCGCGGCGGGGCTGGCGTCCACCCATGACTCGGTGTCGGCGGTGACGTCCCTCAGCGGCCTGTTCGCCGACCGCAGCCGGATGTCGGCGCTGCTCGACGAGGCTCCCGCGGAGGCCGTCGAGGTGCTGTCCCGGCTGGTGTGGGGGCCGCCGTACGGGCAGGTGACGGCCGAGCCGGCGGCGCATCTGCGCTGGCTGATCGGCCGGGGGCTGCTGCTGCCGACGGCGCCGGGCACGGTCGTGCTGCCCCGGGAGGTCGCGCTGCATCTGCGGGCGGGCCGCGCGCACCGGGTGACGGAACCGGTGCCGCCCGCGGTCGAGGCCGCGACGGTCCACAGTCCACAGGCTGTGGACGGCGCCGCGGCCGGTCAGGCGTACACGACGCTGGCGACGGTCGAGGAGCTGCTGAAGGACTGGCACGAGGGCGGTCCCGCCGTGCTGCGCGCGGGCGGCTTGAGCGTGCGGGACCTGAAGCGGACTGCGGTGGCGCTCGACGTCCCCGAACCCGTCGCCGCCTTCTGGGTGGAACTGGCCTACGCGGCGGGCCTGGTGGCCTCGGACGGAGAGGCGGACGAGCGGTACGCGGCGACCCCGGCCTACGACACCTGGCTGGAGCTGCCCGCCGCGGAGCGCTGGGCGCGGCTCGCCACGGCCTGGCTCGGGGCGACCCGCACGGCCGGTCTGGTCGGCGGACGGGACGCGAAGGACCGTACGCTCTCGGCGCTCGGCCCGAACCTCGACCGCTCCGCGGCGCCCGAGGTCCGCCACCGCGTCCTCGCCCTGCTCGCCGAACTTCCCGAAGGCGCCTCCCCCGGCACGGACTCGCTGCTGACCCGGCTCCACTGGGAGCGGCCCTCGCGCTCGGTGCGGCCCGCGCCGGACGACCTGCGGGCCCGGCTGGCCCGCTGGACGCTGTCCGAGGCCGAGCTGCTCGGGGTGACCGGGCGGGGCGCGATGTCCGCGCAAGGGCGGGCGCTGCTGGGTCTGCCCGCCCCCGCGGGCACACGGGCGGCCCAGCCGTCCGGTCCTGGCGACCGGCTTCCCGCCCACCCCAGACGGCGCCACTCCGCCGCCTCCCCCGTGTCCGCTCCGGTGCCGCACTCCCCGGCCGAGCGGGCCGCGGCGGCGGCCCGGGCCGCCGGGCTCCTGGCGCCGCTGCTGCCCGAGCCGCTGGACCACGTCCTGCTCCAGGCGGATCTGACGGCGGTCGCTCCGGGTCCGCTGGAGCGTCCGCTGGCCGACACCCTCGGGGTGCTCGCGGACGTCGAGTCCAAGGGCGGGGCGACGGTGTACCGCTTCACCCCGGCCTCGGTGCGCCGGGCGCTCGACGCGGGCCGTTCGGCGTCCGACCTGCACGCCTTCCTCGCCGCCCATTCCCGTACGCCGGTCCCGCAGCCGCTGGCCTATCTGATCGACGACATGGCGCGCCGGCACGGCCATCTGCGGATCGGGGCGGCGTCGGCGTACGTCCGCTGCGACGACGAGGCGGTCCTGAACGAGATCCTCGCCGACAAGCGGTCGCAGGAATTCGGGCTGCGGCGGATCGCGCCGACGGTGCTGGTCGCGCAGAGCGACCCGTCGAGCCTGCTCACCGGTCTGCGGGCGATGGGCTTCGCGCCGGCCGCCGAGTCGGCGGAGGGCGATGTGCTGATCAGCCGGGCGCACGCCCATCGCACCCCGCCGCGCACGGCCCCCGAGCCGGTGCCCGACGGTCCGCCGGTCCCCGACGCCACGCTCCTGGGTGCCGCGGTCCGCGCGATCCGGGCCGGGGACCTCGCCTCCACGGCCCCGCGCAAGGACGACGCGGCCACCGGCCGTCCCGGCGACGGCGCCCTGCCCCGTACCAGCTCCGCCGAGACGCTGGCGACCATGCAGGCCGCCGTGATGACGGGCGAGGCGGTGTGGATCGGCTACGTCAACGCCGAGGGCGCGGCCAGCCAGCGCGTCATCGCCCCCATCCGGGTCGAGGGCGGCTTCGTGACGGCGTACGACCACACGGCGGACGAGGTCCGCACCTATCCGCTGCACCGGGTGACGGGGGTCGCGGAGCTCGCCGACGACCCGTCGTGACCACCCGCCGGTAGGGCACACTGGACGTTTGGCCGAGCATCCGCGCCGGGTGCCGCCACGCAGAAAGGCACGGGTGTGAACGGACCCCTCATCGTCCAGTCCGACAAAACACTTCTGCTGGAAGTCGATCACGAGCTGGCCGACGCCTGCCGTCGGGTCATCGCTCCCTTCGCCGAGCTGGAGCGGGCTCCCGAGCACATCCACACCTACCGGGTGACACCGCTCGGCCTGTGGAACGCGCGGGCCGCAGGGCACGACGCCGAGCAGGTCGTGGACGCGCTGGTGGAGTTCAGCCGCTATCCGGTCCCGCACGCGCTGCTGGTGGACATCGCCGAGACGATGGACCGCTACGGACGCCTCACGCTGAGCAAGCACCCGGCCCACGGGCTGGTCCTGACGTCCACGGACCGGCCGGTCCTGGAGGAGGTGCTGCGGTCCAAGCGGATCGCCCCGCTCGTCGGCAACCGGATCGACCCGGACAGCGTGGCCGTGCACCCCTCCGAACGCGGCCAGATCAAGCAGACCCTGCTGAAGCTGGGCTGGCCGGCCGAGGACCTCGCCGGGTACGTCGACGGTGAGGCGCACGCCATCGAGCTCGACGAGACCGGCTGGGCGCTGCGGCCCTACCAGCGTCAGGCCGTGGAGAACTTCTGGCACGGCGGCTCCGGGGTCGTCGTGCTGCCCTGTGGCGCGGGCAAGACGCTCGTCGGGGCCGGCGCGATGGCGCAGGCCAAGGCGACCACGCTCATCCTGGTCACCAACACCGTCTCCGCCCGGCAGTGGAAGCACGAGCTGGTGAAGCGGACCTCGCTGACCGAGGACGAGATCGGCGAGTACAGCGGCACCCGCAAGGAGATCCGCCCGGTCACCATCGCCACCTACCAGGTGCTCACGACCCGGCGGAAGGGCGTCTACCCGCACCTGGAGCTCTTCGACTCCCGCGACTGGGGCCTGATCCTCTACGACGAGGTCCACCTGCTGCCCGCCCCGGTCTTCAAGTTCACCGCCGACCTCCAGGCCCGGCGCCGGCTGGGGCTGACGGCCACGCTGGTACGGGAGGACGGGCGCGAGTCGGACGTCTTCTCGCTCATCGGGCCCAAGCGGTTCGACGCGCCCTGGAAGGAGATCGAGGCGCAGGGCTACATCGCGCCGGCCGACTGTGTCGAGGTGCGGGTGAACCTCACCGACTCCGAGCGGCTCGCGTACGCCACCGCCGAGAACGAGGAGAAGTACCGCTTCTGCGCCACCACCGCGACCAAGCGCAAGGTGACCGAGGCGCTGGTGCGCAGGTTCGCCGGTCAGCAGATCCTCGTGATCGGCCAGTACATCGACCAGCTCGACGAGCTGGGTGAGCATCTGAACGCGCCGGTGATCAAGGGCGAGACCAGCAACGCCCAGCGGGAGAAGCTGTTCGACGCGTTCCGGGAGGGCGAGATCAGCGTGCTCGTCGTGTCCAAGGTCGCGAACTTCTCCATCGACCTGCCGGAGGCCACGGTGGCCATCCAGGTGTCGGGGACCTTCGGCTCCCGCCAGGAGGAGGCCCAGCGTCTGGGCCGTGTCCTGCGCCCGAAGGCCGACGGCCACAAGGCCCACTTCTACTCCGTGGTGGCCCGCGACACGATCGACCAGGACTTCGCCGCCCACCGCCAGCGCTTCCTGGCGGAACAGGGCTACGCCTACCGGATCATGGACGCCGACGAGGTACTGAGCTAGTTCCAGCTCCTCCGGCGTCTGAGGAGCGGGGTCCGGGGCGGAGCCCCAGGAGGTTGTCCGGGGTGGAAGGAGCGGGCGTACGCGTCAGCGGCGCCTGACGCCCGCTTCTTCGCCGTACTCGCCGAGCAGGACGACCCCGATGGCGGCGCGCCCGAACACCTTGACGGCCTTCAGGGCGTCGCCGAGTCGGTGCCGGTGATCTACGGAGGTGACGGCCGTCGCGCCCCGCGCGACGGGTCCGGGATGGGCAGGACCTGGGGTGAAAGTGGCTGCGCTCATATCTCCATGGTGCGACTCCGCCGACCCGAACGGCGTCGGTCCCCGGACCGAACCTCCCCACCCCTCAGGTACCGCTCCGGTCCCTCTGCCGTACATCTCACGGCGGACCCCGCCCCCTAGGGACTCCGGGGCCCGACCCCGAGAGGGCGGGCGGGCCACGGGAAAACCGTTGGCCCCCGCATCGGTCCGTCGCCTAGAATCTCCGGTCTTGCCCGCCTCCCCCGACGGAGTGCCGCCGTCCGGCCGGAAACCGGACGGCATCCGGAATCACACCGGATTCCGCAGGGATTCCGAACGGATTCCCAACGAAATCCGCAGGGATTCCGATCCGCATCACTCGCGCAGCACGTGCCAGAGCACCGCGGTACTCCCGCAGCACCCCCACAGCAGGTTTCCCGGAGGCAAATCCCTGTGTCCACCCTGTCCGACGGTCCGTCCGGCGCCCCGT
The DNA here is from genome assembly GCF_055559015.1 of Streptomyces sp. NPDC024698. Classification (NCBI taxonomy): domain Bacteria; kingdom Bacillati; phylum Actinomycetota; class Actinomycetes; order Kitasatosporales; family Streptomycetaceae; genus Streptomyces; species Streptomyces sp. NPDC024698. Next base: position 200,754 of record NZ_JBVHLK010000004.1, on the reverse strand, counting down.
CCACGTCCGACGATCCCCTCTCCCGCGAGCGCTCCCACCTCACCCACTCCCGTTCGGCGCTGCGCGCGATGCGCGAGGACGCCGAGAACCTCGACATCCGCGACGTCACCGCGAACTGGGTGAACGCCGAGGTGCTGCACCGGCAGATCGCCGAGCGCATCAAGGCCCTCGCCGACCTCAGCCACACCCCGCTGTTCTTCGGACGGCTCGACTATCTGCACGCCCCGGGCTCCGACCTGGCCGAGGGCGCGAAGGGCGAGCGGTTCTACATCGGGCGCCGCCATGTCCACGACGCCGACGGCGACCCGATGGTCATCGACTGGCGCGCGCCGGTGTCCCAGCCGTTCTACCGGGCCTCGAAGAAGGACCCGATGGACGTCGGGCTGCGCCGCCGCTTCGGCTACACCGGCGGCGACCTCACGGCCTACGAGGACGAGCACCTCTCCGACCCGGCCGAGACCGCCACCACCAGCAAACTGCTCCAGCAGGAGATCGAGCGCCCGCGCGTCGGCCCGATGCGCGACATCGTGGCGACGATCCAGCCCGAGCAGGACGAGATCGTCCGGTCCGGGCTGTCCGGTTCGGTCTGTGTGCAGGGAGGCCCCGGCACCGGGAAGACCGCCGTCGGTCTGCACCGGGTCGCCTATCTGCTCTACGCGCACCGGGAGCGGCTCGCCCGCACCGGCACCCTGGTGATCGGGCCGAACAAGTCCTTCCTGCACTACATCGAGCAGGTCCTGCCCGCCCTCGGCGAGCTGGAGGTCAAGCAGGCGACCGTCGACGATCTCGTCGCGCATGTCGAGGTGCGCGGCAGCGACGAGGCGCCTGCGGCCGTGATCAAGGGCGACGCCCGCATGGCCCAGGTGCTGCGCCGGGCCGTGCGCTCGCACGTGAGCGTCCCGACCGAGCCGGTGGTGGTGGTCAGGGGTTCACGCCGCTGGCGCGTCCCGGCGTACGAGCTGGAGGAGATCGTCCGGGAGCTCCTCGACCGGGACATCCGCTACGGCGCGGCCCACCAGGCCCTTCCGCAGCGCATCGCGCACGCCGTGCTGGTCCAGATGGAGCGCTCCGGGGAGGCGCCGGACGACCGGGTGCAGGACGCCGTCGCCCGCAACGCCTCCGTGAAGGCGGCCGTCAAGGCGATCTGGCCGCAGGTCGACCCCGCCAGGCTCGTGCTGCGGCTGCTGGGCGACGCGGAGTTCCTCGCCGAACACGCGGAGGGTCTGCTGGACGAGGCCGAGCAGAAGGAGATCCTCTGGGCCAAGCCGGTGCGCGGGGTGAAGAGCGCGAGGTGGTCGGCCGCCGACGCCGTGCTGATCGACGAGGTCACCGACCTGGTCCAGCGCACCCACTCCCTCGGGCACGTGGTGCTCGACGAGGCGCAGGACCTCTCCCCGATGCAGTACCGCGCCGTGGGCCGGCGCTGCACGACGGGATCGGCGACCGTGCTCGGCGACCTGGCGCAGGGCACGACCCCGTGGGCGACCCGGAGCTGGGAGGAGGCCCTCGCGCATCTGGGCAAGGGCGACGCCGTGGTCGAGGAGCTGACCGCCGGTTTCCGTGTCCCCACGGACGTCATCACCTACGCGTCCCGGCTGCTGCCGCACATCGCGCCCGGTCTGACGCCGGTCGCCTCGGTGCGGGAGAACCCCGGCTTCTTCGAGGTGCGCGCGAGCACGGCGGACGCGGACGTCCTGGACGCGGTCGAGGAGCTGCTGGCCCAGGAGGGGTCCGTCGGACTGATCGCCGCCGACGCCCGGATCCCCGTACTGGCCGAGGCGCTGACGGCGGCCGGGCGCGGATATCTGGGTCCGGGCGAGGAGACGACGGCCGAGACCCGGCTGACCCTGGTGCCGGCCTCGCTGGCCAAGGGCCTGGAGTACGACTACGTGGTCCTGGACGAGCCGCGGGCGGTCGTCGACGGCGAGCCGGACGAGCGCACCGGGCTGCGCCGCCTGTACGTGGCGCTCACCCGTGCGGTCTCGGGCCTGATCGTGACGCACGCGGCACCGCTCCCGGCCGAGCTGACCTGACCGGCCGACGGCCCCCGGCGCGGATGCCGGGGGCCGTCGACCGCGGTGCGCCGGGGCTTACTTGAACTTCCTGCTGGTGGCCAGGTAGACCTGCTGGGCGTTCGCCCCCAGGTGCGGCCCGGTGATGAACGTCTTGCGGTCGCTCAGGGAGTTGTTGGAGACCAGATAGGTCCGGCCGTTGTGGGTCATGAACCAGGGTCCGCCGGACGCGCCGCCGTTCATGGTGCAGCCGATCATGAACTGGGCGGGGACGTTGCTCGCGAGCACGAACCGCTTGGTGGCGCCGTGGCAGTCGTACATCTTCGAGCCGTCGTAGGGCGCCTCGGCCGGGTAGCCGCGGACCTTCATCGACGTGACCTTGTTGGCGGCCGGGGCGCCGAACCACACCGGCAGGGCCGAACCGAGCTGTTCCTGAAGGGACTTGCCGCCGCTCTCGGGCTTGACGTGGAGCACGGCGTAGTCGTATCCGGAGGCCGCGTTGCCGGTGTGGGCGCCGCCCGTCATCCACTGGGAGGACGTGGTGGCCCAGTCGGCCCACCAGATGCCGTACGGGGAAACGGACTTGGCGCGCGGGTCGGTGATCTGACGGCTGCTCAGGTTCGCGGAGTTGTTGTACGAGGGGACGAAGGCGATGTTGCGGTACCAGCCGCCGCCCTTGCCCGCGTGCACGCAGTGGCCCGCGGTCCACACCAGGTTGGACTTGCCGGGGTGTGCCGGATCGGTGACGACGGCGGCCGAGCAGACCATGTTGCCCTGGGGCGAGGAGAAGAACATCTTGCCGACCGGCGGCGCGTAGTGGTGGTAGGTGCCCTTGACCTTGGCGGCGGTCTGCTTGGTCACCCGGCCGTCGGGGAGGTAGGAGGTGGCGCCGCTGCCCGAGCCCGAACTGGTGCTGCCCGCCTGGGCGACCGGGATGCTGGCCTTCGCCTCGGCCATCTTCTCCGGCGACCAGAAGTCCTTGATGTACGGGTTGGCGAAGTCCTCGGCCTTGGACGCCCAGTGGCTGTAGTCCTGCCACCCCCCGTTCCTCCACTTGTCCAGGGCGGCGCCGCTGAGTTCGGTGGGGATGCCCGAGGGCAGCTTGTAGCCGCCGATCGAGACGGAGCCGTCGCCCTTGCCCGTACCGGCGCCCTTGCCGGCCTGGGCGGACGCCGAGGGCCGGGCGGCGGCCCCCGTGTCGTCCTTCTTGCTGTCACAGGCCGTCGTGGTGATCATGACGGCCGCGATCACGGCCGCGGCTGCCGCGAGCGTGCGGCTGCGTATGGATGGCATGAAGCCCTGTCCCCCTGAGACTGCTGTGCTGCCGCACCGCTGTCGCCGGCACGCACACATGTGTGATTGTCATGCCCCAGACGATCGGGGCACGATCAAATATGCACGCGAAAAAGCCGTGCGTTGACCGCCTCGTGACGCTCACAACACAACAACTACGTTGCGGAGATGGATCCGTGACCTGCCGGGCCGGACCCACCACGCGAACGCGGGGCGCCGGGGCTACGCGTCGACCGCGGTCCGCCACTCCCGCACCGACTCGGCGGAGACCGGCCCCGTCCAGCCCCGCGGACGAGCGGCACCGCCGATGTGGAAGGCGTCCAGGCCCGCCGCGCGCAGCTCCGGCAGATGGTCGAGGCGCAGACCTCCGCCCACCATGATCCGCGGCTCGTAGCCCGGTTCACCGCGGTGGGCGGCCTCGGCCGCGAGGACCGTGAGTCCGTCGTCGACCCCGGCCGGGGAGCCCGCGGTCAGATAGGCGTCGAGGCCGGGCAGGTCCGCGAGCTGCTTGCGCAGGGCGTCCCGGTCGGCGGCGCGGTCGATCGCGCGGTGGAACGTCCAACGGCAGCCGTCCAGTTCGGCGACGACGCGCTCCACGGCGGCCAGGTCGGGGCCGTCGTGCTCATCGAGGAAGCCGAGGACGAACTCGTCCGCGCCGGCGTCGCGCAGCTCGCCCGCGGCCCGCACGAGGGCGTCGACGCCCTTCGCGCCGCCCGCGGAGAAGCCGTCGGACAGACGCAGCATCACGCGCAGCGCGATGTCGACGGAAGCACGGATCCCGGCGAACGTCTCCACCGACGGGGTCAGTCCGTCGGCCGCCATGTCCGTGACCAGCTCCAGCCGGTCCGCACCCCCGGCCTGAGCCGCGACCGCGTCCTCCACCCCGAGGGCGATCACCTCCAGGACTGCGCTCTTCCGCTCACTCATCGGACCTCTTCTCCTGGGCCGCTATAGGTCTAGTCCAATCAAACAGTACGCGGACGAGCACGGGGGGCGCGAGAAGATCGCGGGGCCGCTCTGGTTGATCTTTCATCTAACTTCCTCATGTGTGAAGATCATGTGATGGTTACGTGGAGGGGTGGGCCGGTGCGGCGACGCGGGTGGGGTGCGGCCGTTCTGGCGGTCGCGGCGGTGTCCGGGGCGCTGGTCGTCCAGGGGACCGGTGGCGGGGGCGAGAGCGGTTCCGGTACCGGGCCGATCCGCGCCCGTGCGAGGACGGCGGCGCTGACGGTGGCCGACGGCGGCACGTCGGCCCGTCTGGACCGGCGGGACACGGCGCCCTTCAGCATGCTCGGGATCACCTGGGCCGAGCCCTCCGCACGGATCGCGGGCGCCATCGAGGTCCGGACCCGGGACACGGCGCGTCACACCTGGTCGACATGGCTGCGGCTGGACGGCGACAACGGGGAGGGCGAGCGGGGCGCGTCCCGCGGCGGCACCACGCCGGCTTGGGTGGGCCCGTCCGACGGGGTCGAGGTGCGGATGTCCGGCCGGCCCGCGCAGCCGCTGCCCGGGGGCCTCCGGCTGGACATGATCGACCCCGGCGGCGCCTCGGCCTCCCGGATGGAACCCGCCGGGTTCGTGATGGACCCGGCCGAACCCACCACCGGCGACGCCACCGGTCCGGCCGAGCCGACGAACCCGGCGGACACGACGGACCCGGCCGCCACGGACCGGCCCGCGGAGACCTCCTCCCCCGGCCCGTCCGCGTCGCTCACCTCCGAGCCACCCTCCGACCCGGCGACCGGGTCGCCGGCACCGCCGTCCGCCGGGAGCACGAGCGCCTCCCCGGCCGCCTCCGCGTCGGACGCGGTCTCACCGGCCCCGACCACGACCGTGCCCCCGGCCCCGCCGTCCACCGTGCCCCGCCCGCCGATCACCTCGCGTGCGGGCTGGGGCGCGGACGAGACCATCAGCCCGGAGGAGCCGGGCTATCTGCCGGGCGGGAGCATCAAGGCGGTGGTGCTGCACCACACCGCCACCTCCAACGACTACACCTGCGCCGACTCCGCGGCGATCATCCGGGCCGTCTACACCTACGACGTGGAACAGCTGACCTGGAAGGACATCGGCTACAACTTCCTCGTCGACAAGTGCGGCACGATCTACGAGGGCCGCAAGGGCGGTGTCGACCGGCCCGTGATGGGCGCGCACGCCTACGGCTTCAACTCCGAGACCACGGGCATCGCGATCATCGGCGACTACAGCGACGTGGCCCCCTCGAAGGAGGCGATGACCTCGGTCGCCCGGCTCGCCGCGTGGAAGCTCGGCCAGTACGGCGTCGACCCGACGGGCACCACCACCCTCACCGCGGGCGCGAGCGGACCGAACTACTTCCGCCGGACCTGGGACGCGGGCACCCGCATGACCTTCCCGGTCATCCACGGCCACCGCGACGGCTACAACACCGTGTGCCCGGGCGACGCCTACTACGCCCTGCTGCCCACGGTCCGCGCCTGGGCGGGCGGCGCGGTCGAGGGGCTCACGCTGGACTCGGTCAGCGGCACGGGCGCGTCCGGCACCGGCGTCCTCGCCGACGCCCCCGTCACCGTGAAATGGTCGGCCTCGACCCCGGCCCCCCTCGTCGAGCGGTACGACGTCCTGGTCGACGGCGGGGTCGCGGCCACCACCGCCGGCACCGCCTCCGCCGCCGAGGTGAAGCTGACCCCGGGCACCCACACGATCGCGGTGCGGGGCGTCCACCAGTCCGGCAGGACAGCGGTCAGCGCGGACGTCACCGTCCTCGCCGAGGCCACCCCGGCCACCACCGCCCCGCCCGCTCCGACGGCCTCCGCCGGTCCGACGGCCACCGTCCGGGCCACCCCCACGCCGAGCACCCCGGCCGGGACCACCTCCCCCGCCCCGGCGACCAGCACCCCGGCCAAGACCGCGTCGCCCACCCCGACGGCCACCGCCGACAGGACCCCGCCCTCCTTCTCCAGCAAGCCGGATCTCGCCCTGCGCACCGGCACGGTGAGCACCACGGCCGTCCCGGTCACCCTCAAGTGGAAGGCCACCGACGCGAAGGGACTGAAGGAGGTCCGCCTCACCGCCCCGGTCGCGAAGACCTACGGCCCGACGGTCACGAGCGCGGGCCTCACCGCCAAGTCCGCTGTCGCCACGGCCTGGAGGATGACCGCGTACGACAAGGCCGGCAACACCGCCGCCGCCTCGGTGAGCCGTACCCCCGTGATCCTCAAGGAGAGCGCGGCCACGAGGTCCGGCACCTGGACGTCCAAGTCGTCGAGCGGCTACCTGGGCGGCGTGTCCTACGGCAGCTCCGCCAAGAACGCCTCGCTGACCTGGACCTTCACCGGTCACTCGGTGGCCCTGGTGGTCTCGCGCGCCGCGACCTCGGGGCAGGTGTACGTCTACGTGGACGGCCGGAGGACCGCCACCGTGGACCTGAGGTCGACGACGACGAAGTACCGCGACGCCGTCTGGACGACGGGCTGGACCACCGCGGCCAAGCACACGGTCAAGCTCGTGGTCGCCGGAACCGCGGGGCGGCCCGCGGTCACGGCCGACGCGCTCGTGTACCTCAAGTGACCGGCCCGGCCCGGTTCAGCCCTGGCTCCCGGGCAGTTCGAAGGTGATGTGCGGGGCCAGGGCGCGCAGGAAGTCCGGGGCGTCGAAGATCTCGCCGGCGGAGGCGACCCCCCTCGTCCTGATCCGGCCGGTGAGGATGCGGCCGAGCGCCTCCACCACGAGCGGCGCGGTGACGGCGTAGATGTCCCGGCCCCGGACCACGGCCCGGCGTTCGGCGCCGCCGGAGCGGACCACGACGTCGACGACGAAGGTCTGCCCGGACCGCCCGTGCCCGTCGACCGCGCTGGGCGCCGGGGTGTCCGGGGCCGCGAGTTCCCCGGCCGCCTCGACGGTCATGTAGGTGCGCACCTCCGGGACGGCGACATGGCTGGGCACGGTGACCACGTCGGCCATCGAGAACTCCCCGATGACGGCCCGCGGGCCCAGCGGGCCCGGGAACGGCCACTCCAGGGTGGGCGGCGCGTCCTGGACGTACTCAAGCCGTCCCTTGGTGTACCGGACGCGCCGGCCGCCGCGCCGCTCCCGGGAGACCGCGCCGGCCGCGCGCGTCCCCGCGGTGGGGTGCCAGCCGCTGAGCCCGTACGCGATGTGCGCCTCGTCGGCCGCGGTCCACTCGCCCATCGCGGCGGTGACCAGCAGGTCGCCGAAACCGCCGTAGAAGGCCATGGCGGGGACGATCACGGCTCCCGCCGCCTCGGCCCGGTCCGTGAAGTGCGCGAACGTGTCGAGGTTGGCCTCGATCTCGGCCGCCACGTCCACGTACGGGATCCCGGCGCGCAGAGCCGCCTCGATCACCGGGGCGGCCGTCGTGGCGAAGGGCCCGGCGCAGTTGACCACCGCCGCCGCTCCGGCCAGCGCCTCGTCGAGGGACACCGGATCACCGACCGTGGCCGGACGGACGTCCAGACCCGGCCACGAGGCCGCGAGGTCCTTCAGCTTCCCGGCGTCCCGGCCGGAGAGGACCGGGGTGAACCCGCGCTCCAGCAGCTCGGCCACCACGAACCGTCCCGTGTGGCCGTACGCGCCGAACACCGTCACCGTCTTTCCCGACTCCATGGGTACTCCCCCGTGCTCGAAGTGAACTGCCCTGCTCCGTCACGGACATCCTGGCCGGAGCGGGGACACGGCACGAGTGTCCGGAACGACACGCCCCATACACTTCCGGACATGACCTCTGTCGCGCTGGCCGTCACCGACGGGATGCTGCACTTCGAACTGGGCCTGGCCTGCGAGGTCTTCGGCTCCGCGCCGGACGCCGTGAAGGTCCCCTGGTACGACCTCGCGCTCTGCGGGCCCGAGCCCGTGCGCGTCGGGCCGTTCCGGCTGGAGCCCGGCCACGGCTTCGACCGGCTCCCCCTCGCCGACACGGTGATCGTCCCGGGCTGGGCCGACGTCGACCGGGAGCCGCCCGCCGGCCTCGTCGACGCGGTGCGCGCGGCCCACGAGGCGGGCGCGCGGGTGGCCTCGCTGTGCACCGGCGCCTTCGTCCTGGCCGCCGCCGGACTGCTGGACGGCAGACGCGCGACCACGCACTGGGCCCACACCCGGGCCCTGGCCGCCCGCCACCCCCGGGTGACGGTGGACCCGGACGTCCTCTACGTGGACGACGGCGGCGTGCTCACCTCCGCGGGCAAGGCCGCCGCCATGGATCTGTGCCTGCACCTGGTGCGCCTCGACCACGGCTCGTCGGTCGCCAACACCGTCGCCCGCAATCTGGTCGTGCCCCCGCACCGGGACGGCGGTCAGGCGCAGTTCGTCAGCACCCCGCTGCCCGCCCCCGGCCACCACCCGCTGGCCGAGCTGCTGCCCTGGGTCATCGAGCGGCTGGACCGTCCGCTGACCGTGGAGGACCTGGCCCGCCGGGCCCGGATGAGCTCGCGCCACCTGGGCCGCCACTTCAGGGCGGTGACCGGCACCACCCCGCTCCAGTGGCTGCTGATCCAACGGATCCGCCACGCCCAGGAGTTGCTGGAGACCACCGACGCGGGCATCGACACCATCGCGGCGGCCACCGGCATGGGGACGGGCACGACCCTGCGCCGCCACTTCAACCGCACGGTAGGCGTTCCTCCGGACGCCTACCGCCGCACCTTCCGCTCCCGGACCGGCCCGGCACCGGCGGACGGCGCCTCGGCGGGGAGTTCCGGGGCGGGGACAATGGACTCATGGCAGCAGAGAGCAACCGCCACCCCGCCCACGAGGAACTGACCGGGCGCTGGGCGGACACCGTTCTGGCCGCGCGGGACGGCGACGGGTCCGGCCCGGCGCCGGAGGCGTACGCGCGCAACCTCCTGGACCGCTGGGCCGAGCCGCAGCGCCGCTACCACACCACCGGCCATCTCCTCGCGGTCCTCGACCACATCGACGTGCTGGAGGCCCACGGCGAGCGGGCCGCCGATCCGGCCGCCGTGCGCCTGGCCGCCTGGTTCCACGACGCCGTGTACCTCCCCGACCGCTCGGAGAACGAGGAGCGCTCGGCCCGGCTCGCCGAACGCGCGCTGGCCGAACTGGGCGTCGCCCCGGAGCGTACGGCCGAGGTCGCCCGGCTGGTCCGGCTGACCGTCACCCACGACCCCGCCGCCGACGACACCGACGGTGCGGTCCTGTGCGACGCGGACCTGGCGATCCTGGCCTCGCCCCCGGCCGCGTACGCCGCCTACACCGCGGCCGTCCGCGAGGAGTACGCCTTCGTCCCCGACGACGCCTTCCGTCTGGGCCGCACGGCCGTGCTGCGCCAACTCCTCGGTCTCCCCAGGCTGTTCAGGACCGCGTACGGCGCCCGCACCTGGGCCGCTCCGGCCCAGCGGAACATGGAGGCGGAGCTGGCCACGCTCAGCCCCTCCGCCATCTGAGAAGCGGGGCAATTCCAGCCCCTCCGGCGTTTGAGGAGCGGGGTCCGGGGCGGAGCCCCGAGGACGGGGAGGGCAGGGGCGGAGGGGGCGAAAGAAGTCCTTGGCCGGAACGGGGCGAGGAGGCGACCGGGGCGGCGGCGACCCGGCCCGGCGGAATCGATTCGACGTGCGGCGTACGACCCCGTACGAAGGGGGCATGCCTCCCAGCCACGGCCCCCTCAAGCCGGACATACCCGTCCGCGCCGCCGCCCCCGAGCACGCCCCCGGCGGGGCCCGGATGCCCCTGTCCGTCTACGTCCTCGCCCTGTCCGTCTTCGCCCTGGGCACCAGCGAGTTCATGCTCTCCGGCCTGCTGCCGTCCATCGCGCGGGACATGGGCGTGACGATCCCCCGGGCGGGCCTGCTGATCTCGGCGTTCGCGATCGGCATGGTCGTCGGCGCACCCCTGCTCGCGGTGGCCACCCTGCGGATGCCCCGGCGGACCACCCTCGTCTCCCTGATCGCGGTCTTCGGTCTCGGCCAGGTGGCCGGAGCCCTCGCGCCGGACTACACCGTGCTCTTCGCCTCACGGATCGTCAGCGCACTGGCCTGCGCGGGCTTCTGGGCGGTCGGCGCGGCCGTGGCCGTCGGGGCGGTGCCGGCGACCTCGCGGGCGCGGGCGCTGGCCGTGATGATCGGCGGCCTGTCGATCGCCAACGTGCTGGGGGTGCCCGCGGGCGCCTTCCTCGGCCAGGGGCTCGGCTGGCGGGCCGCCTTCTGGGCCGTGGCGGCGGCGTCCGCCGCCGCGCTCGTCGGCATCGTGACCCTCGTCCCGCCCATCGCTTCCCCGCCCGAACGGCCGCGGCTGCGCGGGGAACTGCTCGTCTACCGCGACGGCCAAGTCTGGCTGTCCGTCACCACGATCGCGCTGACCGCGGCCGGTGTCTTCTGCGCCTTCAGCTATCTCGCCCCGCTGCTCACCGAGGTCGCCCGCCTCGACGCCAGCTGGGTCCCGACCGTGCTGGCGTTGTTCGGCGTGGGCGCGCTCATCGGGACGGCGCTCGGCGGGCGCTTCGCCGACGCGCATCCGTTCCGGGTCCTGCTGGGCGGCATGGCGGCGGACATCGTCGTGCTCGTGGCGTTCGCCCTGCTCGGGCGGTACGCCGTCGCGGCCGTCCTGCTCTCCTTCCTCCTCGGGGTGGCCTGCTTCAGTACCGCCCCGGCGCTCAACGCCCGGATGTTCCAGCTCGCCGCGGCCGCCCCGACGCTGGCGGGCGCCACCACCACCGCCGCCTTCAACCTGGGCAACGCCGCCGGTCCCTGGCTGGGCGGCGCCGTCATCGACGCGGGGCTCGGCTACCCGGCCACCGCGTGGGTGGGCGCCGTCCTGACGGCCGCCGCGGTCTGTCTGACCCTCGCGGCGCTGCGGCCGCACCGCCGGGCGCCGGGCGCGGCGGCCGCGGGAACGGCGGAGAATCCCGTACGCCCCCAGGGGTGATCCGTCCTATTCTCGGCCGCATGACAGACATGGGCGGGGATCAGGTCGAGGAAGCCGTCGCGAGCGGTGCGGCGCTGCTGCGGGCGGCGGCCGGAGGCGACTGGGAGGGGGTACGGGCGGGCCGGCTGGAGTGGAGCTGCCGGCGGACCGCCGAGCACATCGCCAGTGATCTCATCGCGTACGCGGGGCAGTTGGCGGGGCGTCCCGAGTCCGCGTACGTGCCGTTCGGCATCACGCTGGACGAGGGCACCGGCAACGCGGAGGTCGTCGACGTGATCGAGACGACCGGCGCGCTGCTGGTCGCCGCCGTCCGCACGACCCCGCGCGAGGTGCGCGCCTTCCATCCGTACCCGTTCCTCAGCGCGAACCGCGAGGGCTTCGCCGCGATGGGGGTGGCCGAGGTCCTGCTGCACACGCACGACATCGCCGAGGGGCTCGGCCTGCCGTACGAGCCGCCGGCCGCGCTGTGCACGTGGGTCCTCACCCGGATCTTCCCGCAGGTGCGGCCCGAACCCGACGCCCCGTGGAGCACTCTCCTGTGGGCGACCGGGCGCGGCGACCTGCCCGGCCGGGAGCCGCTCACCGAGTGGCGCTGGAACAACAACCTGGTGATCGACGCCGAGCGGCTCACCCTCCAGGGGGTCACCCCGGCGGCCGCCGCCGATCTGCGCGCGGGCGGCACGGGCGGTTTCGCGTGGATCGACGGCGGCCCGTTCGAGGGGACCCGGGACGCCGCCGGAATGGTCGTGAGCGCCTACGAGAAGGGGGTGCACCGGCCGGAGTGGGGCATGTTCGTGCTCGTGCGGCGCGAGGACGGGCTGGCGGTCGGCGCGATCGGCTTCCACGGCGTGCCCGACGAGGGCGCACGCGCCGAGGTGGGCTACGACCTCGCGGAGAAGGCCCGCGGCCACGGCTACGCCACCGAGGCTCTGCGCGCCCTCGCCGACCAGGCCCTCGCCCGCGACGACGTGAAGGTCCTGCTCGCCGCGATCGACCGGGACAACGCCCCCTCGCAACGGGTCATCGCCCGGGCCGGTTTCACCCGGGTGAGCGAGGACATGGAGCAGCTGGCCCGCGAACTGCACGGCCTGGAGGAGCCCTTGCGGCTGTACGCCCGCGAAAGCTGAGCGCCGGCTCGCCCCACGGGGCCGGCTGCCGCGCCGCGGGGTCGGCGGGCGGCTCAGGACCGGTGGGCGCGGCTCAGGGGCGGTGGGCGCGTTTGCGGCGGCGCAGTCCCGAGCCGTGCAGCAGCCGTACGACCTCACGGCTGCTGACCTCCACCGCTCCTGCGGCGACCGCGTCGGCGTAGCGGTGGGCGGGGATGTCGTAGTGGTCGCGCTCGAAGGCCCGCGGGGGCGCGCCCAGTTCCTCGGCGAACGCGTGGAGTTCGTCGTAGGAGACGTCGCTGATCAGGTGGGACCAGACACGGCCGTGCCCCGGCCAGGTGGGCGGATCGATGTAGACGGTCACGAGGGCGGGTTCGTGCCGGTCGCCGAGCCGAGCGAGCCCACCGGGGAGATCTTCACACCGGCCTCGTGGCACACCCAGTGCGGGTCGGGACCCAGTTCGGGCTCGACGTCCAGCGCGTGCGGGCCGCCGGAGGTGCACACCGGGCACAGCGGCCATCGTCCGTGCCGTTCCAGGAGCGCGTCCTGCACGTCCTGGGCGACGAGCCCGGCGACGAACTCGACGCCGTCCGGCCACTGCTCGACCCACCAGCGGCGCTGCACCACCGACTCCTCGACCAGGGAGACGACGTCCGCCTCGGCCACCTGGCCCGCGATCAGGTCGGCGAGCACACGGGCGCGTGCCGCGTGCAACGCCTGCTCCAGGGGGCTGAGGGGAGGATTGCCGGTGGGGTCCATGTCCCCATTGTGAGCACCCTTGACCGTATGCCCCAAAGGAAAATATCTTTCATGATGTGACCAATGACGTGAAGGAAATTTTCGCGGGTGGGGCTCCGCCCGCCCCCGCGGCCCTCGCGGCCAAGGTGCGCACCCTCGCCCCCTCGATGACCCGCTCCATGCAGCGGGTCGCCGAGGCCGTCGCCGGTGACCCGGCCGGCTGCGCGGCCCTCACGGTCACCGGGCTCGCCGGGCTCACCGGCACCAGCGAGGCCACCGTCGTCCGCACGGCCCGCCTCCTCGGCTACCCCGGATACCGCGACCTGCGTCTCGCGCTCGCCGGGCTCGCCGCCCAGCAGCAGTCGGGCCGGGCCCCCGCCGTCACCGCCGACATAGCCGTCGACGACCCCATCGCGGACGTCGTCGCCAAGCTCGCCTACGACGAGCAGCAGACCCTCGCCGACACCGCCGCCGCCCTCGACACGGTCCAGCTCGGCGCCGCCGTGACCGCCATAGCCACCGCCCGCCGCGTCGACATCTACGGCGTCGGCGCGTCCGGGCTCGTCGCCCAGGACCTCCTCCAGAAACTGATGCGGATCGGGATCATCGCCCACGCGCACAGCGACCCGCACCTCGCGGTGACGGGCGCGGTGCAACTGCGCGCCAAGGACGTGGCCATAGCCATCACGCACTCCGGGTCGACCGGCGACGTCATCGAACCGCTGCGGGTCGCCTTCGAGCACGGCGCGACGACGGTGGCGATCACGGGCCGCCCGAGCGGACCGGTCGCGCAGTACGCCGACCACGTCCTCACCACCTCCACCGCTCGCGAGAGCGAGCTGCGCCCGGCGGCCATGTCGTCGCGCACCAGCCAGCTGCTGGTGGTGGACTGTCTGTTCGTGGGGGTCGCCCAGCGCACCTACGAGACGGCGGCGCCCGCGCTGTCCGCCTCCTACGAGGCCCTGGCCCACCGTCACTCCCCGCGCACCGGCCGATAGCCGCTCCGCACCACCGAACTCATCGGAAAGAGCCGCCTCTCCATGACCTCCATGCCCGACCACGGCGATCTCCGAGCAGAGCTGGAGACGCTGACGACCGAGGCGTTCCGCCCCGAACTCTCGGAGATCGACCGGCTGCCCACCCTGGAGATCGCCCGGCTCATGAACGGGGAGGACACGACCGTTCCGGCGGCCGTCGCCGCGCAGCTCCCGCGCATCGCCGCCGCGATCGACGGCATCGCGGAGCGCATGGCGCGCGGCGGCCGGCTCATCTACGCGGGCGCCGGGACCGCGGGCCGGCTCGGTGTCCTGGACGCCTCGGAGTGCCCGCCCACGTTCAACACCGATCCGTCCCGGGTCGTCGGAGTGATCGCGGGCGGCCCGACGGCCATGGTCACCTCGATCGAGGGCGCCGAGGACTCCCGGGAACTGGCGGCCGCCGACCTGGACGCGCTCGCCCTGACCCCCGACGACACCGTGGTCGGGGTCTCCGCCTCGGGCCGCACCCCGTACGCGGTGGGAGCGGTCGAGCACGCCCGCAAGCAGGGCGCGCTCACGATCGGCCTGTCCTGCAACGCGCACAGCGCCCTCGCCTCCGCCGCGGACCACGGCATCGAGGTCGTGGTCGGACCCGAGCTGCTCACGGGCTCGACCCGGCTGAAGTCCGGCACGGCGCAGAAACTCGTCCTGAACATGCTCTCGACGATCACGATGATCCGGCTCGGCAAGACGTACGGGAACCTGATGGTCGACGTACGGGCCTCGAACGAGAAGCTGCGGGCCCGCTCCCGCCGGATCGTCGCGCTCGCCACCGGCGCCTCCGACGCGGAGATCGAGCGCGCGCTCGCCGCCACCGACGGCGAGGTGAAGAACGCCGTCCTGGCGATCCTCGGCGGGGTGGACGGGCCCACCGCCGCCCGCCTTCTGGAGGAGTCGCAGGGCCATCTGCGCGCCGCGCTGGCGGCTTCGGCCGGCTGACCAGCACGCTCGGGGAGTGCGCACACCGGACTCCACCACAGCAGCGGCGATCCTCCCCCTCGTGGGCGGACCCGCGAACGTCCTCACCGTCGCCCACTGCATGACCCGGCTCCGGCTGGGTCTGCGGGACCCGGGCCTGGTGGACGAGGAGGGCCTGCGGGCCCTTCCCGCCGTCCTCGGCCTGGTCGCGGACGACCGTTCGTACCAGATCGTGCTGGGCCCCGGCACGGTCGCCCGCGTGTCCCCGGCGTTCGAGGCCCTGCTGACGGCCGACACGGACCCGGCGGCCCCGTCCGGCACCGGCCCGGTCCCGGCCGCTCCGCCCGGCACCGCGCCGGACACCACCGCGGCCCTGCTCGCCCGGCGCGGCGCCGGGCTGAAGGCCGCCAGGACCCGCCGCAACGCCACCCCCCTCAAGCTGTTCCTGCGGCGGATCGCGGACGTGTTCGTGCCCCTGATCCCCGCCCTGATCGGCTGCGGGGTGATCGCCGGACTCAACGGCCTGCTGGTCAACCTCGGCGTGCTGACCGGGCTCACCCCCGCCCTGACCGCCATCTCCTCCGGGTTCATGGCCCTGATCGCCGTCTTCGTGGGACACAACACGGCCAAGGTGTTCGGCGGCACCCCGGTCCTGGGCGGCGCGGTGGCCGCCGTCGTCGTGTACGCCGGGGTCGCCAAGGTGACCGTCCTCGGCGTGACGCTCGCCCCCGGGCAGGGCGGGGTCCTGGGCGCCCTGTCCGCCGCGCTGCTCGGGACGTACGTGGAGAAGTGGTGCCGCCGCTGGGTGCCGCCCACCCTCGACGTCCTGGTCACCCCCACGCTCACCGTGCTGCTGACCGGCCTGGTGACGCTGTACGCGCTGATGTACGCGGCCGGGCAGCTCTCCGCCGCCATCGGCACCGCCGCCGCCTGGCTGCTCTCCACCACGGGCGCCTTCGCCGGGCTCGTCCTCGGCGCCCTGTTCCTCCCCCTGGTGATGCTGGGCCTGCACCAGGCCCTCATCCCCATCCACACCACCCTCATCGAGCAGCAGGGCTACACCGTGCTGCTGCCCGTGCTCGCCATGGCCGGCGCCGGCCAGGTCGGCGCCGCCCTCGCGGTCTACGTCCGGTTGCGCCACGACACCTCGCTGCGTACGACCATCAGATCGGCGCTCCCGGCCGGTCTCCTCGGCGTCGGCGAACCCCTGATCTACGGCGTCTCGCTGCCGCTGGGCCGCCCCTTCGTCACGGCCTGCGCTGGCGGAGCGGCCGGCGGTGCCTTCATCGGCTTCTTCTCGATGCTCGGCGACCGGGTCGGCTCGACGGCCATCGGCCCCTCCGGCCTGGCCCTGTTCCCGCTGCTGTCCGGCAACCGGGGCCTCACCGTCACCGCGGCGATCTACGCGGGCGGTCTGCTCACCGGGTACGCCGTCGGGTTCGCGGCCACCTACTTCCTCGGCCTCGGCGGCATTCCCGCGACCGGCCCCGACGGCGACCTCGGCGGCGCCTCACCGGACCGCCAAGCGGAACAGGCCACGGTGTAGCCGCGCTGTCGGTGGCGCGTGCGACGCTGGGGACATGAACCACGCACAGCTGACCGCCCTGGGCCGTGCTCTGCGGCTGCTCGGGGAGCACGGCGACGCCCTGAACGCCGACACCCCCGACGCCAAGCTGCACGAGGTCAAGGCGGACCTGAAGCGGGCCCTTGACCTGCTCGACGAGACGGTGACCACGGCCAAGCCGACCACCCGTTGCGCCGAGCACCCGAACGGCCCGGTGGACGAGAGCGCCCCGGACCGCTGTCTGCTCTGCGAGACCCGCCGCCGCACCGCCCGCCGCACCGAGGTGCACGACTCGTACGCGCACGGCCGGGCACCCGCCCCTGACGAGCTGCCCGACCGCACGATGTCCCGCTACGGAGTGCGCGGAGACCGCCCCCAGCCCCAGCAGCGCTGGCTCCCGGAGGTCTGGAACGGCCAGACGTGGCTCCTGTGCGGCACTCCCCGCCGCGACCGCCAGGAAGCCGAGCGCTATCTGGCCGCCGAGCGCCGGGCCCCCCGCCCGGGCATGGCGTACCGCCTCGTCCACGAGTTCACCGACTACGAGGTGCTGCGCATCTGGGGCACGCCGGTGAAGGTCGACATCGAGCCGATGGGCAACCTCTAGGCGGGCGGTCCGGCCGGGCCCCGGGCCCGGCGGTCAGGGCAGGCGCCCTCCGCGTTGATCCTTCGCACCCGGGCCCGCAGCACCTCCCCCGGCGGCGCCGCCCCGAGAGCGTCGGGCGGACAGTCCCACTCGATTCCCCCGCCCGGCGGACGCAGTTGTACGAGGCCGCCCTCGCGCCCCATCACCTGGCCGAGGCGCCCGTCCCGCACGTCGATCGCGTACTCCTCGCCCGACGTCATCTCCATCCCACCGATCCCTCCACGCTGAGTATTCCGGTTCGACACCCAGAGTGATCGGCAGATCCGTAGCCTGGCCAGAGTCGGCGCTCCAACAACCTCATCTGTTCGACAGGGAGTCGCCATGCCCGGCCCCAAGGACCTCGACCCGTCCTCCTCCCCCCGCGCGATGATCGGCGCCGAGCTGCGGCACGCCCGCGAGAACGCCGGCCTGAGCCAGTCCGAGCTGGGTGAACCCCTCTTCGTCAGCGGTTCGTTCATCGGCCAGCTGGAGTCGGGCACACGGCGCCTCCAGCTGGAGTACGCCGTCCAGACAGACGAGATCCTCGGGGCGAAGGGCTTCTTCGAGCGCAATTGCCGGGCCCTGGCCAGGTCGAAGTATCCGGACCACTTCGTGGAGGCAGCGGAACTGGAGGCGGCCGCCACGGGGATCAGGCACTACCTTCCGCTGCTCATCCCGGGCCTGCTCCAGACTCCGGCGTACGCCGCTGCCTTGTTCCGCACCTACCGGCCGACCGCCTCCGACGCAGACATCGACGAGTTGGTGGCCCATGCTTACGAACATGGAGACCAACCCCACTGATCGCAGGCCAAGTTCGCCGACCTGGCGCAAGTCGACCTACAGCGCGGGCGACGGCGGCGACTGCCTGGAAGTCGCCCTCGGTGCAGGCCGCGAAGGCCCTCTCGTCCGGGATTCCAAGAACCCCGGGCCCGTGATCGGATTCGGCGCCGCCGCCTGGGGCACCTTCGTCGGCCACGTCGGCGCCCGCTGACACAAAGGGACGGCGCCCGCGTCGCGGCGGGCGCCGTCCCTCCCCCGTTCCTCCCGTCACCGGGAAGTCGTGTCAGCTGAGCGTGCGCAGAGCGGCCGCGTCGTACGGAGCCAGCTCGTCGAAGCGCCCGGCCAGGACCTTCGCCGCCCACTCGGGGTCCTGGAGCAGCGCGCGGCCGATGGCGACGAGGTCGAACTCGTCGCGCTCCATGCGGTCGAGGAGGTCGTCGATGCCCTTGACCGGGGAGCCCTCGCCGACGAAGGCCTTGATGAAGTCGCCGTCGAGGCCGACCGAGCCGACGGTGATGGTGGGCTTGCCCGTCAGCTTCTTCGTCCAGCCGGCGAGGTTGAGGTCGGAACCGTCGAACTCGGGCAGCCAGTAGCGGCGCGTGGAGGCGTGGAAGGAGTCGACCCCGGCCGCGGCGAGCGGGGCGAGGATCGCCTCCAGCTCCTCCGGCGTCTCGGCGAGCCGGGCGTCGTAGGCCTGCTGCTTCCACTGCGAGTAGCGGAAGATGACCGGGAACTCGGGCGAGACGGCCGCGCGCACCGCGGCGACGATCTCCGCCGAGAACTTCGTACGGGCCACCGGGTCGCCGCCGTAGGCGTCCTCGCGGCGGTTGGTGCCGGCCCACAGGAACTGGTCGAGCAGATAGCCGTGGGCGCCGTGCAGTTCGACCCCGTCGAAGCCGATGCGCTCGGCGTCCGCGGCGGCCTTGGCGAACGCCTCGATGACGTCGTCGAGGTCCTGCTGGGTCATGGACTTGCCGGTGACCTCGGCGCCGTCCTTGTAGAGGCCGGAGGGGCCGACCGCCGGGGCGTCCGCGAAGGGCGGCTCGCCCGCCTTGCGGACCATGCCTATGTGCCACAGCTGCGGGACGATCGTGCCGCCGGCCGCGTGCACGGCGTCGGCGACCCTCGCCCAGCCGGCCAGCTGGTCCTCGCCGTGGAAGCGCGGCACGTCGTTGCTCTGTCCCGCCGAGTCGTGGCCGACGTACGTGCCCTCGGTCACGATGAGGCCCACGCCCGCGGCGGCGCGGCGGGAGTAGTAACCGACCACGTCCTCGCCCGGGACACCGCCCGGCGAGAACATCCGGGTCATCGGGGCCATGGCGATCCTGTTCGGGACGGTCAGGCCGTTGATGGAGACGGGACGGGACAGGATCTCGGCGGCGCGGGACGCGGCGTCAGCGGTCACGTGGGGGCTCCTCGGAGAGGTGGTCGGTATGACGTCGAACGGTCTGCGAGGCAGGAGATTCCGTACGGTATGTGCACGTGCATCGACTGCTCGTCAGCGTCAACCGCCGTACCGGCCACGGCATTCCGCCGCGCCCGCCCGGGCCGCTGTGATCCGGGCCACCCTCCGGGCCCGCCGTACGCGCCTCCGCCGCCGGAGCCGGGCCGGGGAACGCCCGAGGGCGGCACCCTCCCCTGGGGGAGGGTGCCGCCCTCGGAACGTCAGGACGATGATCGACCGGGGTCGATCAGAAGTCCATGTCACCGCCCGGCATGCCGCCCGGAGCGGCCGCGGAGGCCTTCTCCGGCTTGTCGGCGATGACGGCCTCGGTGGTCAGGAACAGCGCGGCGATGGAGGCGGCGTTCTGAAGAGCGGAACGGGTCACCTTCGCCGGGTCGATGATGCCTTCGGCGATCATGTCGACGTACTCACCGGTCGCGGCGTTCAGGCCGTGGCCGACGGGCAGGTTGCGGACCTTCTCGACGATGACGCCACCCTCGAGACCACCGTTGACGGCGATCTGCTTGAGCGGGGCCTCCAGGGCCAGACGCACGGCGTTGGCGCCGGTCGCCTCGTCACCCGTGAGCTCGAGCTTCTCGAAGACCGAGGAAGCCTGGAGCAGGGCCACGCCACCACCGGCGACGATGCCCTCCTCGACGGCAGCCTTCGCGTTGCGAACGGCGTCCTCGATGCGGTGCTTGCGCTCCTTGAGCTCGACCTCGGTGGCGGCACCGGCCTTGATGACGGCCACGCCGCCGGCCAGCTTCGCCAGACGCTCCTGGAGCTTCTCGCGGTCGTAGTCCGAGTCCGAGTTCTCGATCTCGGCACGGATCTGGTTCACGCGGCCGGCGACCTGGTCGGCGGAGCCGGAGCCGTCGACGATCGTGGTCTCGTCCTTGGTGATGACGACCTTGCGGGCGCGGCCCAGCAGGTCGATACCCGCGTTCTCCAGCTTGAGGCCGACCTCCTCGGAGATGACCTCGCCGCCCGTGAGGATGGCGATGTCGCCGAGCATGGCCTTGCGGCGGTCACCGAAGCCCGGAGCCTTGACGGCGACGGACTTGAAGGTGCCACGGATCTTGTTGACGACCAGGGTCGACAGGGCCTCGCCCTCGACGTCCTCGGCGATGATCAGCAGCGGCTTGCCCGACTGCATGACCTTCTCCAGGAGCGGGAGCAGGTCCTTGACGGAACCGATCTTGGAGTTGGCGATCAGGATGTACGGGTCGTCGAGCGACGCCTCCATACGCTCCATGTCGGTGGCGAAGTACGCCGAGATGTAGCCCTTGTCGAAGCGCATACCCTCGGTGAGCTCCAGCTCCAGACCGAAGGTCTGGGACTCCTCGACGGTGATGACGCCTTCCTTGCCGACCTTGTCCATCGCCTCGGCGATGAGCTCGCCGATCTGGGTGTCGGCGGCGGAGATGGAGGCCGTCGAAGCGATCTGCTCCTTGGTCTCGACATCCTTCGCCTGCTCAAGGAGGGCACCGGAGACGGCCTCGACGGCCTTCTCGATACCGCGCTTGAGGGCCATCGGGTTGGCGCCGGCGGCGACGTTGCGCAGGCCCTCGCGGACGAGAGCCTGGGCGAGGACGGTCGCGGTGGTCGTACCGTCACCGGCGACGTCGTCCGTCTTCTTGGCGACTTCCTTGACCAGCTCGGCGCCGATCTTCTCGTACGGGTCCTCGAGCTCGATCTCCTTGGCGATGGAAACACCATCGTTGGTGATCGTGGGCGCGCCCCACTTCTTCTCGAGGACGACGTTACGGCCCTTGGGGCCGAGGGTGACCTTGACGGCGTCGGCGAGCTGGTTCATCCCGCGCTCGAGACCGCGCCGTGCCTCCTCGTCGAACGCGATGATCTTGGCCATGTGAAGTGGTCCTCCCGGACGGGGTGGATTTCTCCGGATCGTGCCCGCGCCCGCGACGGACGGCCCTCGAACCCTGTGGTTCCTTGCCCCACAGGCCCGTGAGCCTCGCCGGCCCGATCCAAGTTCTGTCACTCTCACTGGGAGAGTGCTAACGCCAATGATTAGCACTCGACCCCTGCGAGTGCAAGCGCCTCTCATGAAAACAGCCCCCTGGCCCAGCCCCCGCCCGGGGTTCCGTCCAGCACGCGCACGCGGGCATGCGCGAGGCGGGGGGCGACCGGGAAACGCACGAGGGGCCCGCACCCCTGGTGGGATGCGGGCCCCTCGTGCGTGAGTTGAGTCGGTGGTCGTTCGCGCCCGGATCAGACGGCGAGTTTGACCATGTCCGCCTGCGGACCCTTCTGGCCCTGCGAGATCTCGAACTCCACTCGCTGACCCTCTTCAAGGGTGCGGTAGCCGTCCATCTGAATCGCGCTGTAGTGCACGAAGACGTCCGCACCACCGTCGACCGCGATGAAGCCGTACCCCTTCTCCGCGTTGAACCACTTGACGGTGCCCTGAGCCATGCCTAACTCCCCTATTACTGGCCCTTGCACAGATCCGCACTTCGCGGATCCGGGTCAGACCTCACCCCCCAAACGGTTGGGGGTGTGCGCCGGAACGCGTCGACCGCGGCTGAATGTATCTGTCCAACTGCCCTCTGCAACAGGTCAGTCGGACGAGAATTCTGGGCATGGCCGATCAATGATTTGCGGAGAATACGCAAGGATCCGGGGCAAGTCGGGCCCCATAAATGCCATAAAATACCCAAAAAGGTGAGCCACTTTGGCTACTTCTTATCGGCGCCAGAACGGCAACTCATATGCGTCCGGCATGAAACCAACATCGAAAACAAACCGGCTTCCCCAACTCTAGCGCGTTCAACCCTACAGAATTGCCCCCTCCGCTTGTCTCGCGGAAGGGGCAATTATGTGAACGCGATGTGTTCGGCATTACCGAGGGTAACGATCAGCCTCCGGCGACGGCCGGAATGATCGAGACTCCGGACCCCGCCGGGGTCGCCGTCTCCAGGCCCTGCTCGAAGCGAACGTCGTCGTCGTTGACGTACACGTTGACGAAGCGGCGCAGCTTGCCCTGGTCGTCCAGGACGCGCGCGGCGATCCCCGTGTGCTTCTTCTCCAGGTCTCCGATGACCTCGGCGAGGGTCGCGCCCTCGGCCGTCACCTCGGCGGCCCCACCGGTGTAGGTGCGCAGAATGGTGGGGATGCGGACGTTGACGCTCATGATGCGAGACCAGCCTCTCGGAAGGAGTCGAGGTTCGGGCGGATGGTCGCGGTCAGCCCGGTGTCGGAGGCCACCGCGTCCAGGGTCTTGAGGCCGTCGCCGGTGTTCAGCACGACGGTGGTCAGCGTCGGGTCGAGCAGACCGTTCTCGATCAGCTTCCGGGTGACACCGACGGTCACACCGCCCGCCGTCTCCGCGAAGATGCCCTCGGTGCGCGCGAGCAGCTTGATCGCGTCCACGATCTGCTCGTCGTCCACGTCCTCCACCGCGCCGCCGGTGCGCCGGGCGATGTCGAGCACGTACGGGCCGTCCGCCGGGTTGCCGATGGCGAGCGACTTGGCGATGGTGTCCGGCTTCTGGGGCCGTACGACGTCGTGGCCGGCCTTGTAGGCCACGGAGACCGGGGAGCAGCCCTCGGCCTGGGCGCCGAAGATCTTGTACGGCCTGTCCTCGACGAGTCCGAGTTTGATCAGCTCCTGGAGACCCTTGTCGATCTTCGTGAGCTGGGAGCCGGAGGCGATCGGCACGACGAGCTGGTCGGGGAGCCTCCAGCCGAGCTGCTCGCAGATCTCGTACGCCAGGGTCTTGGAGCCCTCGGCGTAGTAAGGCCGCAGGTTGACGTTGACGAAGCCCCAGCCCTCGCCGGCCGCGTCGCCGATCAGCTCGGAGCAGAAACGGTTCACGTCGTCGTAGTTGCCCTCGATGCCGACGAGCTCGCCGCCGTAGACCGCGGCCATGACGACCTTGCCCTGCTCCAGGTCGTGCGGGATGAACACGCAGGAACGGAAGCCGGCGCGGGCCGCGGCGGCGCCCACCGCTCCGGCGAGGTTGCCGGTGGAGGAGCAGGAGAGGGTGGTGAACCCGAAGGCACGGGCCGCTTCGATGGCCTGGGCGACGACGCGGTCCTTGAAGGAGTGCGTCGGGTTGCCCGAGTCGTCCTTGACGAAGAGCTTTCCGGCGTCGACGCCGAGCTCACGGGCCAGGTTGTCGGCCCGGACGAGCTTGGTCCAGCCAGGGTTGATGTTCGGCTTGTCCGCCACGTCCGCGGGGACGGGCAGCAGCGGCGCGTAGCGCCAGATGTTCGCGGGTCCCGCTTCGATCCGCTTGCGGAGTTCCTCGGTGTCGTACGCCGAGAAGTCGTAGGCGATCTCGAGCGGGCCGAAACACTCCTCGCAGGCGAAGACCGGGCCGAGCGGCACGCGGTGTCCGCACTCGCGGCAGGAAAGCGCCGCGGCCGGGCCGAGGTCCACCGGGTCGGCGGAGTTCGTGGTGCTTGCAACTGTCTGCGCAGCCATGGAGGCGAGGCCCTTTCTCCTCATCTTCCTCACGGCGCACTTCGCCGTGAGACGGATTTGGCACCTTCCCGAGCCGGGAGCCTCGCGACGCGATCGACATCGATCGCTACGAGACCGGCTGGAGGGTTGCCGGGGCTTCATCGGGCCGTATCCCTCTGCCCCTCTGGATGAGCGGTATTTGATTGTTGAACTGTTGAACACGATACGCGCCGACGATCCAGGACATGCGATGGTCATGCGCGTTGTTCAAGACTGTAACCGAAGGCCAGGACAGTTGAGATAGTCGTCCGAACGGCGAGACGAGCCCATCGATCCGCCGCCGGCCGCAGCGGGCACGCCGACGACGGCGTGTGATCAGACAGTGAGGAGCCGCAGACGGTGCTGAGAGAAGTCGAGAGCTGGCTGAGCACACGCTCCTGGTCCGTGACCGACCGCCCGCTCCACAAACTCATGGCAGCCAAGCGCGTCACCGGCTCGACGGTCAGTGTCGTGCTGCCCGCGCTCAACGAGGAGGAGACGGTCGGCGAGATCGTCGCGATCATCCGCCACGACCTGATGCAGCAGGTGCCCCTCGTCGACGAGATCGTCGTCGTCGACTCCGGTTCGAGCGACCGTACCGCCGCGGTCGCCGCCGCCGCGGGCGCGCGCGTCGTGCACCGCGACGACATCCTCCCGCGGATACCGGCCGTGCCCGGCAAGGGCGAGGTGCTGTGGCGGTCGCTCCTCGTGACGAGCGGGGACATCGTCGCCTTCGTCGACGCGGACCTCAGGGAGTTCTCGTCCGACTTCGTCTCCGGGATCGTGGGCCCCCTGCTCACCGAGCCCGGCGTCGACCTCGTCAAGGCCATGTACGACCGCCCGATGGCCGGCGGTGGCGGGCAGGGCGGCCGGGTCACCGAGCTGATGGCCCGCCCCCTGCTGAACATGCACTGGCCGCAGCTCGCGGGCTTCGTCCAGCCGCTCGGCGGCGAGTACGCGGCTCGCCGCTCGCTGCTCGAACAGCTCCCCTTCCCCGTCGGTTACGGCGTCGAACTGGGCATGCTCGTCGACGCCCTGCACCTGGTGGGCCTGGACGCCCTCGCCCAGGTCGACGTCGGCGTGCGCAAGCACCGCCACCAGGACGGCCAGGCGCTGGGCCGCATGGCCGCCGCGATCTACCGCACCGCGCAGCTCCGGCTCGCCCGCGGCCATCTGATCCGCCCCTCCCTGACCCAGTTCGAACGCGACCGGGACGGTTTCCGGCCGCGCACCTACTCCGTGGACACCGAGGAAAGGCCGCCGATGACCGAAATGTCCGAGTACCAGACGCGCAGAGCCGCGTAGTCCGGCGCCCACGGCCGCCGATCGCATACGGCCGAAGGGCGCGTTTGAGCGTTTCGAGACGGGGCTAGGTTTCGAGGCATGGCTTCAACGCATGGTGCCCACAGGATTCTGGTCGCCTCCAACCGCGGCCCGGTCACCTACGAGGTACGGGAGGACGACTCGCTGCACGCCCGGCGCGGCGGCGGTGGACTCGTCTCGGGTCTCTCCGCGATCGGGCCGG
Source organism: Streptomyces sp. NPDC024698 (assembly GCF_055559015.1). Taxonomy (NCBI): domain Bacteria; kingdom Bacillati; phylum Actinomycetota; class Actinomycetes; order Kitasatosporales; family Streptomycetaceae; genus Streptomyces; species Streptomyces sp. NPDC024698. The sequence continues at coordinate 175,370 of NZ_JBVHLK010000004.1, read as the reverse complement.
ACGCGGGTGCGCTCTGGGTGTGCTCGGCCCTCGGCGACGGCGACCGGGAGGCCGTCCGGCGCGGGGTCGGCGAGGACGGCGTACGGATGCTGGCCATCGACGCCGCCACGCACGCCGACGCGTACAACGGCATCGCCAACTCCGTGCTGTGGTTCGTCCACCACATGCTGTACCAGACCCCGCTGGAGCCGGTCTTCGACGCGGAGTTCCGGCGGCAGTGGGCGTCGTACCGCGCCTACAACCGTGCCTTCGCCGAGGCGCTCGCCGAGGAGGCGGCCGAGGGCGCGTCGGTGCTGGTCCAGGACTACCACCTGTGCCTGGTGCCAGGGATGCTCCGCGAGCTGCGCCCCGACCTGCGCATCGGCCACTTCTCCCACACCCCCTGGGCACCCGAGGACTACTTCCGGATGCTCCCCGACGACATCCGCGCCGAGCTGATGGCGGGCATGCTCGGCGCCGACCGGGTGGCCTTCCTGACCTGGCGGTGGGCCACGGCGTTCATGCGCTGCGCGGAGCAGACCGAACCCGGCCGCTACGTCGCCACCCGGCCCTCGGGCGGCTCCCCCGCGATCGAGCACCTGGACGGCGCCGGGCCGCCCGTGCGCGAGACCCGGGTCGGCGTGCACGGCCTCGGGGCGGACGCCGAGTTCCTGCGCGAGCGCTCGCACCGGGCGGACGTCGGGGAACGCATGGCCGCGCTGCGCGAGGAGATCGGCGCGGGCCGCAGGACGATCGTGCGCGTCGACCGGACCGAGCTGTCCAAGAACATCGTGCGGGGGATGCTGGCGTACCGGCAGCTGCTCGACGACCACCCCGAGTGGCGCGAGCGGGTCGTCCACGTGGCCTTCGCCTATCCCTCGCGGCAGGACCTCGCGGTCTACCGGGACTACACGGCCGAGGTGCAGCGGCTCGCCGACGAGATCAACTCCGGGTACGGAACGCCCGGCTGGACTCCGGTGGTGCTGCACGTGAAGGACGACTTCGCCCGCTCGCTCGCCGCGTACCGGCTGGCCGACGTCGCCCTCGTCAACCCGATCCGGGACGGCATGAACCTCGTCGCCAAGGAGGTCCCGGTCGTCTCCGACGAGGGCTGCGTGCTGGTCCTGTCGCGGGAGGCCGGGGCGTACGAGGAACTGGGCGAGGACGCGATCTCCGTGAACCCGTACGACATCACCGGCACGGCGCGGGCGCTGCACGAGGCACTCGGCATGCAGCCCGGCGAGCGCGCCGAACGCACCAAGCGCCTGTCGGCGGCGGCCACCGCCCTCCCCCCGGCCCAGTGGTTCCTGGACCAACTGCACGAACTCTCTTCGAGTTAGCCCCGGCCGGATCGGTCCAGCCCCTCCGGCGTTTGAGGAGCGGGGTCCAGGGCGGAGCCCCGGGTACGGGTCGGGTAGGGGCGGAGGGGGCGAAACAAGCCGGTGCCCGACCCGCCCCACCCGCAGGGGGACGAACCGGCCCGGGTCAGGCGAGTCGGGCCGCGATGGCGGCGAGGAGGCGGACGACCCCGGCGGGCCCGTCGACCACGAGGTCGGCGCGTTCGGCGAGTTCGGCGACCTCCGAGCTGCCACTGCACACGAGCAGCCCCGGAACCCCGTCGGAGCGAAGCTTGTCGACGGCGGCGAAGGCGGGCAGATCCCCCAGGTCGTCCCCCGCGTACAGCACGGCCTCGGCCCCGGTCTCCCGGACGTACTCCACGAGGGCCACACCCTTGTCCATGCCCGGCGGACGCAGCTCCAGGACCATGCGCCCCGGCTCGACGATCAGCCCGTGCCGGGCGGCGAGCTCACCCAGCGGCTCCCGCAACGCCTCGAACGCGGCCTGCGGATCGGCGGCCCGCCGCGTGTGCACGGCGACCGCCCGGCCCTTCTCCTCGATCCAGGTGCCCTGCCAGGCACCGATCCCGTCGAGGAACCCGGGCAGCTCGGCGCGGACGGCGGCCACACCGGGGTGCGGGGCGGGGGCGGTGACCGTACCGCTCACCGCGTCCCAGCGCTCGGCGCCGTAGTGACCGAGGACGACCAGGTGCTCCAGGCCGGGTACGCCCGCGAAACCGCCGTGGCGCACGGCCACACCGGCCGGGCGGCCGGTGACCACGGCGACGGAGGCGACCTTGGGGGCGAGCGCGGCGAGCGCGGGGACCGCGTCGGGGTGCGCCCGGGCCCGGTCGGGATCGGGAACGATGGGGGCGAGGGTGCCGTCGAAGTCGAGCGCGACGACCGTCCGGGCGGGGTGCGTGAGGATCGCTTCCAGAGCTTCGCGCCCGGCGGGGGTCACCGGGGCCGGCAAGGAGTCCTTGGATTCGGGGTGGGTGCCCATGGAACGACCCTATCCGGGTGGCGCCGGACGCACCCCCGACTCACGCCCGAGCAAGCGCCTCTCCCCCCGGAATGCCCGGATCCCACCTCGCCAAGACCTTCTCTCGCCCCTCCCGACCCGGGGGCGCTGCCCCCGGACCCCCGCTCCTCAAACGCCGGAGGGGCTGAATTTTCCGGCCGGGGCCGGATCCTGCCAGCGTTCATCGTTCGTCGCGGCGGGCCTCGCGGACACGGCGGAGTCTGTTGACCGTCACGGGGTCGTGCGCCAGGGCGCGCGGGTCGTTCAGCAGTGCGTTGAGCAGCTGGTAGTAGCGGACCGGGGCCAGGCCCAGCCGTTCGCGTATGGCGCGCTCCTTGGCGCCGGGGCCGGAGAAGCCGCGGCGCTCCAGGGCGAGAATGCTCCGTTCGCGCGCGGGCAGCTCTTCCATGGACAGCACGGTAGTCCCCGGCACCGACAGGCACCGGGTCCGGGGCCGCCGGGCGAGGGGCAGGAGACCGGCACAGCCCCTGGCCGCCCTGCCCCGCGTGCCAGGTCACGTCTCGGAATGCGGATAGACCAGCTCCATCCCGCGAGTGGACTAGACCTTTCCAGGGGTAAAGCGCGACACTGTCCCCCGTGAGACACGTCATCGCCCTCGATGTGGGCGGCACCGGGATGAAGGCCGCCCTCGTCGGGGTGGACAACGAGCCCTCCCCGGACCGCCCCGGCGCCCCGCGGCAGGACCCCGGGCACCCCGCGCTGCTGCACCAGGCCCGTCGCGCGACCGGCCGTGAGCGCGGGCCCGACGCCGTCGTCGAGGAGATCCTCGACTTCGCCGCCGAACTGCGCGCCTACGGCGAGGAGCACTTCGGCGAGAGCGCGGCAGCGGCCGGCGTCGCCGTCCCCGGCATCGTCGACACCCAGGGCGGCATCGCGGTCTACGCGGCCAACCTCGGCTGGCGCGACGTCCCGCTGCGCCGGCTGCTCGGCGAGCGGCTCGGCGGCGTGCCCGTCGCGCTCGGGCACGACGTGCGCACCGGCGGCCTGGCGGAGGGCCGGATCGGAGCCGGAAAGGGAGCGGACCGCTTTCTGTTCGTCCCGCTGGGCACCGGCATCGCGGGCGCCATCGGCATCAACGGCGGTGTCGAGGAGGGCGCGCACGGCTTCGCGGGCGAGATCGGCCACATCGTCGTACGGCCCGGCGGATCCCCGTGTCCGTGCGGGCAGCGCGGCTGTCTGGAGCGGTTCGCCTCCGCGGCGGCCGTCAGCCAGGCCTGGGCCGAGGCCTCCGGCGACCCCGGGGCGGACGCTGCGGACTGCGCCAAGGCCGTCGAGTCGGGCGACCCGAGGGCGCTGGCCGTCTGGCAGGAGGCGGTCGACGCTCTCGCCGACGGCCTGGTCACCGCGCTCACCCTCCTGGACCCCCGCATGCTGATCATCGGTGGCGGGCTCGCCGAAGCGGGGCAAACGTTGTTCACACCCCTGCGGGCCGCGGTCGAACGACGCGTCACGTTCCAGAAGCTGCCGTCCATCGTCCCCGCCGCCCTCGGGGACACCGCCGGTTGCCTCGGTGCCGGGCTCCTCGCCCGGGACCTCCTGAACACCACTTCTACGACTCCCCGGAGGTAACCACCCGATGGCTCCTAGCAAGGTTCTCGCCGGCGCCCGGGTGGTACTGCCCACCGGGATCGTGCACGACGGCCGCGTGATCATCGACGGCCGGCGGATCGCCGGAGCGGGCGCCCCCGGGACGCAGCCGGCCGGAGGCGGCGCGATCCCCGCGGACACGCCGGTGACCGACCTCTCCGGCCACTGGGTGGTCCCCGGCTTCGTCGACCTCCACAACCACGGCGGCGGCGGAGCGTCCTTCACCTCGGGAACCACCGAGGAGGTCCTGCGGGGCATCCACACCCACCGGCTGCACGGCACCACGACCGTCGTCGCCTCGACCGTCACCGGCGACATGCACGGCCTCGCCGAGCGCGCCGGGATGCTCTCCGAACTGGCCGAGCAGGGCGACCTCGCGGGCATCCACTTCGAGGGCCCGTTCATCTCGCCGTGCCGCAAGGGCGCCCACTCCGAGGAACTGCTGCGCGACCCCGACCCTGCGGACGTCCGCAAGCTGATCGACGCGGCCCGCGGCCGGGCCAGCATGGTCACGCTCGCCCCCGAACTGCCGGGCGGCCTCGACTCCGTGCGGCTGCTCGCCGAACACGGGGTGATCGCGGCGATCGGGCACACCGACGCGACGTACGAGCAGACGAAGGCGGCCATCGACGCCGGCGCGACCGTGGCGACGCACCTGTTCAACGCGATGCCGGCGCTCGGGCACCGGACGCCGGGACCCATCGCCGCCCTCCTGGAGGACGAGCGGATCACGGTCGAGCTGATCAACGACGGCACGCATCTGCACCCCGCCTCGCTGGAACTGGCCTTCCATCACGCGGGTCCCGGCCGGGTCGCGTTCATCACCGACGCCATGGACGCGGCCGGTTTCGGCGACGGCCGCTACATGCTCGGCCCGCTGGAGGTCGAGGTCGCGGACGGCGTCGCCCGCCTGGTGGAGGGCGGTTCGATCGCGGGCTCAACCCTGACCCTCGACCGCGCCTTCCAGCGCGCCGTCACGGTCGACCGGCTGCCGGTCGAGGACGTCGTCGCGGCCCTCTCCGTCAACCCCGCCCGCCTGCTGGGCCGGTACGACCGCGTGGGCTCCCTGGAGCCCGGCAAGGACGCGGACCTCGTGGTCCTCGACGCCGACTTCGCGCTCAAGGGCGTCATGCGCGGCGGCGAATGGGTGGTCGATCCCCAACTGGGGTGATTCATACCTTTGTTGCTTACGGCGGTTGGCCCGGGGGGACTGGGCCGACCGCCGTTGTGTTTGGCATGATCGAGCCTCCGGAAACACCGGCGGGCGTCCGACAGGCGCCCACGTCACAGAACTCTTCGGGGGAGGTCGGCCCAGGTGATCCTCACGGTCACACTGAACACCGCTCTCGACATCACCTATCGCGTACGGGCACTGCGCCCGCACGGCTCGCACCGGGTGACCGAGGTGACCGAACGGCCCGGCGGCAAGGGCCTGAACGTGGGACGGGTGCTGGCCGCGCTCGGGCACGAGGTGACGGTCACCGGGTTCACGGGCGGCGCGACCGGCCGCATCGTGCGGGACCAACTGGCCGAGTCGGCCGGGGTGGTGGACGCGCTCGTCCCGGTGGAGGGACCGACGCGCCGCACGATAGCCGTGGTCGACACGACGACCGGTGACACGACCCAGCTCAACGAACCGGGTCCGGCGATAACCCCCGCCGAGTGGGCGGCCTTCCAGGAGACGTACGAGCATCTGCTGCGCTCCGCCTCGGCGGTGGCCCTGTGCGGCAGCCTGCCCCCGGGCGTCCCGGTCGGCGCCTACGCCCAACTCGTGCGCACCGCACGCGCGTCGGCCGTGCCGGTACTGCTGGACACCAGCGGCGAGCCGCTGCGCAGGGGAGTCGCCGCCCGTCCCGACATCGTCAAGCCGAACGCCGAGGAACTGGCCGAACTCACCGGCTCCCACGAGCCGTTGCAGGCCACCCGCAACGCGCGGCGGCGCGGGGCGCACGCCGTGGTCGCCTCCCTCGGCGCGAACGGACTGCTCGCCCACGCACCCGAGGGCCACTGGCGGGCGACCCCGCCGGTGCGGGCCCACGGCAACCCGACGGGCGCGGGCGACTCCGCCGTCGCGGGTCTGCTGTCGGGACTGGTGGAGAAGCTGGACTGGCCGGCCCGGCTCGCCCGCGCCGTCGCCCTGTCGGCCGCGACGGTGGCCGCACCGGTGGCGGGCGAGTTCGACCGAGCCCTGTACGAGAGCCTGCTGCCCCGGGTGACGGTCACGACCGAGGCCGCCGCCGCCTGACGGGAACCGGGCGGGAACAGCGCAAAGCCCGGCGGATCCGAAGAACCGCCGGGCGCGAAGAGCCTACTTCCCGCCTACTTCCAGCCTGATTCGAGCGAGAACTGGTCGAAGTTCGCGTCGCACTGGTTGCCGTCCGCGCAGGAGATCTGGATGGTGTTGGTGCCCTTGTTGAGCGTGATGTCCGCCCAGGTGTTGGTCCAGCCCTTCGCGTAGTCGCCCTCCGCCGCGTGCGCGAAGTTCTTCAGGTTGAGGGGGCGGTCCTGTGCGGTGCCGTTGACCGTGAGCGTGGCGTTGGCGTCCTTGCCGGGGACGCCGTAGTTGACGTTCAGGGTGTACTTGCCGGCCTTCTGGATGCCGCTGACGTTCCAGACGACCGACGCGCCGACGTGGTTGAAGCCCGTCACGTAGACGCCGCCGTCCGCCTTGGCGCCTGTGACGTCCGACGCCGTGGTCACGCCCGCGCCCAGGTTCAGCGTCTTGGCGTCCGTCTTGGGGAGGTCCGCGGGCGTGTCGGCGCCCTTCGTCTCCGACTGGGTCGGGGACGCGCTCTGGGCGGTCGACGCGGTCGGGCCCGCCTGGTCGCCCTTCTTGTCGCCGTCCCCGCCGCCCAGCATGGCGATGCTGATGCCGATCACGACGGCGGCGACCACGGCGACCGCGCCGATGAGAAGACCCTTGGTGTTCGGGCCACGGCCGCGCCCGCCGCCGTCACCGTGACCGGGCATCGGCGTCCGCGCGGTCTGCGCGCCGCCGGGAGCGGTCTCGGGGGCTCCGTAGTGGGCGTTCGGCTGGCCGTAGCCGCCCTGCTGCGGCACCTGGCCGTACGGGGCGGTGGCGGCCTGCTGGCCGTAGGTGCCTTGAGCGGCCTGCTGGCCGTACCTGCGCTCGCCGACCGCCCGCACCCGGTTGACCGAGCCCGGGTAGCCGTAGCCACCGCCTCCAGAGGGCGGCGTGGCTCCGTTGGCCTGACCGTCGGCGTACAGATAGCCGAACGGGTCGTCCTCCTCGGGCGTGCTCGCGCCGTTGTTGCCGGGCGTCATCCCTTGGTCTCCTCAGCGGGTGCGGTTCTGATGCGGTACACGAATGAATGGCGAGCCTACCCGGTTTCGCTCGGCCAAACGGGGGTCCTTGACCGCATCGACGTACTGACCTGCGTCTTACCCCGCACGCCGATGCTGTCTGGGACGAGAACGTTTCTCGACATACATCCGTTCGTCAGCGGATTTCAACACCTCGTCCGCCGTCATCCCGCAGTGGGCCCAGCCGATGCCGAAACTCGCGCCCACGCGGACGGCCCGCCCGTCGACCCTGATGGGAGGAATGATCGCGTTCCGCAGGCGTACGGCGAGGTCCTGGGCGTCCGCGCGGCCGAGGCCGTCGGCGAGCACGACGAACTCGTCGCCGCCGAGCCGGGCCACCGTGTCGCCGTCGCGGACCCCGTGGGTGAGGCGGCGGGCGACCTCGATGAGAACCTCGTCACCCGCGTTGTGCCCGAACCGGTCGTTGATCGACTTGAAGCCGTCGAGGTCGCAGAAGAGCACCGCGAGCCCCTTGGTGCCGTCGTCCGTCTCGCCCTCGGGGGCGATGGTGTGCACATGGTGGTCGAAGGCCTCGAACGCCTCCGCGCCGGCCCGGAAGTCGAAGCCGTGGCCGTTCCCGTCGTAGGCCGGGTGGCCGTCGTCGTAGTCGCCGGAGGGGTCCGTGTGCCCGTACGCCGCGTCCAGCGAGGCGACCGCGCCCGGCGGCAGCGACTGCGGGCGCCGGCACAGACGGGCACCGAGCCGGGAGCGCAGCTCGGCGGAGTTGGGCAGGCCGGTGAGGGCGTCGTGCGAGGCGCGGTGCGCGAGCTGGAGCTCACGGCGCTTGCGGTCCTCTATGTCCTCGACGTGGGTGAGCAGGAAGCGCGGGCCGTCGGCGGCGTCCGCGACGACCGAGTTGCGCAGATGGACCCAGACGTAGGTGCCGTCGCGGCGCCCGAGCCGCAGCTCGGCACGGCCGCCCTCGGCGGAGGTGCGGAGCAGGGTGCCGATGTCCTCGGGGTGCACGAGGTCGGAGAAGGAGTAGCGGCGCATCGCGGAGGCGGGCCGGCCCAGGAGCCGGCACAGGGCGTCGTTGGTGCGCAGGATGCGGCCGTGCTGGTCGCCGCCCATCTCGGCGATGGCCATGCCGGAGGGGGCGTACTCGAAGGCCTGGCGGAAGGACTCCTCGCTGGCGCGCAGAGCCTGCTGCTCGCGCTCCAGACGGACCAGGGCGCGCTGCATATTCGCGCGTAGACGGGCATTGCTGATGGCGATGGCGCCCTGGAACGCGTACATCTGGAGGGCTTCGCGGCCCCAGGCGCCCGGCCTGCGGCCGTTGCGCGGCCGGTCCACCGAGAGCACGCCGATCAGCTCGCCGTGGCCGCTGCCGCCGCCCGAGCCCGAGACGTTCGGGGTGTACATCGGCGCGAAGAGCCGGTCGGAGGGGTGCCACTCGTCCTCGAAGCGGGGCGCGGGGCCGTCGGTGTACCACTGCGGTACGTCGTCCTCGTCGAGGACCCAGCCCTCGGTGTGCGGGATGAACCGCAGGTCGCCCCATGCCTCGCCCATGGTGAGCCGGCGCTCCCAGGAGGTGCGGGAGCCGACACGGCCGGTGATGAGGGCCTCGGCGGCGGAGTTCCCGGCGAGAGCGGCGACGACGAGGTCACCGTCGGGGCGTACGAGGTTGACGCAGGCCAGCTCGTAGCCGAGCCCGGTGACCACGCCGTCGGCGACGGTCTGCAACGTGTCCGCCAGGCTCCGGGCGGTGTTCATGTCCGCCATCACCTGATGCAGCTGCCGCAGGGTCGCAAGACGGACGTAGGGCTCCGACTCGGTCTCCATGCGCCCTCCCCTCGAGACCTCGCAGCAACTCCAGGGTTCCCTCGGCGTTCCGGCTGCTCTCCGGTTCCCTGCTGACTGTCCGGCGCTCCCCCTGGAACTCCTTCACGCCGTACTCTTCGGCAGCTTCCCCGCATAGCGCCTCAGCCACTGAATCACAGCGCGCTCCCCACTCGGTACACAGGGTCAACAAAATATGGCTCCTGTGACTCAAGTCACAGCGTAACCTGAGCAATTGAGTGGAGTTTCTGCATTTCATTGTGCGTTTACAGAGACGTTGTCGGCCGTCCGTGCAGAACCTGTGCACGTCCGCGCCCGCCGGACGGCCACCGACGAGCGTGCCGGACGGGTACCGACGAGAGTAAGGCCACCCGGCCCCTCTCCGTCCCCGGACCTAGGTCCCGGATCGGGCCGAGGTCCGATGCGGCGCCCTCGGTGCGGAGACTAGCGTTTCGGCGTGCTCACGACTTCCCCCGCTCTCCCCGTCCCCCCGTCCGTGCATGCTGAGGGGGTGAGCAACGACGAGTTCCGCGCCGCCATGACCCGGCTGGCCGCCGGTGTGGTCCTGGTGACCGCGCACGAGCCCGCGCTGGCCCCGGACGGGCCGCGCGGGGAGGACGTCGGCATGACCGCGACCGCGTTCATGTCCGTCTCCCTGGACCCGCCGCTCGTCCTGGTCAGCCTGCGCGAGGGGTCCCGGATGGACGACCTGCTCGACGAGCAGCCGCTGTGGGGCGTCTCCGTGCTCGCGGAGAGCCAGCGGCACATCGCCGGCCGCTTCTCCATGAAGGGCCGCATCAGCGACCGGCTCCTCTTCGAGGACATCCCCTACGTGCGCGGGGAGGCCTCCGGGGCGCTCCTGGTGGGCGGCGCGCTGGCCACCCTGGAGTGCAGCACCGAGCAGCGGATCGCCGCGGGCGACCACACCCTCGTCATCGGCCGCGTCCTGACGGCCCGGGTACCGAGCGCGGACGGCGGCCCCCTGACGTACTTCAAGGGCCGCTACCGCCAACTGGGCTGAAGCGGCCGGGGGGCCGGGGCGGCCGGGAGGGCGGGACAGCCCTTAGCCCCAGTCGCGGCCGGTGCGGCCCCGCTTGGTGTCGGAGCGGGCCTTCTTCTCGCGCAGCCTGCGTTCGTTGACGCCCCGGGGGATACGGGTGGCGCGGCGCGGTCTGGGCGGCGGGGCGGTGGCCTCGGCGAGCAGGGAGGCGAGGCGCACGGCCGCCGTCTCGCGGTTGCGCCACTGGGAGCGGTGCTCGGAGGAGCGCACGCTGACGACCCCGTCCACGAGGCGTCCCTCCAGCTTCGCGAGGGCGCGGTCCTTCCAGACGGGCGGCAGCGCCTCGGTGGCCGCCAGGTCGAAGCGGAGCTCGACCTGGGTGTCGCTGGTGTTCACGTGCTGCCCGCCCGGCCCGCCGGAGCGCGAGAATCGCCACATGAGCTCGGCCTCGGGCAGGGAGACGGAGCCGCGGATGACATAGGGACCGGACATGTGTTCATGGTCGCCCGTGCGACCGGTCCGCGTCACCCTTTTTTCGGGGTCGGCCGGGGCGAAGGGGGGAGTCCGGGTAAAAATGGTAAAGACAGACGGAACCTCGGGTACCCCCCTTGGCGTTCATAGGGGTGACGGTAGCTTCGTCCCCAGTACGAAGCCCGTACGTCACGAGGGAAGGGACTCCCAACAATGGCTGTAAGCCTGTCCAAGGGTGGCAACGTCTCGCTCACCAAGGAGGCTCCGGGCCTGACCGCCGTCACCGTGGGCCTCGGCTGGGATGTCCGCACCACCACGGGCACCGACTTCGACCTCGACGCCTCGGCCATCGCGGTCAACCCCCAGGGCAAGGTCTACTCGGACGCCCACTTCGTCTTCTTCAACAACAAGCAGACGCCGGACAACACCATCGTCCACACCGGTGACAACACCACGGGTGAGGGCGCCGGCGACGACGAGGCGATCAACGTCAACCTCGCGGGTCTCCCCGCCGACATCGAAAAGATCGTCTTCCCGGTCTCCATCTACGACGCGGAGACCCGCTCGCAGAACTTCGGCCAGGTCCGCAACGCCTACATCCGCATCGTGAACCAGGCCGGCGGCGCCGAGATCGCCCGCTACGACCTCTCCGAGGACGCGGCCACCGAGACCGCCATGGTCTTCGGCGAGCTGTACCGCAACGGCGCCGAGTGGAAGTTCCGCGCGGTCGGCCAGGGCTATGCCTCGGGCCTGGTGGGCATCGCGCAGGACTTCGGCGTCAACGTCTGACGGTCCGCCGCGCGCACATGACGAGAAGAGCCCCCGGACTCCGGTTCACCGGGGGCTCCTCTCGTGCGCGGCTCACGGGTGGGCCGGCTTGCCCTTTCCGTACAGCCAGTCCTTCCAGATCCCGCTGAAGTCCTTGCCGGGCGCGGCCTTCTCGACGTACGCGGTGAACTCGGCGGTGTCCGCGTTCGCGTGCCGATGCGCGGCGGCCCAGCCCTGGACGATGTCGTAGAAGGTGTCGTCGCCCACCAGTTGACGGATCTTCTGGAGGACCATCGCGCCGCGGTAGTAGACGGGCGGGTCGGAGATCTGCGCGGGACCGGGCGGGTCCGCGGGCGGGAAGGCCCAGATCTCGCTGCTGTCGACCGGTTCGTAGTAGTCGCCCTTGTAGAGGGAGTCGAAGATCTTCTCGGCGGAGTCGCCGCCGTGGTCCTCGTGCCACAGCCACTCCGCGTAGGTGGCGAAGCCCTCGTTGAGCCACATGTCCCGCCAGGACTTCGGGGTGACCGAGTCGCCGAACCACTGGTGGGCCAGTTCGTGGACCAGGGTCGCGGTGTCGGGGGCGCCGGGGAAGACCGGGCGCGTCTGGGTCTCCAGGGCGTAGCCCGCGTCGTCGGGGCGGTCCACGATCGCCCCGGTGGAGGAGAAGGGGTACGGGCCGAAGTTGTACGCCTCCCAGTCCATGATCTCGGGGATCTGCCCCAGCACCTTCTCGCTCGCCCGCTTCTGGTCCGGGTCCACCGCCACGTAGACCGGCAGCCCGTTCTTCGCCGTCGAGCGGGTGATGTCGTACCGGCCGATCGCGAGGGTCGCCACATAGCTGGCCATCGGTTCGGCGGTGTGCCAGGCGTACGTCGTTCTGCCGTTCTTGGTCGACTCGCTCGTCAACTCGCCGTTGGAGACGGCCTGGAGGCCCTTCGGGACGGTGATCCTGATGTCGTACGACGCCTTGTCGGAGGGGTGGTGGTCACCGGGGAACCAGGCCATCGAACCGGTGGGCTCGCCGAGGCCGAGGGCGCCGTCGGCCGTGCGCAGCCAGCCCTCCTTGGAGGCGTCGGCGTCGGTGATCGTCCGGGGGGGCCCGGAGTAGCGGACCGTCGTGCGAAACGTCTCGCCCTGGTCGAGGTCGTCCCGCGGGCGCACGGTCAGCTCCTGTCCCGCCCGGCTCCAGCCGGCGCGGTGGCCCTCGACCTCGACGTCGGAGACCCGCATCCCCAGCAGGTCGAGATGGAAGGCGCTCAGGTCCTGAAGGGCCCGTGCGGTGATCTCGGCCGTCCCCGTCAGCCGCTTGTGCCCGGGGTCGTAGGAGAGGGTGAGTCCGTAGTGCGTGACGTCGTACCCGCCGTTGCCCATCTTCGGGAAGTACGGGTCGCCGACGCCCGCCGCGCCGGGCTTCCCGTGCACGGAGTCCCCGCCGCAGGCGGTGAGCCCGGCGACGAGCGCGAGGGCCAGGGCAAAGGGGACGGCGGCGGAAGATCGGGGCACATCAGCGATCCTAGGCCGCCGGTCACCGGCCCGCGGGGCGGTGACCGGCCCCGGCGGCCCCGACGCTCCGGGTACGGCCGAAAACCGCCGCCCCGGCGCCCCCACCCCGGCCGGAACCCACCGCCCCAGCACCCTCGGGGTCCGGACCGCGCCCCCCGTCCCGGCACCCCGATCCCGACCCGAACTCCGCGTCCCGGCACCCCAGTCCCGACCCGAGCCCCGTCCCGACCCCCCCGATCCCGACCGGAGTCCGTCCTCCCGGCACCCCGGGTCCCGACCTGAATCCCCCGTCCCGGTGCCCCGGTTCGGGCAGGGGGTGTCCTGGCGGGGCGGGCGGGCGGTGGGATTCCCCCGGCGTGACACCATCACCTCGTGCTCGACATCGGCTACGCCCTCTCCAACCGCTTCCCCGACCCCCCGCAGACCGACTACCGCCGCGCGGACGTCCGCGCGCTGCGGCACGACCTGTTCTGCGGCGACGTCTACCTCGCCGACACCAAGACGGACCACGAGGTGTCCACGGGCTGGGGCTGGGTGCCGGTGCTCGACTTCGCGTGGGCGCTGTGCGACATCGTGGAGCAGCTCGACCGCGACCCGCTCGGCAGCCGGGCCTCGCGGCCCCAGCAGGCGGAGCTGGACTTCACCGAGTCGACCGACCGCATGCTCTTCGAGCGCCGCTTCGGCTGGGTGGACGTCGAGGCCGACTGGATGGCGCGCGACGAGGAGCCGCTGACCTTCTCCCACACCGAGCTCCGCCGCGAGGCCCGCGACTTCCTGCACGATCTGCTCGCGGACCTCATCGACCTGCACGAGGACCTGGCCGAGAACCCGGCGATCTGGACGCTCCAGGCCCGCTTCCCCCGCGTCTCCTAGAGGCCGGCCGGTCGGCCGGCGGGTCTCAGGTCCTCTCCGCCCCGCCGTCCACCCGTACCCCCAGGGCCGCCGCGAGCACCGGTGCCAGGTCCAGGAGCTGGTGGGTGCTGATGACCGCGCCCGCGAGCCGCTCCACACCCCGCGCGATGTCCAGTTCGGCCGCCGCGCGCAGGTCCACGTCCACGAGGGTGGCCTCGGTGAGGTCGGCTCCCCGCAGGACGCAGTCCACGAACTCCACCCGCTCCAGACGGGCGCCCCCGAAGTCCGGCTCGACCAGGACACAGCCCTCGAAGACGACGTCCTTGAGTCTCGCCTTGCGCAGGTTCAGATAGTCGATCTTCCCGCCGCGCACGACCACCCGCTCCAGGACGGAGCCGTGCAGCTGCACCCCGCCCATGCGGGCGTCGACCAGTTCGACATCGCGCAGCGTCGACTCCGCGAGATCGGTGCCGACCCCGCGGATGCCGGTGAGGACCGAGTCCAGGACGCGCGCGTGGTGCAGCCGGGTCTCGTCCAGCGCGCAGCCCGTCAGGGCGCAGTCCATGAAGCGGGCTCCTCCGCCGTCCTGCCCGGCGAAGTCCGTGTCCCGGAACTCCAGCCCGTCGTAGTCGCCGTCCGGCTCCAGTCCGCCGCCGTCGTGCGGCTCCAGCGGGGGCAGCCGCAGCTCCGGCCGCCGTGCCGCCCTCGGTCCCGCTCCCGGCGCCTTCGCACCCGGCCCGCCGCGCCCGCCCGCCACTCTCCTCGCCATGCCCCCATCCTGCCCGCCCCCACTGACAACCGGCGCCCGCCTGCGCGAACGCCCCGCACGTCACGTTCGGGACCACCTTGACCTCAAGCGGACTTGAGGTTGAACCCTGGTGACGCGACCCCGCGGGCCCCCTGGACCCGCGGTCCCGCAGACCCCGCAGACCCCGCAGACCCCGCAGACCCCGCAGATCTCACAGATCCCGAAGATCCCGCAGCCCGAGGAGCCCCCGATGTACGCGATCCGTCTGCACGCCTTCGGTCCCGCCGGGAATCTCGTCCACGAGCGGACCGCGGATCCCGAGCCGGGGCCCTGCCAGGTGCGGATCGCCGTGGCCGCCGCGGGCGTCCATCTCCTGGACACCGCCCTGCGCGCGGGCATGCGGGGCGGCCCGGCCCCCGCGCCCGTCCTCCCGACCGTCCCCGGCCGCGAGGTCGCCGGGACCGTCGAGTCCCTCGGCGAGGGCGTCGCCGGGCTCTGGCTCGGTCGACGCGTCGTCGCCCACCTCGGCTTCGCCCCCGGCGGGTACGCCGAGCTGGCCGTCACGGATGTCGAGCGCCTCCACGACATCCCCGGGAACCTCGACTTCGCTCAGGCCGTCGCGATGATCGGGACGGGCCGTACGGTCATGGGGATCGTGCAGTTCGCCGAGTTCGGCCCCTCCTCCGTGGTCGTGGTGCCCGCGGCCGCGGGCGGTGTCGGCACGCTTCTGGTGCAGTACGCGCACCACGCGGGAGCGACGGTGGTGGGCCTGGCGGGCGGGCCGGAGAAGGTGGCGCTGGCCCGCGCGAACGGCGCCGGCCCGGCCGTCGACTACACCGATCCCGGCTGGCCGGAGAAGGTCCGCGCGCACCTCGGCGGCCGGGCGGCGACCCTCGTGCTCGACGGCGTCGGCGGCGAGATCGCCAGGGAGGCCGTCGCGCTGCTCGGCCCCGGCGGCCGGCACCTCGTCTTCGGCTGGTCGGGCGCGGGCCTGCGGGGCGGCTCCCCCTACCTCGTGGACGGGGTGTCGGAGCAGGTGCTCGGCCCGGTGATGATGCGTGAGGCGGGCGGACCCGATCCCGTACGGACCCTGGAGCTGCGGGCCCTGGCGGAGGCCGCCGCCGGTCGTCTCGTCCCGGCCGTGACCCGCTTCCCCCTCGCCGAGGCGGCCTCCGCGCACCGGGCCCTGGAGAGCAGGGCGACGACCGGAAAAGTGGTGCTGGAACCCTGACCACGAGCGGGTGGAACGCGCCCCTGAGGCGATATGACCCAAAGATGCGACTCATTCCGATTCATGGTCTTCTGAGCCAATGAGTGTCACCCGGACAGGTGAACCAGAGGCGGCGGTGGGTCCCGACCCGCATCGCTGGTGGGCGCTGGTGGTCATCGCGCTCGCCCAGCTGATGGTCGTGCTGGACGCGACGATCGTGAACATCGCCCTCCCCTCCGCACAGCGCGATCTCGGCATGTCCGACGGCAACCGGCAGTGGGTCATCACGGCCTACACGCTGGCCTTCGGCGGGCTGCTGCTGCTCGGCGGCCGGATCGCCGACCTCGTGGGGCGCAAACGCACCTTCGTGATCGGGCTGATCGGCTTCGCCCTGGCTTCGGGACTCGGCGGCGCGGCCACCACGTCCGGCATGCTGTTCGGGGCCCGCGCCCTCCAGGGCGCCTTCGCCGCCCTGCTCGCGCCCTCGGCGCTGTCCCTGCTGACCACGACCTTCACCGACCCCAAGGAACGCGGCAAGGCGTTCGGCATCTACGGCGCGCTGGCGGGCTCGGGCGCGGCGATCGGCTTCATCGTGGGCGGCCTGCTGACGGAGTATCTGAACTGGCGCTGGTGCCTGTACGTCAACATCCCCATCGCGATCATCGCGGTCTTCGGCGCGTTCGGGCTGCTGCGCGACCGGCCGGGCCACAAGAACGTCCGGCTGGACGTGCCCGGTGCGGTGCTGGGCTGCGGCGGGCTCGTGGCGATCGTCTACGGGGTCAGCGAGGCCAACTCGCGCGGCTGGTCGGACGCGCTGGTGCTGGGTCTGATCATGGGCGGGATCGCGCTGCTGGTCGGGTTCGTGTGGTGGCAGAACAGGGCGCCGAGCCCGCTGCTGCCGCTGCACATCGTCAAGGACCGCAACCGCGCCGGCTGCTTCCTGACGATGGGGCTCGCCATCGTCGGCATGTTCGGCGTGTTCCTGTTCATGACCTACTACCTCCAGGTCATCCTCGGGTACTCGCCGGTGAAGACGGGTCTCGCGTTCCTGCCGCTGACCGTCGCGATCATCATCGGTTCGACGCAGATCGCGGCACGGCTGCTGCCGCGCGTGGCGCCGCGCATGCTGATGGTCCCTGGCATGCTCCTCGCGGCCGGCGGCGTGGTGATGTTCACGCAGCTCACCGTCGAGTCCGACTACGCGGGCCAGTTGCTGCCCGGTCTGCTGCTGATGGGCCTCGGCATGGGCCTGACCTTCATGCCGGTCTTCGCCACCGCGACCGCCGGGGTCGCCCCGCAGGACGCGGGCGTGACCTCCGCGACGGTCAACACCTCGCAGCAGGTGGGCGGTTCGATCGGCACGGCGCTGCTGAACACCATCGCCACCACCGCCAGCACGGCCTACATCACCGCCCATCTGCGCAATCCGGCGCAGAAGGCGCTGATCGTCCGGGAGGGCGTCGTCCACGGGTACACCGTGGCCATCTGGTGGGCCACCGGCTTCATGCTGCTGGCCGGGCTGGTCGCGGGGCTCATGGTCACGGCCAAGGCCCCCAAGCAGGTGGCGTCGGGCGCGGCGGTCCCGGAGTCGGTGGGCTGACCGCACCCGCACCGCCGCCCGCCCCGGCCGGTCAGTGGCGCCCGGCCACCCGGTCCGCGATCCGGGCCAGCCGCGACGACCGCGCGCTGCGGGTGGCCAGTTCACGGCGGTCGGCCGTGCGGTAGGTCGCGTACATGCCGTGGACGCCGATCCAGCGGAACGGCTCCGGCTCCCACTTGCGGACCTTGTGGCCGACCCAGGGCAGCTCGGTCAGCCCGGTCGCGCCCTCCTCCCCCGAGTCCTGCCGGACGAGGTCGCGCAGGGTGCGGCCGGCGAGGTTGGCGGTGGCCACGCCCGAGCCGACGTAGCCGCCGGCCCAGCCGAGGCCGGTCGAGCGGTCCAGGGTGACGGTGGCGCACCAGTCGCGCGGCACCCCGAGCACGCCCGACCAGGCGTGGGCGACCCGGACACCGGCCAGCGACGGGAAGAGGCGGACGAGGATCTCGTACAGGGCGTCGACGGTGGCCTCCTGGGTGCGGCCGTCGTTGTCGGTGCGCGAGCCGAAGCGGTACGGGACCCCGCGGCCACCGAGCGCGATCCGGCCGTCGGCGGTGCGCTGGGCGTACATGTAGGCGTGGGCCATGTCGCCGAGCGTCTCGCGGCCCTCCCAGCCGATCCCGGCCCACTGGCCGTCGGTCAGCGGCTCCGTCGCGATCATGGAGGAGTTCATCGGCAGCCAGGTCCGCCTCTGGCCCTTGAGGCTCGCGGTGAAGCCCTCGGTGCAGCGCAGGACGTAGGGGGCGCGGACGGTGCCGTACGGGGTCACCGCGTGCCCCGGGCGGATCTCGGTGACCGGCGTCCGCTCGTGGACGGTGACGCCGAGCGCCTCGACGGCCGCGGCGAGTCCCTTGACCAGCTTGACCGGGTGCAGCCGGGCCCCGTGCGGGGTCCAGGCCGAGCCGGCCGCGTCCGCGACGCGGATCCGTGCGGCGGTCTCCTTCGCGCCGTACAGCTCGCGGTCCTTCTCGCCGTACGACAGCTCGTGCTCGTGGAAGGCCTTCAGCCGCGCCAGCTGGGCGGGCGTGTACGCCACCTCCAGGACACCGCCCTGGTGGATGTCGGCCTCGATGCCCTCCTCGGCGGCCACCCGGACGACCTCGTCCACGGTGGCGTTCATGGCCCGCTGGAGCCGTACGGCCGCCTCCCGGCCGTGCAGTCGCGCGTACCGGTCGCGGCCCGCGATGCCGTTGTAGAGCCAGCCGCCGTTGCGCCCGGAGGCCCCGTAGCCGCAGAACTTCTGCTCCAGGACGGTGACGCGCAGGGAGGGGGCCGCCTTCTTCAGGTAGTACGCGGTCCACAGTCCGGTGTAGCCGCCGCCGACCACCACGACGTCCGCGGTCGCGTCGCCGGACAGCGGCTCCCGGGGCGCGGGCAGACCGTCGTCCGCGTACCAGAAGGAGACGCCACCGTTCACGACCTTGCTCACCGAGCTGCTCATGGCGGGACGTTAACTCCGGTGAGCGGCGACTGTCTCCTTCGGATTCCATGCTTTTCCGCGCCCCCTGGTCAACGGATAACAGGCCAGCCCGAGGAGAACCGAGGTGAAATGCCCGAGATCGGTGAAGGTGCGCCCGGTCACGAGGGGAATTCCGTACACCCCAAGAACGACCACGAGATACGCGTACCGCCAGGGCTCCGCGATCCGGTACGTGAGCACACCGACCACGCCCGCCAGGGCATAGCTCACTCCCACGTCGAGGGTGTCGACCGCGGTGTGCGGTGCCACGCCGTGCTGGATCGCCCAGAGCAGCGCACCCTCGCTGACCAGCGTCGACACGACGTGTGCCACCACGTTGACCGCCAGCCAGCGGGCGGTTCCCAGCCAGCGTTCGGCCGGCGCCTGGAAGACGGTGTAGAGGACCGCGTACGGCAGCCAGCGCCCGCCGTCGATCCACATCGCGCTCGCGAACAGCACCCGCACCGGGTTGTTCGACAGCTCATGGAGATTGGTCGAACGCTGCCGCAGGAAGTCCTCTTCGAAATCCGGGGACATGTGGTGCAGGGCCACGGTGGTGATGAAGAGAATCGCCAGCCAGACGTATGTGCCCGGCGCGCCGCGCACATACGTCCACACCCTGTGGAAGAACCGCTCACCCCGCATGAACTGCTTCACCCATGCCGGTAGTGTCCCGTATGCGAGCGACATTCCCGACGAGCCACCCATGCCGGGAGAGCCTTCGGCGCGGAGCCCATGTGTCGCGTACGCAACATCCGCCTGTGAAATGGCCGAATCGACCGGGTGTTCGTAAGCGGCCTCGCTACTCTCTGGTGCCGTGAACGTCACTGATGGTGCGGGAGTGCTCCGCTTCTCCTTACTGGGACCCCTGCGCGCCTGGCGGGGTGAGACGGAACTGCCCCTCGGCTCACCGCAGCAGAGGGCCGTGCTCGCGGTGCTGCTCCTGCGCCGCGGGCGCGCGGTCGGCGTCGGCGAACTCGTCGACGGCCTCTGGGGACACGACCCGCCGACCGGGGCCGTCCCCGTGCTGCGCACCTATGTGTCACGACTGCGCAAGCTGCTCGAGTCCGGCCGGGCCCCGGGCGCCCCGCCCCGGCTCCTGGTGTCCATCGGGGACGGTTACGCGCTGCGGACCGAGGAGATCACCAGCGACCTCGGCGACTTCGAGGAGAACCTGGCGCGGGCCGAACGCCGTCGCGCCCGGGGCGACAGCCGCGGCGCCGCCCGGCTGCTGGACACCACGCTCGCGAGCTGGCACGGCACCCCCCTGGCCGGGGTTCCCGGCCCCTTCGCGGAGGCCGAACGGACGCGTCTGGCCGAACGGCGGCTGACCGCCCTGGAGTACCGCCTCCGCGTCGAGCTCGAACTCGGCCGCCACGAGACGGTGCTGCCCGAACTGGTGGCACTGCGCGAGGCCCAGCCGCTGCGCGAGGCCGTCTGCGAACTGCTGCTGGTGGCCCTCTACCGCTGCGGCCGGCAGGCCGAGGCCCTGGAGGTCTACACGAGCACCCGGCGCACGCTCGTGGACGAGCTCGGCATCGAACCCGGCCCGTCCCTGCGGGCTGCGCACGCCCGGCTGCTGGCCGGGGACCTGGACCTGTCCCCGCCGCCGGTTCCCGTACCGGCCGCGGACACCGGCGCCGCGGACCCCGTGGACGGTCCGGACAGCGAACCGGCGAACGCCCCCGGCCGGAACGATCCGCCGTATCCGGGAGGTGACGTACACCCCTCCCAACTCCCCGCCGACCTGCCCCTGTTCACCGGACGGGACACCGAACTCGGTCTGGTGGACGCGCTGTTGCCCACCGACGGCCATCCGGACACCGCCGTGATCGGGCTCATCAACGGCATGGCAGGAGCGGGCAAGACCACCCTGGCCGTGCACTGGGCACACCGGGTCGCCCACCGCTTCCCCGACGGCAGCCTCTATGTGAACCTGCGCGGATACGACCAGGGCGGCTCCGTCATGGACCCCTCCGAGGCGCTGGAGACCTTCCTCGTCGCCCTCGGCGTCGCCCCGCAGGCCGTCCCCGAAGGACTCGACGCGCAGGCCGCCCTCTACCGCAGCGTCCTCGCCCGCCGACGCGTCCTGATCGTGCTGGACAACGCCCGCGACAGCGCCCAGGTACGACCACTGCTGCCCGGCACCCCGGGCTGCCTCGTCGTCGTCACCAGCCGCAGCAGACTGACCGGGCTCGTGGCCGGTCACGGCGCCCACCCGCTCACCCTCGGCCCGCTGACCGCCGACGAGGCCCGCGCGATGCTCACCCGCCGCCTCGGCGCGGCCCGCGTGGAAGCCGAACCCGAGGCCGCCGAGGCCATCGTCGAACTCTGCGCCCGGCTGCCGCTGGCCCTCGCCATCGTCGCGGCACGGGCCGCCCACCACCCCGGCTTCCGGCTCGCGGACGTGGTGGCCGAACTCCGCGAGACCCACGGAAGCCTGGACGCGTTCGCCGGCGGCGACGCCCACACGGACGCGCGCGCCGTCTTCTCGTGGTCGTACCACGCGCTGCCGGCCCCCGCCGCGGAACTGTTCCGCCGGCTGTCCCTGCACCCGGGACCCGACATCGGCACGGCCTCGGCCGCCGCCCTGGCCGCGGCACCCGCCCGCCCCGTGCGCGCGCTGCTGGCCGAACTCACCGGAGCCAGCCTGCTCGGCGAACACGCGCCGGGACGCTTCGCCTTCCACGACCTGCTGCGCGCCTACGCCCGCGAACTGGCCGACACCGAGGACACCGGGGAGCTGCGTGCCGGGGCGCTGCGGCGCATGCACGACCACTATCTGCACACCACCCACCACGCCTCCGCGATCATCAGCCCGCTGCGCGAGACCCTTCCCCTGCCGCCCAGCACAACGGACGGCGCCGCGGTCCGGTTCACCGGACGCCGACAGGCCATGCAGTGGCTGCGCACCGAACGGCACGTCCTGCGGGCGGTCGTCGAGCACGGCGCCGCCCACGGCTACGAGGACCACGCGTGGCGCACCGCCGCGGGCCTCGACCTGTACTTCGACCGGCTCGGCTTCTGGCACGACCTGATGGAGATCAACAGCGCCGCGCTGCGGGCCGCACGGGCCGTCGGCGACCGGACCGGCGAGGCACACGCCCTGCGCGGCCTGGGCTTCTTCCACACCCGGTTCGCGCACTCCGCCGAGGCGCGGCGGGACCTCGGCCGCGCGCTGGAGCTGTTCCGGGCCGAGGGCGACGGGCCGGGCGAGGCCCGCACCCGGCGCTGCCTGGCCTACCAGGCCAACGGGGAGGGCCGGTTCAGCGTCTCGCTCGACCACTACGCGCACGCCCGCGAGCTGTACCGGGCCGAGGGCAACATCAGCAGCGAGGCCATCGTCCTGAACGAGGTCGGCTGGACGTACATCCTGCTCGGCGAGCACGACAAGGCGATGGAGCACTGCGAGAAGGCCGTCGCGCTGCACCAGGAGACCGGCGACCCGATCGGCGAGGCCGCGGCACAGGACAGCGTCGGCTACGCCCACCACCAGCTCGGCCAGTACGAGTCCGCCGTCGAGCGCTTCGAGCGGGCGCTGGCGCTCTACCGCGAGGTCGGCGACCACTATCTGGAGGCGGACACCCTGCGGCACATCGCCGACTCCCGGCTGGCCGCAGGCGACCGCGGGGCGGCGATCGGCGCCTTCCGGGCGGCGCTGGCCCTCCTGGAGGAGAACGCCCACCCCGAGGCCGCGGATCTGCGGGAGACCCTGCGCGACCTGAACGCGGCCGAGCCCGGGGAGAACGGGCCGGACGGGGGCGACGCCGGCTGACGGCACCGGGACGGAGGGACGGAGGGACGGACGGCCGGGTGCGGGCTGCGCGACCGGACGCGGTCCGGGCGATCCGACCCGCCGGGTGCGGCCGGGCGTGGTCGGGGGCGGGCTGTGCGATCCGACCGCCGGGCGGGGCCGGGTGCGCTCAGGCCGCCGTGCGGGTGGCCGTGTCCGGCCGGCGCGAGCGGGCGTCCTCGTCCGGGGCGACGCCGTGCTCGCGCAGCGCCAGCCGTAAGCCGCGCAGCGCGTAGTAGACCCGGGACTTGACCGTGCCCTGGGGAATGCCCAGGACCTCCGCCGCCTCCTGGGTGGTGCGGTCCTCCAGGAACGTCGCCCGGATCACGTCGCGGTGGGCGGGGGTGAGCGCCCGCAGTGCCTCCTGCACCACGATGGACGACAGCATCCGCTCGATGTCGTCCACCTCGGCGCCCAGTTCGCTCAGCCAGGTGGCCCCGCCTATCTCGAGCGGGCGCGCCATCCGCGTCCGGTGCGCGTCGATGACGAGGTTGCGGGCGACCCGGAACATCCAGGGACGTACGGCCATCCCCTCGTCGTCGACCAGGTTCCGCTTGTTCCAGCAGCGCAGCAGCGTCTCCTGGATGACGTCCTCGGTACGGTGCGTGTCCCCGCCCAGCATGCGCAGCACGTACGTGTACAGCGCCGGGCCGTGCTCCAGGTAGAGGTCGCGCAGCGCCCGCTCCTCGGAAGAGGCCGCGCTCGCCGATCCGATGACGGTGACGTTCATGGTTGTGCTCCTGTTCCTTGGGACGACCTGGCCGGCAGAGGGACCTGGGGCCGGGGCCTCCGGGGGAACGGAGTGTCCCGAGGGGAGTTCCACGTTCGTTTGACGTCGGGTCTACGAAGCGATGGACGAGCTGGCCGGGACGGGTGTGACCACCGATGCCCCCGGGGGCATCGGGTCGCGGGGGGCGCGGGGAACGGGTCGCGGGGTCGCGGGGGGTGGCCGGGGTTCAGACGTACGCCTCCAGGTCGTCGACCTGTCCGCGGACCTGCCCGATGAGCGCCGCGTAACCGGGGGGCAGCAGACCGTTCCGGTCCAACATGGCCCACATGTGCAGGAGTTCGCGTCCGTGGGCGACGACGGCCCGGTCGTCGTCGAGCTGCTGCCAGGCCGCCGCGGCCCGCGCCACCTCCGCGGGTGCCCGGCCGTCCCTGGCCCCGCAGCGGATCCGGGCCACGGCCAGCGCCAGCACGATCGCCTCCCGGTGGTCTCCGCGCAGGTGCGCGAGGTACGCCTCGACGGCGCGCGCCTCCACGGCGTACGGGTGCTCGGCGCCCAGCGTGTCCGTCAGGCCCTCGCGCAACTCGCTCGCGTCGGCGAACGCCTCGTCGAGACGGCCGTCGGCGGCCAGCGCGTTGACGCGGGCGATCCGTTCGGCGAGGTCGGCGGGGAGCGCCGTGGTGACGGTGGGAGCCGCGACGGCGGCCGGGTCCGGCATCTCGGCCCGGGCGGCGGCCGTGGCCCGCGCCCGGGCGACCGCGGTGGCGACGGCGGAGGCACCCTCCGGGGAGGGGGCGGGAACGACGACGGTGGGGGCGGGCGGAGGGGGCACGGACGCGAGGGCGCCGGGTGGCTCGTCGTCCGGGTCCAGGACGCGGCTGGAGCCGTCCGGCAGGACCTCCAGCAGGAACCGCGCGGCGCCCGGAGCGTCGTACACCATCGCCACCACGGCACCGCCCCGCTCCCGCGCGTACCCCTCCAGGCGGTCGAGGACGGCCTCGTGCACGGACGCGCCGGGCTCCGGGACCAGGGTGTTCCCGTCCATCTCGGCGAGCCCGTCGCCGGAGATGTACACATCGAAGCGGGCCATGGCCGTCCTCCTCAGGTGGTGGCCGGCGTGGGGCCGGCCGTGGTCGCGTCCGGGTCGGGCGTGACGCCCGGGGTGGCACCGGAGGGAGGCGCGCCGATGCCCTGGTACTTCGCGAACTGGGCCCGTACGGCGAGGACATAGCCCTGTGCCTCGTTCGTCTGCGGCACCCCCCTGGCCGCGCGGACGGCGTCCATCCCGACGTCGTAACCGGCCAGCGCGAGGTCCAGGACGGTGTTGGTGGTCCCGTTCCCGTCGCTCTGGTCCACCTCGCCGGCGTCGATCATCTGCTGGCCCTGCTTGGCCAGTTCGCACAGGTAGCGGCCCTGCGCCATGATCGAGTCCTTCGCGTCGAGGGCCGAGGTCTTGCCGTTGTCGTCGTCGCCCTTGCCGTACTGGGTGAAGATGTCGGGCGGCAGTTGCGAGAGGCCCTTCTCGCCGTTCGGGCCGACCAGGGCGCTGTTGAAGCCGGACTCCTTCTCGATCTGGGACGCGATGACGATCGGGCCGATGGCGCCGCACAGTTCACCGGCCTTCTGGATGGGATCCACCAGGTCCGAGGGAACCGTGGACGTGTCGAGCTCACCCTTGCCGTCGCCCTGGAAGATGCCGAGGGTCTGGTCCGCGGTGTCCTGACTGGGCGGATCGCCCCCGCCTCCGTGGAACAGCAGATACAGCGCGATCAGCGGGGCCAGCAGGACACCGAACCCGCCCATGATCACCACGACGACCAGCGTCCCGGCCAGGGCGAGCGGTGACAGCAGACAGCCGCAGCCGGTGCCCGCGATGATCCCGTTCCGTACGGCGGCCGACGTACCGCCTTCCCCGCTCTCCTCGCTCATGAGCGCCCGCCTTCTTCCCCTCGCCTTGAACCGCTGTGGCCACACGGCCCGTTGTGCTGTCCGACGGGCTCGACAGATCCAAACGGGCCCCGGGGCAAAGAAGTTCAAACCAGTGGAAACCAGATGAGCCAGAGCAGCCGATCAACGAGCGAAGAGGGGGGCGGGGCACACATGGGCACTCCTTCGGCGATGCCGCCGGGCCCGGAGGCATGGGTACGGGGACCGAAGAACCCGCGGCAGACGCCACCGGAAGCACGGCCCGTTGCTCCCGAAGCGGAGGGAACCGGCCCGGCGACGGCACCACAGGCCCCGCCCCCGGCCGCCACGACCACGGCTGTCCCGGCCGCGTCGTCCGCAGCTGTCCCGGCCGCGCCGCCCGCGGTTGTCCAGGCCGCCCCGGTCACCACGACGGCGGCTGTCCCGGTCACCACGACCACGGCTGTCCCGGCCGCGTCGTCCGCAGCTGTCCCGGCCGCACCGGCCGCGGCCGTCCCGGTCGCTCCGGCCCCGGCTGGTCCGGCCGTCCCGGTGGCACCCGTCGCCGGAACCCCGGCTCCCGGCACCGGGGCCGCGCCGGCCCACGTCCCCCCGGAACAGCGGGCGTTCACCGCGTCGCCCCCGGCACAGGCCGCCGCGCCCCGGCCGAGGACCGCCACGGCGCGGTCGGCTCCCGGGCGGCGTACGGAGCGTGTTTCCGCGCCGGAGCCGTCCTGGGGCGAGCCGAAGCGGCCGAGGGCGACGCGCGGCAGCTCACGCGACGAGATCGGCTGGGTCAAGGCGCACGGCGGCTCCGGCGCGACCTCGCTCGCCGAGGTGTTCGGCGGGGTGGAGGTGGGAGCGCGCTGGCCGGACCCGGCCCGCGGCGAGCCACGCCGGGTCGTCCTGGTCGGCCGGACCAGCGCGCGCGGACTGCGGTCCGTCTCCCAGGCGCTCGGCGCGCTCAAGGACGGCGACGCCTCCCAGGGGCTCGAACTGCTGGGCGTGGTCCTCGTCGCCGACGCCCCCGGGCGGCTGCCGCTCGGTCTGCTGCGCCGCATCCGCGTACTGCGCTCCGTCGCCCGGGTGCACCGCGTGCCGTGGATACCGGCCTGGCGCACGGGCGGGCATCCGAAGTCCGTTCCCAGACAACTCGCCACGCTCGCCGCACTGGTGGGCGCGGACCTCTACGGCGAGGGAGCCGTCTCGTGAACCGGTCCCTCCTCGACCCGCTGCTCCTCGCCGCCTACACCCCGCCCGTGGAGGCCGACACGATCCTCGGCCTGCTCGCCTGGTGCGCCTCGGCCTGCGGTGTCGGCGGCCTGATCATCGTCGGCATCCAGATGGCGCTCCAGCTGCGCCGGGGCGATCCCGGCGAGGGCGGCGAGCACTTCCGCGGCGTCTTCTTCGTCACCCTGAGCTGCCTGGTCGCCACCTGTGCCGGTCCGCTCGTCGCGGCGCTGGGCAGCCTCCAGCTCCTCGGCCCCTGATCCTCGGCGTGCCGGGCCCCTGACCGTCAACCGCGCGGACACGGACTCCCGTTCCTCAGCCGCAGGCCCCGACACGCCGTCCCGCAAAGCCAGTCGTCCTCGCGCCCACCGCTCGCAGCGGGCGCCGAATCCCACGGAGACCGTCATGTCCTCTCTGCTCGAAGCAGCCTCCAGCGTCCTCGCCGCAGGCGTCCCGCAGCCCGCGGCCAACGCCCCCGGAGCGCTCACCTCCAAGGTCAACACCGTCCTCGGCATAGCCGCCTGGGCCGGTACCGCCGCCGGTGTCGCCGGGGTGCTGATCACCGGCGCGATGATGGCGGTGTCCGTCAAGCGCGGCGAGAGCTCCGAGCACATGAGCCGGCTCGGCATGGTGCTCGGCGGCTGTGTCCTCGTGGCCACCGCGGGCCCGCTGATCAGCTTCGTCTTCGCGTAGGCCCGGCGGACGGTCGTGATGTTCAAGCGCAGGGAGCGCCGGCTCGCGGAATCCGGGCCCTACTACAAGCAGCGCAGCTGGCAGCTGTCGGCGGGATTCCTGGCCGTCGTGGCCGTCGTGGGCGGGGTCGTCACCGTGCTGTCCGGCCCCGACACCACCACGGCCCACGCGAACGCCGCGGCCTCCTCCGGCCCGCTGGCCGGCCCGTCCGCGAAGGACGGCCGGCCCCGGGGTTGCCGCACCGACGACAGCGCGGGGGCCGAACTGCCCAAGGCCGCGCCCAAGGACGTCGGCTGGCGCACGCTCGGGGTCGCGCGGGTGCCCGTGTCCGCCTCCGCGGGGCCGACCCGGATCGAGGGGCCCCTGTGGTGGTGCTACGCGCACACGCCCACCGGGGCCGCGCTGGCCGCCCATGTCATCCCCTCGCAGATGAGCGGCTCGGACTGGCGCACGGTCACCGAGCAGCAGGTCGTCTCCGGCCGGGGCCGCGACATGTTCGAGTTCCAGCGCGCCACCGTCCAGAGCACCGACACCCAGAGCAGCGGTACCACCGTCGCCACGTACGCGGGCTTCTCGGTGAGCTCGTACACGGACAGGGCGGCGACGGTCCGGCTGCTCATCAAGAGCGCCCAGGGATACGCGGCGACCGACATCTCCCTGCGCTGGAGCGGCGGCGACTGGAAGGTCGCGCCCGACGACAACGGTTCGCTGCACTCGCCGGTGTCGGCCGTCCAGAGCACCAACGGCTTCGTCCTGTGGGGGGTTTGACGTGAACTGCACGTCCGGGAATCCGGTCATCGACCTGGTGAAGGGGTTCTTCAGTTTCCTCGGCGATCCCATCGGGACCATCGTCGACCTGATCGCGAAGACCATCCTCGCGGGCGCGGTCGCGGTGTTCGCCGCGCTGACGACCAACGTCCCCACGCTGGAGCAGACCCAGACGTCGAAGGACATCAGCGGCGACACGCAGTGGATCGTGGTCTACCTCGCCGTCGGCTCGCTGCTCTTCGCGGCCTGCCGCATGGCCATCGAGCGCAAGGGCGACGCGGGCCGCACGGCGCTGAAGGGCATCATGCGGGTGGTGCTCGTCTCGGGTGCCGCCACCACCGTCGTCGTGGCCGCCGCGGCCGTGGGGGACAGCTACTCCAACTACCTCTTCAACAACGCCGTACGGGACTCGCTGAACAACGTCGGGGCCTGCTCGGACGGCAGCGGCATCCAGTCCTTCCTGCTGCTGGTCCTCGCGTTCCTGCTGCTGATCGCGGGGATCGTCCACACGGTCCTGATGTACATCCGGCTCGGCGTGATGATGCTGCTGCTGGGCACCCTCCCGCTGGCCGCCGCCGCCTCGATGACCGACTGGGGTGCCGGCTGGTGGCGCAAGCACATCGGCTGGATGATCGCCTGGCTGCTCTACAAACCCGCCGTCGCCCTGGTGCTCAACGCCGGCATGGCGATGATCAACTCGGGCAAGAACAGTGGCACCGGTGACGTCAGCAGCATCAACACCAGGATCGCCGGCATCGGCGTCATGCTGCTGTCGGCCATCGCCCTGCCCGCGCTGCTGAAGCTGATCGTGCCGGCGACCGCCGCCATGGGCACCGGCAACCCGATGTCCTCCATGG
Organism: Streptomyces sp. NPDC024698; assembly: GCF_055559015.1. NCBI lineage: Bacteria > Bacillati > Actinomycetota > Actinomycetes > Kitasatosporales > Streptomycetaceae > Streptomyces > Streptomyces sp. NPDC024698. The sequence continues at coordinate 146,741 of NZ_JBVHLK010000004.1, read as the reverse complement.
GGCAGGCGGGCTCCAGCCTCGCCAGCGGCGCGGTCCAGCTCGGCGGCAGCCGTGGCTCCTCCGGCGGCGGCGGGGGGATGGGCCCGAGCGGGGCGACCGGATCCGGCGGCTCCGGCGGCTCCTCCGGAGCGGGCGGCTCGGCCGGTGCCGGCGGCGAGTCGGGTGCCACCGGTTCGGGCGGCGCGAACGGCGCGGCCGCGGCGGGCCGGGCCGGTGCCTCGGGTGCCTCGGCGGCGGGCGGCGCGGCCGCGGCCGCCGGACCCGCGGGGGTTGCCGTCCTCGCGGCGGTGGCCGCCGCGCAGGTGGCCAGTTCCACGGTGACCGGCGCCGTCGAGGGCGCCGACGGCGAACTGGGCCACAACAAGTGATCCCCGTCGCCTGACCCCGCCCCCGCTGTTCCTCTCCCCCTCCAGAACGGCCGCCGGGTTCCCGCTCCCCCCGCGGGAACCCGGCGGTCCCACCGCGCCGCGCCCGACCCCCGTCACCTCGCGAAGGGAAACCGGACCCATGTCCGAAGCCGTCATCCATCCGACCTACGGAAACTGGCGCAGGCCACGACGGCCGGGGCTCGGACCGCTCGGACTCGTCGGCACCTTCGGGGTCTTCGGCGGGCTCATCGTCACCCTGCTCGCGTCGCTGATCTCCCTGTACGCGGCGCTGGTCGTGCTCGTACCCACCGTCGTGTTCCTGGTGCCGCTCGCCGTCCGTACCCAGGACGGGCGCAACGTCTACCAGCTGATCACCCTGCGCATCGGCTGGTGGCGCCGCAAGGCGAAGGGCGCGCACCTCTACGTCTCCGGCCCGCTGTCCGCCCGCCCCGGCGGCCGGTTCCGCCCGCCGGGCCTGCTCAACAAGGTCTCCGCGACCGAGGGCCGGGACGCCTACGACCGTCCCTTCGGCGTCCTGCACCACCCGGTCCGCAACCTGTACACGATCGTCCTGGGCTGCGACCCCGACGGCGGCTCGCTCATCGACCCGGACCAGGTCGACGTCTGGGTCGCGCTGTGGGGCGAGTGGCTGGCGCGGCTGGCCCACGAACCCGGGCTGCGCGGCGCCACCGTGATCGTGGAGACCGCCCCCGACCCGGGCACCCGGCTCGCCCACGAGGTGCTGCCCCGCATCCACCCCGACGCCCCGCCGGCCGCCCGCGCGGTCATGGAGGAGGTCGTCGACCGGTACCCCAGCGCGTCCTCCGAGATGCACACCTACGTCACCCTGACCTACGGCGTCCCGCCGGGCCAGCGGCGCAAGAAGGCCGACGTGATCTCCGATCTCGCGATCCGTATCCCGGGCCTGCTCAGCGGGCTCGTCGCGGCCGGAGGCGGTGCCGCCTATCCGCTGTCCGCCGAGCGGATCGCCGAGGTCGTCCGGGTCGCCTACGACCCCGCCGTCGCCGCCGACGTCCTCAACGCCCGCGCCCAGGAGGGCGGTACGGGCCTGGAGTGGGACGACGCAGGCCCCGCGGCCGCCGTCGAGACCGTGAACAGCTACCAGCACGACTCCGGTGTCTCCCGGACCTGGCTGCTGACCCTGGCGCCGCGCGGCACCATCCGCTCCTCGGTGCTCCGGGGCATGCTGGAGGCGGCCCCCGGTACCCGCCGCAAGCGGGTCGCCCTGGTCTACCGGCCCATCGACCCCGCCACCTCGGCCCGCATCGTGGAGGCGGACCGGCGCAGCGCCCAGTTCATGGCCTCGTCCGGCAAGGGCATGGTGCAGGCCCGCGCGGCCTCCGAGGTCAGGGCGGCGGAGCAGACCGCCAACGAGGAGGCCTCGGGCGCCGGTCTCGTGGAGTTCTCGCTGATGCTGACCGTCACCGTCGACAGCATGGAGGAACTGGCGGACGCGAGCGTGACCGTCCGCAACCTCACGGCGGCGTCCCGGGTGCTGATGCGGCCCGCCGACCGGATGCAGGCGGCGGCGTTCAGCTGCACCCTGCCCGCCGGGATCCTCCCCTGGGAGCAGACCCTCGTCCCGCACGAACTCCAGGAGGCGCTGTGAGCCGGCGCGAGCAGAAGCAGGCCGAACGGGCGGACCGGCTGGCCGAGGAGCGGCAGACTCTCACGGCCGCGGACGGGGGCGCCGAGGGAGGAAGCGGCACGGCGAGCGCCCTGACGAAGCGGGCCTCGAAGGGCTCGCCGAAGGAGACGTCGCAGGGGGCTCCGAAGGGAGTTTCGGCGGGTGCTTCGACGGGTGCTTCGAAGAAGGCGTCCAAGGCTGCGGCGAAACCCCGTGAGCTCTTCGTCCCGCACCGCGGCTGGTACGGCGTGGGCGGCGGGCGCGTCGGCTACATGGATCCGCCCACCATGTGGCGTGCCACCACCGTGCAGGCGTGCGGCATGTGGCCCTTCGCCGCCGGTTCCGGGTCGCCCATGACCGGGGTCCCGCTCGGGCAGCACCTGTTCACCGGCGCCACCGTCTGCGGCGACCCGCTGAACTGGTTCACCCGGGCCCGCTACATCTCCAACCCCTCCCTGTTCATGCTCGGCATGCCGGGCCTGGGCAAGTCCACCCTGATCAACCGCATGCTGATCGGGCTCGCCGCCACCGGTGTCGTCCCGCTCGTCCTCGGCGACCTCAAGCCCGACTACGCCGACACCGTCCGCGCGCTCGGCGGCCAGGTCATCTCCATCGGCCGCGGCCGGGGCGGCATCAACGTCCTGGACCCCGGCGCCATGGGCGAGGCCGCCGCGAAGATCGGCGGCGAGGCCGGAGAGGTCCTGAAGGCCGAGGCCCACGGCCGTGTGCTGAACATGGTCGCCGCCCTCATCACCATCGTCCGCGGCCGTCCCATGGACGACCACGAGCAGTCCGTGCTCTCCGCCGTCCTGCACCATCTGCGCGAACGGACCCCGGAGGGCCGGACGGTGCTGCTGCCCGACGTGCTGCGGGTGCTGACCGAGGGCCCGCCCCGGGTGCGCGCGGTCACCCTCGACCGGGGTGACGACGCCCGCTACCGGGACGCCGTCGACCCGCTGCACCGCTCCCTGCTCGGCATCCTCGACGGCCCGCTCGGCGACACCTTCGCCTCCGAGACGTCCACCCGGATCGACCCCGCCGCGCCCGCCGTGTGCATCGACATCTCCGGCATCGGCGAGGCGGACACCCAGCTGACCGCCGCCGCGATGCTCGCCGCCTGGTCCGACGGGCTCGGCACGGTCGCCGCCTCGCACGCCCTCGCGGACGCCGGACTCGCGCCCAGGCGCTGGTTCTTCACCGTCCTCGACGAGCTGTGGCGCCCGCTGCGCGCCGCCTCCGGCATCGTCGACCGCATCGACGCGCTGACCCGGCTGAACCGCTCGCTCGGCCTCGGCGACGCGAAGATCACCCACACCCTCAAGGACGCCGAGGCCCTCGGCACCGACGCCGACCGCGCCAAGGCCCGCGGCTTCGTCGAGCGGGCCGGGATGGTGGTGTGCGCCGGGCTGCCGAAGACCGAGATGGAGGACCTGGGCAAGGTGGTCGGCCTGTCGCGGCGCGAGATCGAGCTCGTCTCGTCCTGGTCGTCGCCGCCCGGCTGGGGCGTCAACGGCGACAACGAGGAACCGCCGGGCCGCGGCCGCTTCCTCATCAAGGTCGGCGGCCGTCCCGGCATCCCCATCAAGGTCGCCATCACGGACGCGGAGCGCCGGCTGCACAACACCAACACCCGCTGGACGCCGAACGAGGACGCCGTCGAGAAGGCCGCCGCCCGCGCCGCCGAACAGGTGGCACGGGCCGCGCGGGAAGGCCTCCACGGACTCCCCGGCGCACCCGGGGCGCCCGGGACCGAGGCGGCCGCCGGGCGGTGGACCGCGTGAGCGCCCCCCGCGGCGGAAGCGACCCGCACGACCTGCTGCCGTGGGCCGTCGTCGCCGTGGCCGGCACCGGTCTGCTGGTGTTCACCGTCGCCTGGTCCGGCGGCACCCTCGGGGCCGGACTCTCCGGCGGCGGCTGGGCGGCACCGCCGTTCGCCCTGTCCACCGCCACCCGCCTGCTCTCGGGCGGACCGGGCGCGCTGTGGCCCGACGCTCCGGCCGCCGCCGTCTACGCGGGCATGCTCGGTCTGCTGATCCTCGTCACGCTGCCCGTCGTCCTGCTCGTCCACCTCCTCATGGACCGGTCCGCCCGTCCCAAGGGCCTGGCCGGACGGCGGGAACTGGCCGCCATGTGCCCCAAGGGCATCGAGGCCCGCGCCCGCGAACTGCGCCCCGGCCTCAAGGGCCGCGACCAGGTGCACCCGGACGAGACCGGCAACCTCCTCGGCGACCTGGAGCCCAAGGGCCCCGAACTGCGCAGCAGTTACGAGGACGTGGAGCTCGATCTGATGGCGCCCCGCGCCGGCAAGTCGACCGGGATCGCCGTGCCCCGGGTGCTGCGCGCCCAGGGCGCCGTCCTGCTCACGTCCAACAAGTCCGACGTGTACGCCGTCACCCGCGCCGAACGCGCGAAGGCGGGCACGGTCTGGACGTTCGACCCGCAGGGCATCGCCCACACACCGCGCGCGATGTGGTGGAACATCCTCGGCGAGTGCCACACCATCGAGGGCGCCCGCCGGATGGCCGGCCACTTCGTCGCGTCCGTCAACGACGACACCGCGAAGAAGGACTTCTGGATCTCGGCCGCGCAGAACACGCTCACCGCGCTCTTCCTCGCCGCCGCCCGCGGCCGCACCCCGCTGACCGAGCTCCTCGGCTGGCTCGCCGACCCCGCCGACCGCACCCCGGTCGACCTGCTCCGCGAGGTCGGACTCGTCGCGATGGCCGAGCAGCTGCAAGGCACGGTGCGGGGCGCGGTGGAAACACGGGACGGGATCTACGAGACCGCCCGGCAGACCGTCTCCTGTCTCCTGGACCCCGAGATCCTCGCCTGGGTCACCCCCGACCCCGACCTTCCCGAGTTCCGTCCCGACCGGCACGTCCTCGGCAACGACACGCTCTATCTTCTGTCCAAGGACGGCGGCGGTTCCGCGGCCGGTGTCATCGCGGGGCTCGCCGACGCGACGATGCGGGCCGGGGTCGTGGCCGCCGAGCGCATGGGCGGACGCCTCGACCCGCCGCTGACCGCGGTGCTCGACGAGGCGGCGAACGTGTGCCGCATCTCCGATCTTCCCGACCTGTACTCGCACTTCGGCTCACGGGGCATCAACGTCGTGACCCTGCTCCAGAGTTACCGTCAGGGGGCCCGGGTGTGGGGCGAGGTCGGCATGGACGCGCTGTGGAGCGCGGCGACCGTCAAGCTGCTGGGCGCGGGCCTGGACGACGCCGACTTCGTCCAGAAGATCTCCACCCTCGTCGGCCAGCACGACGTACGCACCCCGAGCGTCTCGCGCAGCAAGGACGGCACCTCGCGCTCGTACTCCTACCGCCAGGAGGCCGTCCTGCCCCCCGACCGGATCCGCGCCCTGCCGAAGGGGACCGCGCTGCTCCTGACGACCGGCGTCAGGCCCGCCCTGATCCGGCTGCGCCCCTGGTACAAGGAGCCCGGGGCCGGGGCCATCTCGGCGGCGGCGAAGGCCGAGACGGAGGCGATCACACGGCGGGCGGCCGAACGGGCGCTGCCGGGCGTGAGTCTGGGCAAGCCGGCACCCGGCCGGGACGCCGCGCCAGCGTGAGCGTGCGCAGCAGCAGTTCGGCGGGACCGTAGCGGACCCGGCTCATCAGCCAGGCCCCAAGGGCCAGTTGGAGGCCGTACAGCAGCACGCAGCCCGCGAGGACGAGGGCGGTGCCGACCCGGTCGTAGAGCCCGAGGCCGTAGCCGGTGAACACCAGGGCCAGGACGAGCGACTGGGTGAGGTAGTGGCTGAGCGCCATGCGCCCGGAGGCGGCGAGCACGCGCGCCGCCGGGCGCACGGCACCGGCCGACAGGAGCACGGCGCACGCGTACGACGCCGTGAGGGCCGGCGCGGTCAGCAGCGACACCGCGTGCCCGACCAGGAACCACCGGCTGTCCAGGGGCCCGTTCGCACAGCACGCGGTGACGACCCCGCCGGCCAGGCCGACCGGCAGCCACCGCGCGAGGGTCAGGCGCAGCCATCGCCGGTCCCGCCCGCGCCGCTCCACCAGTCCCGTGCCGGCCGCCGCGAGTCCCGCCAGGAACGCGGCCAGCATGTCCGGCGCGTACATCAGGTTGGCGCCGAGGGCGGTGGGCAGCTCGCGCAGATGCGCCCCGATCACCGACAGGGCACCGCCCCGGTAGGCGGCCACGCTGTCCGCGACCCGGGGCGCGTACGCGGCCGGGGTGAGCGGCCGGGTGAGGGCGACGGTCAGCAGCCCGTAGCCGAGCAGCAGCACGGCCAGTCCCGCCACCAGGACGGCCGCGAGGCGCACGGCGGCCCGGGGCGTGAGGTCGCGCAGCCCGTACAGGACCAGGCCGAGGGCGGCGTACGTCATCAGGATGTCGCCGGGGTAGAGCAGCACCGCGTGCGCGAGGCCGAGGCCGAACAGCCCCGCCGTGCGCCGCAGATGGAGCGCGGGGAAGACGGCGCCCGCCCGCCGGGCGGCCCGCCGGTGCAGGACGAAGCTGTAGCCGAACAGGAAGGAGAAGAGCTGGTAGACGGTGGTCGTCGCGGTCACCGCCCACGCGGCCGCCCGGTCGGCGGCCGAGGCGCCTGGAGGGCCGCCGAACGCCGTGTAAGGGCCCGCCATCAGCTGGGCGTTGACGAGCAGGATGCCGAACAGGGCGAATCCGCGCAGCACGTCGAGCTCGTCGACCCGCCCGGGGCCGCCCGACGCCCGCCCGGTGTCCGGCGACCCGGCCGGACCACGGCTCACGAGGACACCACGACGCCGGTGGCGAACGCCAGGGTCGAGGACAGGAACCATCCGAACGACGGCGCCAGCAGATGGCGCAGCGTCCACAGCCTGGCCGTGGCCGGCCGGTTCCGCGTGTAGACCACGGGCACGCTGCCGCCGACCGGCGGCAGTCCGCACAACGGCCCCCGCCACCCCGGGTCGAGGACCAGCCCCCGCCCCAGCTGGTCGGGGAACACCACGACGCCGCCCCATCGCCGGTCCGCGGCGCCGCGGGACGTCACCCGGCCCATGACCCGCAGTCCGCGCAGCGACAGCCGCATGGCCCCCAGCGCCGACCGTGTCGCCAGCGCCAGAAAGCCGAGGCCGAACCCCGTGCACAGCGCCAGCAGCACCAACTCCGCGCCCATACCGATCCCTTCGTCCGCCGACCGCACCTGGGACGCACAACGGGGCGCGCGCCCCACCGGTTCATACCCGCGCTTTGAACCACCGGACGCCACCGCCCCGTTGTGGGAACGACCCCGCCCCGCACACCTCGTGCGACGCCCATGGAAGGAGCTTCGGCACAGATGACACGGACCGTGCGCGCACCCGGCCGGCGGACGGCGGCGACCGTCACCCTGGCCCTCGCCCTGATGGCGACGGCCCCGCAGCCGGCCCGGGCCGATCCCGGCACCCTCACCGAGGTACGCGCCGAACTCGACCGGCTCTACCACGACGCGGAGGTCGCCACCAACAAGTACGACGCCGCCGACGAGAAGGTGACCGGGCAGGAGAAACGCGTCCACGCGCTGCGGTCGCGGATCGAGGCGGCCCAGACACGGCTGGACCGGCTCACCTCCCTGGCGGGGGCGGCGGCCCGCGCCCAGTACCGGGGGGACAGCCTGCCCGCCGAGATGCAGTTCGCCCTCTCCGACAACCCCGAACGCGCCCTGGACAACGCCTCCTTGGCCCGGCAGGCGCAACAGGCCACCCAGGGGGTGCTGACCGCCCTGAGCACCACCCGCGAGGACCTGGGGACCCGCACCGATCAGGCCGCGGCCGAACTGAAGCGGCTGCGGGCGAGCCGCGGCGCCCGCGACACCGAACGGCAGGCGATCGAGAAGCACATCGCCGCCGCGAAGAAGCTGGAGTCGCGGCTGGAGAAGAAGGAGGTCGAGCGGATCGCCGCGCTGGAGAAGAAGGAGGCCGACAGCGCCCAGGCGAAATGGGTGGGCACGGGCATCCTGAAGAAGGTCGGCACCGAGGCCACCCCGGCCGGGAGAAAGGCGATCGCGTTCGCCACCCGCCAGCTCGGCAAGCCCTACGTGTGGGGAGCCGAGGGCCCCGACTCCTTCGACTGCTCCGGCCTCACCTCACAGGCCTGGCTCGCGGCGGGCCACCCGATCCCGCGCACCTCGGAGGAGCAGTGGCGGCGGCTGCCGCACGTCCCCGTCGAGGACATGCGGCCCGGCGACCTCATCATCTACTTCTCCGACGCCAGCCACGTGGCCCTCTACATCGGTGGCGGAAAGATCATCCAGGCTCCCCGCCCCGGCCGCTGGGTGTACGTCTCCCCGGCCGCGTCGATGGAGATCCTCGGAGTGGTCCGGCCGGACGCCTGAACCGCGGCACGGACGCGGGTGAGGGGCGGACCGGTGCGGTCCGCCCCTCACCCGTGCCGGGCCCGTGAAGGCGTCCGCGTCCCTGGACGCGTCCCGTCAGCCCTGGGCCCGCGGTGTTCCGGGCGACGGCCCGAACGGGTCGACGGCGTCGACGGAGGGCACCTCCTTCGGGCGGTGCGAGCCGGGCTTGCAGCCGGCGAACACCCCCGACGGGTCCCTCAGGTTCTGCATGATCGGGGCCAGGTAGTCCCGGTGCCAGGCGGCCGGACCGCTCGGACCGGCATCGGAGCCGGTGTCGCTCAGCTCCCCCCAGGCGAGCCACAGCCCGTGCAGCTGGGCGACCGCCTCCGGGTGCTCCCACCAGCGCGAGCACCACGGAGCCAGGGAGGTGACCTCCCGGCCGTAGACCGGCAGCAGCACATGGTGGACCCACAGGGTCAGCTGGCGCAGCGCCCGGCCGTACTCCGGCGCCTCCAGATAGAGGATGAACTTCGGGGCGGGGGGCGGTGCCGGAGTCTCCGGCACCGCCGCCTGCTCGGCTTCGGACGTCTGGACGGTCATGGCACTCCTTCCGGAGGGGCGGTGCGAGCCGCGTCGGACTGTGGTCGGCGAGGCCGTGGGGCGCGAGGCCCGGGTCTCCCGTCCGGGCACACAACGCGCGCGTGCCGTACGGGGTTCACGGATCCGGCGGATCGCCGGTCCCGGGGACGGGTTGAACCGCCCGGACGCGGCGCCCGTTGCAGTTGTCACGGCCGCCGGGGCGGACCGGGAGGGACCGGTCCGGGCGGCGGCTCGACAGCGCGAGTGAACGGCAGTCACTCGTCACCGGCGAGGAGGACCGCACGATGGCGCTTTTCGACGAGACGAAATTCAGGTCCGACGAAGCAGACATCAGGGCCGGCCTGAAGAAGTACGGCCTGCACAAGGACAAAGCCTTCATGCAGGCCTTCGACGGCTACATGGACCAGCTCCACCTGAACGGCCTGTGGCTCAACAAGGGGCACACGCCCGGCCCTCAGTGGGCGGGCAGCGCGGCGACCGACCTGATCGCCCAGTTCGACCGGCTCAACGCGCTGCACGTCCCGGCGGACTGGTGGCGCGCGCACAGGCGGGACAAGAACTTCGACCAGTTGAGGGACGCGAAGGCGCGGGAGACCTTCGAGAAGAAGTACCTGTGGAGCAAGACGGAACCGTACTATCCGGCCCGGGAGGCCGCGAAGGCCGGCGGCATGATCCTGGAGGTCTCGCCCCCGGGAGAACTCTTCAACGGCAAGGACTGCGGGTTCCAGCGATGGTCGGACGCCCCGGTCCAGGCCGAGCTCTGGACGTACATGTCGAACCACTACGTGGACGGCACGCTGGGCAGGGTCGAGGGAGTGATGCTCGGCGGCCGGGTCGAGAACAGCGTGCTGACGAAGTACGAGTGGCCGCACCTGAAGGCCCGGATCGAGGCCGGTCTGGTCTCCGACCTGCACATCAAGGTGATGGGCTTCAGGAACGACTCGCAGGAGTCGGGGGCGTGGTCGCTGGAGACGAGGGCGACGTACAACGTCCACTCGCAGGGCTCGTTCGACCAGATCCCCTCGCCGGACGACCCTCAGTTCGCGGACAAGCAGAACCGCTGGCGCAACCAGGAGAAGGCGCGCAACGCCAGCAAGGCCTCGGCCAGTTCGTCGAGTTCCCAGGACAGCACGGCCAGCGGCCTCTCGCTGAAGACCTTCCACAAGGCGTTCGACGATCCCAGCGCGGTCGTCGTCCTGTCGGACCCCACGACGGGAAGGTCGGCGGGCGCGGACAGCCCGGACGATCTCTCACGGGTGGTGACCCGTCAGCTCACCAGGGCGGACACCAACGCCTCTCTGCAAGGGGCGAGCCGGGAGGCGACCGTGGAGGCGGTGCGGGCCGAACTACGGGCCCAGGAGGCCGCCGTCCACTCCCTGGACCAGAAGCTCACGGCCTTCCACGAGGAGCAGCGGCGCAGGGCCAGCACCTCGGCCTGGCCCGGCACCCCGGACTACGGCGCCCAGCTCTCCCAGGGCATGTCCACCATGGACCTCGGGACCTCCGCCGCGCGGTACTCCCCGACGGGGGACTACTCCCCCACGGCGGGAACGCCCGCGGTCGGGGACCACTTCGAGCAGGGCGGCCTGCGCACCCAGCAACCGCTGTACACCTACTCCCTCCAGCCGACGGGCACGGGCCAGGGGTACTTCCCCCAGAGCGAGTCGCCCGTCCAGGAGGACGCGTTCGCCTATCCGCCGTCGCCGGTCGGGAACACCGGGGCGTACCACCCCTCGTACAGCGACCCGCAGCGGAACACCCCGAGCACGGGCTCGGCGTCCTCGGACTTCGGAGAGCCCCTGAGCCAGGTCCCGAGGAACCCCAGCCCTCCGTCCGAGGCCCCGGCGCAGAGCTCGTCGTCGGCGAAGAAGAAGACGAAGGAGCCGAAGAGGGAGGCGAAGGAGGCGAAGTCGGGGGGCGGTCTCGCGGCGTGGGTGCGGGGCGATCAGTACAAGAAGAAGCCCGGCGGCCCCAGCAAGAGGTAGGGGGCGCCGGACCGGTGGCGGCCGCCGGCCGGAGGGTTCCCCGGCCGGCGGCCGCCGCCGTGCGCACGGGAGGTGCTCAGCTGCTGCCCCGGACACGGCCGGTGCCGTTGCCGTTGCCGCCGTTCGTGGTGTTGGTCCGCTGGACCATGGTCGTCGTCCGGCGCACAGGTGTGGGGCGGCTCGTGGTCGATCCCGTCGAGACACCCGTCGCGACCGAGTCCTGCCGTCCCACCATCGGCCTCCCGGCGGGCAGGATCGGCGACTGCTGCTGGTCCGCGGGCAGCGACGAGGACGACGCCGTCGGCGCCGTGGGAGCGGGTACGGATGTCGGGTTCACCGTCGTACTGGAGCCCACGGCGGGATCGGCGGGCGCGGGGGACTGCTGCGCCGTCGGGGAGCTGTAGCTCCAGGAGGCGGACCCGGCCTGCAACGCCGCTCCCGCCGACTGCCAGTTGTTCTGGCTGGACTGCGGGAGGGTGGTGTCGTTGCCGTAGCCGGACGCCACGGCACCGCCGATCCCCACCGCCGCGGCGGCTCCCTGTGCCAGATACGCCTTCTCACCGGTGTTGTAGTAGTTCACCCCCGCCTGGACCATGTAGGCGGCGTTCTTGACCCCGGCCAGCCCGACACCCGCCATGTTGAGGTGGTTGTTGTCGGCACCCTTGCCTGCGGCCTGGAGGACCAGCGGGACGGCCTCGAAGGCGAAGCGCTTGATGTGCTCCCGGTTCTCGCTGAGCCATTCCTGCGCGTTCTGGCTCCACCGGTACACGGCACCCTTCTGGGCGTCGGCCGCGAGGAAGGTCTGCGCCTCCACGTCGAAGACGCCCACCGGGTTCTGGAGGGGCGGGTCGGTCGCCGGCAGGGGCGGCGGCGGGCTGGCCGGCGGGGTGGCCGCCAGACTGACCGCGGGACTGGCCGTCACGGCCTCCGGACTCGCCGACACCCCGGGCGGCGTGACCGACACCCCGGGCGGGGTGACCCGGCCGGGCGGCGGGGTGGTGTTCGACTGGAAGGTCGACGACCCGGCGGCGGCCGTGTAGGACATCGTGGAGCCACCGCTCTCGGCGGTGGTGAAGGACTCGTTGTCCGAGCCCTGGTCGCTCCGTGGCATGTGCGGACTTCCTTTCCTGCGTCGCTGGCGCGCTGGTGTGGGTGCCGCCGCCTCTCTCCGGTGCCGCTCTCCCCGGTGCTGCCTTGCCCGGCCGTCGTTGCCCCGGCCGGTGCCGCTCCTCCGGTCGCAATGCCCCGGCCGGTACGCGCGTCACCCAGTCGTGGGCACAACGGGGGCGTACCACCGGGGGGTTCAATCGCGGCTGTCCGCCGGTCGCCGGCGCCCGCCATTGAACTGCCTCGCGCCTGCGGCCCGTTGTGCTTCCCGAACCCGTGTCGGCACCCGGCCGACGCCGCACGGCCGAGAGGTCCGGAGGTACGCCCATGTCCGCCACCCACGCACGGCGTTTCGCGGCACACGGTCTGCTCGCACGCCGCCGGTCCGCGCCCGCCGCGAACGCGTGCTACGACCGTGCGGCCCCGCGGCGCCCGGCCGACGGCGCCCCCTGGTTCCCCGAGGCTCCGCTGCCCCCGGGCCTGCTGCCGCTGCCGAGCGGCTTCGAGCTGCGCGGGGCCTGACCTCCCGGCCTTCCGAACCTTCCGACGCTCAGGTCTTCCGACGCTCAGGTCTTCCGACTCTTCGATCTTCCGACTCTTCGATCTTCCGACATGAATGAGGGGCACCGTGGCGATCGACAACGTGGCTCCCCGGAGCCCGGCCCGTCCGGCCCGGCTGGCGCGCGAGCTGCTCAAGACCGAGTACGGCCTGCGGAACCAAGGGCGCGGCGGGACGAGTCCGGCCGACGCGGACAGCGTCTGGCAACGGCTGCTCGCCGAACTGCGACGCCTGATGCGTCCCCTGCTGGGCGGCTCGCGCCCGGGGCAGGGTGGCGGGGGCTCCGCGCCGGACGGTGGACAGGGCGGCGGGCAGGGTCTCGGGCCGGGTCTCGGGCAGGGCGGCTCACCGGGGAACGACCAAGCCGGACCGCGGCCCGGCCCGGAGCACCCCGGATCGGGGCATCCCGGCCCTGGACAACCCGGACAACCCGGCCCCGGGCGTCGCGTGCACGAGGGCATGGCACTCCTCGAACAACGCATCCTCCAACTGCCGGCGCACGAGCGCGAGGCGTTCGAGGACGCGGTCCTGGACCTCGTCAGGAACGACAGGAAGTACCGGGAGGCGTTCGAGAGGTCCCCCGAGAGCATGCCGCTCGTCGCGCGCTGCGCCGCCAGTGCCTACGAGAGGGAGATGGCGCGGGAGGCGCCCGGGCCGCCCGTCCCACCAGGGTCGCGGTGGGAGCGCCCCGCGCGGAGCCGGGACGTACCGACGATCGAGATGACGCCCCCGTCGCCCAGGACCGGCTTCGGGGCCCCCGAGCCGGACGAGATGACCGACGGGCACGGCTTCCGGGAGGCCGAGCGCACCGCGCTGGCGGAGCGGACCACCGGCGCCGGCTGGGTCCCCCGTGCGAACAGCGTCGTGGACGGGCAGGGTTTCCTCTCCGCCGAGCACGCCGAGCACTCCGAACACGCGGCGCAGGAGGTGCGGTTGGGGAACGGCGCCCCATTCCCCACTCCTTCCGGCCTCGAACCCCCGGTGTCCTCGGAGTCCCCGTCGCGGGACCTGGCCGCTCCGGTCTCCCCGCTGCCGTACGCGGCCACTCCGGTCTCCCCGTTGCCGTACCCGGCGACCCCGGTCTCCCCGCTGCTGAGCCAGGCGGCCCCCGTGTCCCCTCCGCCCGGCCGGGCAGATCCGGTGTCCCCGTCCGGCTCCGCCCTCGTACCCTCGCCGATCACCGGTGACGGTCATCGGGCCCTGAGCCATTCGCTCGACGCCTTCTCCGGGTCCTCGGCCTCCAGGAGCCCCGGCTCGCCCGCGCGGTCCAGGGCGGTCGGCCCGTCGTCCACTGCACAGAGCGCGCCCGCCCCGCGCACGGTCCGGCACGCGTGACATCCGGCGCCGGTTGAACCGTCCTCGCCCGCACCCCGTTGTGCGGGTGAACCCCACGGCACCGAGGGAGACGTATGTCAGGCGGTCCGCTCCGGCTCGGCGGCCTCCGTGGCGCGGGCGTCGGACGGCCCGTCCTGCGGACGGTCGAGTCGCGCGCGGATCTTCTCGGCGTCCGGATGGTCGAACTCCACGAAGATCGCCAGGGCCTGCCGCCAGCTGTCGCGCGCGGCCTCCGGTTCGTCGGCGTCCAGTTGGGCGTCCCCGAGGTTGCCCAGGGTGTGGCCCTCTCCCCAGCGGTTGCCGATGTCCCGGTGGGTGGTGAGCGCCCGGCGGTAGTGGGCCACCGCCGCTTCGTGGTGCCCCAGACGGCGGTGGACGGTGCCGAGGATGTCCAGGGCGATGCCCTCGACCCACCGGTTGCCGTTGGCGCGCAGGACGACGAGCGCCTGGTCCAGGATCGCGACGGCCTCGTCGAACCGGCCGAGCCGCTGATAGGCGTCGCCCAGGTTGCTGAGCGCGATCCCTTCGCCCCAGGCACCGCCGACGACCCGGTCGAAGTCCAGGCCCCGCCGGATGTACTCGACGGCCTCGTCGAGCTGCCCGGACTGGAGATAGGCGTCGCCCAGGTTGGCCACCGCCGACTCCGTGCCGTCGTCGTCCCCGAGCACCTCGTAGGCGGCCATCGCCCGGTGCAGGTACGCGATGGTCTCGTCGAACCGGCCCGAACTGCGCAGCGCGGCCGCCATGTCCGCGAGCCCCTGGGCCTCGCCCTCGCGGTCGTGGGCGGCGCGGGCCGCGGCCAGACCCACCCCGGCCGTGTCGAGCCAGTCGTGCATGTGACTGCGGAGGTAGAAGAACCCCCACAGCACCGCGGGCAGCCGCCAGGCGATGCCGGGATGCCCGGAGGCGGCGGCCTGGTGCACCGCGCTGACCAGGTTGCCCCGTTCCCTCTCGCACCAGTCGAGGGCCTCGTCGTGCGTCGTGAACGCGCGCGGCCGGCACAGCGGGGGCGGTGGATCGAGGGGGATACGGCGCCGCCGCGGGGTGATGTGCGGGTAGGCGGCGTCGGCACTGTGCAGGTACCAGGAGAGCAGCCGCTCCACCGCCCGGTCCCGCTCCCGCGCCGTCTCCTCGACGCGGACCCGTTCGGCGGCGTACACGCGCAGCAGGTCGTGCAGGGTGTAGCGGCCCGGAAAGTGCTCGATGAGCAGATGGGCGCGGGTCAGCTCGACCAGCAGGCCGCGGGCCTCCCGGGGCGCGAGCCCGGCGAGAGCGGCCGCGGCGGGCGCGGAGATGTCGTGCCCGGAATGCAGGCTCAGCAAGTGGAACAGGCGCGCGGCCGGAGCGGACAGCGCCCTGTACGACCAGGAGAAGACGGCCCGTACGTCGGTGGTGAGATCGTCGCCCCCGGCGAAGGCGTCGAGACTGCCGTGGCTCTCACGGAGCTCGTCGACGATGGCGCTGAGCGGGAAGCCGGGGTGCGCGGCGGCGTGGGCGGCGACGATGGACAGCGCCAGCGGCAGCCGGGCGCACCGCTCGACGATCTCGTCCACCGCCCGTGGCTCGGCGGCCGGCCGGCCCGCGCCGAGGCGGCGCGCCAGGAGGTCGTACGCCTCGGCGGGCGTCAGCTGGTCGAGTGTCAGCGGATACGCCCCTTCCGCGGCGACCAGTCCGGTGAGCTGGTTGCGGCTGGTGACGATGACCAGGCAGCCGGGAGAGCCGGGCAGCAGCGGGCGGACCTGCTCGGTGTCACGGGCGTTGTCGAGCAGGACGAGCACCCGCCGCCGGGCCAGCATGCTGCGGTAGAGCGCCGCCTGGGCGTCGAGACTGGCGGGGATGCGCATCGGGGGGACACCGAGCGCGTCGAGGAAGGTCCGGATGGCGTCCTCCGGCGTCACCACGACGCCGGTCGGATCGAAGCCGCGCAGATTGACGTAGAGCTGTCCGTGGGGGAAGCGGTCGGTCATCTCGTGGGCCCAGTGCACGGCCAGGGTCGTCTTGCCGATCCCCGCCATGCCGCCGATCGCGCCGATCACCACCGCGGCGGGAGCCTTGGCCCCCTGCGGCAACAGGGCCCGTACGCGTTCGAGTTCCGCCTCCCGGCCCACGAACGTGGGCAGATCGGCTGGCAGTTGGGCCGGAGTCGCCGCGTGGGCGGGGACGGCGGGCGGGGCCGGGAGCGCGGACGGCTCGGGTTCGGACGCGCGCGAGGGGCCCGCGCCGAGGGAGGCGCCAGGGGCCAGGGAGACATCGGCGGCCAGGATGCGGTCGTGCAGATCCCGCAGCGGCGCGCCGGGTTCGATGCCCAGCTCGGCCACCAGGGTGCCGCGCGTCGCGCGGTAGGCGGCCAGCGCCTCGGCCTGCCGCCCGGACCGGTAGAGCGCCAGCATGAGCAGCCGGCACAGCCCCTCCCGCAGCGGGTGCTTCGCGGTCAACGAGACCAGTTCGGCGACCACTTCGCCGTGACGTCCGAGCTCCACGTCGACGTCCAGCCGCAGTTCCAGCGCGGCCAGCCGCTGCTCGTCCAGCCGGGAACCCTCGGACTCGGCCAGCGGTCCGGGGACTCCCGCCAGCGCGGCCCCGTGCCAGTCACCGAGCGCTGCGTGCAGCAGATCCGCCGCCGCGGACGGATCACCGGCGGCGACCAGTCTCCTGGCGTCGGCCACCCGCTGCTCGAACACCCCCAGATCCAGCGCCCCTTCGGGAATCCGCAGCAGATATCCGTCACCGACCGAGACGACCACGCTGGGGGCGTCGGCCGCGTCCCGTTCCGGTTCCAGACCCTTGCGCAGGCGCGACACATAGGTCCGTACGACCGACACGGCGGCCGCCGGCGGGTCCTCGCCCCAGACCGCGTCGAGGAGTTCGCCGAGCATGACCGGCCGGCCCCGCCGGAGCAGCAGCGCCGCCAGCACGGCCCGCTGCTGCGGGGAACCGACGTCGACCTCCCGTTCACCACGCCATGCCCGAACCGGCCCCAGCACCGCGAAACGCACGGATTCCTCATAGGCGTTCACTCTCCGCACTCTACTGAACACCCCATTCCACAAAGGGGCGTTGAGTGTGTGCAAGCGGCCACACATCTCTTCCGGTTCCGTCTCGATCCGTCCTGGATCTGAACCGTTCGCGGGCGGATCCCGTTGCGCTACGAGGACCCGAGGCGACGGGCCCGGCAGGCGCCACGCGGCCGGACACGTCAGGAAGGAAGCGCCATGAGCCGAGGCGAACAGACACCCGAAGAGACCACGGGGGCCGCACCCGCCGTGCCCGAAGAGCCGGCCCCCGCCCCCGGCTTCGCGGTGGTCATCTCCGGCGACGGCACGGCCGCCATCGACGGCGAGCCCGTACCGTCGGCTGACGGGGTGACGGTCGACGCCGCGATCCTCGACACGCTGCACGGGTACGCACGCGACCGCGGCACCACCGTGACCGCCACGATCTCGGACCCCGCCGCGGGGTACGTGGCGTCCGTGGAGGTGGACCCGGACGGTTCGAGCACGCTCGTGGACCAGCGGGAACAGCCGGCGGCCCCGGCACCACCGAGACGTGCGACGACTCCGGAGACCGGAACCGAGGCCGAAGCCGAAGCCGAAGCTGAGGCCGAGCGGGACGACCATCCGTACGGCGAGGCCGAGGACGAGGACACGGCCCAGGCCGAGGCCGACGAGGACTACGGGGACGACGAAGCCGAGGTCGAGGCCGACGAGGACTACGGGGACGACGAAGCCGAGGTCGATGACGACGACGACTTCGACATGGAGGCGTACACGCTGGAGCAGCAGCGCCGACGGGAGTCCACGACACCGCCTCCGCCCCCACCCCCCGTCCCGACCCCCGCCTCCGACCCAGCCTTTGCCCCTGCCCCAGAGTCCCGCCCCGCTCCACACCTGGTCCGCCGGGCCGGGGCACGTCAGTCGGACGACGAGTACAAGGGGCCGGGGCTGCTGCACAGGCCGCTGGTCGTCGGCCCGGTGGCCCTCGTCGCGGCCGCTCTCGTCATCGTGCCGCTGGTGATGCTCGGCACCGGCGGGTCGCAGGACGGCGGACACCGTGAGGAGGCCGCCCGGTCGAGCGACGAGACGAGCGCGAGCCCGCAGGCCGGCAGGTCGGGGCCGGTGTCCACCGCGTCCGCGAGCGCTTCGCCGTCCTCCGGCCTCTCGGCCTCGCCGTCGGCCACGCCGAAGAAGCCGAAGGGCGCGAAGGGGTCCAAGGGGTCCGAGGGCTCCGGCGCGACGAAGGACCCGGCGAGCGGCGGCGGGGTCACGGTCACCGTGACCGCCAGGCCGCCACGGGCCACGGTGACGGCGAAGCCCGCCCAGGACACCGCCGCCACCGCCGTGAACCGTCTCGCCCGGAACGATCCCTCGGGGCGGCACGTCTGCTACCGCGCCTACGTCTCCGGTCAGGGCTGGCAGAAGCCCGTGTGCGACGGCACGATGGCCGGCACGTCGGGCCGGAACAGTCCGATCAAGGCCCTCAACATCGCGGTGTCCGGCGGCGGCGGCTCGGCCGCGAACGCCTTCGTCCACAAGCCCGGCTCGACCGACGGACGCGGCACCTGGGAACCGCACTGGACGGCCGTGATCGCCGACGGCAGGAACAACTACATCGGCAGCACGAAGAAGAGCGCCCCCGTCATGTCGGGCTTCGCCATCAACATCGGCAGCGGCCGGATCTGCCAGACGGCCAAGGTGCACGGCTTCGACTGGGGCGCCCAGGGCTGCGCCGACGCCCGCCCCGGTTACGTCTTCGGCGGCGCCCTGGAGAACGACCGCTGGCTGGAAGCGGTCACGTTCACGGTCTGAGTCCCCGAACATCACGACGCATCGGTACAACCAAACGCAGAGGTCAGGGGTCTCACGCGTGTCCGGCACCCCCCTGCCGGCCGTTCTCGCAGCGACAGGCGTGGCCGTACGGCAGTCTGTCCGCCCTCTCCAGGAGTCCCATGCGCCTCAAGCAGGTCTCGCTCGCGGCGGCGATATCCGTCGTCGCGGGTCTGACCACCGCCGCCGTCGGTCTGACCGGTCCTGTCGCCTGGGCCGACGGCGACACCAGGGCCGCGCTGCCGCTGTCGCACTACGCCCACGTGGTGGTCGACGGCGCGCACCAGCACGTCTTCCTCAGCCAGGGCGCCGGCACGACCGGCATCGTGGTGACCGACCTGTCCGGCGCCGTCGTCACCACCATCGACGCTGAGCAGGGCGCCGACGGCCTCGCGCTGTCCGCCGACGGCAGGACGCTGTACGCGGCCCTGACCGACGGCGACGCGATCGCCGCCGTCGACACGGCGACGCTCACCGAGACCGGCCGCTTCGGCACCGGCACCGCCAGCGCTCCGGTCTCCGTCGCCGTGGCCGGCGGCAAGGTCTGGTACAGCTACACGGCCGACGACGGCAAGGGCACCGTCGGCTCGGTGGACCCCTCGGCCGCCGACCCCGTGCCGACCCCGCAGCCGGTCATGCCGCACTGGCCGGCCGCCCCCCTCCTCAGCACGGGCGGCGGGGTGCTCGCGGTGAACGCGGCGCAGGACGCCCACTCCTACACGACCCACATCGCCACCTACGACGTCGCCTCGGGGACCCCGTCCCTCAAGGTCGACATGGGCCTCGGCGGCGCGGCGACGGGCCCCGTCCAGATCACCCCGGACGGCACGAAGCTGTTCGTTCCGCAGTCGGCCGCCGTGTACGTGTACAGCACGGCGGACCTCAGCGCCGTCAAGCCGTACGTGTACTACACCGGCGGCGTCAACTCCTCCCCCGACTCCGTCGCGTTCGACTCCGACGGCACGATCGCCCTCGGCAGCACCGCGGGCTCGGGCGCGGGCGCCTACCTCTACGCGGCCGACCAGTTCGCCGAGAACCACGTCGCCTTCCCGGCCGGCACCGTCGCCCCCGACGGCCTCGCCTGGGGCGCCGACGGCCGCACGCTCTACGCCGTCACCCAGGACAACGGGTCCTACGCCCTCGCCGTCCTCGGCGACGCCAAGCTCACGGACACCACGCTCACCCTGAACTCCCCGTCGCCGTACGCGATCCCCGCCCAGCGGTTCACGGTGAACGGAACGGTGGGCGGCCACGGCTTCGTACCGGCCGGCGCCACGCTGAAGGTCACCCGCGACGGCGCTCCTCTGCCCGACGCCACGGTCGGCGCGGACGGCTCGTTCGGCATCACCGACACCCGTCAGGACGAGGGCGGGTACACCTACGAGGTGTCCTACGGCGGCGACGCGACGCACCGGCCCGCGACCACCTCGCAGAAGGTGTGGGTGTCCAGGGTCCCAACCTCCGGCCCGTTCGCGGAGTTCAGCTCGCTGGCGCCGGACAAGGTGGCCTTCACCGGCACGGTCATGACCGACCTGACCCGCGGCCCCTTCGCCCAGGGCGACACCGTCCAGGTGACCCGGACGAACGAGGACACCCACGAGTCGGTCCAGCTCCCCGCGGCCCCGCTCGACCCGGCCACCGGCACGTTCACGGTCGCCGACGCCCCGGGGACGGCCGGATGGTTCACCTACCGCCTGTCGTTCGGGGGTGACATCACGCACCAGCCGGTCTCGAACGACGCGAGCTTCACCGTCTCGCCCTACGCCCCGGCGCTCACGCTGAAGGCCCCCACGACCGCCACGCGCGGCAAGGCGCTGAGCTTCGGCGCCGTGCTGAGCGTCGGCCCGTACGGCAGCGGCGAGAAGGTCACCGTGACCCGTACGGACGCGGCGCACACCACGACGCCCGTGACGTGGACGGCTCCCGTGGCCGCCGACGGCACGATCACCGTCAAGGACACCCCCACCATCGGCGGCGCCAACGTCTACACGGTCGACTACGCGGGCGACTCCCGCCACCGGGCGGCAACCGCCTCCGCGACTGTCCAGGTCTCGCGCGCCACGACGAGCCTGACCTTGACCACCAACGCCACGACCTACGCGTACGGCGCGACGGCCACCGTGACCGCCCACCTGGGCACCACGGAGAACGGCCGTACGGTCTCGCTCTACGCCACGCCCGCCGGCGGCAGGAAGACGCTGGTCAAGACGGGCACCGTGGACGGCAAGGGCAACCTGACGGCCACGTACAAGCTCGTCGGCAACACGACGTTCACCGCGTCCTACGCGGGCGACTACCGCTACGCCCCGGCCACGGCCACCCGCGCCGTGAGCGACCAGGTGAAGATCGCGCAGACCCTGAGCGGCTCCTACACGACCACCACGTACAGCGGCACCACCTACCGCGTCTACCACCACACGGTGCAGCCGACGGTGACCACGACCGTGTCGCCGAACAAGTCCGGACAGTGCGTGCACTTCCAGGTCCAGCAGTACTACAGCGGTGCCTGGCACACGCTCAGCACCTCGGGCTGCTTCACGCTCGGCTCCAAGAGCGCCGTGGCGGCGCGGCTGAGCCTCTCCCACGCGGTCGGCCAGAAGTTCCGGGTGCGCTCGGAATACGTCCACGGCTCGAAGGACACCACCAACGTGAGCACGTGGGGCGGCTGGCAGTACCTGACGGTCAGAACCTGACCACCGGATCCCGAGAGCCCGTTCGCTCGCGGCGACCTCAAAGGTCGGGCCGGCCTTCGCGGCCGGCCCGAACAGTCCTGCGTGGGGCGGGACGTCGTGCGGTGTACGGCGCCGGCCGGCCCGGTCGGTCACCTATGGGGCGTGGATCTCCCTGATGATGCGGGAGTCCCAGTCGCACCAGACCAGGCCGGGAAGGAAGGCGCCTCCGGCTTCGTCGAGGTGGTCCTCGACGTAGGGGATGTTCGCGTCGCAGACCTCGATGGCGTTGTCGAAGAACTGGGTGGTGTCCGGGTTGGCGTGGAAGCTCCAGCGCGGGTTGTAGGCGGCCGTCCGCTTGACGATCCGCGTGATCACGTGAGGCCGGTCGGTGGTCTCGCCGCTGACGAGTTCCCGGGCGTGCTCGATGTCCCCGCTCTTCGTGAGCTTGATGACGAACTCCTCCCGCGTGTGGTCGGTCATCACGAAGTACGCGGGGGCCTCGGCGGCGGCGCGGGCCGGCTGGTGGCTGAGGGTGCCGGCCTGAGAGGGCTGTGCCGCGGCGAAGGACAGCACGCCGACGGCGGCCAAGCCGACCGCCTTGGTGAACATGTGTCGCATGAGGGTTCTCTCCTTAGTCACAGGCGTCGTACACGTCACGACTAGTCACTCGGCATATTCAAGCAGCTACATTCAGTAATCATGCCGAGGGCGCGGTCCGCGTCGCGGCGGGCGAGGACAGCGCGAACGCCATGGCCACGACGGGCCAGGACGACGAGCCGCCGGCGGAAGCGGGCATCGGTGACCGTCGCCTCCACGACGGGAGCCGCCGCACAGCGGGCGCGATCCTGAACGAGCAGGGGGTGGACATGCCGACCGGGGCGGAGATCCTGCGGCACACCCGGATCAGCCAGACCCACCGCTACGTCAAAGGCCGTTCGCGCCTCTCGAAGGACGCCATGCGCCGCAGGGGAGACACCTTCCCGCCCGCACCGCCGCACCCACGGAACGCAAAAGCCCAGCTCAGACACCATCTGAGCTGGGCTTGCAAGAGAGCCCCCTGTCGGATTCGAACCGACGACCTACGCATTACAAGCTGTCCGGGCTTGGTCCACAGCGATCCAGGAGCGTCCGTCCATCGCTCACGCCGCAGGTCAGGCGATGTGGCGGACGTTCACGGACGAACCTGAACCGCACCGGATTGGGCAGCAATCGAGACTAAAACTGAGACTGGCCGACAGCCAGTCAGCCTCGCATGCAAGGTTCGCTCGCGGCGGCCTAGCAGGACCCCGGAACCTCCTAGTGATCGCGGTGTTCACATCGCGGGTTAGGGCGCGGATACTGACTGTAGTCAGAGCGGCGATGCTGCCGCTTGACCCTGCGTCAGGGGAGGGGCCATGGGAAGCATCACGCTCACAGTCGAGCAGGACCATGTCGAGGGCGTAGCAAAGCTGAACGATCCAGTGGGCGCTGTAGTTGAGCTGATTTGGAATTCCCTAGACGCGGATGCAACGAAAGTAACTGTAGAGATCGAACGGAATGAATTTGACGCCGTCAGCAAAGTGACGGTCTCAGATGACGGCCACGGAATGCCTTCCGAGTCCTGCGAATCCTATTTCGACAAGCTGGGCGGCTCGTGGAAGAAAACTGCGCTGGTCTCCACCGATAAACGGCGCGCCATGCACGGCCGCAACGGCCAAGGGCGCGTCAGAGCTTTTGCGCTGGGGCAGAGCGTACGGTGGACCACCATCGGAAATGGAATCGACGGCAATGTAGAAACCCGGATCGAAGCAAGTCGCCTAGCTATGCGCGACTACTCGATTAAAACGATCGGAGTCACCACAGAAGAAACAGGCACCAGTGTTGACGCTTGGGGATCCGTCCCCCATCTGGATCGCCTGCTAAACACCGCCCGGGTAGTCGCGTCCCTTACTACCGAGTTTGCCCTTTATCTCGAAACTTACCCCGACACCACAGTCGTCTACGATGGAATCCGGGTGGACCCCGGGCAAGTGCAGGTCCATTCAGCCATTTACACTCTTAGCGCAGTGAATGATCTCCCCGCGCCAGAACTCAGGGTGATTGAGTGGCGCAAAGGGGTGACACGCGAGCTAGCGCTATGCGATTCAAGGCGAATGCCCTTGGTGAAGCTTCGCCCTGAAATTCAAGCACCTGGGTTCAACTTTACGGCCTATCTGTCTTGGAAAGGGTTCGAAGATCGCCCGCAAGATCTGGCACTCGTCGACTGGGACGAGGACTCGCCAGCATCAGCAGTGGTCGAGGAAGCTCGGGGACGACTCCGCGAGCACTTTCGGAGCAGGGTAGACGACCGGCGTCGCGAACAGGTCCTAGAGTGGCAGAGGGAAGAGGTGTACCCGTACGTCGGAGAGCCAATTGAACCCACGGAGATTACCGAGCGGGACGCATTCGATACGGTCGCGACTACCATCGCCAAACACATCCCGAAAGCTCGAAGCGCTAGAAAGGCAACGCTCGGCCTCCTGAAAGAGACACTGGCCGCCAAGCCTGATCAGACACCTGAAATCCTTGAACGCTTCTTCTCCCTTACACGACAGGAAAAAGAGGAGCTTGGCCTCCTCTTGAAGCGCACGAGTTTGACGTCTCTCATCCGTACTTCTACGGAGGTCACCGACCGCCTTGACTTCCTGCGGGCTCTGGAGATTCTACTCTTCGAACCTACCGCGAAAAAGGTGACGAGGGAGAGGGATCAGCTACACAAGATCCTGGAGAACGAGTCATGGGTTTTCGGCGAAGAGTATTCACTCATGGTCAGTGAGCGCGGCCTGTCAGAGGTGCTCCGAAAGCACTTGTCTATCCTACGCGCTCCCGAACCTGAAGATACGAATGTGCGCCTCCTAGATGGAAGCGCTGGCAGGGTCGACCTCATGCTGTCTAAAACCACTGTGTGGGTGCAGAAGCCTCACCATCTGGTTGTGGAACTGAAACGTCCAAGCGTCAAGCTGGGAATGACGGAATACGCCCAGCTCGCGAAATATGCGGCCACCATCGTCGCAGACGAGCGCTTTCGAGGAACCGAGGCGAACTGGGATTTTTGGCTCATCGGAAACACGATGGACGATGTATTGAAGGGCCTCACCTGTCAGCCCAATCTTCCGCCCGGCCAAGCTGGCGCAATCGGCTCTAGCGCAAGACTGTGGGTCCGCGAGTGGAGTGAAGTGCTCCAAGAGTGCAAGCAACGACTGCACTTCTACCGCGACAGGCTGGACTACCAGTCCACGGATGAACACGCTCTGGAGTATCTGGTTCGCAAGCACGCCAACGCCACGCCAACAGTCCTGTTGCCGGACGACGACGATGTTCTAGCGGCGCCGGCCGCAGACTTGCCGACTCCCCAGTATCTGGTTCGCAAGGACGCCAACGCCACGCCAGCAGTCCTGTTGCCGAGCGACGACGATGTTCTAGAGGAGCCAGCCGCAGACTTGCCAGCTCCCCGTGGGGACGACTCGATGTCGCCTGCGTCCTCGGCGTCGGATTAGGCAGTTAGCTAGCCAGAGCCCTCCAGCGCACGAACGGCAAGCCCTGATCGACTGATTTGATGCCTCCTGGACCTCGGTCAACGAGCTGGGGTCCAGTGATGCTCAACTCATGCAGCGAACCGGAGTCGTTGGGGAGCAGGGACCCGGTCTGTGAAGCCGTGATCCGCCGACCGTGCTTCACGCTGCGCGAGCCACCCAGATACGCGGGGCCCGCCGTTCACTGCGCCGCCCTCACGGACAGTACGAACGTGGCTGAAGCCGTGCGCGAGGTAGTACCGCTGGAGTGCCGCGTTCGTCGTCCAGGCATCCAAACGGAGCCACTGTGCACCTGCGCGATGCGCGCGATCGCCAGCCCAGTCGAGCAGCCTGCCACCCAGATCTTGCCCGGCGTACTCCCGAGCAACGGTGAGCTTGTTGACGAACATTGACGGCTCAATGAGTTCGTCGTTCGTCCAGAGCCCCGCCTCCGCGTCCGGGGTGAGCGTGATCGTGCCCGCAGTTGTATGACCGTCTCGGAGCATGAATACAGTGCCAGCCTCAATGGTGGCCAGAAGCTTGTCAGCAGGGTACGGGCGGCTCCACTGATCGGACCCGAGACCCCTCAGCCACGCCGCAGCCTCTTCACGAAAGGCAAGCAGCTTGGTCACGTCGTGCGATTCTGCGGCAGTGATGATCACGCGTTCTCACTTCGGGCGGACAGTTCGCCGATCTCGTAATTCATGCGGTTCAGGTCCCCCCGGAACGTGGTGATCGTGCACCGAATCGGGCGATCGGCCGAATAGCCCGTTCGCGTCCAGATCATTACGGGAACTCCAGCTCCGATTTCCAGGAGGCGGGCCTCTTCCGGCGTGGGCATCCGAGCGGCGATCTCGTCGAAGTATCCAACTTGCTCGATCCCTCGCGATGCGAGATAGCGAGTCGTACCTTCCTCGATGTCTCCCGGCTCAGCCAAGCGCGGCGAGACGTCGACCAGCCACGACGGATAGTAGGTCGCTTGTGTGGACCACGGGACGTCGTCAACGTAGCGATGACAAAACCGCAATACGGCCTTCGTGCCTGCGGGGACCTTGAGCCGCTCAGCGACGTCGCTTGACGCCGGCAGCATCTCCACACGGAAGGTCTGATGCGGCCGACGCCCGGCGTTCGTGACGTCTGTGCTGTAGGCATCGCCGTTCTGCGGGAAGGTCAGGTTTTCGAAGCGAGATGCGTTCAGTTCGAACACCTCGTGTGACTTGACCTCGTACCCCAGCCCTTGGCTAGACGTGATTAGGCCCTCACTGACCAGCAGACTTAGGCCGTTGCGGACCGTGTTCCTGGACGCGTCGAACCGCTGCTGCAAGTCGTTCTCAGAGGGCAGCCGCGCCCCCGGCGCATAGGTGCCGTTGTCGATCTCGCGACGCAGGATGTCGGCGACTTGCCGGTACTTCGGCTGCTTGGTCATAGCCCCATCATGACGCACTCGCGCAACTTGTTGGTACATGTAAGCCCAACCCTCTTGACGTCTCACCGTCCGTGGGTGCAGCATCACTGCATCAGCTTGTACCAACAAGTTGAGCAGGTGGTGCAACACCATTGAGTGTGCCTGCCTGCACTGACAGTGCTCGGTGAGTACCCGTGAAGACGGGAGCCCCTGATCAGGGGGTTACCAGGCCCATCGGAGCGGCCGTTTTTTGACAACTGAATGGGGATCACGCTGCCTCTCCCCGGCCAAGTAGGCGGCCTCGCGGGTTCTCCCGCGTGACGTTCAGAGCTACCCCAGCCCTCCGCAACCCACCTTGTTGCGGGCCGGTTGCCTCCGCTGCTCGTCTCGTACGAGCAGCGCCGAGGGGAGCCGGATCTACCGACTTCAACGGCGCGCGGCCCCGGTGCTGGAACACCGGGGCCGCTGTTCGGGCCGTTCCTGTGTGAGAGGAACACGACCCAATGAACCCCATCGTCACTGTTCGAGAAGCTGTTACCGCGTTCGCCGACTTCATGGAGCCGACGGACGCGGAGCTGGACGCGATCGAGGTGGAGATGCCCGCGATCCTCGCGGACGTCGACCTGCTCGACGCGCAGATCATCACGCTCGACCGCACGCCGACCGAGCTGGACGTCCGGCGCATCCGCCGGGCGTATCGCCGGCTGCTGGCCGCCGAACGCGACCTCGCCAACCGGGCCGCCGGCGGCGCGACGGGCGGTGTGGCATGAGCCTTCACCGCAAAGGGCGGGCCGCTCTCGTGCTGGCCCTGGTCGCCGTGGTCGCCATGGCGTTCCGGGTCTCGTGGAACGCGTTGCGGGACATCGCGAACGCGGTCGGCGCGGACAACACGGCCGCGACGCTGTACCCGTTCGTGGTCGATGGCCTGATGGCCCTGGCCCTGGTCGCGACCCTCGTGCTCGCGGGTAGGGACCGGACGTTCGCGCTGCGGGTGCTGGGCACCTACACGCTCGCCTCCCTGATCCTCAACTACGTGCACGGCCTCGTGCCCAAGCTGCACGACGCCCGGCTCGACTGGACGCGGCTCGCCGACTGGGACCCCGCAAACTGGGCCCTGGTCCTGCTCGCCACATCGCTTCCGGTTGGGTCGATCTACTTCGGCTCCGACCTGGTCGCCAAGGTGCTTCACCACCGCCCCGCCCCGATTTCGACGCCGGACGCGAATGCGGAGAAATCTACCGAGATCATAAAGAATCGGTCTACCGCTGACCTCCCGGTATCGACCCCGGCACCCGCCCCGGTACTCCCGACGCAGATGCCCGATCCGGTGGCCGTGGACTTCCTGAAGTCGACTCAACAGGCCAAGCCGATTCCGCACCGGGTGCCCGTTGAGATCGAGGGGCGTTCGGTCGCGGCGGAGTCGACTCGATCGCGCCGCGCGACCGGGCGGGTTCCCGATGTTGCCCGATCGGCCCGGCCGCGCCGCACCACTGAGCAACTGATCGATGAGGCCCGCACGGCAACGGCCGGTTGGTCGGACGACCAGATCACGGCTGAGGGTATTCGCCGCACGGTCCGCACGTCGCCGGCCAACGCCCGGATGCTGCGCGACACCCTGCTCACCGAGCGCGCCGCCAACACCGTCTGATGGGCGGCTCGTTCGGCAAGTGCTTCGACCCGAACGGTGCCCGCCACGGTTTACCGACGTTCCCGTGGCGTCTGGCCCCGGACGGGTTCGCCACCCGACGGCAGTTACGGGCCCGGGGGCTACGGCCGGGAGGTCAGCCGATCGCGGCGCAGGTTCTGCGTCCGCGCTACCGGCGGGGCCCGCTGGTCGCCTACCTCTACCGCGTCGACCGCGCCAAGCCCGTCCGCCCGATGACTGCGGGCCGGCGGGCCGCGCTCGCCAAAGCGATGCTCGCGCGCCGCACCTGCCCGCAGTGCCGCACCGACGCCGGATACGTCATCCCCGCCTCGCTCGGGACCTGCGTGCCCTGCGCCTACCCCGACGACCAGCGCGCCGCATGAACCCTCCCTCCACACCTTGGAGTTCCGCTGTGACCAGCACCAACGCTGCCCCGGGCAGCATCGAATACGCGTGGCACGCGCACGTGAGCGTGCCCGGCGAGGGCCCCGGGTTCGCCCACGGCACGGTCACGGCCCCCGCGTTCTTCTGCTTCGACCGGGTCACCCGCGAAGTCGCCGCTTGGCTGCGCGCTCAGGGCTCGACCGTCCAGCTCGCCGACATTCACCTCATCCTCGCCCCCAACGCCGGAAAGGCGGTCTGACCATGTCCAAGCCCGACACCCGTCGCCTGGACCGGGCGATCCGCGAGACGAACCGCAAGCTCGAAGCCGTCCGATGCGGCGAACTGTGGCCGCTCACCGGCTCCGAGCGCCGTCAGATGCTCGCCGCCGTCGCGGGCGGCTCGTACCGGGTGATGCGCGGCAAGAGCACCGGCCGCGCCGAGAACCGGATCGACTCGGTCTCGACCTCGGCGGAGACGCGGCTGATCGCGGAGATCACCGCGTTGCAGATCGAGCGGCAGCGCATCGTCACCGAGGCCGCCCGCGCCAAGGCCGCCAAGAAGTCGTCCGGCTGGTGGTGACCCGCACCGCGCCACCCGCCCGCACCGCACTTCCCCCATCACTTTCACCCCGTTCCGGGGCAGTCAGGAGTCCGCTTCACCATGAGTGAGAACGTCGTTCACCTGCACAAAGACACCGAGTCGGCCGCCGTGACCACGTTGACC
Source organism: Streptomyces sp. NPDC024698 (assembly GCF_055559015.1). NCBI lineage: Bacteria > Bacillati > Actinomycetota > Actinomycetes > Kitasatosporales > Streptomycetaceae > Streptomyces > Streptomyces sp. NPDC024698. Next base: position 117,677 of record NZ_JBVHLK010000004.1, on the reverse strand, counting down.
GTGGTCCCCGAACCGGCACCCGCCGCGCCGGTCCCGCTGTGGGTCCGCTCCGGACGCGCCATCCGCACGGCGGTCACGCACGAGACCACCAGGGCGACCGCCCGCGCGGTCGCCCGGCACACCCTCTACGTCGCCGGGGGCGCGCGGATCGCGGCGAAGCGGACATGGGACGGTCGGACCGCCTCCCGCTACGAGCGGATGTTCCGGGCCGCCGAAGCCGCGGGGAACCACGAGGTGGCGGCGGAGTGGGAGGAGCGCGGGCAGCACTTCCGCGAGGCCCGCCACCGCCGCCGCATGGACCTGCTCCACTCCCCGCTCGACGCGGCCAAGGGCGTCGCCGTGAGCGCGGGCATGGGGGTCGGTTCGCTGGTCGCGCTCGGGGTCGTGATGGCGATCGCTACGAAGGACGTCACGCAGGTCGTCACGCCGTTGATGGCCACGATCGAGTTCATCAACCTGCTCATCACCATCGTTCAGGTGGTGTGGGGCCCGGCCCTCGCCGTCGGCCCGTTCCTGGCGCTGCTCGCCTTATGGGCGGTGGGCAGCAAACAGCAGGCCGCACCCGCTTGGGCCCTGCCAGACACCGTCCGCAGCAGCGAGGGGGAGCCGATCACCCCGTCGATCGTCGTCAAGGCACTGCGCGACCTCGGCGTCCCCGCGCTCCGCAACGCCATCAAGGACATGGGCGACGCGGGCGCGAGCATGCTCGGACCGATCCGGATCGCCGGATGCGGCGTCGAGGTCGACGTCACCCTGCCCTCGGGGGTGTCCACGATCGAGGTGCAGAACCGCAGGCGGAAGCTCGCCGAGAACCTGACCCGGCACGAGCACGAGGTGTTCATCACCATCCCGCAGGCCGCCCGCACGGTCCGCCTGTGGGTCGCCGACTCGGGGGCGCTGGACGAGCCGATCGGCCCGTCCCCGCTGGTCACCGACGAGACCATGACCGCCGATTACGCCAAGGGTCGCGCACCGTGGGGCGAGGACCTGCGGGGCGACGCGGCGGCCCTGTCCGTCTACCAGCGGCACCTTCTGATCACGGGCCTGTCCAACCAGGGCAAGACCGCCGCGCTCCGCTCGCTGGCCCTGTGGGTCGCGCTGGACCGGTCTGTGGAGTTCTGGGTCGGGGATCTCAAGGGTGTGGGTGACTGGGCCATGTTCGAGGGGCTCGCCACGCGCTTCATCCAGGGCCCGACCGACGACCACGTCATCCAGGTCACGATGATGCTGGAGGACGCGGTGGAGGAGATGAACCGGCGTCTGATGGCGCCGCCCGGAACGCAGTTCCCGGCTCTGATCGTGAACGTGGACGAGGCGCAGGTCGCGTTCATGTGCCCGCTCAAGGACGAGGACAAGCGGCCCTACGGCGGATCGTCGTCCAACTCCCGGTACTTCATGGCCGCCCGCAAGATTCACAACCAGGGCCGCGCGGTCAACGTGCTGCTGTGGCAGGGCACGCAGGACCCGACCGACCAGAACCTTCCCAAGCTGGTCCGCGAGGGAGCCCACACCCGCGCCTCCCTCGCGCTGGGCACCGAGTCGCAGTCCCGCATGGCACTCGGGGACAAGGCCGTGAACGGCGGCGCCGCCCCGCACCTGCTGCGCCCCGGGCTCGACAAGGGAACGCTGGTCGTCGCGTCCGACGGCATCCAGGCCCCGGCCGGGCAGTCGTCCATCACGGTCCGCACGCACTACATCAGCACCGAGGAAGCGACCGCGATCGCCGACCGTGCCAAGGCCCTGCGGGACGGGGTCACCACCCTGACCGTCATCGAGCGGGGCGAGGACCGCGACCCGCTCACCGACATCCTCGCCGCCCTCGGCGACGCCCCGAGGGTCCGCACCAAGGACGTCCTCAAGCGGCTCGCGACGCTGAACGAGCAGGCGTACGGCGGCTGGTCGTTCCTGGACCTCAAGCGGGTCCTGGACGACGCCGGCGCGGAGCCCTACAAGTCCGACGGCGTCATGGTCGTCAGCCGCGACCGCGTCACCCAAGCACTCGCCAACCGCGACGGGAACGGTTCCGCTTCCCTCGACGGATGACAGGGAGCCGACCCCGCCCGGGTCAGGGAGGCAGGGAGAACTCCCTGTAAGCCTCCCTGACCCGCCTCCCTGGCCCTGAGCTGCACAAATGATCGCTCAGGGAGTCAGGGAGGCATCCCAGGTCAGACCCCGAAAACCCCCTCCACAGCCCACCCCCGAGGGTGTGCCTCCGCCTCCCTGACCGAGCACCGGAAGGGATTCCGCATGTACCCCGAACACCCCGCCCATCTGCCCGCAGAACGGGCCGTGACCGTCCACCAGCCGCAGCCCCTCGCCCCCTACGACCCGGGCCACTCGGTGGCCCTGGACCCGTACGGCGAGCGTCAGGCCGTGGTGTGGGTGCCCGACGCCTACGGGCGCATGGTCCCCATGCCCAAGCACCTCGCCCCCGCCCCGATCCTCGCCACCGAGCCGCGCGACCTGACCCCGCTCCCGCTCCTGGACCCCGTCGCTCAGCGCTTCCTGGGCGCGGGACTGGGGGGCGGCGCCCTCGCGGCCGGTATCGGCTACGGCGTGGGCGAGATCGTCAGCGCCGCCGCCGGAATCAGCGGCGGAGCACTCGTGTGGGTCGCCGTCATCGTCCTCGCCCTGCGCGCCCCGGCCCGCGCGATCAGCGGAGGCAAGGGCAGCACGGTCAACATCCGCAAAGCCGTCATCAAGCGCAGCCACTTCCATGGCTGACCAACGGAAGGACAACCCCGCAATGCGACTGCGACTTGAGGTCGTCGGCTGGTCCCGCCGAACGCTGGTCCTGACCGACACCCCCCGCCCGGACTGCCCCGACTGCAAGGGCGCCGGCGCCATCGAGCGCGACTACGGCGACTACGACACCGGCGAGTACGCGGGCACCGAGTGCTACCCGTGCGACTGCTGGACCGAGTGGCGCACGGTACTCCTGCCTCTCCCCCGCCTGCCCCGCATGCTGCGGCGGCGCGTCGCCCACCGAGACCCCTGGCTCGACGAACCGCCCTTCTAGATACGCCAAGGGCGACCCCCACTCCGCCAAGAACCGGGGTCGCCCTTGCTGTCCAGCAACTCATCAAGGAACTGGAGACATCCAGCATGAACCAACCGACCGACATCCGGCGAGCCCTCGTCTTACGGCTCGGACACGGTGACGTGTTCCGGGTCCTGGACGCCTACTCGTGCATCGGCGGCGCCACCGCCGGCTACCGGCGTGCGTTCGGCGCCGACTGCCACGTCACCCTCGCCCCTCGGCTGGAGGTGGCCGCGTGAGCGAGCACCTGCTGAACGCGGCACTAGAGGCTGCTGCTCGCGGCTGGTACGTCTTCCCTCTCCGCCCGGGTGTCAAGTTCCCTGCTCTGCATGGGGAGCGGACGTGCACCGGAACGGGAGCGTGCACGAGCGGGCACCGGAAGTGGGAGCAGCGCGCCACAATCGACCCTGACCGCATCCGCGCCACGTGGTCCACTGGGCCGTTCAACGTCGGCATCGCAACCGGCCCCTCCGGGCTAATGGTTGTCGACCTGGACACGCTCAAGCCCGAAGACCTGAAAGGAACGCCTGACGGCGCGACTTCCTTTGCAGCGCTCTGCGAGCGCGCCCGAGAATCTTCGCCGGACACCTACCGGGTGCGGACCGCGCGCGGTGGGGAGCACCTGTACTTCACCCAACCCCCGGGCGTGCGGCTGAACTCCACCAAAGGACGCCTCGCCAAAAGGATCGACACCCGGGGATGGGGCGGCTACGTCGTCGCCGGCAGCATCACCCCCACCGGAGACTACGAGCCGCTCTGTGGCTCTGAGACGGCCCCTCTGCCCTCCTGGCTCCGAAACATCCTGCAACCCGCCCCCAAGCCCTCTCGGGCCCCTTCCGTGGCCGTAGCAGGGCAATCCCGTCGATACGCGGATGTAGCGCTCGCCGCCGAGGTACGGAACGTCGCGATGGCTCAAGTCGGCGAACGGGAAGCCATGTTGTTCCGGGCCGCACGCGCGTTGGGGCGGTTCGTCGCGTGGGGCGACCTCCCCCGGCACGTGGTCGAACAGGCTCTTCAGGAGGGGGGCGAGGCGGCCGGCCTGTCCGCGTCCGAGTGCCGCTCGACCCTGCGGAGTGCTCTGGACTGGTCAATTGCCCACAACCAGAGTCGCCGGGCGACGGCATGAGCGACCGCCAGCATCCCCATCTGAAGAGCATCACCACCACCCCGGACTGCCCCCAGGTCGCTGCACAGCCTGTGGACAATCCGGCCGTGGGCGAGCCGAAGGGCGTCGCCGAAGGCGTCCCCATTGCTGTTCGCCCTGGCCCGCACCCGGACGACGGGCGCCGCCCCGTGGCCTGGCTCCACATCATCGCGCCGCCCTTGTGGAGCGTCAGCCCGTCCGCGCGTTCCTGGTGCACCTGCGGCTACGAGCGGCACGCCATCGGTCGTGCCGCCGTGCTGCAACTGGTCGCCGCTCACACCGAACACCGCACCGTGTGCCCGCTGTTGGCCCCCGACTCGGAAGGGAGGACCGCCGCATGACGACCAACGACGTTCGCGCGGATCTGTGGGAAGGGTTCGAGGACATCGAGCCTGAGCAGATCACCGGCCCCGCCTGGGACGAACCCGTACCCCTGCGGGCACGCCCGCCGCTCCCCGACTTCCCCGTCCACGCCTTCCCGGCCTGGTTGGGCAGCATGGTGCGCGGGGTCGCCGAGGAGACCCAGACCCCGGCGGACCTCGCCGGGTGCCTGGCTCTGGCGGTCCTCGCCACCGCCGCCGGCGGACGCGTCAAGGTCTGCGTACGCGGGCACTGGCGTGAGCCCGTGAACATCTACACGGCCATCGCCCTGCCTCCCGGCAACCGCAAGTCCGCCGTGTTCGACCTCATGGTCAAGCCGCTGCTCGATGCGGAGAAGGCCCTGATCGAACTCTCCGGACCCGTCAGGGCTGAGGCGGAGACCCTGGCCAAGCTGGCCAAAGCGGCCGCCGAGAAAGCCGCCGCCAAAGCAGCGAACGCGGAGCCCGAACACCGCGCCACCCAGACAGCCGAAGCCGTCCAACTCGCGCAGGACGCGGACAAGATGAGGATTCCTGCCGAACCGCAGCTCGTCGCGGACGACGTGACGCCGGAGAACGTCGGCACGCTCCTGGACGAGCAGGGTGGGCGGATCTCCTGCCTGAGCGCCGAGGGGGAGCTGTTCGACATCATCGCTGGCCGCTACACGGGCAAGCCCAACATGGGGATGTTCCTCAAGGGGCACGCCGGGGACATGCTGCGGGTCAACCGGCAGGGCCGCAGTGCGCAGCACGTCGACTCACCGGCCGTCACGATCGGTCTGGCCGTTCAGCCGGAAGTCCTGGACGCGCTCAGCCGCATCGACGGGGCCGACGGGCGCGGGCTCCTCGCCCGCTTCCTGTACTCCAAGCCCCTTTCCCTGGTCGGCTTCCGCAACCTGACGCCCGCCCTGCTGGACGAGCAGGTTGCCGCCACCTACGCCAAGCACCTGGCGGGCATGACGCTCGCCCTGTCGGACTGGACCGACCCTGCCCTCATCCAGCTCACCCCGGAAGCCGACGCGGTGCTCCTGGCCTTCCAGAAGGTCACCGAGTCGCGTCTCGGGCCGGACGGGAGTTTCGCTCCGATCGTGAAATGGGCGTCCAAGCGAGACGGGGCAGTCGCCCGCATCGCCGGACTCCTGCACCTCGCCGCCCACCCCGAGGACGGATGGCACAAGCCCATCGAGGCGTCCACCATGGCCGCCGCTACCGAGCTGGGGGACTACTTCACCGCGCACGCCTTGGACGTGTTCACCGTCATGAGCGCCGGCCCCGCCCACGAATCCGCGGTGACCGTCCTCGCCCAGCTCGTCTCCAGCAACCCCGCACAGTTCGCCAAGCGAGAGCTGTATCGGTCGCTGCGCCCGGCCGACTTCCCCGAGATCGGCGACCTCGACCCCGCGCTCGCCCTGCTCGAAGAGCACGGCTGGATCCGCCAACTCCCGCCCCCGCCTCGGTCCAGCAAGGGCGGCCGGCCGCCCTCGCCCCGCTACGAGACCCACCCGCGCATCGCGCGCGGAGCCTGACAGAACCCCCAGACCGCCGACAGAACTGACACAACCCCCCGCGCAAACCGCTGACCTGCACAAACGACCATGATCCCGGTTATGACAGAACTGAGTTAAAACCTGACAGAACTCCCGGCGGCCCGCCGGGCGTCCTGTGACAGAACCTCCCCCGACGAGGTTCTGTCAGGTTTTAACTCAGTTCTGTCAGAGATCCAGAACACACCAAAACCTCAGGTCAACGGCTCGCCGGGGAGGTTCTGTCAGTTCTGTCAGCGGATTGCGGCCCTACCGTCAGAAAGTGCCGAGGAGGCAAGCAGCATGAGCACCGCCGTTCGCCCCGTTGAGCCCCTTCTCTACACCCCCGAGGAAGCAGCCGAAGCCCTACGGCTGGGTCGATCCACGGTCTACGAACTCATGGCTGATGGCGTCCTGGCCTTCGTGAAGCAGGGGCGGTGCCGCCGCATCAAAGTGGCCGTCCTCAAGGCCTACGTCGACAGCCTCTAACCCCAGCCCGCCAAGGCGGCCCCGGACGATTCGTCCGGGGCCGCCTCTGTCTTGGAGAGATGCATGAGCCCGCGCAAGTCGAACCTGGAATCCACCATCTACCTCGGCGATGACGGCTGGTGGCACGGTCGCGTCACCATGGGCGTACTGCCCGACGGGAGTCCCGACCGCCGGCACCGCATGGCCCGCACCGAGCCCGCCGTGCGTCGCAAGGTCCGTGAACTGGAGAAGCTGCGTGACGAGGGCCGCGCGACCAAGGCGGGCCGTAAGCCCACGGTCGGACAGTGGATGGAGACCTACCTGACCGACATCGCAAGCCTCAAGCTCAAGCCCCGCTCGCTGGACGACTACTGGTCCAAGACCCGCAACGACATCATCCCCGGCGTCGGAAAGCACCGCATCGACAAGCTCGCCCCCGAGCACCTCGAACAGATGTACCGGACCATGCTCGACGCCGGGCGCGCCCCGTCCCACGTGGTCAAGGTGCACCGCATCCTGTCGCGGGCCCTGAAGATTGCCCACCGCCGCCGCATGATCGGCGAGAACGTCGCCACGCTGGTCGACCCGCCCAGCATCGAGGAGACCGAGACGAACCCGTTCACCCAGGAAGAGGCGAAAGCGTTCCTGGAAGCGGCTGCTAAACGGCCTACGTTCATGCGGTGGATCGTCGGGGTCGGCATGGGCTTCCGGCAGGGCGAGACCCTGGGACTGCGCTGGCAGTACGTCGACCTTGAGGCGGAGCTGTTCCACCCCCGGTGGCAGCTCCAGCGACTCACATGGCGGCACGGCTGTGGGGATGCGCACGCGTGCGGGGCGCGAGTGCATCGGTTCGAGCCCTGTCCCCCCGAGTGCGCCACGCACAAGGGTTACAAGCGCGGTTGCCCAAAGCCGTGCACCAAGACATGCGTCAAGCACGCGAGCATCTGCCCGGACCGCAAGGGCGGAGGACTGGCCTTCACTCGTCCCAAGACGAAGAAGAGCACTAACCCCGTACCGATCCCGCCCGCCTTCACCCCCTATCTGGTCGCACACAAAGCGCAGCAGGACGAAATGCGGGAGGCGGCAGGCGAACTCTGGCAGGAGCACCAAGCCGTGTTCACCCGAGCCGACGGTCGCCCCATCGACCCCCGCGACGACTGGGGAGAGTTCAAGGAGCTACTGGCAGAGGCGGGCATCGGTGACCGTCGCCTCTACGACGGGAGCCGCCACACGGCCGGCACGATCCTGAACGAACTGGGGGTGGACATGCCGACCATCATGGAGATCCTGCGGCACACCCAGATCAGCCAGACGCGCCGCTACGTCAAGGGCCGCTCGCATCTCTCGAAGGACGCCATGCGCCGCATGGGAAACGCCTTCCTGCCCGCCCCGGAGCAGGCGTCCAAACCCGCGACTGAGACTAGAACTGAGACTGCGGACCGCCGCGCAGCCCGCTCCCGCGCCCGCCGTCGCATCCGCTGAACGCAAAAGCCCAGCTCAGACCACGTCTGAGCTGGGCTTGCAAGGGAGCCCCCTGTCGGATTCGAACCGACGACCTACGCATTACAAGTGCGTTGCTCTGGCCATCTGAGCTAAGGAGGCCTGCCGCGCGCCGGGGCGTGCGTGCCCGTGCAGTGTACCCACGTCACAGCGGGGAGCCGTCGGGAGTTTCCGCGAACTTCACCGGTGCCGGGGTGCTGACAGAACACATGAACGCCAGGTAGCGTCCTGACCCAGTTCACTCAGATGGACTACACCACTATGGGCGTTTCCATAGTGGAACACCACCTTTACAACGGATCGTCCGGCACGTTCCTGCCGGTGAAGGGGGCCCCTCACCATGGCCACTGTCTCGTTCAACAAGGCGACCCGCATCTACCCGGGTGGCGACAAGCCCGCCGTCGACCAGCTGGAGCTCGACGTCGCGGACGGCGAGTTCCTCGTCCTCGTCGGTCCCTCCGGCTGCGGAAAGTCCACCTCCCTGCGCATGCTCGCGGGTCTCGAGGACGTCAACGGCGGTTCGATCCACATCGGCGACCGCGACGTCACGCACCTGCCGCCCAAGGACCGGGACATCGCGATGGTGTTCCAGAACTACGCGCTGTACCCGCACATGACCGTCGCCGACAACATGGGCTTCGCGCTCAAGATCGCCGGCGTCAACAAGGCCGAGATCCGCCAGAAGGTCGAGGACGCGGCGAAGATCCTCGACCTCACCGAGTACCTCGGCCGCAAGCCGAAGGCCCTCTCCGGCGGTCAGCGCCAGCGTGTCGCGATGGGCCGCGCGATCGTGCGCGAGCCCCAGGTCTTCCTCATGGACGAGCCGCTGTCGAACCTCGACGCCAAGCTCCGCGTCTCCACCCGTACGCAGATCGCCTCGCTCCAGCGCCGCCTGGGCATCACCACGGTGTACGTCACCCACGACCAGGTCGAGGCCATGACCATGGGCGACCGCGTGGCCGTGCTCAAGGACGGTCTGCTCCAGCAGGTCGACTCGCCGCGCAACATGTACGACCGCCCGGCCAACCTCTTCGTCGCCGGCTTCATCGGCTCCCCGGCCATGAACCTGATCGAGGTCCCGATCACCGACGGCGGCGTGAAGTTCGGCAACAGCGTCGTCCCGGTCAACCGCGAGGCCCTGAAGGCCGCCGCCGACAAGGGCGACCGTACGGTCACCGTCGGCGTCCGCCCGGAGCACTTCGACGTCGTCGAGCACAACGGCGAGGCCGCCAAGTCGCTCTCCAAGGGCACCGAGGACGCCCCGGCCGGCCTGGCCGTCTCCGTGAACGTCGTCGAGGAGCTCGGCGCCGACGGCTACGTCTACGGCTCCGCCAAGGTCGGCGACGAGCAGAAGGACCTCGTCGTCCGCGTCAACGGCCGCGCGGTCCCGGACAAGGGCGCCACGCTGCACGTCGTGCCGCGTCCGGGCGAGATCCACGTGTTCTCCACCTCGACGGGCGAGCGCCTGTCCGACTGACGTCCGCGTCATCCGGGCGAAGGCGCACACCCCATAGGGGTCGAATTCACCCACGTTGACGAAGGGGGCCCCGCGGCTGACCGCGGGGCCCCCTTCGTTGTCGACAAATACCCCGGCAGACCGGGCATTTCGACCTCCGCGCGATCCCCGTACGGACCCCGCGGGGCTCCGCGCGTCAACCCGCTACCCCGAAAAACCAACTTCCCCGTCCCCCGAACTGGTGACTAAATGTCGCCAAATCATCACCCCGCGCTACCCTCACTCGCGTGAAGCACTCCACCACTAACCAGCGGCCCCGGCGTGGCCGCGGCCCGGCCCGTCAGATCGGCCGCACCCTCGCCCTCGTTCTGCCTGTCGTCCTGGTGCTCTCCGGGACTCTCGCGGTCACCCAAGTCAACTGGTCGGGGAATCCCTCGAGCTCGGTGCTCACCGCGTCCTCCGAGGAGGTCTCGACGCGAGCCGTCTCCCGTGCCCCGCAGGACGTCCTGCGCGACAAGCTGCTCCTGGAACTCCAGGACAAGAACCCGGGGGTGGCCCTCACCCACCTCCAGGAGGCGGTGAACGGCCGTCCGTCGCTCGCGAAGCACTGCGTCTCCATCGCCCGCGCCCTGGGCCGCGCAGCGGTCCGCGCGTACGGGCCGACGCGCGCCCAGTCCTTCGCGCGGCCAGTCTGCGACACGGCGTTCGCCTCGGGGGTCGCGGCCACCCATCTCTGAGGGCGTGTCCCGAGCTCCCGGCTCCGAGGTCCCGGCCTTCCGTCGGCGCCGGCCCGCGGTCTCGCCGCGGCGGCCGGTTCCGGTCGGCGCGGCGGCCGGTTCCGGTCGGCGCGGCAGCCGGTTCCGGTCGGCGCGGCAGCCGGTTCCGGTCGGCGCGGCAGCCGGTTCCGGTCGGCGCGGCAGCCGGTTCCGGTCGGCGCGGCGGGAACCCACCGCGGCGCGGTAGGAGCTGATTAAGGAACGGCCGGCCCGGGAATCCGCGTGCGGGGCGCCACGTACAGTTCGGACATGACCGATCCGAACGCCGCGTCGCGCCCCGTTCAAGCCGTCGTCCTGGCCGGCGGCCAGGGCTCCCGGCTGCGTCCCTACACCGACGACCGGCCCAAGCCGATGGTCGAGATCCCGGGCACCGGGACACCGATCATCGGCCACCAGCTGACCTGGCTCGCCGAAGAGGGCGTGACCGACGTCGTCGTCTCCTGCGGTCACCTCGCCGAGGTGCTCCAGAAGTGGCTCGACTCGGCCGACCTCCCGCTCTCCGTCACGACGGTCGTCGAGACGGAGCCCCTCGGCCGCGGCGGCGGCCTCAAGTACGCAGCCGCGCATCTGCCGCACCCCGAGCTGCCCTGGTACGCGACGAACGGTGACATCTGGACCCGTTTCTCGCTGCGCGACATGGCCGACTTCCACGCCGAGCGCGACGCCGTCGCCACGCTCGCGCTGGCCCGTCCGCGCATCCCGTGGGGTGCCGTCAAGACGGACGGCTTCGGGCACATCACGGACTTCATCGAGGCCCCGCCCTCCACGTTCGAGATCAACGCGGGCGTGTACGTCTTCTCGCCGGAGTTCACCGAGATGCTCCCCGAGCGCGGTGACCACGAGCGCACCACGTTCCCGCGCCTGGCCCGCGAGCGCCGGCTGTCCGGCTTCCCGATCCCGCAGGGCGCCTACTGGCGCGCCATCGACACCGCCAAGGACCTCACGGAGGCGGCGAAGGAACTCGCCGCCCTGGGCCGCTAGGGCGTATCCGCCGGACGCTCGGGGCCCCCGGACGGGATCACCGGGGCCCACCGGGGACCGCCGGGGACCACCCTCACGGCCCCGGGCCGCTGAGGGGCCCCGGGGCATCGCCCTCGCGGCCCCCGTAGGCCGCCGCGCGACCCCAGAGGCCACCCCGCGCCGCCCGCGCCGCCCGCGCCGCCGAAGGCGCCGAGGAACAGCCCTCGCCGCCCACGAGAGCCAGGCACGACGGCAGGGCCCCGCACAGCGTGTGCGGGGCCCTGCCGTCGTGGTGCCCGCCCATGGGGGGCGGCGGGCCTCAGCCCAGCAGGCCGCCCACCAGACCCGGCTGGCCGGTGGAGGAGCTCCCGCCGGTGGAGGTACCGGTCGAGGTGCCCGTACCGCCCGTGCCGCCGGCGCCACCGGCACCGCTGCCACCGGTCGACGTGCCGCCGCCGCTGGAGGGACCCGCGCTGGTGCTCGGGGCCCGGCCGACCGGCGAGGACTGCTGCGGCGGCGCCTGGCCGGTGCCCTGGGTCTGGCTGGGCTGCTGCCCGCTGCCGGACGGGCCGCCGGTCGCCTGGGTCGCCCCCGGGGTGGCCGTGTGCGACGGGGTCGCGGAAGAGCTGTGCGTGGGCGTCTGGGAGGCCGAGGGGGTGGCCTTCTGGTGCCGCCGGCCGGGCGTCTCGGGGAGCGGGGAGCCCGGCAGTTCGTTGCGCGGGGCCTCGCCGGGACCGGGGACGACGATCCGGCTGGAGTCGCGGACGGCACCGCCGAGGAGCGAGCCGACGAGCAGGGTCAGCCCCACGACGACGGCGGTGAGCAGCGCGCCGCGCCGCAGCACCCGGGCGCGCAGGTCCCAGATGTCGGCGCGCGGCCCGAGCGTCCGCCAGGCCTCGCCGGCGAGCCGTCCGTCGGCGCTGTAGACCGGGGCACCCGCGATGATCAGCGGGGACCAGGCGGCGAGATAGATGATGTCGGGCGCGTCGTACACGGGCACCGTCTTCCAGCTGACGGTGACGATGAGCGCCGCCGACAGTGCCGCGCCGACGACGGCCGCCACCCGCTGCCACAGGCCGAGGACGGTCAGGACGCCCACGATGACCTGGAAGAAGGCGATGACGAGCCCGGAGCCGACGGGGTGCTGGAGCGCGAACTGCCGCAGCGGCTCGGCGACTTCCCACGGGTGCAGGGTGTTGAGCCACTTCACCATGGAGCCGCGCTTGCCGCCGTCGAAGTAGACGGGGTCGCAGAGCTTGCCCATGCCCGCGTAGACGGAGATGAAGCCGAGGAAGACGCGCAGCGGAAGCAGCACGACCCCGAGGTTCATCCGGCGCCCGGGGTGATAGGCGTGCCGCACGGTGTCGGTGCCACGCCGCCTGACGGGGGCTTCGCCCTCCGCCTCGTCGAAGCGGTCGTCCTCGTAGCCGTCGTCGTCCCCGAAACCGCCGTCCGGGTAGGCGGGTTCGCCGTACGGCGGCCCCGCGTACCGCGGTTCGTCGTAGGCGCTGCCCACGCTGCGCATCTGGGGCAGCAGCCGCTGCTCTTCGCCGAGGGGGGCGCGCTGGCTGCCGACGAGGGGCGTCTCGACCGTGTCGACGGTCAGGTCGCCCGCGTAGCCCGGCTGTCCGCCGATCCGCGGGATGACCTGGGTCGAACCGGCGTCCGCCGTCGGCCTCTTGGAGCCGTGGGTCACGCCCGCGCTCCGTACGGCCTGGAGCAGGCGATGGGCGCCGGTGTCGTCCGGCGCGGACTTCCCGCTCCAGACGACGGGCGCACGGCGGCGGGCCCCGCCGGCCGGACCGGCCCCGCCCGCTCGGCCCGGAGCGCCGGCGCCGGGGGAGCCCAGGTTCCGCGCGATGCGCGGGGACTGGCCCCGTGACGCACCCGCCAGCTGGACGCGGAAGCTCGCATGGTTGACGATGACCTGCGCCGGATCGCTCGGCACCTTCACCATGCTCAGCGCGGGAACGTCGTCGAATCCCGACGAGCGGTCCCCCGTGGGTGTGCGGGGTGTTCTGGTGTCCACACTCATCTAACCGAGTGACGTGTGGTTAGGACACTGCTTTGACCACGCCGAACTGTCCGGACCGCGTCAAGATCGTTCCGGAGGGCCCGGGCACCCCCCGAAGGTGACCGCCCGGGCGCCCTCTCAGGCGCGTCGGCGCGCCGCCTCGTACAGCACAACTCCCGCCGCCACACCGGCGTTCAGCGACTCCGCGCCACCGGGCATCGGGATCCGCACGCGGAAGTCGCAGGTCTCGCCGACGAGTCGGGACAGGCCCTTGCCCTCGCTGCCGACGACGATGACGACGGGGCCGCCGAGGGCCTCCAGGTCACCGACCTCGACCTCCCCGTCGGCGGCCAGACCGACCACCACGAGGCCGGCCTTCTTGTACGACTCCAGGGCGCGCGTCAGGTTCGCGGCGCGCGCGACGGGCGTACGGGCGGCGGCACCGGCCGACGTCTTCCAGGCACCGGCGGTCATGCCGGCCGCGCGCCGCTCGGGCACGACGACGCCGTGGCCGCCGAACGCGGAGGCGGAACGGACGACGGCACCGAGGTTGCGCGGGTCGGTCACCCCGTCGAGGGCGACGATCAGCGGGTCCTGGCCCTCGTCGTACGCGGCGGCGGCGAGGTCCTCGGGGTGCGCGTACTCGTACGGCGGGACCTGGAGGACGAGGCCCTGGTGGTTGAGCCCGTTGGTCATGCGGTCGAGCTCGGGGCGCGGGGCCTCCATCAGGTGGATGCCACCGCGCTCGGCGACGAGCTGGAGCGCCTCGCGGACCCGCTCGTCGTTGTCGATGAACTGCTGCACGTACAGCGTCATCGCGGGGACGCCCTCGCGCAGCGCCTCGACGACGGAGTTGCGCCCGACGACCATCTCGGACGTGCCCTTGCCGCCACGGCCCTTGGGGTGGGCGGGGCGGCGGACGATCTGCTTCGCCTTGGCGTTGGCGACGCGGTTCTTCTTGTGGCCCTTGCGCGCCTCGGCGGGCGGGGTCGGGCCCTTGCCCTCCAGGCCCCGGCGTCGCTGGCCGCCACTGCCGACCTGCGCGCCCTTCTTGCCGGACATGCGGCGGTTGTTAGCAGCCATGACCTACCTGTCTGTGTGAGACGTGCGTGCGTACGTAATGAAGTGTGCCGCCCGGAGGTCCGGGCGGCACAATCGATCAAGGCCGACCGAGGTCGGCCGGGACCGCCGGAGCGGATGCTCAGCGCGGTCCGAGCGTCCAGCGCGGCCCCTGCGGGCCGTCCTCGATGACGAGGCCGGACTGGTTGAGCCGGTCGCGGATGGCGTCCGCGGCGGCCCAGTCCTTGCGGGCGCGGGCGGCCTCGCGCTGGTCGAGGACCAGATGGACGAGGGTGTCGACGACGCCGTGCAGATCGTCGCCACGGTCGCCCTCCTCGGCCCAGGCCTCGTCGAGCGGGTCGAGTCCGAGGACGCCGAGCATGGCCCGTACCTCGGCGAGGCGGGCGACGGCGGCTTCCTTGTCGTCGGCGGCCAGGGCGGAGTTCCCCTGGCGGACCGTCGTGTGCACGATCGCGAGAGCCTGCGGGACACCCAGGTCGTCGTCCATCGCCTCGGCGAACGCGGGCGGCACCTCGGCGGCGGGCTCGACGACGCCTCCGGCCTTCTCGACCACCCGCTGCACGAAGCCCTCGATGCGCGCGAACGCCGACTCGGCGTCACGCAGGGCGCCTTCGCTGTACTCGATCATCGAGCGGTAGTGCGGGGTGCCGAGGTAGTAGCGCAGCACGATGGGACGCCACACCTTGGTCATCTTGGAGACGAGGACCGAGTTCCCGAGGGACTTCGACATCTTCTCGCCGCTCAGGGTGACCCAGGCGTTGTGCACCCAGTACTTCGCGAACTCGTCCCCGAAGGCCTTGGCCTGCGCGATCTCGTTCTCGTGGTGCGGGAAGATCAGGTCGATCCCGCCGCCGTGGATGTCGAAGGCGCTGCCCAGGTACTTGTGGGCCATGGCCGAGCACTCCAGGTGCCAGCCGGGACGGCCGCGGCCCCAGGGCGTCTCCCAGCTCGGCTCGCCCGGCTTCACGGCCTTCCACATGGCGAAGTCACGCGGGTCGCGCTTGCCGGTCTCGCCCTCGCCCGAGGGCTGGAGCAGGTTGTCGAGCTCCTGGTTGGAAAGCTGGAGATAGCCGTCGTACGACCGCACGTCGAAGTAGACGTTCCCGTCGGCCGCGTACGCGTGACCGCGCTCGATGAGCCCGCGCATCATCTCGATCATCTCGGGGATGTGGCCGGTGGCACGGGGCTCGTAGGTGGGCGGCAGGCAACCGAGCGCGTCGTAACCGTCGTTGAAGGCACGCTCGTTGTCGTAGCCGATGGACCACCAGGGGCGGCCCTGCTCGGCCGACTTTTCGATGATCTTGTCGTCGATGTCCGTGACGTTCCTGATGAACGTCACGTCGTAGCCGCGGTACGCGAACCACCGGCGCATGATGTCGAAGTTGAGGCCCGAGCGGATGTGCCCGATGTGCGGTGCGGCCTGCACGGTGGCGCCACACAGGTAGATCGAGACGCAACCCGGCACGAGCGGGGTGAAGTCACGGATCTGCCGGGCGCTGGTGTCGTACAGGCGAATGGTCACCACTCCAGGGTAGTGGGCCCTGGGTAGTGCCCCGCGCCCCTTTCCCCGGCAAGGCCATGTATTCGTGACATACGGGGGGCGCTCGCCGTCCGGCCAGTGCACGGGGAGGAGCCCCCCGGGCGAACCGCGGCCGGAACGAGGGAGCGCCGGACACGCGCCGCCCGGTTCCGGCCGTCCCGGCGGCCGGTGTTCAGCCGACCCGTACGACCAGTGCCGTGGCGACCGCCATCAGGCCCTCGCCCCGGCCCGGGAACCCGAGGCCGTCCGTCGTGGCACCCGAGACCGAGACCGGCGCCCCGGCCGCTTCCGACAGGATCTTCTGCGCCTCGTCCCGCCGCTTGCCGATCTTCGGGCGGGGCCCGACGACCTGGACCGCGACATTGCCGATCACGAAACCGGCCTCGCGGACGATCCGCGCCGCCTCCGTCAGCAGCACGACCCCTGGCGCCCCGGACCATTCCGGGCGCCCGGTGCCGAAGTGGGCCCCGAGGTCGCCGAGGCCCGCCGCCGAGAAGAGCGCGTTGCAGGCGGCGTGCGCGACGACGTCGGCGTCGGAGTGCCCGGCGAGTCCGGGCCCCTCCCCGTCCCACCTCAGACCGGCGCACCACAGTTCCCGGCCTTCCTCGAAGGCGTGGATGTCGGTACCGATCCCGACCAGCGGGAGCACCAGGCCCTGGACCGGACTCCGTGCTTCCGCTTGTCCCTGTCCCTGGCTCTGTCCCGTGACCGCGCCCTGTCCTGGCGTCCGCTCCGGCGTCTCAGAACCCATCGTTCAGCCTCCGCCGCGCGAGAACCGCCTCCGCCAGGACCAGATCCAGCGGGCGCGTCACCTTGAACGCCTCCTCGTGGCCCGGCACGACCACGACCCGCACGCCCAGCTGCTCGACCATGCTCGCGTCGTCCGTCACGTCGTCGGTGACGGTCTCGTGGGCCCGCAGCAGCGTCTCGCGGTCGAAGCCCTGGGGCGTCTGCACCGCGCGCAGCCGCGCCCGCTCGGGGGTGGCCACGACCGGCTCGGGCTCCCCGGCGACGGCCGCGGGCTCGACCTCTTTGACGGTGTCGGAGAGCGGCACCGCCGGCACGACGGCGTGAGCGCCGTCCCGTACGGCCTCGATGACGGCGTCCACGGTGTCGACGGGCACGAGCGGCCGGGCCGCGTCGTGGACCAGGACGATGTCGAAGCCGGGGGGCAGCGCGTCGAGGCCGTACTTCACGGACTCCTGGCGGCTGTCACCGCCCGGGACGACGACGAAGTCGGTGCGCTCGGGCAGCGCGTGCGCGTCGAGCAGCGTCTTGACCTCGGCCGTGCCGTCCGGCGGGGCCACGACGACGACCAGGGAGACGGCGCGGGACGCGGCCATCGCACGGACCGCGTGGATGAGCATGGGCGTGCCGTTCAGCGCGCGGAGCGCCTTGGGGGCGCCCGGACCGAGGCGCACACCTCGTCCGGCGGCCGGAATCACGGCGGCGGTGCGGGCCTCCGACGGCGAAGGGAGCGAAACGTCAGACATCGGTTCCTGTCAGGTTTGTGTGCTCGACCGGGATGGGTATGGCCTGGGGGTACCCCCCGCTCGGAGAGCTGGGGGAGCGCCGGGCGCGACGCCTTGACCGGACCCTTCCGTGACATCCGGTCATGCCGACCGCCCGGGTCGGTATCCCGAGTATCGGATACGCCGGTATACCTCGGGAAAGCCGATGCCGGGTGAACACCCGGTTTACCGAATGGGCGCGGGTACGAACATGCCGCAGCGCCCGGCGACAGCAATATGGTAATTGCGTCATCGGGCACCGCGGCATTTTCATTGCGCTGCTGCGCGGGCTTGGGCGTACGTCAAGACGACAGGCGTCTCGGCGACTGAGCCGGCGTCAGGACGCGAGGACCTCGTCGAGTAGGGCCTCGGCCTTGTCCTCGTTGGTGTTCTCCGCGAGGGCGAGCTCGCTCACCAGGATCTGGCGCGCCTTGGCGAGCATGCGCTTCTCACCTGCGGAGAGTCCGCGCTCGCGCTCACGACGCCACAGGTCACGCACGACTTCCGCGACCTTGATGACATCGCCGGAGGCGAGCTTCTCCAGATTTGCCTTGTAGCGACGCGACCAGTTCGTGGGCTCCTCGGCGTACGGCGCGCGCAGCACCTCGAAGACCCGGTCCAGCCCGTCCTGACCGACCACATCACGTACGCCGACGAACTCCGCATTGTCCGCTGGCACACGTACCGTCAGGTCACCCTGGGCGACCTTCAGCACCAAGTAGGTCTTGTCCACGCCTTTGATCTGGCGAGTTTCGATGGCCTCGATCAGCGCGGCCCCGTGATGGGGATAGACCACGGTGTCGCCAACCTTGAACGTCATGTGACAGGTACCCCTTCCGTGGCTATCCAGAGTAACACGGAAACGGCGTCTTCTGAATGGCGTTTTCGCAGGTCAGGGCATATCTCGGGGCTTGACAACCGCAACAGGAACGTGCTGCGAGGGGCGAGCGGAAGAGGGTATTCGCAGGTCGGAGCCGCTGTCCATGCGGAGTGAAACGCGTACGTTACACACACCCGGGGCGCGTCGCCAGGGTCTGAACATCCCGTTTTGTCCTGCCCCAAGAGCGCGACTTCCGCTACTCCGTTCGATGGACGCAGCCGAGTACGAGACGAATCCGGAATTGATCAAGGAGTTCGATGATCATGCGCTCATCGGCCCTCGACGACCCCGTGATCCTTTTCCCGGAGAGCCGGGCATTCATTCCACGAAATACGCAAGCCGAAGTCCGCGGAACAGTCGGCGGAACTTATGTGAATGGCGGACGGTGCGCGGTCAAAGTAGCGGACGGGCCATCGGAGGGGACCGTGGCGGGCGGGGCGCACACCCGGCGCAAGGGGGTCCGCGGGGGCATGCCCGCCACCACGGCCCGGACGTCCGAGCGGACCCCCGAATCCCCTCGGACGAGCAAAGTCGGCGGCTTGGGGAGGGTCGGGTGCGGTCGGGCGGGAACGGATCGGTAACCTAAGGCCGCTGACAGACCCTTAGGGCGGCTTTACACAGAGGTCGTCCTGCTTCGCCCACGTTCAAGGAGTTGCCGCCGCCGTGAGCAGCAGCCTTCGACGCGGCACTCCCGCCGCCGCCGTCATCGCGTTCTCGATCGCCTCGCTCGCCGCGTGCGGCGCCGGAAGCGACGCCCAGACGCTGGAGGTCAAGCCGGACAACGCGGCCACCTCCGTCGGCGTCATCAAGGTCCAGAACGCGCTCGTCATCACCCAGCCCGACGTGAAGGCCACCGGTCCCGCCGTGGTCTCCGCGACGCTGTTCAACAACGGCACCACCGCGCAGACGCTGGACTCGGTCAGCGTCGAGGGCGAGGGCACCGCCCAGATCACCCCCGCGAGCGGCAAGGGCAAGCTGAGCATCCCGCCCGGCGGCTCGGTCGTCCTCGGCGGCAAGGGCAACGCCTCCGCGGCGCTGTCCAGCCCCTCCCAGACCGTTCTGAACGGCAGCGTCCAGAAGGTCACCTTCACGTTCAGCCAGACCGGTGACGTGAGCCTGGGCGCGTACATCGTCCCGGCCGAGAGCTACTTCACCAAGTGGGGCCCGAGCGACATCCCGGCGGCGCCCGCCTCCTCCTCCGCCCCGGCCGCCTCGCCGTCCGGTTCGGTCTCCGGCTCCCCCTCCCCGTCGGGCTCCACGTCGGGCCAGGCCGGCACGACCGCCTCGTCGAGCGCGAAGGCCACCGCGTCGGCGTCCGCCGGCCAGTGACGCCGGACGCGGGCCAGGACCTGTCCGACAGGCTCTAGGCAGGCGCGCACAGCAGTCCGTACGCCGAAGGGCGGGACCCCCTCTCCGGGGATCCCGCCCTTCGGCGTAGTGCCGCGCCGTACCGGCGTGTCGTGCTGCCGTGTCGTGCTCCGTGTCCTGCCACGGGGCGACGGGGCCGGTCTACGGCTCGAACTTGTAGCCGAGACCGCGGACCGTCACCAGGTAGCGGGGCGCGCCCGGGTCCGGCTCGATCTTCGCCCGCAGGCGCTTGACGTGGACGTCGAGGGTCTTGGTGTCACCGACGTAGTCGGCGCCCCACACCCGGTCGATGAGCTGCATACGGGTCAGCACGCGGCCCGCGTTGCGCAGCAGCATCTCCAGGAGGTCGAACTCCTTCAGCGGCAGGTCGACCTTTCCGCCGGAGACGGTGACCACGTGACGGTCGACGTCCATCCGGACGGGACCGGCCTCCAGGGCGGCCGGGGCGACCTCCTCGGGCTCCCCGCGGCGACGCAGGACGGCCCGGATGCGGGCGACCAGCTCACGGGAGGAGAAGGGC
The DNA here is from genome assembly GCF_055559015.1 of Streptomyces sp. NPDC024698. Classification (NCBI taxonomy): domain Bacteria; kingdom Bacillati; phylum Actinomycetota; class Actinomycetes; order Kitasatosporales; family Streptomycetaceae; genus Streptomyces; species Streptomyces sp. NPDC024698. The sequence continues at coordinate 97,538 of NZ_JBVHLK010000004.1, read as the reverse complement.
TTGGTGACGTAGTCGTCGGCTCCTATTTCGAGTCCGACGACCTTGTCGATCTCGCTGTCCTTGGCGGTGACCATGATCACCGGGACGTTGGAGCGGCCGCGCAGCTGACGGCAGACCTCGGTGCCGGGCAGGCCCGGCAGCATCAGGTCGAGGAGAACGAGGTCGGCGCCGTTGCGCTCGAACTCGTCCAGTCCGTCGGGCCCGGTGGTCGCGATGGCGACCTCGAAGCCCTCCTTGCGAAGCATGTACGACAGGGCGTCGGAGAACGACTCCTCGTCCTCGACGACGAGCACACGGGTCACGGAAGGACCTCCGGGGCAGGAAGCGGTTCGTACGGGGATGTGACGGTGGTCGTCCCGTCGGGCTGCCCGGTCTCGTTCTCTTCGTCGAGTCCGGGCATGTGGTGATCGGTGACGCGCTCGCGGGCCGCGCTCGCCTCCGGCAGCCGCAGGGTGAACGTGGAGCCCTGACCCTCGGAGCTCCACACCGAGACCTCCCCGCCGTGCGAGGCGGCCACGTGCTTGACGATCGCCAGCCCGAGGCCCGTACCGCCGGTGGCACGGGAGCGGGCGGGATCGACTCGGTAGAAGCGCTCGAAGATGCGCTCCTTGTCCTTGTCCGAGATGCCGATGCCCTGGTCGGTCACGGCGATCTCGATGTGTTCCCCGCCGGGCGCGGTCACCCGGCGGGCGGCTATGCCGACGCGGGTGCGGGCGGGTGAGTAGTTGACGGCGTTCTCGACGAGGTTGCCGAGCGCCGCGGCGAGCTGGCCCCGGTTCCCCCACAGGCTGAGGTCGGCGGTGCCGCCGGCCGCCATGGTGATCTGCTTCGTGCCGGCCTGGTGGCGGCAGCGGTCGATCGCCTCGGCGACCAGTTCGTCGACCCGGACCGGCTCGGCGTCCTCCAGGGGGTCGTCGTTCTGCACCCTCGACAGGTCGATGAGCTCCTGCACGAGGTTGGTGAGCCGGGTGGCCTCTATCTGCATGCGTCCGGCGAAGCGCTCGACCGCCTCCGGGTCGTCCGAGGCGTCCATGACGGCCTCGGAGAGCAGGGACAGCGCTCCTACGGGAGTCTTGAGCTCATGGCTCACGTTGGCGACGAAGTCCCGCCGTACCGCTTCGATGCGGCGCGCCTCCGTCAGGTCCTCCACGAGAAGGAGGACGAGCCTGGATCCGAGGGGAGCGACTCTGGCCGAGACGGCGAGGGCCTCTCCCCGTCCCGTGCCCCTTCTCGGCAGGTCCAGCTCCACCTGTCGTATCTCCCCGTCACGACGGGTGTCACGCGCCATGTGGAGCATCGGTTCGACGGCCAGCTTGCCTCCGCGCACCAGCCCGAGGGCGTACGCCGCCGAGCTGGCCTTGACCACGGCGTCCGCTTCGTCGAGTACGACCGCGGACGACCTGAGCACGGACAGCACGGTGTCGACGCCGGGCGGAAGCACGGCGTCCGTGTGCAGGGAGGTGCGGGTCGGGCGTTTCTGGTCGCGTTCGCTCCAGCGGAACGCCAGCATGGCGATGACACCGGTGAGCACTCCGGCGATCGCTGCCGCTGCGGCGACCGCCGCGTTCACGTCCATGCACCCAGGTTAGGCATGGCGTAGCTCCTGGCCACAGCCATCCGAGTGCGAGCTCGAACACTCGTCGCCCAGAGTTCACCCAGGAGCCAGTGCTGATTCACTTGAGATGCCGGAAACGGACGCGTACGGGGCCGAACGTGGGAACGTGGGGTTCCAGGGCCCTCCGGCGGCCGCGGCTGCCCGGTCCCGGACCCCGGACCCCGGACCCCGGAAGCTGACGTACGAGAGGGACGACCACATGCGTGACGCGTATCACGAGGAACTTGACTCGATCGGCGACGGCCTGGTCGAGATGGCCCGGCTCGTCGGGTCGGCGATCGGGCGCGCCACGACGGCCATACTCGATTCCGACCTGAAGCTGGCCGAGAGCGTGATCGCCGCCGACCAGAGGGTCGACGATCTCCAGCACGAGCTGGAGGCCCGCGCGATAGCCCTGCTGGCCCGGCAGCAGCCGGTGGCGACGGACCTGCGGATCGTCGTGACCTCGCTGCGGATGTCGGCCGACCTGGAGCGCTCCGGCGACCTGGCCCAGCACGTGGCCAAGCTGGCCCGGCTCCGCTTCCCCGAGCGCGCGATCCCGCACGACCTGCACGCCACGATCCTGGAGATGGGCCAGCTCGCGCAGCGTCTGATGGCCAAGGCCGCCGAGGTGATCATCACCAAGGACGTCGACCTGGCGATGCAGCTGGAGCAGGACGACGACGACATGGACCTGCTGCACCGCACGCTCTTCCAGCACCTGCTGGACGACAAGTGGAAGCACGGCATCGAGACAGCCGTCGACGTGACCCTCCTCGGCCGCTACTACGAGCGTTTCGCGGACCACGCCGTCTCGGTCGCCAAGCGCGTCGTCTACCTGGTCACCGGAGAACACGCCGACGAGCTCCAGCCGGACATCCAGCCGGTGACGGGGGTCGAGGGCGCGTAGCCCTGCCGGGCGGACACCAGGTCCACGAGCCCTCCCCGACACGAACGGCGAGACCGAACTCAGCGAGACCACTCGTCCTGGCGAGGCCGCTCGGCCTGGCGAGACCACTCGTCCTGGCGAGGCAGCCCGGCCTGGCGAGACCACTCGCCCTGGCAAGGCAGCCCGGCCTGGCGAGACCACGTCCGCTCAGCCCGGCGAGGCCGCTCGGGCTCGCTGAGCTCGGTCCCGGGGCGCCGGGTCGGTGTGCCTCTTCCGTCCCGCCGCGCCGATGGGCCCGGACGTTCCCGACCGGGAACGGCCGGGCCCGGCTGCTTTCCGAGTCGGCGGACGGCCGCCGGGCCCGGCGGCAGGGGGCGGCGCGGGCTGGTCCGGGGGCGCCCCGGCCCGCGCATCGTGCTCCGGGCGCGCAGGACGCCTCAGTGCGCCGTTGATGCGCCCGCCGGGCTGGGCATGAGATGGGCGACAGGAGCCGTGCGGCGCGGTGTGCGCCGACGCCTCCGTGCCAGAAGGAGGGACCCATGCCCGAATCCCCGAGCACGCCCGACCCGACCCAGGACCGCGACACCCAAAAGCCCGCCGAGATCAAGAGCCTCCCTTTGTTCGGCGCCTGCGGCTGCGGCTCAGGCTGCGGCTGCGGCTGCCAGTCGGGCAATCCCTGCCAGTGCGGCTGATCGCAGACGTACGGACAGAAGGACCCCGTCGCCACGACGGGGCCCTTCGCCCTTCCCTCACCCCTCACCCCTGAGCCCTCACCCCTGGGCCCTGGGCCCTCACCGACCCGCGATCGACCGGCCCGGCCCGCGTGCGAACCCGTACACGCGAGGACCGGATGCGCTCGGAACGGACCGAAATCTGCGCGATTGTGGTGCTGTTGTCCGATTGACCGTGGTCTGACCGACGAACTCTGCTACCTCTGAGACAGGGGAGGCGGGCCTTGGCCCGCGGCGGCGCGAGGGGCGTCGCCAGGAGGGGACACACGTGAGCACGACACCACGAGACACGGTCATCGCCATCGAACAGAAGGCCGTCGACCGCGCCTACGACTGCTACGAGGCCCGGCTCGCGGAGATGACGTCTCCGTCGGCGGCCACCGCTTCCGCGAGCGGCAAGGACGGCATCGCGGTCCACGAGAAGGCGCGGAACGCGGCGGAGGAGTACGGGGGTCTCGGGGGCGAGGCCCTGGTCATCAGCCGCGTCGACGTCCAGGAGGAGGGCGAGGCCGAGCCGGAGACGTTCTACGTCGGACGGCGCCATGTCTTCGACGCCGAGACCCGCGATCAGGTCGTGGTCTCCTGGACGAACCCGCTCGCCGTGAGCTGGCACAACGCCCTGCCGGAGACACCCGGCGAGGTGCTCCTGCGGCGACGCCTGCGGTGCGCCGGACGCCAGGTCGAGGACTTCCTGGACGAGATAGCCCCGGCGGCGGAGCCGCATCCCGGGTCGCCGCATCCCGAATCGCCGTACCCCGGGTGGCCGGAGTTCGGACGCGGGACCGGCGCGCCACCCGTCTCCGCGGAGGAGTCCGCCCCGCTCGAAGCCCCGGAGCGCACCGACGTACTCGAAGACCGGGACCGCCTCGAAGCCCCCGACGCCGTCGAGGGCGAGAGTTCCTCCGGGGAGGTCGAGGACGAGGGCCCGCCGGAGGGGACGGGGAAGGCGGGGAGCGCCACCGCCCCGCCCGCCGGAGGCCGCCACGCACGGCCGCGTACCGTCCCGTCACCGCGCCACCCCGCCGGCAGACGGCGCCAACGGCCCCAGCCGGTCGACGAGTTCCTCCTGCGGGAGCTGCGCCGCTCCCGCGACGGCCGGATGCGGGACATCGTCGAGACGATCAGACGGGACCAGATGGCACTGGTCACCCGTTCCCCGGCGGACGTCCTCGTCGTCCAGGGCGGCCCCGGCACCGGAAAGTCCGCGGTCGGCCTGCACCGGGTGACCTGGCTCGTCAGCAACGACCACTTCCGCGCGCAGGACATCCTGGTCGTCGGACCGCACCAGAACTTCCTGGAGTACGTGGGGCGCGTCCTGCCGACCCTCGGCACCCGGAACGTCACCGCCGTACAGCTGTCCCGCCTGTGGGAAGGGCACGTCCGGGGCACGGACTCCGCCACCGCGCGGCTGGTCAAGTCCGGCGAACGGATGGCGGCCGTGCTGCGCCGACGGGTGGAGAGCGAGTGCCGGCCCGAGGCCCTCGACACCGTCGTCTCCGCCCCCTCGCACGCGCAGGACGAACCGGCGTTCGTCGTGGTCGTGGGCGGCACGTCCCTGCGTCTGCCGCGCTCGGAGGTGTTCGGTCTCCTCCACGGCACCCGGGAGGGGACCGAGGGCTACCGGGCGCGCAGGGACCGCTTCCGCACCCTGCTGGTGGACCGGCTGCTGGGTGAACTCGTCCTGATCGCCCCGCACCGCAGCAGGGACGCCGGCGTGCGCCGCGACCTGGAGCGCAACCGGCAGGTCACCACGCTCGTGGACCGGATCTGGCCCGCGCTGAGTCCCGAGGAGGCGCTGCGCGGACTGCTCAACTCCCCCACCCGGTTGCGGGAGTGCGCCGACGGGATCCTCGACCGGGACGAACAGGCCTGTCTGCAAAGGGAGAAGGCCGACAGCGCCGCCGAAGAGCCTTGGACGGCGGACGACTTGGTGTGCCTGGAGGAGCTGCGCTTCCTCATCGCGGGCGAGAGTCCGCGGAGGTACCGGCACATCGTGGTCGACGAGGCTCAGGACCTCACCCCGATGCAGGCGCGATCCCTGCGCAGACGGTGTCCGACGGGCTCGATGACCGTGCTCGGCGATCTGGCCCAGGCCACCGGACCGCATTCCTACACCAGTTGGAAGCGGTTGGGCGCCATCCTGTCCGACCGGGGCGACTGGCGCGTGGCCGAGCTGAACACCAGTTACCGCGTCCCTGCGGAGATCATGGAGTTCGTGGCACCCCTGGCCCGGGCCGTCGCCCCTTCCCTGCCCTACCCGGCGGCCGTACGACGGGCCGGGGACGGGGCCGTACGGCTCGTCGCCACGACCCCCTGGGAACTGCTGGACGACGCGGCGACCCGTGCGGCACGGCTGGCCGGCACGAACGACGGCCGCTCCCCGCGGTCGATCGCCGTCATCGTTCCCGACGACTCCGGCTGGCTGGAGGAGGTCCGGCGGCGCGTCGACCTCGTGGACGGCATGACCGAGGAGACCCTGCGGACCGTGTCCGTGCTCCCCGCCGCCCAGGCCAAGGGGATGGAGTTCGACCACGTCCTGGTCCTGGAGCCGACGGCCGTCGCCGCCGGGGGTCCCGCCGGGCTGCGCCAGTTGTACGTCGCCCTGTCCCGCAGCACCCAGACGCTGACGGTCCTCCACACGACACCGCTGCCGCCCGAACTCGGCACGGCGCCCGACGACGGCAGCGGCGAAGTCGCATCCGCCTACGCCTACTTGGCGACCTCGCCGGGAGCGTCCGCGAGGGGAACGCAAGCCGGAGCCTCCACCGTCGGCGCTTCCGTCCTCGGCACCTCGGCCGTCGGCACCTCCGGCTTCGGCGTCTCGGCCGTCGGCACCTCCGGCTTCGGCACTTCGGCCGGTGACGGCTCCGCCGACGACCTGCCGGTCGGCGCTCCCGTTGAGATACGGGTGCTCGGCCCCGGCCCGGGTTCCCACCTGAAGGTGAAGGTCCTCGCGCCCGCCACGGAGCGGACCGTCCTCCTCGTCCCCCGGCACGGCGAACCCACCCCGGCCACCGGCTCACGGCTGGACGGCTGGGTGACCCGCAACGAGGGCCAGTTGAGCCTGGTCTCGGCGGGCGAGTTCGGCCGCCGGTCCATCTCCGCGCGGATGGCCCCGCGTTACGAGGCCGCGCTCGGCGTCCTGCGGGACATCGCGTACGGCGACGGCGCGACCCCGCCGGACGCCATGGTCCTCCTGTCCGAGCTGAAGGGCATGGCGGCCCGCTGTCTGAGACGCGACCGGGTCGACTGGCTGAGCGTGTGGCGGTTACTGGGCTCCGCCGACCGCGACCGGCTGAGCGATCTCGCGGACCTCGCCCAGCGGACCCGCCTGGCGGTCGGGGCGGGCGACCCCGGGCTACGGGCCGCCCTCGCCGACGACCCGGTGTTCCGGCACTGGACCGACACGCTCGACCGGGCCCGGGCCGGCCTCCGCCACCGGATCGACACCGGACCGGAGACGGGGGCGGAGACGGAGACCGTGACGCCGTCCGGCACGGGAACACCCCGCGAGGTCGGCCCCCCAGCCGGAGCCGTGCCGCCCGGATCCATGTCGGCTGGCGAGGTCGGGACACCCCCCGGAGCCGAGACACCAACCGAGGTCGGCACACCATCCGGGCCCGAGACCCCAACCGAAGTCGGCACACCACCCGGGCCCGAAACGCCTGGCGAAGCGGCACCGGCCACGACGACCGCGGCCCGACCGGCCGACCCGCGCACACCACACGAACAGAAGGACACCGACCCCATGAACACTGTCGCCCTCCTGAAGGCCGACCCCGCCCCGTCCGAGGCACGGAAGGCGTGGAGCGAGGCACTCACGCGGCGCCTCGACGTCGAGGCCCAGACCGACCGGGACTGCAACACCCACGAGGCCGTGCGCTACGAGTTGAAGGCCGCCCTCCTGCGAGCGGGACTGCGGCCCTCGGACTCCCGGGTCTCCGACGCCACCCTGGAGGGCCCGGACGGTCTCTCCCGCTACGAGGTGCTCGGCGCCGACCACTCCGGCTACCCGCAACTGCGCGCGGGAGCCGCCCGGCTCATGGAACTCGACCGGGTGGAAGGCCGTTGTGCGGACGTCCGGTACCTGGTCCTGTCCGAGCCGCCCGCGGACGCCTGGGCCCCCGACGCGATCCGGGAGGCCTTCGGCGTGCACGTCGTCTGGCGTACGGATTCGGGCTGGCACGGCCCCGACGCACGAACGGCGCTGCGCCTGACCGACTGACGGTGGATGCCGATTCCCCGGGGCACCGCGCCCTTGTCTACGAAGGACCCGCAGACAAGGGCGCGATGTCGTCCGGGCACCTCAGACGGTGGCCTCAGACCTCGACCGTCAGACGGCGGGCCTCAGCCGGTGGAGCTCAGACCGCGGCCCTCAGACGGTGGACCTCAGACGGCGGCCCTCAAATGGCGGGCGAAGAACCGGGCCCCTGATTCGATCTCGAACGGGGGGACGCCGGTGTGCCCGCCGAGGTTGGCGTGCAGCGTCTTCTCCTTGGAGCCGAAGGCGTCGAACAGGTCCAGGGCCGCCTGCCGGTCGTTCCCCTCGTCGTCCCACTGCAACAGGACGTGCAGCGGAATGGTGACCCGGCGGGCCTCCTCGAACATGGCCGCGGGCACCAGACTCCCGGCGAAGAGACCGGCGGCCACGATGCGCGGCTCGACCACCGCCAGCCGGATGCCGATGGAGATCACTCCCCCCTCGAACCCGACCGGACCGTCGATCCCGGGCAGCGACAGGAGCGCGTCCAGTGCCTCCCGCCATTCCGGGACCGCCTTGTCGACCAGCGGGAGGACGAGCCGGTCGACGATCTCGTCGCCGACCGGTTCCCCGGCCTGCATCGCCCGGCGAAGGTCGGCGCGGGCCTGGTCGACGGCGGCCCAACGGGGCCGGTCACCGCTCCCGGGGAGCTCGATGGTGGCCGAGGCGAAGCCGTACCGCGCCGCGTAGTACCGGGCCCGCCCCGCGATCCGGGGGTACATCCTCTTCAGTCCGAGCGGAGGGTGACCGATCAGGATCAGCGGCGTCGTCGCGTCCGCGGACGCGGGCGTCCACAGGATGCCGGGGATCTCGCCGAGGGTGAATTCGCGTTCGAGGACACCGTCGTCGAGACGCTGTTCGGAGGTGAACTGCATGGTCGTGCCTTTCGGGAATACGCTTGAACGGCGCTCCCGGACGACCTATCGCCCGGCCGTGACCACGGAGGAGAGCACCCATGTCGATACTGCGTTCACGGGTACCACCTCCTCGTTCTCTCGCACGGCTGCCGCGAAAGTAGCAGCACCCGCCTCGACCCGCCAAACGGTTTTCGGCCCGCCGCGATCCCCCTGACGCGGAAGATCGAGAAGGCATCGACGCCGCTCCGGCAGAGCCCATAGGATACGGCGCTCGATCCAACAGTGATCATGCAAAGAGGGGGCGCGGGATGCTACTGACCTGCCGGAAGTGCCGAGAGCGTGAAGTCGCATTCGACGGGATCAAGGGACTGTGTCCGGTCTGTCAGCAGGAGAGCGACTTGTCGAAGCCGCCTCAGCGTCGCGGCCGCAACGACAAGGCGGCGTTGCTGGTCCAGTCCAGAGTGAGTCCCGGCCGGGTCTCGCTGTCGGGCCCGCTGCTCACGGTGCTGGGCGCGGCCGCGATAGCCATCGCCAACGAGGCCGTGCGGTTCTCCGCCGAGCGCACGCGGGCTCACCAATGGGCCTTGGCCGCCGCCGCCGACAACGGCTACGACCGCCAGGCTCTGCACAGCGCGCTCCAGACGATCAGCACCACGGGCCTGTTGCGCTTCGCGACCTTCATGGCGGTTCTGTACGCCTACCAGCGGTGGGCGCGCGTCGGCCACGCGAACGCCATGTCACGCACCGACATCGGACTGGGTTGGATCAGAGCCCTGCCGGGCGGCACCGGAGTCGTATGGACCTACGGCGGGTGGTTCCTGTCGGTCTTCGCCGCGCTCTACGTCTCGTTCGTGACCAACTCCGGCCTCCAGACGCCCGACGACTACGAGACCGCGGCGAACGTCGACGCCGGCTACAGCCTGGTCCGCATAGCCCTGGCCGTCCTACTGAGCGCGTTCTCCGTGCAGTTGACCCTCGGGCTGAACAGACTGCTGGCCACGCCACAGACGACGGACATGGCCGACCGGCCCGTCGAGCTGAAGACCGTCGCCGAGGAGTGACATACCGGCGTCGGCCACCGCCCTCCTCGACATGAAGGCCAAGTGACCTGCATTCAGTACACCGTTGATGGTCGCTGCCTGCCGTCCACGGAGGACCGGAGCGGACCGGAGCGGACCGGACAAGCAGGCGCGAATAACGTAGGGCGTGACGTGTCACGAGCGGCGTACGGTGACGAAATGAACGCGCCCGCGACCGGCCGGGAGGGCTTCTCCTACCTCGCCCCGCTCTTCAACGCCGCCGCCGTCTACCGAGCGGACAATCACTTCCGGCTGTTGCCCGACGCGGCGGAGCGCAGCAGTCTGGCCAAGGACGACGAGCCCTTGGGACCGTTGGGCGCGGCCAAGTACGTCCGGTCCTCCTTCTCGGCCGGCCTCATGCATGTCGAGGCCTTCACGCAGCTCGTCACCGTCGCGCAGCAGGTCGACCTGCACAGCCCTTGGACCTTGCTGCGCGGGGCCCTTGAGAACTTCGCCACCGCCACCTGGCTCCTGGCCGGCAAGAACCGCGATGAGCGTCGCCACCGGGTGCTGTCCCTGTGGGCGGAGGACTTCCGCAACCGCGCCCAGCACGAGAGGGACACGAACCACATCCCCACGCCGGACGGCAAGACCGGAACGGAACGCCGGGAAGAGGTCAGGCAACTGGCCCTGGCCCTCGGCCTGCCCAGCCTGACGAAGCCAGAGGCCACGAGCATCATCTACGAGGCCGCCACGGGCGCCAGGCTCGAGCCTGTCCCGACCCAAGCACTGTGGCGTGTGGCCTCCGGCTTCGCCCACGGCCGCTTCTGGCCCAGTCTCCGCGCCACGAAGATCCGCAGCGCGATACCCACCCCGAACGGCGGCGTCCTCGTGAACTTCGGCATCGACGACACCCTGCTGGAACACATGGCAGAGGCCTGCCGAAAGCTCCTCGAACACACAGCCAGCCGATACACGGCACGCAGCACCGCTCCATGCCCCCTGCCCCCAGACCGCGAAAACGCCCCCGACCCACGCCGCTGACGCAGATCGGGAGCGTGATCACGTTCTCTACTTCTTCTTGCCCTGGGTCTTGCCGGGGATCTCGGTGACCTGCGTTTTCGCTGCTCAGGAGAGATGGGCTCGGGCGCCTGGTGGTCGTCATTGGTCGTCCTTGGCCGCTGTTGAGCAACGTCGGACGGCCCTGAGACGGCCCAGCTTCAGCCCGCTCGACCGACAGCCGGCACCTTCGACACGCCCCGTCTGAACCTCAGCCGACGACAGTCAGCCACGACGGCGGGTGCGCCAACCGACCACGCACGCTTATGCCTCGCTTGACCGTTTGCCATCGGACTTTGACGGACGCGAGTGTGTGTCATCGGAGTTTGATCACCGCAGGTCAGCGACTCAGCGCACCGAAGGTGCATTGAGTCGCTGACCTGCACTTATGTGCAGTTCCTCGTAAACGTGTAGGTCAGAGCCTTGCGATCGTCATGCAGGCTGCTCGATTTGTGGGGACGGGGGGTCAGGAAGGCTTGACCGTCGAGACCGGGGTGACGGTCACCTTGTTGTCGCACTCGGCCCACCACCCGTCGTTCAGGGCGACCTGGTGCTTCCCGGAGTGCGGCAGCCCGATGTCCATCGTCGGATACGCCGCCGGGGTCTTGCCCGACACGCAGTAGCCGTCGCCCTCCCCCTGGACCTGGACGAAGGTCAGCTTCGCCCACGCCTTGCCGTGCGGCCGGACCGTCACGGTGGCCGCCCTGCCGGTGGGGGTGACCTTGAGCGGGGTGTTGTGGGCGGGGGAGCCGTTGCCGGCGCCCGCGACGGTCGGATGGCCCTTCAGGACGCACGTCTTCCGGGAGACGTTCGTGAACTGCACGACCGCCGCCCCGGTCCCGGTCCCGACGGGCCGGTGGGCGGCCTGCCGGGCGCTGACCTGGAGGGCGGAGGCCGGGCAGGCGGGCGGCGGGGTGGAGGTGGTGGTGCTCGCCGCCATGGCGGTGCCGGGCAGGATGCCGGTCACCGCCATGGTGACGGCCGTGACAGCCGTCGTCGCCAGAGCCGCCCTGCGAATGCCGTTGCTGTGACGCATGTTGTCGTCCCCCTGAGTCGTCTCGTCCGCGGGTTTCGGTCGTCGGTTGTTGCCCCGCGGTACGCGTGGTCGTGGTGCGTGAGTGCAGATAGGGCGGGAGAGCGGCAGGGTTCCGTGCGGCAACTACTTGTGACGGAACGGTGACGACAGGCTGCACCCGTGCAGATGGCCGTTGCTGACCAAGACAATCTGCGAAACGCTGGGCTGCACGATTCACGAAGCCATCGACGTGTTCGCGGCCCGGTATGAGGAACTGCGCCGTGATCGCCCCGACGACTTCACCGTCGCACCCGAGAAATACGGCCGGGGGTACTACTCCTGATTAGCGCACCGGTGGGACGCGCGACTGCCGTCGATCACCGCTTTAGGAGCGAGGGTGGTCGGCTACCGGTATGACCTGCGGATCCACTGCCTTGCGCGCCAGCCGGCGGCGTCGCCCTGGCGAACCCTGGTTCCCCGTGAGTCCCCGTACGTTCTGGCACGAGAGTGGCACGGCCTCAGACCGCGCCGTGCCCCCTCGATGCGAACTATTGGCACGGTTGATCGCTGAAGTTTGGCGGGCACGTCAGACGGTCGCTCAGGGCCGGTGATGGTCAAGGCCGGGCGCGATGGTTGCTGTACAGCACGACCTCACCCGCGCCGGCCCTGCCGTGTGGATCAGAACGGGAGCATGTCTGGTTCCTCAGAGATCCGTCGGGCGAACTCATCGACGACCTGGGGGACGACTCGCTGAGCATTTTCATCCCGCAGTGCCTGCACGAGGGCTTTCCTGACGTTTGTGTACGACTGTCCCGCGTGAGACGAGCGAGTCTGGCTGACTGCCCGCTCAAGCTTTGCCAGGTGGGCCTCCACGATGGGCATCGCCTTGTCGTACTCGCTCGGGTCCGTGGCCATGGGGGCATCCGATCAGGGCAACCAGAGCAGGTCAACACTTGCGGGGAGCCGCTATCGGCTGATGGTGACACCTCACCTGGTAACCAGCCTTTGAGGTCTGGCCTCATCCTTATCAGGTAGATCCTTTGAGGCTCCCGGGCCTGCATTAAAGCCGCTCCGTTCCCTTAGATCGGCCGTTCAGGTCCGTACTGATCCGCAGTCGTTCGTCGCTGTTGGTGTCAGCCATTGATGTCAGACATCAGTCGCCGCTTGACGCTCCGACCAAGACCGATGAAGCTCGAAGCCACGGAGCGTCACGGAGTCCACGTAGATTCCGAAGCTCGATCGCCGATTACCGAAACGTCACATTCGGTGCGGTATGGCTCCGTCCTGCCAGCGGTAGAGGTCGCGCAGCAGGGAAATCTCAGCGCCATGATGGATCAGTTCCCTATTGACATGCAGGACCCTGTTCTCCATGGGAAACCGCTCGGGACCCACTGTGGGGGGATTCTCCAGGTCAGCGTCCGAGAGCGCGCGGACCCCCTCGTTCCATCTCCCGTACATCTCATCGAGCTGTTTCAGCGCCTCGTCAGCGGTCCCCGCGTAGGCGAACGTCTGGGAGTCGACGTCCTGGCCGCCGAAGTACCATCCGACCCGATAGCCCAGACACGAGACGATGATGTGTGCCAGCCGCCAGGCAATCGTGGTCACCGGCGCTGGCACCGGGCCAGGGGACGCGAAGTCCACCGTCCACGCCCCCGAACCTTCCGGCATCGGTGCGGCCGACGTGCCACGCGGGCGGACGCTCCAGCAGCCGCGCACCGGCTCCCAGAAGTACTCCTCATCGGTAAGACCGTCCAGCCGTGGCCGCAGGTTCGTGCGCCAGTGCCAGTCCAGCTGCTCCCCGAGCCGCTCGCCTCTTGTCATTTCCGCACACTACATACAACGGAGACCCGGCTGCGCTCTATCCACTGGGCTACAAGCATTCAAGTCGTAGGCCATGAAGGGGATTTGAGACAAATCAGGAATCCAGGCGATCACGGCACAGACTTCCGTAACCCCCACCACCCCCAGCTCCCATCCCGTCCGCTACGGGCCCGCGGTCTGGAACGGCGCCCCCACCATCCCGGTGCCGGCCGATCCCCCGCTGGAGGCATTGTCTTGACCGCGGGCCGCTCTATGCGGTGATCGACTCATGGCCGTCGGCCCTATCCACCTTGGTTCAAGCCCCGGCTGCGCCTCCGCGCGCCCACCCCAGCAGACCTACTGAGTTACAACTTTCTCTACTTTGCCGCTCGCACACCGACAGGGCATCGAACTTCCAGCCTGCGCATACGACTTCAAGCAGAAGAGGCCTGGGCGGATCGTCCAAGTGATGCGTGTGCCGGCGTGGGTCACTGAGACTGTGCACGGCTGCATGCGTGAGAGTGCTTGCCGGGTCTCGATGCGCCCCTCGTACAGCCAGGCCCACGCCTCGTCGGAGGCATCGGCGTCGAGTGCCGGGGAGATCGTGCGGAGAGCGACCGCGACCCACCGGTCGGCCTGCGGCGCACTGTAAGCGTCGAAAGATGCTCGGAGCTCTGGCGGATCGCCTTCGGGGAGTTCTTCGGTCCAGCACTCGCACCAGTAGCCGCGCCGCGGCTTGTCCATCAGCACGGGTGGCCTCCCCTGCGGGCCCCGGTGAAGAGCGCCGCGGTGACCGTGTGGCCGCCCTCGCTGTCGTGGACGACGACCCGGTGCGCGATCACGCTGACCATGCCCAACCCCCGGCCGTGCTCGGCCTCCTGGTCCTGATGCTCAACGGCCGGAGCCGCTCCCGTGAGTTCCCGCCGGTCGAAGTCACGTTGCCGTGGAAGGTCGCGGACGGTCCCCCGGTGACCAAGCGACTGATCTTCACCGGACCGCACGGAGGTCATGTCTGGCGCACGTCGCTCAACGAGGAGGCGTGGAAGCGGGCGCTGGCCGGCGCCGGGGTGCTCCCGGTCCCCGAGCGTGCCCAGCCGTACGCCGAGTCCCGCGAGAACGGGATGCACGCGCTCCGGCACTTCTACGTCAAGGCCCTGGCCGAGTACCTGGGCCACTCCGACCCCGGCCTGACGCTGCGGGCGTACGCCCACCTCATGCCATCCAGTCAAGAGCGCACTCGGAACGCTGCCGCGCGAATCTTTAGCGGAACTAGCCAGGGCGGATAAAAAGGCGCCGATTAGCGAAGCGGACAAGGAACGCGATTAGAAGGGCGGTTAGCAGCGTCGACTAGAAGGGTGGTTAGTGGTGGCGATTAGAACGCGCTGTTATGAGTGCGGATTACCTTCCAGAAGCATCTAATCATCTGCTCCTCCGCCACCAACTGCCTGTTGTGCGTGCATGCACGCCCGTTGTGCGCGCGTGCACAACGGGCACGCAGGCACATGACGTTTGAACGAAGGGGTCATCCAGGCAGACAGAAGGCGCCTGCAAACTATGTTTTGGAGCGTCGTACATTCAATGGCAGTAGGCCCTCACCTGGAGATTTGTCAGAGGGGCTGAACGTCTGAAATGCTTTACGCGAAATTCAGGGCCGTTCCCCTGTCCGGGAGCGGCCCTGTCTCCGATATAGCAACGCATCGCATCCTTCGGAGGAGACCTATGGTCCCACGCGCAGGTGTCACCGTCGACGTCTGGTTCCGCGACTTGCCGATCGCGCTCATCGGTACAGCCGGCGGCGCGCTCGCCCTCTGGGCCCACGCGCCAAGCCGGATCGCCGTCCCGGTGGCGCTGCTGATCGTCCTCGACGTTCGCGTTCGCCGCTGGCGTCGTCGCACCTGACGGCCCAGAGACGGCCCAGCCCCACCAAAAAGCCCCCGCCCTGCCGAAAAGCAGCAGGTCGGGGGCTCGCTGGTGTCGGGTTACTTCTTCTTGCCCTGGTTCTTGACCGCCTCGATCGCGGCCGCGGCCGCGTCCGGGTCGAGGTAGGTGCCGCCCGGGTTCAGGGGCTTGAAGTCGGCGTCGAGCTCGTAGGAGAGCGGGATGCCGGTGGGGATGTTCAGGCCCGCGATGTCGGCGTCGGAGATGCCGTCGAGGTGCTTGACCAGGGCGCGCAGCGAGTTGCCGTGGGCCGCGACCAGGACCGTACGGCCGGTCAGCAGGTCCGGGACGATGCCGTCGAACCAGTACGGGAGCATGCGGACGACGACGTCCTTGAGGCACTCCGTCTGAGGGCGCAGCTCGGGCGGCAGGGCCGCGTAGCGCGCGTCGTCGAACTGGGAGTACTCGGCGTCGCGGTCCAGCGCCGGCGGCGGGGTGTCGTACGAGCGGCGCCAGAGCATGAACTGCTCCTCGCCGAACTCGGCGAGCGTCTGGGCCTTGTCCTTGCCCTGGAGTGCGCCGTAGTGACGCTCGTTCAGGCGCCAGCTGCGGTGGACCGGGATCCAGTGGCGGTCGGCGGACTCCAGCGCCAGCTGCGCGGTGCGGATCGCGCGCTTCTGGAGCGAGGTGTGGACCACGTCGGGCAGCAGGCCGGCGTCCTTGAGCAGCTCACCGCCGCGGACTGCCTCCTTCTCGCCCTTCTCGTTGAGGTTGACGTCCACCCATCCGGTGAACAGGTTCTTCGCGTTCCATTCGCTCTCGCCGTGGCGGAGGAGGATCAGCTTGTACGGTGCGTCGGCCATGGCTCCGAGCGTAATCCACCCCCGCGACCGCTCGCTCCCTCGGTCATCAGTCGGACACGACAGCCCCCGGACGGCCGTCCCCCGCCCGCTTCGACGCCCTTCAGTTGACGGCATCTGTTAATTGAGTGGTTCTCGGAGGCCACCGAATCGTAAGTTGTGCTCACCGCTTGAGCCGCTTACATCCGTGGGGGATCCATGCCTGCCGCCGTCATGAGACGTGCTGTCCGAGAGACCGTCTCAGGACTCCCCCGCGAGTTCTGGTGGCTGTGGACCAGCACCCTCATCAACCGGCTCGGTGCCTTCGTCGCCACCTTCATGGCGCTGTATCTGACCCTCGACCGCGGCTACTCCGCCTCGTACGCGGGTCTGGTCGCGTCCCTGCACGGCCTCGGCGGAGTGGTCTCCTCGCTCGTCGCGGGTGTCATGACCGACCGGTTCGGGCGGCGCCCCACGCTGCTCGTCGCGCAGGTGTCGACGGCCGCCTCGGTCGCGCTGCTCGGCTTCATGCACGACCCGGTGGCCATCGCAGCGGTCGCCTTCCTGGTCGGCATGGCCAGCAACGCCTCCCGGCCCGCGGTGCAGGCGATGATGGCCGACCTCGTCCGGCCCGAGGACCGCGTCCGCGCCTTCTCGCTCAACTACTGGGCCATCAACCTCGGGTTCGCCGTCTCCTCGATGGGCGCCGGCTTCATCGCCGAGTTCAGCTACCTCGCGGGCTTCCTCATCGAGGCCGGCATGACCCTCGCCTGCGCGCTCGTCGTCTTCGCGAAGCTCCCGGAGTCCAAGCCGGTGCAGGCCGCCAAGGGGGCGGAGGCCGCGGTCGGGCTCGGGACGGTACTGCGCGACGGACGGTTCATGAGCGTGGTCGGGCTGTCGTTCCTCGTCTCCCTCGTCTTCCAGCAGGGCTCCGTCGGACTGCCGATCGCCATGGGCCGGGCAGGTTTCACCCCGGCCGACTACGGCACGGCGATCGCCGTCAACGGCGTCATGATCGTCGCGCTCCAGATCCCGGTCGGCCGTTTCATCGAGCACCGGGACCCCAAGTCGCTGCTCGTGATCTCGTCGCTGCTCGCCGGGTACGGGTTCGGGCTCACCGCCTTCGCCGGCTCGGTCGGCGTCTTCACGCTCACCGTCTGCGTGTGGACCCTCGCCGAGATCGTCAACGCCCCGACGCAGACCGGCCTCGTCGTCCGTCTCTCCCCGGTCCACGGCCGGGGCCGCTACCAGGGCATGTACACCCTCTCCTGGGCCCTCGCCGCGCTCATCGCCCCGGTGATGTCCGGCGTCGTGATCGACCGTTTCGGCGCGGCCTGGCTCTGGGGCCTGTGCGCGGTCGTCGGCACGGCGGCGGGTCTCGGGTACGGGCTGCTCATGCGCCGGCTCCCGGCGGACGAGCCGTCACGGGAACCGGTGAGGGAAGCGGCGCGGGGGCCCGTACGAGAGTCCGTACGGGAATCCGTACGCGAACCTGTACGGGTGTCCGTTCCGGAGACCTCGCAGGGGTTCGGCGGCGTCGACTCCGACCTTCGGGCCGCGATCGGGGCCGGGATCGAGGTCCCCTCCGGTCCCTCGGCCACGGACGCGCCCCCCACCGCACCTCGCGCCGAGACCACCCCGGCCTGACGGCTCCCGCCCCGAGCCGTGGGTCTCCGGCCGGACCAAGGGCACTCCCGGCCCGCTGCTCCCCGGACCACGGAAGCCCCCACCCCGGCGGCCCCGCGGACACAGCGCGCCTCACGGATGCATCCGCGCCCCCTTCACCACCTTGTCCACCGCGTTGCGCGGCCCGTACACCGCGATTCCCACCAGGTCCAGTTCGGCGGTGGGCACGGCCCGTACCGCCGCGCGGTTGTCCCGGTCGTTGCCCGTGGCGAAGAGGTCCGACGTGAAGACCGCGCGCGGCAGCGCCCGGGACAGCGCCCGGCCGTGGGCGGCGGTCAGCGTCTCCTTGGAGGCCTCCAGGACCAGCACCGGCTGCCGGAACATCGGCAGGTAGGAGACCCCGTCGGCGTCCTCGTAGGGATCGCCGATCACCTCGGGGACGAGCGTCCCCAGGCCGCTGACGAGGAAGGCGGTCACGTTGAGCCGCTGCCAGGGCTCCAGGTCGTCCCGCAGGACGACGGTGATCTTGGTGTCGAAGCGGACGGGCGCCGCGTCCGGAAGGTCCGCGCCGCCCACCGCGCCGGCGCCGGAGGGGCCCGGGCCCACCGTGCCATCACCGGAAAGGCCCGTCACGTTCCCGCCGCTCGTCGCGTTCCCGCTGCTCGTCTCACGCTCGCTGCTCATGCGATGAGACTGCCGACCGGTGCACGCCGTCGTCTTGTACGTTCTTTGCGTGCCCCCTCAGCGTGAGATGTCCGCGTGGCGCCCGAGCGTCCCCGGGATCGTCGAGGTGTTCCACGCGCACTACACCGAGTACGCGTACCCGATGCACGTCCACGAGGCCTGGACCCTGCTGATCGTCGACGACGGCGCCGTCCGCTACGACCTCGACCGGCACGAGCACGGAACCCCGCGCGACACGGTGACCCTCCTGCCGCCGCACATCCCGCACAACGGCGAGCCCGCCACCGAGCACGGTTTTCGCAAGCGGGTCCTCTACCTCGACGGCTCGCGGCTGGCCGACGACCTGATCGGGCCCGCGGTGGACGGTCCCGATCTGGCGGATCCCGTACTGCGGGACCGGGTCGCCCGTCTGCACACGGCGCTCGCCCACCCGGGGGACGAGCTGGAGGCCGACAGCAGGCTCACCTTGATCGCGGACCGGCTGCGCGGCCTGCTCACTCCCCGCGTGGCCGTGGAGGCACCGCACACCGACCGGCCGCTCGCCCGCAGGCTGCGCGAACTGCTCGACGAACGGATCGTGGCGGGGATCGCCCTCGACGAGGCCGCGCGGCTCGTGCACGTCCACCCCGCGCACCTGGTCCGGGCGTTCAGCGGCGCGTTCGGCATCGCCCCGCACCAGTACCTGATGTCCCGTCGCGTGGACCGGGCCCGCGGTCTGCTGCTCGACGGACGGGCGCCGGGCGAGGTGGCGGCCCTGACCGGTTTCTACGACCAGTCCCATCTGACCCGTCATTTCCGCCGGCTGGTGGGGGTGACTCCGGGGCGGTACGGGCGGTCGTGAGCCCCGTGGCGCGGCGGGCGGACGGCATGCCGTGACGCCGGGACCGGGCCGCCCGGGAGCGGATCAGGCGGAGGGCCGCCGGGTCAGATTCGCGAAGGCGTCCAGGTTGCGCGTCGACTCGCCGCGGGACACCCGCCAGGCGTACTCCTTGCGGATCGCGGAGGCGAAACCGAGCTCCAGGAGCGTGTTGAAAGCGCCGTCGGCGGCTTCGAGGACGGACCCGAGGAGCCGGTCCACCTCCTCCGGGGTGACGGCGGCCAGCGGCAGCTTGCCCGCCAGATAGACGTCTCCGAGGGGGTCGACGGCGTACGCGACTCCGTACAGCTTGAGATTGCGCTCCAGGAGCCAGCGGTGCACCGCTTCATGGTTCTCGTCCGGGTGGCGGATCACGAACGCGTTCAGCGACAGCGAGTGTTTGCCGACGATCAGCGAGACCGTCGTCGAGAGCTTGCGGGTGCCGGGCAGTTTCACCACGTACGAGCCCGCCCCCGGGCTCTCCCACTCCAGCTCGGCCTCGGTGAGAACCCGCTCGATGATCGACACTGCGTCAGCCATGGCCCGAGCGTACGTGACCGGTGCCGGGGACGACTCACCCTGTGGACAACCCCGCCCGGCCCCGGGGAGCGGACGGCGGTGTCAGGCGTGGTGGGCGCGCTGCCGACGTCGGTGGTCCTGTGCCGCCGCCGTGTACACGTCCGCCGTCGCCGCCGCCGCGGTGTCCCAGCCGAAGCGCTCCGCGTGCCGCGCCGCGGCGGCGCCCATCCGGGGAACGAGCGTCTCGTCGTCGGCGAACGCGCGCAGCACGCGCGCGTAGTCGGCGGGATGGTGGCCCTGGACGAGGAAGCCGGTCTCCTCGTGGCGTACGGCCACCGGCAGACCGCCGACCTCGGCCGCGAGCACCGGCGTCCCGGCCGCCTGCGCCTCGATGGCGACGAGCCCGAAGGACTCGCTGTACGAGGGCATGACCAGCACCGAGGCGGCCCGGAACCAGTCCGCGAGCTGGTCCTGTCCGACGGGCGGCCGGAACCGTACGACGTCGGCGATGCCCAGCCGCGCGGCCAGTTTCTGGAGCCCCTCGGGCTTGGCGAGCCCGCTGCCGCTCGGACCTCCCACCACGGGGACGACGATCCGGCTGCGCAGCTCCGGCCGCTCGTCGAGCAGGACGGCGACGGCGCGCAGCAGCACGTCGGGGGCCTTGAGGGGCTGTATGCGGCCCGCGAAGAGGGGGATCAGCGCGTCCTGCGGGAGACCGAGCCGGGCGCGGGCGGCGGCGCGGCCGTCGGCGGGGCGGAAGCGGTCGAGGTTGACCCCGGGGTGGACGACGGCGACGCTTCCGGGGGCCGCTCCGTAGTGGCGTACGAGTTCGTCGGCCTCCTCCGCGGTGTTCGCGATGAGGCGGTCGGCGGCGCGGACGATCTGGGTCTCGCCGATGACGCGGGCGGCGGGTTCGGGGGTGTCGCCCTCTGCCAGCGCCGCGTTCTTGACCTTGGCCATGGTGTGCATCGCGTGCACCAGGGGGGCGCCCCAGCGCTCGGCGGCCAGCCAGCCGACGTGGCCGGAGAGCCAGTAGTGCGAGTGCACGAGGTCGTAGTAGCCGGGGCGGTGACCGGCCCAGGCCTGCATGACACCGTGGGTGAAGGCGCACAGCTGGGCGGGGAGGTCTTCCTTGGCGAGGCCCTCGTAGGGGCCCGCGTCGACGTGCCGGACGAGGACGCCCGGAGCGAGTTCGACGGTCGGCGGGAGTGCCGCGGTCGTGGCCCGCGTGAAGATCTCGACCTCGATGTTGATCGCGGCGAGCCGCTGGGCGAGTTCGACGATGTACACGTTCATGCCGCCCGCGTCGCCCGTGCCGGGCTGGTGCAGGGGCGAGGTGTGCACGGAGAGCATGGCGACACGGCGGGGCCTGCGGTGCAGTCTGAGCCGTGAAGGTGCCGCCGGGGAGCGGCGCCCGAGCCTGCTCACGTACTGGCTCACGTGGCGATCCTCCTTGCTGCGGGCATGCCGGTCGGAGGGCGTGTCACGCCCTCCAGGAGGTGGAACGCCGGAGGTCTCCGCTCCATTTCCCTTTTACCGAATCATTGCCCGAAGTCGCTCAACCGTTCGGTTCGGGAGGCGTCTGCTCCACGGCGCGCTTCCGCGGCGGTGGCGACGGCGGGCGCGCGTCGTCCACAGCCGGTGGGGGTGGGCACCGGCTGCCCACGGCCGGTGGGGATGGGCACCGACTGTCCACAGCCGGTGGGCATGGGCGACCGCTGTCCACAGGCGCGGCGACGGCGGGCGCCAGTTGTCCACAGGGTCACCCGGCCCGTGCCGGGGCCGCCTACTCTCGTACGCATGACAGCCCGCGCAGCGTCCCTCCCCCACTCCCGGCCCCGGTCGAGCGGTGGGACCCCCGTCGTGGGCACGGTGACGCGCGGGACGACGAACCCCAACCGCCTGCGCCGCATGGACCGCTGGATCGCGGCGGTGCACGGCGCCGAACTGCGCCGGGCCCCGGAACCGGTGGCGGTCGATCTCGGCTACGGCGCCGCGCCGTGGACCGCGGTCGAACTGCTGACCCGTCTGCGCACGGCCGCGCCCCGCACCCAGGTGTTCGGCATCGAGATCGAACCCGCGCGGGTCGCCGCCGCCCGCCCGTACGAACGCGAGGGCCTCACCTTCCGGCACGGCGGCTTCGAGGTCCCGGTGCCGGGCCGGCCGCAGCTGATCCGGGCGGCGAACGTACTGCGCCAGTACGACGAGGACCAGGTCGCCGAGGTCTGGCGGCGGCTCCGCGCACGGCTCGCTCCGGCGGGCCCCGGCTCCCGGGGCGGTCTGCTCGTCGAGGGCACCTGCGACGAGATCGGCCGTCGGCACGTGTGGGTCGCCCTCGGCCCGGAAGGCCCGCGCACGGTCACCTTCGCCACCCGGCTCGGGTCCCTCGACCGCCCGTCCGACCTGGCCGAACGGCTTCCCAAGGCCCTCATCCACCGCAATGTGCCGGGTGAGCCCGTGCACTCCTTCCTGCGCGACTTCGACCGCGCCTGGGCCGCCGCCGCTCCGTACGCCGCGTACGGCGCGAGACAGCGCTGGATACGCACGGTCCGCGACCTGACGGCCGACTGGCCGGTCGTGGACGGGATCACGCGCTGGCGCCAGGGCGAAGTGACGGTGCGCTGGGAGGCGTTGGCGCCCCGCACCTGAGGGGGCGAACGGCTCCGGCGGGTCGCGACGGCGTCCGGGAGACGTCGAGTGCGTGACCGACGGGGAACGATCTCGGTGCGTCGCACGTCACACCAGCCGGGGGATGAGATCGTCGTGCCGAAACGGGCTCCGGGGAAGGGAGTTCCCGCCTGCCTCGCATGCGAGGGGAAGGGAGTTCTTGCCCGGCTCTGTCGCATTGCGCGCCGACATGGCACGATCCCCAGGCGTCCGTAAGTTACTGACGGTAAATCAGCTAGGGGGCGGGACAATGGGATCCGGCAAGCGGTGCCTGACCACGGCGGCCATGGCGCTGGCCTGCGCGTGCGCCTGCGTGGTGCTGGCGTCACCGGGGACGGCCTACGCGACTCCGGAACCCAAGCCGGCGCCGACCGCAACCCCGGTGGCCGTCCCGACTCCCGTGAGCACCAAGGACCTTGAAGCGGTCCGCAAGAAGCTCGACAAGCTCTATCACGACGCGGCGGTGGCCACGGACGCGTACAACGCGGCCGAGGAGAAGGCCCAGAAGCAGTCCGCCGAGATCGTCGGACTGGCCCAGCAGATCGTCAAGGGCCAGGCGAAGCTGGACGCGCTGAAGGACCGCGCGGGCGCCGCGGCCCGCGCTCAGTACCGCGGCGGCGGGCTGCCGCCCGAGGCACGGCTGTGGCTGAGCGACGACCCGCAGGAGTTCCTGGACGGCGCGGGCGTGGTGCGCCAGGGCGAGCACGCCACCAAGGGGCTGCTGGACGAGATGGCGCGCACCCAGCAGGACTTGCGGCAGTACGCGAAGGACGCCTCCGACCAGTGGCGCCGGCTGGAGGCCGACCGCGAGGCCAGGGCCGAGGCCAAGAAGAAGATCAAGCAGCGGATCTCCGACGCCGAGAAGCTGGAATCCCGGCTGGAGAAGAAGGAGAAGGAGCGGCTCGCCGAACTGGAGGAGGAGGCCGCCCGTCAGGCGCAGACGGTCTGGCTGAGCTCCGGCGTCCTCGCGGACATCCGGAGCGACGCGTCCGAGCAGGGCAAGAAGGCCGTGAAGTACGCGACCGACCAGATCGGCAAGCCGTACGAATGGGGCGCCGAGGGCCCGAAGACGTACGACTGCTCGGGACTCACCTCGCAGGCCTGGGCGGCCGCGGGGCACCCGATTCCTCGCACCTCGCAGGAGCAGTGGAAGCAGCTCAAGCACATCGACGTCAAGGACATGCGCCCCGGCGACCTGATCATCTACTTCGACGACGCCAGCCATGTCGGGATGTACATAGGGGACGGCGCCATCGTGCACGCCCCGCGCCCGGGTCGCACGGTGACGATCACGGGCGCGGGTTCGATGCGGATCCTGGGTGTCGTGCGGCCGGACGCGTAGCCCGCCCGGTCGGGCCGCGTGCACCGGCACCGCACCGGCCGGGGACGGGCGGGCCCGAGCGGACGGCCTCGGGCAGACGAGTGTCGTGTCCGGCGGCGTGAACGGCGGGCGTCCTCACGGGTGGCGGCGCGCGCGTGACCCACCGCACGTGACCTACCGCACGGTTGCCCCGGCTCCCCGCACTCGGGGAAGTGACCTTAGTCATTCCCGGGGGAAACGCGTCCTGTCCAAATGCGTTACGGGATGCGGCATATGACGGTGGCCCTTTGCCCGGCGCCGCGCCGTACGCCATTCCGCTGCGGCACCGGCGGGCGCTATGGTCCCCGTCGGTGGGTCGAGGTCCTTCGCCCGCCACGCCCTCGGGGGGAGGGAAGGAACCCAGACGATGCCCGCACCCGTACCGCGGCAGAGAGCGATCCCGGCCGTGGAGAGTGGTCAGGCTCAAGCCGTGTTCTCACCCGGCGGCCCATCCGGAGACACCACCGGCGGCCCCGCCGGGACCGCACCGGAAGCCCGCACCACACCGGAAGCCCACACCACGACCACGATCACCGGCACCACCCATCTGACCCTCCTGGTCATCGAGGACGACCCGGCGGGTTCGCTCGGCGTGCCCGAGATGCTCGACGCGGCCGGCAGGCCGGTCCGGGTCCGCACCGCCCGCAACCTCACCGAGGCCGAGCGGCTGCTCACCGACGACGTCCACTGCATCCTGCTCGACCTCGCGCTGCCCGCGCCGGGCCGGGCGGCGGACAGCGAGGACGAGCTCGCGACGCTCAAGCACGTCCTGCGGCTCGCGCCCGGCCACGCCGTCCTCGCGCTCACCGCCTCCGGCGACGCCGAGCGCGGCACGGAGGCGGTGCGCGTCGGCGCCCAGGACTACCTCTTCCGCGACGAGCTGGACAGCAGGCTGCTGAGCCGGGCGATCCGGTACGCGGTGGAGCGGAAACGTTCCGACAAGGCCGAACGCCGGCTCACCGAGTCCAAGCTGCGCGCCCAGGAGAACGCCCGTCTGGAGCGCGGCCTGCTGCCGACCCCGCTGCTGGAGGGCTCCCCGCTGCGCTTCGCCGCGCGCTACCGGCCCGGCCGCTCGCGCGCGCTGCTCGGCGGCGACTTCTACGACACCGTGCGCACGGCCGACGGCACGGTGCACGCGATGATCGGTGACGTCTGCGGGCACGGGCCCGACGAGGCCGCGCTCGGTGTGGAGCTGCGGATCGCCTGGCGCGCCCTGACGTTCGCGGGCCTGTGCGGCGACGAACTGCTCTCCACGCTCCAGCAGGTCCTGGAGCACGAGCGCGAGAACGACGAGATCTTCGCGACGCTGTGCACCGTGGACATCGCGCCGGACGGGCGCCGTGCCGGGCTCTGTCTGGCCGGTCACCCCTCGCCGCTGATCGCGCGTCCGGGCCGGCCCGCCGAACTGCTGCCGTACGACAACAACGGCCCCGCGCTCGGGCTGCTCCCGAACGCACGCTGGCCGCGCATGCAGGTGGAACTGGGTGCCGCGTGGAGCCTGATGCTCTACACCGACGGCCTGATCGAGGGCCACACCGGCGTGGGCAAGGAACGCCTGGGGCTGGACGGCATGGTGGCCATGGTCCGGCGCCAGCTCGCCCAGGGACTCCAGGGCGAGGATCTGCTGCGCGCCGCGGTGAACGAGGCCCGCGAACTCAACGGCGGCGAGCTGGCGGACGACGTGGCCGTGCTGCTGCTGGACCGGACCCGCTAGCGGGTTCGCTCACGCCCGCGTTCACGGACGCGCCGACACGTTCGCTCACGCCGGAGTTCCGGGCTGCGAAGTGGCCGCGGTGGGGGCGACCCCGCCGCGCGAGGGCGCTCGAAGGCGGGGGTTACCGGCCGCCGTTGTACGGGCCGTACGGGCCGTCGCTGCTGCTGCCGCCTCTGCGGCCCCTGCCCCCGCCGGAGACCTGGCGCAGCGCGGGACGGACGTCGACGAAGAAGACGATCGTGGCGACCAGACCCGCGAGCTGGAGGAAGAGCATCGGCACCAGCAGGTTCACCGCCACGGTGATCCCGAGGATGATCAGCCAGAACACCTTGTTCTGCTTGTCCGCGGCGCGGTAGGCGTCCTCGCGGGCGATCGCGGCCAGGACCAGGGCCACCACGGCGAGCACGAGCATGGCCGTGAAGATCAGCCACATCAGACCGCCGAATGCCGTCATCAGCACAATGCCCACCGCCCGTTCGCGTCGTCTCTACGGTCACCGTACCCGGAGAACGGGCCGGGAACTCTGAGAGTGCCCGGCCCGTCCGCGCACGGCGGAATGCTGTCCCCGCGCTCGCCTACTTCGCGGGCGGAGTCGTCTTCTTGGCGACGGGCTTGCGCACCGAGGCCTTCTTCGCCGGGCCCTTCTTGGCGGCGGAGTCCTCGGCGGCGGCCGCGGGCTTCACCTCATCCCTGACCTCGACCGGCTCGGCCTTCGGCTCGACGGCGATGGCGAAGTCCTCGATCTCCTCGGCGGCCTCGCCGCGCCAGGTCCGCACGGTCTGCTCGCCGTGCTCGGCGACCTTCTCGTACGTCTCCCGGGCCTTGACCGCGTACTCGGCGGCGACGCCGACACCGCGCAGGGCGAGGTCCTGGGCGGACTCACCGAGCTTCTTCAGGTCGGTGTCGAGGCTGCTGATGAGCTCCGTCACCTTGGTCTGAAGGGTCTCCTGCGCCACCTTGGCGCGCGCGGTGGCCTTCTCCTGGACGGCGTTGGGGTCGATGTTCTTGACGGTGTCGATCCGCCCCGGGGCCTCGGCGCGGATCTGCTCCACGATGCCCGGGACCTTCTTCGCCTGCTGGACGGCCAGGTCGGCGGTGCCGGCGAGGAAGTAGAGCGGGGTCGGGTCGGTGGCGGCCTTGCGGATGTCGTCGGTGATGGCCATGACGATGGTCCTCCCGTAATCGCTTTCAGCTGAGGGTTTCGTGGTCCGCGCAGCGGTCAACTCGCGGTCTGCTGCGGACCGGCATCGCTGCCGTCGGCCGTGCGGGGGCCGCGGACGGCGGTGTCCGGTGAAGGCTGGGCGTCTTCCGCGTCCTGAGTCCCGGGTCCGGCGGTGCCGCGGCCTTCGCCGCCGCCGGTCGCCTCGACGCCGTGACCGGTCTCGTCCGCCGGCACGATCTCGAATCCGTTCTCCTTGCGGAAGGACTCGTAGATCTGGAGCAGCACCTGCTTCTGCCGCTCGTTCAGCGTGGGATCGGCGAGGATGACGGCACGCGTCTCCACCTCGTCGCGGTCCCGTTCGGCGTCGAGGATGCCGGCTCGCACGTACAGCGTCTCGGCGGAGATCCGCAGCGCCTTGGCGACCTGCTGGAGCACCTCCGCGCTCGGCTTGCGCAGCCCGCGCTCGATCTGGCTCAGATACGGATTGGACACCCCGGCGGCGTCGGCGAGCTGCCGCAGGGACAACTGCGCGGTGCGCCGCTGTTCCCGCAGATATTCACCGAGATTGCCGACGTTGAGCGATGCCATGGCTCCACCTTGCCCCATCCTCGCTAACTTTTGCAAGCACCTGCTTGCAAAAGTGTGTCGCTCCTGCGGAGGCGGGCTTCCCCTCCCCAGGAGTCATGCTGGAACAGGATCATCGCCTCGCGAGGGGAGGGACCCCGTGATCGCTCTCGTCACCGGGGCCAACCGCGGTATCGGGCGCGAGACCGTCCGCCGGCTGGCCTCCGACGGGCACACCGTCTATCTGACGGCCCGGTCCGCCGAGGCCGCCGCCGGCGCGGCCCGGGCGATCGGACTGCCCGGCGTGCGCCCCCTCCGCCTCGACGTCACCTCCGAGGCCGACATCGCGGCGGCGGCCCGGGACATCGACGCCCTCGACGTGCTGGTCAACAACGCGGCCATCACGTACGACACCTGGCAGCGTGCCGTCACCGCCGACCTGGAGGTCGTACGGGAGGCCGCCGAGACCAATCTCTACGGGCCCTGGCGGCTGACCCAGGCGCTGCTCCCGCTGCTGCGCGCGAGCCGGCATCCACGGATCGTGAACGTCTCCAGCGAGGCCGCCTCCCTCGCGGCCATGGGCGCGGGGACCCCGGCCTACTCGGCGTCCAAGGTCGCTCTCAACGCCCTGACCAGGATGTTCGCCGCCGAACTGCGGTCCGACGGGATCCTCGTGAACGCCGTCTGTCCGGGCTGGGTCGCCACCGACATGGGCGGAGCGGGCGGGCGGCCGGTCGAGGAGGGGCGGCGGGCGTCGTCTGGGCGGCCACCCTTCCGGACGACGGCCCCACCGGGGGCTTCTTCCGTGACGGCCGGCCGCTGTCCTGGTGAACTCCCGGATTCACCAGGGCAGGGGGCGGGAGTGGACCACGTCGAGGCGCGACACCGCGCGGGTCAGAACGACGTAGAGCCGGTGCAGGCCCCGCTCCTCGGCCTCCGCGATCGCCGCCGGCTCCACGGCCACGACATGGTCGTACTCCAGGCCCTTGGCCAGACTCGCGGGCAGCACCGCGACCCGGGCGCCCGGCTCGTCGGCCCCGGCGGCGCCGATCCCCGCGGCGCCGAGCGCCTCCCGTAGCGCCGCGACGTCCGCGTCGGCGGCGATGACACCGACGGACCCCTCGTGCGCGAGCGCCTCGCGGACGGCGACGACGGTCTCGGCCGTCAGGTCGGAGGCCGGCCGGATCCTCAACTCGCCGTCCCTGCGCAGCGACCGGGCCGGCGGGACACCCACGCCCAGGCGCTCAAGGACCTGGTTGGCGAGCTCGACGATCACCTCGGGCACCCGGAACCCGGCCGTCAGCGGTACGACGGCGGCATCCGGTCTGCCCAGATGGGCGAGGAGTTCGCCCCACTCCCGCGCCGCCCAGGGAGTCGTGCCCTGCGCCAGGTCCCCGAGCACGGTCAGCGACCCGAAGGCGGCCCGCCGCGCGATGGCCCGGCACTCCATCGGCGAGAGGTCCTGCGCCTCGTCGATCACCAAGTGGCCGTATCCCTCGGGGTGTTCGATCAGTCCGGCGATCTCGTCGAGGAGGACGAGATCTGCGGCCGACCAGCGCGCCGACTTCCACGAACGCGGCGGCCTCGTCCACAGGATCGCCTTTCGCTCGTCGGCGTCGAGGATCCCGCCGGCCGCCCGCTCCAGCGCCCCGGCGTCGGTGAGGAGCCGGGCGAGCAGTTCCTCGGGGCGCACCCGGGGCCACACCGCGTCGACGTACGCGCCGACCGGCCGGGCCCGCGAGATCCGCTGCGCCCAGGCGTTCGTCTGCGGTCCGGCCCGCAGCTCGGCCCGCTCCCGTACGTACCGCACGACCCGTGTCCGCACCCGCTCCCGGCCCACGGCGTACGGGGGTTCCTCGGCGCGTACGCCGTCCACGATGCGGCGCAGTACGGCGACGGGGACGCGCCAGCGGTAGGTGCCGTCCGGTACGGCGAGGCCGTCGGCCGGTGCGCCGATGTTCCCGTACAGCGCCCGGCGCAGCACCCGGGCCATCCGGGCGTCGTGCTTGACGACCGCGGCCCGTTCGCCGTCCTCGCCGGTCACCGGACGGGAGGCGATCTCCTCCCCGACGGTCGACTGGCGCACCCCGGTCTCGCCGAGCGCGGGAAGGACTTCCGCGATGTACGAGAGGAAGACCCGGTTGGGGCCGAGGATCAGCAGGCCGCCGCGGCGGACGCGCTGCGGGTGGGTGTAGAGGAGGTAGGCGGCCCGGTGCAGGCCGACGGCCGTCTTGCCGGTGCCCGGGGCGCCCTGCACACAGACCGAGGCGGCGAGGTCGGCTCGTACGAGATCGTCCTGTTCGGGCTGGATGGTGGCGGCGATGTCCCGCATGGGGCCGACCCGGGGGCGCTCGATCTCCTCGGCGAGGATCGAGCCCGCCCGGGCGACGGACTCGCTCTCGACGGTTCCGGCTCCGGCCGGCTCGGCCCCGAGGGGTTCGTCCTCCAGTCCCGTGAGGTCGGCGGAGTCGCCGCGGCTGCCGGGGGCCCAGCCGAAGCGGCGGCGGACGGCGACGCCCTGGGGGTCACGGGCGCCGGCCTGGTAGAAGGCGCGCGAGACGGGGGCGCGCCAGTCGACGACCAGGGGCGGGGCGGCCGGGTGTTCCCTGATCCGCAGCCGCCCGATGTGATAGCTCTGCCCCGCGTGGTCGCCGGCCGCCGCGGCCGAGTCCTGGAAGTCCAGCCGGCCGAAGAACAAGGGGCCCTGAGGCAGCTCCCGCATCTCCTTGGCCCGGCTGCGCAGTTGATACCCGAGCACCTCGGCGTCGGCCCCGGAGGCGGAGACGTCCTCGCCGGTGACGACGTGTTCCTCGGCTCCGTCGACCATCGCGGCGAGGGCGGCACGGCAGACGTCGTGGAAGGCGCGTCCGCGGGAGAGGGAGCGGGTGAGCGGCAGGTCCGGGGCGGGCTGGGGGCCGGGCTGCGGGGCGCGGTCGGTCGGCGTCATTCCGTCCAGGATACCGGAACAGTTAACCGAGTAACATTCTTTACCGGGTCACGCACTGACGGGAGGGCTCGCGGCGGCCGGGCCGAGACGGGTCCCGGTCACGCCAGCCGCGGGAATCCGGCGGCCAGCCGCGCGAAGGCCCGCCCGGCTGCCGCCTCGGCGTCCGGGCGTACGGCCGTCACCGGCTCCCCCGCCGCGATCCGCCGCAGGTTCTCCTCGGCGAGGATGCGGCGCACGGCCGTGATCTGTCCGGCGGCGAGCCGTGCGTCGAGCCCCGCCCCCAGCGGCTCCGCGAGGGCTTCGGCGAGGGCGGCCTCGGACCGCTCCAGGTACCCGTACATCCGCGCCACCAGCGACGGCGTCCCGTAGAGCAGCCGGTGGAAGGCGAGGATGCCGGGATGGTCGTTGAGCCCGGTGACGGGGTCCTCCCGGCGCAGACCGTCCAGGAAGTGCTCGCGGAGCGCGTCGATGGCCGAGCGTCCGTCTGCCCGGCCCTCCTCGACCACCCGCGCGGCCTCGGTCTCGTGGTCCGCGAAGCGGTGCAGGACCAGATCCTCCTTGGACGGGAAGTACCGGAAGAGCGTCGGCTTGGAGATCTCGGCGGCGGCCGCGACCTCGGCGACGGACACGGCGTCGAACCCCTTCTCCAGGAAGAGGCCGATGGCGATGTCGGAGACGGACTGGTACATCCGTCGCTTCTTGCGCTCACGCAGACCGATGTCACTCATGCCCACGAGCCTACGCACCGCGCGGGACCCGGCTCAGGCCACCGGCTCCGCCGCCGCCCCCCGCTTCCCGGACCGGCCGCCGAGCCCGGCCCATTCGCCGAGCGCGGCCGCGACACGCCCCGGGGCCGGCACCTCGCCCATCCCCAGCGGTTCCGCCGCGGCGCCCAGCACCCTGTGCAGTGCGTCCCCCGCCTGCGCGAGAAGACCCTCGTCGACCGTCCGCTCCTGCTTCAGCGACAGCGCCGTCCGGATGACGTCGGTGAAGACGGACTGGGCCCTCTTGTACGCGAGCAGCTTCGGCAGGTCCGCCTCCCAGCCGGCCGAACTGCCGGGGGCGACGCTCTCGACGGCCTCGCACCACTGCTTGGCCATCCAGCCCTCCTGGTCAGCCGGATACCGCATCAGATAGAGATGGGTCGCCAGGTCGTACAACGGGTCCCCGAACATCGCCAGTTCCCAGTCGATCGTCCAGAGCCGTTCTTCTTCGTCGACCACGAAATTCTCGCGGTGCAGATCGGCGTGCAGGAGACAGAAAGGGCGGTCGGTCAGTTTCGACGCGTGCTCTCGCAGACGCTCGAAGGAGATGTCGTACAGCCCCAGGGCGCTGAACAAGCCCTCGAAGTCAGGCATGTTCCGCCGGTACACCCGATCCTGCGTGAACAGGATGAGCCGTTCGAGGAATCCGTCGGTGTCACCTTCGCAGGAGCGGTCGGCGGCGGTGCACGTCCGTTCCACGGTGAGGGCATCGGACCTGACCCGGGCCAACTGCTCGAAGAGGGAGACGATCTGCCCGGTGAGACGGGCCGGGACCTCGCTGCCGGATCCGTACAGCGCGCCCAGCGTCTTTCCCTCGATGAACCGCTGGAGACCGGTGGGGCCCACCTGGATGAGGTCGGGAATGCCGCTGATCCGCCCGTCCAGCGCGCGGAGCAGCTGTTCCTCGGACGCGAAACAGCGCCGGTCGAACCACAGCAGGCCGGGCCGCGGTTCCCGGCATTTCCAGCGAACCGGCTCGCCCTTTCCGGTCCCACCCGGCAGCGGACACACATACGTCTCGTGGTGGTAGCCGTGAAGCGGTCCCTCGACCGCACTCACGTCGCCACTCAACTCAACGGCTCGCTCACGAGCCGGGGAGGCCGATTCGGGTGACATGGACCGTTCTCTCGCGTAACCACAGTCAATTGAAGCCACATTCGAAGAGGGGAGAACGGTACTCCGTCGCCACTCGTGCCCGGGCATAGTCCCAGAAGAGCACCGACCTCCGCGCCGGCCGGCTCCTCGTTCACTCCCCCGGGGCAGCGCGCGCCATCAGGGTTGACCCGGCATCGCGCGCAGCACCCTGAGGACGGTCTCCAGCGAGGCCACCACCTGCTCGGCCCCGGCGTCCCGCAGCTCCTTCTCCTTGTCCCCGTTACGCGCGTAGCCGAGGAACGGGACGCCGGCCCGCTCGGCCGCGTACAGGTCCGAGGGGGTGTCGCCGATCATCAGCGCTGTGGACGGATCGGCGCCGAGGGCGTTAAGGGCCCGATTGAGGCAGTTCGGGTCGGGCTTGAGGTGGTGCAGATGCCGGGTGCGGCCGTAGATGTGGGGGGCGAAGCACTCGGCCAGGTCACGGCCCTCCAGGTAACGGGCTGCCGTGCGCGGTGAGTTGTTGGTGGTGATCGCCAGCCGGGCGCCGACGGCTCTCCAGGTCCGTATCACCGCGTCGGCGTACTCGGTGGGCCATGCCTTGTCCACGGCCTTCAGCTCCTGCTGGGTGAACCGTGCCTCCAGTTCGGCCACCAGGTCGCTGCGCGGGCGCCGCCGGTCGACCGCGTGCAGCACCACGAGGGGATCGGGGTGTTCACGCTCCTCCGGGGTCAACAGGCCGTGCATTCCCTGCTGTTCGAGCCACTCGACCAGATGCCTGGCCACCCGCTCGGCGGCGTGTCCGGCGTACAGCCTGCACACCGGCCCGTCGAAGTCGAAGAGCACGAAGCGCGCCCGGGTGATCGTGTCCCGCAGGTTCTCCGTCTGTGCCGCCACCGCGTCGGTCTGCGTCGTATCAGAAGTCACAGGGAAAGTCTCAGGTCCGTGGTGATGGTTTCCCAGAGGGCGTCGAACCACGTCTGGGACTCTTCCACGAACGCGGTGTCCCGGCCGCCGGCCCGCTTCTCGAAGGAGAAGAGCAGGGACGCGGAGCCGAGGGCGTCGTACATGTCCAGCACTCCGTCGTCCTGGGTCGGCTCCTCCCGCCTCATGATCGTGTAGTACGCCATCAGCGCCTCCGACTCGTTGAGCAGGTACATCTTCACCGGCGGGGTGAAGGGCAGCGCCCTGAAGGCGACATGGACCTCGATGCCGTGGGAGGAGCGCAGGGACTGGAGGTTGTGGCGCAGGACATGGCCCTGGGCGTTGCGCTGCTCAAGCCAGCGCCGGTGGACCGGATCGTCGTCGTCGCCGCCGTGGCCGTCGACGGAGACGGGGAACGCCAGGTTGATCTTCCGGCTGGGCAGGAGGATCCGGACGTCGACGCGCTCCGGCAGGACCCTGCCGTCGTGGATCTGGCGGAGCGGCTCGCCCAGTGCCAGCGTCAGCGTCTCCGAGGTGAGACACACCGCGTCGATCCGCACATGGGGGACGGAGAACGCCTCGGCGAGACGGGGGGCGAGGCCCACCATGGTCGGCTGCGGTCCGTTCCTGGTGCGGGTGACCTCCGCGATCCGCGGCGGGCTGCCCTTGCTGACGTTGCTGAGCAGGCCGTCCTCCTGGAGTTCGCGCAGGGCGAGGCGGACCGTGCCGCGTTCGACGCCGAACTCGTCCGCCAGTTCCGCCTGGGTGGGCAGACGGTCCCCGGCCTTCAGCTCTCCGGTGCGGATGCGGTCCCGCAGGACATCGGCGATCTCCTGGGGCGAAAGCCTTTTGTTGCTGTCACTCGCCACAGCGTTCTCCTGAGTCACGACCAAACGGTATAACTCTCCCCCATCTTTGGGGAGTTACTCGAAAGTTGTTTATGGATAGTTACCAAGTGGGGACAACCTAAGCAGAGTTGGTTACCAACTTGGCCAAGATGGCGGAAGTTTTGCCTCCCCTCTCCCGTCCATGGCGTCGATCACCCCGAACAGGTCACCGAAGAGATGCAGGAGGAACCACCATGCCCGCCATCACCCTCCTCTCCGCCGTCTTCGTCGTCGGCTGCGAGCAGCTCGTTCGATGGCAGTACGGACCGACGGGCATCGTCGGACTGTTGCTGCTCGCCGTCGGTATCAAGGCGAAGAACCCCACGTGCAGCTCCATCGGGGCCTGTGTCCTGGCCCTGCTGGTCGCGGGTCCGGCCATCAGTTCGTGATCAGCAGTTCCGAACTGATCGTCTCCCAGAGCGCGTCGAACCAGAGGTGGGACTGTTCCACGAACGTGGTGTCCCGCGGTCCCACCCCCTGGCCGAAGGGGAACAGCATCGACTGCGTGCCCTGGGCGTCGTACATCTCCAGGTACTCGTGGTCGATCTCCTCGCCCCGCCGCGCGAGCGTGTAGTACGCGAAGAGCGCCTCCGCCTCGTTGAGCAGGTACAGCTTCACGGGCGGGGTGAAGGGCAGCGCGCGGAACGAGACCCGCACGTCGATGCCGTGCGTGGTCCGCAGCGCCAGCAGACTGTGCCGCAGCACCCGCATCTGGGCGTTGCGCTGGGCCAGCCAGCGAAGCCGTGGACGGTCGTCCGAGCTGCCGTCGACCGAGGCGGGAAAGGCGAGGTCGATGTCCCGGCTGGGAAGCATCACCCGGACGTCGACCTTGGCCGGTTTCATGCGTCCGGCGTGAATCTCGCGCAACGGCTCGCCCATGGCGAGGGTCAGCGACACCGCGGTCAGACACAGCGCGTCGATCTCCACGTGCGGGACCTCGAAGGCCGCCGTGATCCGCGGCGCGAGCGCCACCATGGTGGACTGCGGCTGGGCCTGCGGCCCGGTCAGCGCCCTCTCGGGATGGTCCGCGACCGTCGCAGGACTCCCCTTGGACACGTTGGCGAGCAGGTGCTCGGACTGGAGGATGCGCAACGCCTGGCGCACCGCGCCGCGTTCGACGCCGAACTCTCCGGCCAGTTCGGCCTGGGTCGGCATGCGCTGGCCGGCCCGCAGCTGACCGGACCTGATCCGGCTGCGCAGCTCGTCGGCCACCTCTCGGTGTGACCTCGGCGGCCGTGGTGACCTGTTCCGCCCGTTGACGACGGCATGCTCCGGCTCCACAACCAGAACCCTACAACTTCCCGCCATCTTTTGGCAGTTGCCGGATAGGTGGTTATGAGTCGTCCCAACACGGAGATAAGTAAGAGTGAGTTGGTAGCCAACTTGCACAACATGGTCAAACTTCCGGAGGGTTGGCCGCCGAGGACCGTCGGAACACGCGACGGCCGGGGCGGACGGTCCTCAGCGGGGGTCCGCCTCCCCGTCCCGAAGGAGGGACCGTCATGCCGCTCGTCGCCCTCGCCGTCGCCGCCCTGGCCATCGGATTCGAGCAACTCATCCAGTGGGAGTACGGGCCGATGGGCATCATCGCGTTCGTCGCGCTGTCCGTCGGGCTCAAGGCCCGGAACACCACCGTCAGCGGCATCGGGGCCGTGATCCTCGTGATGCTGCTCGCCCAGTCCGGCTGAGCGGACCCCGTCGTCCGCCGGTCCGGCTGACCGCGCTCCCTTCCGGAGGGGAGCCGGGAGCCCGGTCAGTCAGCACCACCGCACCACCCCGTACCACCACAACTGAATCGCTACGGATCAATGGTCGAAGCCGGGGCAACCGCCGCGGCGACCGCAGGAAGCGTCACCCGCACCCGCACGGAAGGAGAACCGCCCGCAGACAGCCACGGTTCAGAAGACGTCCGGGCACCACGGTCGCCTGGACGTCCGCAGCAGGGCGTCGGCCAGACGGGCGGCGCCCTCCCGCCGTTCCCCGACCCGGCCGAGCTCCACCAGCCTGACCGCCGACTCGTCCCCGAGCCACAGGGTCGACAGATCGGCGATGGAGAGCGACAGGTCCGCCTCCTCGGCGGTCGGCACGCAGGTCGCCGTGCCGTCCGAAGCGGCCCGGAGCCGGTAACGGCCGCCGTCGGGACCGCTCTCGTCCACCACGTCCAGCACGAGCGTGCCCCCGGTCCCGTACGTGCGCGCCTCCAGGGCCCGTACGACATCCAGGATCCGCACCCAGAGCCAGTCCGAGTGGCGGGTGACGCGGGCGGCGCGCGGGTCGGGCAGGAACTGGGGCAGCAGGTCGTCGGGGGCGCGCCGGCCGGTCCTGACCCGGGTGATCCAGTCGATCGAGCAGAGGTAGGTCCACAGGGCGCGCTCGGCCGCCGGCGTCACCGCGAGCAGCCAGTTCACCTCCGCCGTGTTGCCGGGCTGGTTGGAGTCGCCCCAGGTGTCGTCCGCCGTGTAGGAGACCAGGCCCTCGATCTCGCCCGACGCCGAGCGGTACGACGCGTAGAACGGTTCCTTCCAGGTGCCGCCGAACCGCAGCAGGCCGGTGTTGACCTGCCACCACCGGTTGTCGCGGTCGACCACGCCGGGCCGGCCGCGCCGGAACCGCTCGTGCAGTTCGGGGCCCGCCTTGCGTACGTCCTCGGCGTCCAGCAGGTCGATCCGGGCGCCGTCTGCCGGACCCGCCCAGCGGGGGTCGAGACCGGTGCGCGGTACGTCGACGGTCCACTCGGTGGCGGTGGTGGCCGGGCCGAAGCCGTAGCGGCCGTAGATCGGGTACTCGGCGGCGATGAGCGTCGCGACGACATCGCCGCGCTGCCTCGCCGCCGCCAGGTCGGCCTTCATCATGCGGGTGAGCAGACCCCGGCGGCGGTGCGTGGGCGAGACGGTCACGTTGGAGATCGCGTCCGCCGGGACGGCCGCCCCGCCGACCGCTGTGAGCTCCTGCGGGAACGACCTGAACGTCGCCACGCAGCGGGAGCCGTCGAACGCGCCCAGGGTCCTCGACAGGATGACCCCGGAGGCCCGGTTCTCCAGCTCCTCGTCCGAGACGGCCGGCTGCTGGAGGAACCCCGTCTTCAGGGCACGCAGCCAGTCGGGGAGATCGGGGACGGTGATCGGCCGTACGCCGATCGTGTCGCCTGCGTTCGGGCGGGGGGCGTCGCTGGCACCGTGCGGGGTCATGGGACCACGCTAGGCGGCCCCCGGCCGGGGTGTCGCGGGATTTTCCCGCACCTGGCACCCCGGCACGACACCGGCCTCGGACCCTGACCGGACACCGGCCTCCGGCTCTGACCGGACCCCCGGCTCGCGGCCGGGCAGATCCCGGCCTCGTACGCCAGGCGTGCCCCGCCTCACGACCCCGGCGACCCCGGCCTCGTGCCCCGCGAAGACCCTCGCCTCGCACTCCGGGCGCCCCCGGACCCAAGGCCCCTGCCATCGGCTGAGGCGGACCCCAGGTCCCTGGTCGGGGCTCGGCCGCTGTGTCCCCGGAATCAGAAGGCCGCCCGGATCTCGCCCACCTCTCGGGCGCCGCCCAGCAGCGGTGCGCTGCCGATGCGTGTCACCACCGGCGCGTCCACGCCCAGCAGGGACAGGGCACGGGCCAGGACGGGACCCAGCGCACGGCCGCCACCGTCGTCGATCTTGAAGGCGAGGGCGCGGCCGTCGGGCAGGGCGACCGCCTGGACGGCCTCGGCGCCCATCTTGGACAGGACACCCGGGACCTCGCGCATCAGCCAGGTGTCGGGGCGACGGGTGCCGGCGACGTACTCGGGGTGGGCGCGCATGGCGTCCGCCACCCGGCGTTCGGCGGAACCCGGGGCCGCCAGGACGAAGGAGCGGAAGGCACGGGCGAGACCCGTGAGGGTGATGGCCATCAGGGGCGCCCCGCAGCCGTCCGTGCCGACCGCCGCGACGGGCTCCCCGGCGGCCTCCTCGACCACGGAGTGGATCAGCTGCTGGAGGGGGTGCCCGGGGTCGAGGTAGGACTCCGTGGGCCAGCCGCGCTGCGCGCACACCGCCAGCATCGCCGTGTGCTTGCCGGAACAGTTCATGGTGACACGGTCCCGGACGGCACCGGAGGCGAGGTAGGTCTCGGCCTCGACGGGGTCGAGCGGCAGGTCCGGCGGGCACTGGAGCTGTCCGGCGTCCAGCCCGTGCTCGACGAGCATCTTCTGGACCAGATCACGGTGGAAGATCTCGCCGGAGTGGCTCGCGGCCGCGAGGGCGAGGCGCTCCCCCGCGAGGTCCAGGCCCGCGCGCAGGATGCCCACCGCCTGCATGGGCTTGTTCGAGGAGCGGGGGAAGACCGGTGCCGTCACGTCGCCGAGCGCCAGCTCGACGCCGCCGTCGGCGGCCAGCACCACCAGACTGCCGCGGTGGTGCCCCTCGACGAAGCCGGAGCGCACGACCTCGGCGAGGACCGGGAGCGCGACGGACGCGGGAGTGGGGGCGGGAGCGGGAGCGGCGCCAGGTGTGCCGGGGACACCGCGAGTGCCGGGGCTGCGGGTCTCACCCGGTGCACCCGGTGTGCCGGCGGATATGGACGGGCCTTCGGACGTGCGGGGAGCTGCGGACATCGGCGGTGGCCTTCCGGAACGGGGACCCGCTCGGAAGGCGGCGGCCGGGTCGTGGCCCGGACGGCGCCCCGCCTGCGCGGAGCGGAATCACGCCTCTTGGAACCCGGCGCGCCCCTCGGCCCCGGGATCGCCGGGGCCGCCACGTCACATGAGCAGGTCGTCTACTTGTGCTTCCCCTTCACGGTACCTGCGGGCGATCTCGGCGCTGCAATCGTCGGCCGTGCGCTGGAGCCGCTGGCGCCGCCGGGAGACCTGCTGTTCGTAGCGGACGAGGCGGCCGAGACCCGCGCCCAGCTCGTCGTCCGTCCGGGCGTTCAGGTCCGACAGCTCCACCTCGGCGAGCATGTCCGCGGCCAGCGCGCGGTACTCCTCGCCGTGCGGGGTGCCCACGGTCACATGGCGGGCCGAGGAGCGGTACCGGGCCGGCGCGTCCGTCAGGATCTCCGAGAGCCGCTCGACGACGGAGGGCTTCCCCCGCTCCGCGGGCGAGAGGTGTCCGGCGGCCGGGCCGGACAGCCGGCGCTCCCCGCGGCGCGCGAGCTCCGCGCGGAGGATGTCGATGCGTCCCTGGAGCAGCCGCCGGACATAGCTGAGGTCGGCCTCGTCCCGCTGGGCGTCCCGGCGCAGCGTCCGCAGTTCGGGCAGCCGGAGCACGGTGATGCCGGTCAGGGCCGGATCGGCCGCCAGCGGGGCGCTGTCCGTGCGCTGCACCGGCGGCCGGGCCGTGATCGCTTCCGCCCGTGCGTCCGTGCGGGTCAGTGACACGGCCGCGATCTGCTGCCCGGTCCTCGATGTGCTCATGTACCTCTACCGTCCCCTCGACCGGCACGGTCCGCCCAACGGCCGGACCGCAACACCCCGCATGGTGCCACCCCAGATGGCCGCTATGTGACCGAGTGACCCGATCGGCCCCAGATGGCGGGTTGGTTACCCCGGAAAATCACGCGAAGGGCCCGCACCCGCGCGACGCAGCCATGACACGGCATCATGGTCCGCATGCGTGCGGTGGTGCAGAGAGTGGACGGCGCGAGCGTCGTCGTGGACGGTGAGACGGTCGGCGAGATCAGCGGCGAGGGCCTGTGTGTCCTGGTCGGGGTCACCCATGGGGACACCAAGGAGAAGGCGGCCCAACTCGCCCGCAAACTCTGGTCGGTCCGGATGCTGGCCGACGAACGGTCCTGCTCCGACGTCGACGCGCCGCTGCTCGTCATCAGCCAGTTCACGCTGTACGGGGACGCCCGCAAGGGCCGCCGTCCCACCTGGAACGCGGCCGCTCCCGGCGATGTGGCCGAGCCCCTGGTCGACGAGGTCGTCGCCCAGCTCCGCGCACTGGGCGCCACCGTGGCCACGGGCCGGTTCGGCGCCCGGATGCGGGTCTCGCTGACGAACGACGGCCCGTTCACCGTCCTCCTGGAGATGTGAGCCGCGGGGCCCGGCCGAGGTGAGCCCTACGGCTCGACCACGACCTCCTGCGCCGCCGCCGTGGAGTCCGCCATCAGCGGGGCGTCCACCGGCACGTTGCGCTTCACGAGGGCCAGGGCGATCGGGCCGAGTTCGTGGTGGCGTACGGAGGTGGTGATGAAGCCGATCGTACGGCCGTCGGGGGTCCCGTCCGCGACGCGCAGCTCGGTGCCGTGCGGGGGCAGGACCACCTCGCTGCCGTCCAGGTGGAGGAAGACCAGCCGACGCGGGGGCTTGCCCAGGTTCTGGACGCGGGCGACGGTCTCCTGGCCGCGGTAGCAGCCCTTCTGGAGGTGCACGGCGGTGCCGATCCAGCCCAGTTCGTGCGGGATGGTGCGGTGGTCGGTCTCGAAGCCGACGCGGGGCCGGTGCTGCTCGACGCGCAGGGCCTCGTGGGCGAGGAGTCCGGCCGGCGGTCCGGCCTTCTCCGCGAAGGACTCCAGGTCCGCGCGCGGCAGGAAGAGATCACGGCCGTACGGGGTCTCGCGGACGACGACTCCCTCGGGGACCTCGGCGATCGAACCGGCCGGGAGCTCGACGACGGCGAAGTCGGCGGTGCGGTCGGCGACTTCGACGCGGTAGAAGAACTTCATCGACTCCAGGTAGGCAACCAGCGAGTCCTGGGTGTCCG
This sequence comes from Streptomyces sp. NPDC024698, assembly GCF_055559015.1. Lineage (NCBI taxonomy): Bacteria > Bacillati > Actinomycetota > Actinomycetes > Kitasatosporales > Streptomycetaceae > Streptomyces > Streptomyces sp. NPDC024698. Next base: position 57,153 of record NZ_JBVHLK010000004.1, on the reverse strand, counting down.
GTTCCGTGTGGATCCACACCGTCGTGCCGTCGTCGACGAGATACAGGGCGTGCTCGATGTGGCCGTTCGCGGAGAGGATCAGCGCCTCGGTGGCCTGGCCGGCCGGGAGGTCGGTGACGTGCTGGGTGAGCAGCAGGTGCAGCCAGGCCAGCCGGTCGTCGCCGGTGACGGTGACGACACCGCGGTGCGCGAGGTCCACGAAGCCGAGGCCGTCGGCGAGGGCGCGCTGCTCACGGAACAGGTCGCCGTAGTGGGCGGCTACGCCTTCGTCCACGCCTTCGGCGGGAACGGCGCCCGGCAGGGACAGGAGGGGGCTCTTCATGGACATACACACTACGACCGCGCGGTCGCGGAATTTATTTCGGTCACTTCTGAAGGGCCTGGCAGTCCTTGCAGCGGCCGAAGATGGCGAAGTGCTTCATCTCCGTCTCGAAGCCGAAGGATTCCTGGAGCTTCGCGGTGAACTCGGCGGCGACGGAGACGTCGGCCTCGATGACGTTCGAGCAGTCGCGGCAGACGAGATGGATGTGATGGTGCCGGTCGGCCAGGTGGTACGTCGGCGCGCCGTGCCCCAGATGGGCGTGGCTGACCAGCCCGAGCTCCTCCAGGAGCTCCAGGGTCCGGTAGACCGTGGAGATGTTGACCCCCGACGCCGTCTTCCTCACTTCGCCGAGGATGTCGTCGGGGGTCGCGTGTTCCAGGGTGTCCACTGCTTCGAGGACAAGCTGGCGCTGAGGCGTCAGCCGGTAGCCGCGCTGCCTGAGGTCGCTCTTCCAGTCGGTGCTCACCACACTGGAAGTCTAGGACCATTCCCGGGGACGCCGCCCTGGGGGAACGGCAGGGCGGCCCGGGACCGCGCGGCGGGGTCCTACTTGAAGAAGGCGATTCCGTCGTCCGGCATGTCGTCGGGCAGGTCCTTGGCCCAGCGCTCGACGTCCTCCGGGGTGACGACCTTCTTCAGGTGCCCTGACATGTAGGGGCGCAGCTCGACCTCGGGGGTCTGCTTCTCGCCGACCCACATGAGGTCGCTGTTCACATAGCCGTACAGGCGCTTGCCACCGCTGTAGGGGCCGGAGGCGGCGGTGCGGGCGACGGCGTCGGTGACCAGGTCGATCTGCGGCTTCTTGTCGGCCAGCTCGCCGTACCAGATCTCGACGACGCCGTCGTCGCGGGTCATCACGACCTCGACCTTGCGGTCGGCGTCGACGCGCCAGAAGCCGGTCTCCGTCTCCAGCGGCCGGACCTTCTCGCCGTTCTCGTCGAGCACCCAGCTGTGCGAGCGGTACTCCAGGAAGTCCCGCCCGTCGTGCGTGAAACTGACCTCCTGCCCGAAGTTGCACTTCTCGGAGCCGGGGAAGTCGTGGACACCGACTCCGGCCCAGTCGCCGAGCAGGAAGACAAGGGGGACCAGGTCCTTGTGGAGGTCCGACGGGATCTCGATCATGAGCTGAACAGTTCCTTGGTGGGGGTCAGCGCTGGCCCTGGTACAGCTTCTTCACGGTCAGCCCCGCGAAGGCGAGCACGCCGACGCAGACCAGGACCAGCAGGGTTTCGAAGAAGATCTCCACGGGGTGCTCCTCGGTGAGCGGAACGGGTCCCCGCCCGGGCACGGCCGGGACGGGGGAGGTACACAAAGGCCGGGCCCCAGCTTACGCGGCTGGGGCCCGGCCCTCTCTTCCAGGTGGGCCTTGCCGGACCCGTCATCTCAGCCGAGCAGCTGGCTCTGGAGAACCACGGTCTGCTGGAAGGGGATCTCCGGCGCGGCACCCTTGCCGTGTCCGCGTACCGGACGACCTCGTCGACCGACACCTTCTCGGGAGACTCCCCGTCCCGCTCGGTCAGGGCGGCGCCCCGCAGCGCGTAGGCCGGTGAGTCGTGGTTCGCCACCGCGCCGACGGGGCACGCGTTCTGACGGCGCGTCCGCCGTCGTACCGGGACCGGCGAGCGCCGTGTCGTCGGACGCGTCCCCTCTTTCCGGTGTTTCGGAACCTTCGGGTCCTACCAAGACGTCCCCCCACAGAAGGTGAAGCACGGACTCCGTATCCGCGCACAGGAGACCCGTGGCCCACACACGGGGTTGTCCGGACGTTGATCACGATTCGGATTACGATGGCGGCCATGGCGAACAAGCTCGTGATCAAGGTGACGGCGGGGGCCGACGCCCCGGAACGCTGCTCACAGGCGTTCACCGTCGCCGCGGTGGCCGTGGCCAGTGGTGTGGAGGTCTCCCTCTGGCTGACCGGGGAGTCCTCCTGGTTCGCGCTGCCGGGCCGCGCCGCCGAGTTCGAGCTGCCGCACGCGGCGCCGCTGCCCGATCTGATCGACTCGATCCTGGCGGCGGGGCGCGTCACCCTGTGCACCCAGTGCGCGGCCCGGCGCGACATCACGGAGAAGGACGTCCTGGAGGGCGTACGGATCGCGGGTGCGCAGGTGTTCGTGCAGGAGGCGATGACGGACGGGACGCAGGCGCTGGTCTACTGACCGGGGGAACGCGCCGGTCCGCCGACCGCGGCCGCCCCCGGTTCACGGGCCGTCCCCGGTTCACGGGCTGCCCCCGGTCCGTGGGCTGCCCCCGGTCCGCGGGCCGTCCTCGGTTCACAGGCCGTCCTCGGTTCACAGGCCGCTCCTGATCCGGCTGTCCCCGGTCCGCGGGCCGTCACTGATTCCGTCGGCGCCGGCTGCGCGTGTCCACCCAGAGGCAGAACGGGTGGCCCGCCGGGTCGAACAGCACCCGTACGTCCTCCTGGGGCTGCTCCGCGGCGAGCCGGGCGCCTTGCTCCACCGCGTAGACGGTCTCCTCGGCCAGGTCGTCGACCTCGATGTCCAGGTGGAGCATCATCCGCTGATCGCCGGGCCCCGCGGGCCACACCGGCGGTGTGTAGAGCGGCTCGGTCTCGAAGGCGAGCGCGACCCCGCCGAACGGGGGCCCGATGAGCACCCAGTCGGGCTCCTCGGCCCGCACCTCGTACCCGAGCAGCCTCCGGTAGAAGTCGGCGAGTTCATGGGCGTCGGGCGCGTCGAGCACCACGGTGGACAACCTCGTACGCGACATAGACGCCTTTTCCGCTCCTACCGCTGCCTTCGGTTCACGGCTGCCGCCGCTTCTTGCCGTCCAGCTCGTCCCACCATTCGTCGGACTTCGGGTCTCCGGACGGGTCGTCCCACCATCGGTCATCGGGCCCCCGCCGGTTGGCCACCATCGCGGCGACCGGCGGGATCAGCATGGCCACCACGCACATGGCGACGGCCGCGGGAACCGACCACAGCCGCACGACCGACCACGCGAGGACGAACAGCACGATGCACGTCCCCATCATGGCGAAATACAGATGACGCCTGCGCGCGTACATACCACCAGCGTAGGCCCGGACAACCCGTCCGGCGCAGTGCCGGCGGGCCCGGGAAGCGGGCAAGCCGAAGGGCCGCACCCCGATCCGGTAAGCGTCCAACCCCCGGGGGTGCGGCCCTTCGGCCGTATCGTCGACCGCCGTCAGCGACGGCGGTCCGCCGTTCAGACGGCGATCGCGACCTCGGCGAGGCCGCCGGTCCGGGCGACGACCGTGCGGTCCGCGGTGCCACCGGGGACCAGCGCGCGGACGGTCCAGGTGCCCTCGGCCGCGTAGAAGCGGAACTGACCCGTCGCGGAGGTGGGGACCTCCGCCGTGAACTCGCCGGTCGAGTCCAGCAGACGGACGTAGCCCGTCACCGGCTCGCCGTCGCGGGTCACCTGACCCTGGATCGTGGTCTCACCGGGCTTGATCGTCGAGGCGTCGGGGCCGCCGGCCTTCGCTCCACACATATTTCGATTCCGTCCTTCAGGCCTTGGGGATTACTTGTTGGCGCCGAGCTCGATCGGCACGCCGACCAGGGAGCCGTACTCGGTCCAGGAGCCGTCGTAGTTCTTGACGTTCTGCACACCGAGGAGCTCGTGCAGGACGAACCAGGTGAGCGCGGAACGCTCACCGATGCGGCAGTAGGCGATCGTGTCCTTGGCGAGGTCGACCTGCTCGGCGGCGTAGAGCTCCTTGAGCTCGTCGTCCGACTTGAAGGTGCCGTCGTCGTTGGCGTTCTTCGACCACGGGATGTTGCGGGCGCTCGGGACGTGGCCCGGACGCTGCGACTGCTCCTGCGGCAGGTGCGCCGGGGCGAGCAGCTTGCCGCTGAACTCGTCGGGCGACCGGACGTCGACCAGGTTCTGCGAGCCGATCGCGGCGACGACGTCGTCACGGAAGGCGCGGATGGAGCTGTCCTGGGCCTTGGCCTTGTACGCGGTGGCGGCGCGCTCGGGAACCTGCGAGCCGTCGACCAGGTCGCGGGAGTCGAGCTCCCACTTCTTGCGGCCGCCGTCGAGCAGCTTCACGTTCTCGTGGCCGTAGAGCTTGAAGTACCAGTAGGCGTAGGACGCGAACCAGTTGTTGTTGCCGCCGTAGAGGACGACCAGCGTGTCGTTGGCGATGCCCTTCGACGAGAGGAGCTTCTCGAAGCCCTCCTGGTCGATGAAGTCACGGCGGACCGGGTCCTGGAGGTCCTTGGTCCAGTCGATCCGGATGGCGTTCTTGATGTGGTTCTTCTCGTACGCCGACGTGTCCTCGTCGACCTCGACGACCGCCACGTTCGGGTCGTCCAGGTGATCCTGGACCCACTCGGCGTCTACCAGGACGTCGCTGCGGCTCATGCTCGTTCTCCTCCGGGGCAGTTGCGGCGGGGTGGTGCGTTGTGGAGAGGGTGCGCGGTGCGATGCGTGCCGGTGAGAGGCTCGCGCGGCGCAATCGTGGCCCGGACAAGAGAGGTCCAGGGGCCCGGCTCGCGGAAGGCGGAAAGCTTCCGCTCAGAAGGTGCGACAGAGCATGGCGGCGACGCGGCACAGGTCTACTGCCCGCCGCTTCGTGAGATCCGCCTGTCGCTTCATGGGTCCGATCGTAGGGACGGACAGGCGGGCATGTCACCGGCGTGTCGGATGCTGAGACGCGATCGTCCGCACTGTGGGACGAGAGGGGTGTGAAGGCCCGGCCCGTACGGATTCCGGGGGCCGCGCCGGGAACGGGCCCGGTGACGGCATCTGCGGTACGGACGGAGCCGTCTCGCCTTTCGGACAGCCACCCTTCCGCAAGACACTCTTCACCCGCCGGACCGTCGCACTCGACGGTCCGGTCGGGCCTTCCGCCCCATGACGCGGCCGCCCGAACGCCCGGATGGCCGAGTGCCCGGACGCCCGAGGCCCGGACGCCTGGATGCCCGGACGCCCGGCTACCGACTACCCGACCAGCCGGACGTCCGAACCCTTCACCGAGATCTCCACACCGTCCGGCGCCGCCTCGACCTTGTCGAGCTTGATACCGCCAGGGAGCTGCTGGATCTTCTGCTGGAAGTCGGTGATCGAGCGGATCCGGCCCTCGGCGAGCTGGACGCCCAGCTTGGGCAGGGAATCCGCGTGCACCTTCACGGTGTCGCCGGAGACGGTCACGGAACTGAGCACCGAGACGGGCTCGGGCAGCTTCGCACCGAGGACGGTCCCGGAGACGGTGACCTTGATCTTGCCGTTGCCGCCGTCGGAGAGGCCGATGACCTGGGCCCTGACCCCCGGCGCCACCTCCGAGGGCTCGGACCTGGCGGCCTTGAGCAGCTCGGCGTACGAGATCGACGCGGTGCCGGTGGCGCTGCCGGCGGTGGCGGAGCCGTAGCCGCTGCTGAAGGCGACGCCGTGCATCTCGGCGTCGAGGTCGTCGATGCGGATGGTGCGGGCCGAGGAGCCGGTGCCGCCGGTCGGTGCCTCGTAGTCCTTGATGCCGATCTTCACGTCGTCGAATTCCCCGGCGACGACCTGGGTGAGGAACGGAAAGCCCCCGATCGACACGTCGGGGGTGGACGCGAGGCCCTCGGTGCTCTTGATGCGGTCGGCCGCCTCGTCCTCCGCGAACCCGACCGCCACCCGGTCGGCGAGCACGAACAGTCCGCCGAGAACGACTAACAGAATCAGGGATATTCGCAGTGCGCGCATGCTCGTTGTTCCCCCACCTGGGACGGCCCCGTCTGGACGGCCTGGTGGCCACCGCATGCGAGCCTAACCCCGAAGGGCCCCCGGATCGGGGGCCCTTCGGGGTGCTTGTCGATCACCTGTGACGATTCGGCGCGGCACGGCGACCGGGTCAGGCGGAACCGGGAGTCCGGCCGGCCGGTCAGCCCAGCGCCCGTCCCAGCAGGTAGACCGCCGGAGCGGCGGCGGCCAGCGGCAGCGCCACGCCCGCGGTGAAGTGGACGAAGCGGGACGGGTAGTCGTAGCTCGCCACCCGGTGCCCGATCAGCGCGCAGACGCCCGCGCCGAGGCCGAGGAAGGCGCCCTGCGTGCCCAGGTCCGTCATTCCGCCGACCGCGATACCCGCGCCCGCGGCGGCCAGCAGCGCGACGCCCACGGATGCCGCTGTGGGCAGCGGCAGCGCGCGGGCCAGGATCGCCGCGGCGACCGCGGCCGTGCCCACCGTGACGGCGTCCGGCTCGGCCGCCAGATGCCCGGTCGCGATGATCGCCAGCGCCGCGGAGACGACGGTCGCCATCAGGCCGTACATCCGGGTGTCCGGGTCGGCGTGGCTGCGCAGTTGCAGCACGAGGGTCAGCAGGACCCACACCCCGAGGGTGCCGAGGATCGCGGCGGGCGCGTTCTCGCGTCCGGCGGCCAGGAGCGCCACGTCGGCGGTCACCGCGCCCAGGAACGCCAGCGCGATGCCCTGCCGGGCGGGCCACATCCCGTTCAGCCGGAACCAGCCCGCCGCGGTGACGGCCTGGAGCAGGACGAGCGGGACGACGAGGGCGTACTGGCCGATCGCCGCCGTCCCGGAGAGCAGCAGCGCGAGCAGCGCCGTCAGCGCGGCCGGCTGGATCCCCGGCTCGATGACGGGCGAGCGTCCCTCGGCGCGGGCGCGCTGGGCGTCGGTGACCCGGTTCTGTCCTGTGACCGTCGCGGGTCCGTAGGCGACGCCGGTCCCGTCCGCGCTCTCGGGCAGGGTCCCGCCGTCATGCGACGGGCCCCCGGCTCCGGGTGCCGGGGCGCTGCCGGGGTTCCAGGCCGGGGCCTCGGGCGGCAGGGGCGCTCCGACGGCACCGCCGAATCCCTGGGGCTCGCCGTAGGTCTGGTAGCCCTGCGGAGGCAGGTTCGAGGGGTCGGCCTCCTGGACCGGCGCGTGCGCCTGTGTCTCCCAGGTCCGCCCCTCCCACTGCTGGGTGTGCTGCTGCGGCGGCCAGTCGGCTCCCTGCGGGGGCTCCTGGTGCTGCGGCTGCTGATACGGGTCGTATCCCTCGCGGCGACCCTCGTACGGCTGGTTGCTCATCGTCTCGCTCACCCTCCTGCGAACGGCGGGAGCACCTCGACCGTGCCGCCCTCGGCCAGCCGTACCGTCTCATGCCCGCGGGTCCCCACGGGATCACCGTCGATCAGGAACGAGCATCGCCGCAGGACGCGGACGAATTCGCCGGGGTGTCGTTCACGGGCCGTGTCGAGTGCCTCGGCGAGCGTGCCGGCGTCGTACGGCTCGTCGCCGACGCCTGCCGCTGCCTTGGCGGCGGCCCAGTAACGCACCGTGCCCTTTGCCATCTCGTTCCTCGATCGGAGATTCGTGTGTGCTGGTGTGTGGTGTCCGCGCATCTGTTTGCGTGAACCCCGCCAGGCTAGGCCCTGTCACCCGCGTGGGTGGCGCCCCAGTCCCCGATGCGGGTGAGGAGGTCGTCGGTGGCGGCGTTCTCGGCGTGGCCCATGCCGTGCTCCAGCCACAGCCCGGCGTGGCCGCCGGAGGCCTCGGCCAGCGTGCGCGGGTGGTCGAGGGGGAAATAGCCGTCACGGTCGCCGTGGACGACGAGGAGCGGAATCGGCGCGATGCGCGGGACGCACTCGACAGGGGAGGCCGGCACCGGGTCCCAGTCACGGTGGTCGATACGGGTCCGCAGCCCGACCCGGCCCACGATCCGGCCCTCCGGACGGGTCACCAGCCAGTGCAGCCGCCGCATGGGGGCCGTACCCCGGTAGTACCAGCGGGCCGGCGCGCTCACCGAGACCACCGCGTCCGTACGGGCCCGCGCGCGCCCCTCGTCCTCGTGCTCCCGGCCGGACACGGGCCCGCCCAGGAGGGTCTGCGACGCCTTCTGCCCGTACAGCGCCGCGTGCCGCAGCACCACCGAGCCGCCCATCGAGAACCCGACCGTCACGATCCGGGTGTGCCCGAGTTCACGCGCCCAGGCGACCGCCGCGGCCAGATCGAGGACCTCGCGGTCACCGACCGTGGAACGGCCGCCGGACCGGCCGTGGCCGCGGAAGGAGAAGGTGACCACCGCTCCACGGCGGGCCAGGACACCGGCCGCGCGGCGGACGTGCGGACGGTCCAGATCGCCCGTGAATCCGTGTGCGACGATGAACGCAAGGTCACCGTCCGACTGCGTTCCGGGGTCGTGAGCCGCGTCGATCGTCACCCCGTCGGCGGTACGCAGAAACGTCCGCAGAGGGGCGCGCGGCGCCGTCTCAAGGCGTGGACTCTTGGAAGATCGCGTCACTTGACCTGCCGGACCAGGGCTCATGTGGGCTATTCTGCTGGGCATGAGGACTCGGGCAGAGTAGCCCCCGGGTCCTTTTGTGCTTTCGGAAGCGTTGTATACGAAGCGGGAAACCGCAGGTGTACAGCCCTTGGGAGGGCGCTGCGGATCCCTCGGCGCACGGGAACCGCATGGACAAGAGCAGTGCCGCAAACGTCCTCGCAGGGACCGAGGAGGAACCGACGTTATGGGCGAGCGAACCGTGCACGAAGGCAGGACGACCCGAGCGGGTGAGTCACGATGAGTTCTCTTCTGCTCCTGACCAACGCCCTTCAGCCGTCGACGGAGGTGCTTCCCGCTCTCGGCCTGCTGCTGCACAACGTGCGCGTGGCTCCGGCGGAAGGCCCAGCCCTCGTCGACACCCCAGGTGCCGACGTCATCCTGATCGACGGACGGCGTGACCTCCCGCAGGTGCGCAGCCTGTGCCAGCTGCTGCGCTCCACGGGACCCGGCTGTCCGCTCGTCCTCGTCGTGACCGAGGGCGGTCTCGCGGCCGTCACCGCCGACTGGGGCATCGACGACGTCCTGCTCGACACGGCGGGACCCGCCGAGGTCGAGGCGCGCCTCAGGCTCGCGATGGGCCGCCAGCAGATCGTCAACGACGACTCCCCGATGGAGATCCGCAACGGCGACCTCTCCGTCGACGAGGCGACCTACAGCGCCAAGCTCAAGGGCCGGGTCCTCGACCTCACCTTCAAGGAGTTCGAGCTCCTGAAGTACCTCGCGCAGCACCCGGGCCGCGTCTTCACCCGCGCCCAGCTGCTCCAGGAGGTCTGGGGCTACGACTACTTCGGCGGCACCCGGACGGTCGACGTCCACGTACGGCGTCTGCGCGCGAAGCTCGGTCCCGAGCACGAGTCGCTGATCGGAACCGTCCGGAACGTCGGATACCGATTCGTTACCCCGGAGAAGGTGGAGCGCGCCGCGGACACCGCGAAGGCCAAGGCGGCCCAGCCAAAGCCGGATGATGCGGACGAGACGGCGCACCCGGACGGGACCGCTCCCACGCAGGCCGCCGCGCAGCCCCAGGAAGCTGCCGTACGCCCTGCCCAGAGGTAGGTCCATCCGCGTAGACTCCGCGCGTGGCCAAGGTGACTAGGGATGATGTGGCGCGGCTGGCGGGTACTTCCACCGCCGTCGTCAGTTATGTCATCAACAACGGACCCCGGCCGGTCGCCCCGGCCACGCGCGAGCGTGTACTCGCCGCGATCAAGGAGCTGGGGTACCGGCCCGACCGGGTCGCCCAGGCCATGGCCTCGCGGCGGACGGAGCTCATAGGCCTGATCGTGCCGGACGCGCGCCAGCCCTTCTTCGGGGAGATGGCGCACGCCGTCGAACAGGCCGCCGCCGAGCGCGGGAAGATGGTCCTGGTCGGCAACTCCGACTACATCGCCGAGCGCGAGGTCCACTATCTGCGGGCCTTCCTCGGCATGCGGGTCTCCGGACTGATCCTCGTCAGTCACGCGCTGAACGACCACGCGGCCGCCGAGATCGACGCCTGGGACGCCCGTGTGGTGCTGCTGCACGAACGTCCCGAGGCGATCGACGACGTCGCCGTCGTGACCGACGACATAGGGGGCGCCCAGCTCGCCACCCGGCACCTGCTGGAGCACGGGTACGAGTACGTGGCCTGTCTCGGCGGCACGGCCGAGACGCCCGCCGTCGGCGACCCCGTCTCCGACCACGTCGAGGGCTGGCGCCGCGCGATGCAGGAGGCCGGCAAGCCGACCGAGGGACGCCTCTTCGAGGCCCCGTACAACCGCTACGACGCCTACAGGGTCGGCCTCGAACTGCTCGCCGGACCGCACCGGCCCCCGGCCATCTTCTGCTCCACCGACGACCAGGCGATCGGTGTCCTGCGCGCCGCGCGCGAGCTGCGCATCGACGTGCCCGGGCAGCTGGCGGTCGCCGGGTTCGACGACGTCAAGGAAGCGGGCCTGACCGACCCTCCTCTGACAACGATCGCATCGGACCGCTCGGCGATGGCCCGCGCGGCCGTGGACCTCGTCCTGGACGACGGCCTGCGGGTGCCCGGCTCCCGCCGCGAGCGGCTGAAGCTGTTCCCCTCCCGCCTGGTCCTGCGCCAGTCCTGCGGCTGCGAGTAGCCCCCGCGGCACCTCCCGCCTCTCACCACCCGGCCGACAGCGCAGATCCCCGCGCCCCTGAGGGGACGCGGGGATCTCCGTGTGCCGTACCGGGCCTGGCGGGGCCTAGAACAGCAGGTTGTACTGGTTGAAGCCGGTACCGAGGCTCTTGCGGGTGCCGAAGAGGCTGCTGGAGGCCTTGCCGGTGCCGGGGTAGAGCCAGAGCGTGCCGCCCGAGTCGCGGGCCACGACGTCGGCGATGCCGTCACCGGTCACATCGCCGTTGGCCACGGACGAGGTGAAGTTCCAGCCCGTACGGGCCTGGATCCGCGCGGAGAACGGGGTCTTCTCGACCTGCGTGCCGCGGTAGAGGTACAGCACGCCGGAGCTGTTGCGGACCAGCAGATCGGCGCGGCCGTCGCCCGACAGGTCGCCGTGACCGAAGATCTTGACGTTCTTCCACGCCTTGTCGACGATCTTGACACGTCCGTAGAACTGGCCGGTGCCCTTGCCCGGGTAGAGGTAGACCGAACCGTCCGTGTCCACCGCGACCAGGTCGGGGCGGGCGTCACCGGTCAGGTCACCGGGGACGGCGTACGACGTGTAGCTGCCCCACACCGAGCTGATCTGCATCCACTCGAACTCGCCCGAGCTGTGGTTCATGTAGCTGCGGTAGAGCTTGCCGTCACCCTTGTCCCGCATGATCAGGTCCTGGTAGAAGTCCCGGTCCAGATCGGCCTGGAGGACCCAGCTCGCGTTCTGCCAGCCGTTGCCCTGATAGGCGCGGGCGGCCAGCGAGGTGCCCTTGCTGTCCTGCTCGAACAGACCGCCGGAGGGCGTGCGCTCCAGCAGGTCGGCACGGCCGTCGAACGTCAGGTCCGTGTCGTCGATACGGGGCTGGGCCGCCCACGTGTACGAGGACACCTTGGTGAAGACCGGGTAGGCGCCCTTGGCGGTGCAGCCGGAGACACCCCAGGAGACGATGCCGATGATCTTGCCGCCGAACATCACCGGGCCGCCCGAGTCACCGTTGCACGGGCTCTTGGTGCCCTCGTCGACGCCGGTCGCGGGCGTTCCCGCGCAGAACATCGAGCCCTCGACGAAGTCGTCCTCGCCGAGGACCGTGTTCATCGCGCTGTTGCAGGTCGCGTCCGAGACCAGCGGCAGGGTGACCTTGCGCAGGTTCGCCGACAGGTCGGCGTCCGCCGCACCCGAGGTCAGACCCCAGCCGTAGACGGTCGCGGAGTTGCCCGCCTTGTACGAGGCGCTGTCGCCCGAGGACACCAGCTTCGCCCACTGCTGTTCCAGCGGACGGTCCAGGGTGAGGACCGCGACGTCGTTCTGGAGGGTCGAGTTGTTGAAGTGCGGGTGGTTCCACTGGCGGTGGACGCCCGCGACGGTGCCGTTGGCGCTGTCCAGCAGACCGGTGGCACCGGCGACGACCGCGCCGTTGTCGACCCAGTCGAGACCCGCGACGCAGTGGGCCGCCGTCAGGACCTTGTTCGGGGCGACGAGGGTGCCGCCGCAGAAGTAGCCGGTCCCCGCCGCGCTGTCGTAGTAGGAGAGCTGGACCATCCACGGCGCCGAGGAGATGGCCGTCTCGCTGCCGCCGATGATGAACGGCGCCTTCTTGGGTGCCGTGCCGGGGGTCGCCTGGCTCTTGGCGGCCTCGACGACGCGGTGGCGCAGCTCCTTGTCGGAGGCGGTCGGCGCGGGCGCCGCGGTGGACCGGGCGACGCTCGCGTCGGGCAGTCCGGCCGGGTCACCGGCCGCGGAGGCGGGCTGTGCCGCGAGGGCACCGGCGCAGGTCAGCGCCAGTGCGAGAGCGGCCGTCGGCAACGCCGTGGCGTGGCGTCTCCAGCGGTCGCGCAGGGCAGGTATCACTCAGGACTCCTGGTGTGGGTGCGTGTTCGTTCTCGTCACGGGCCCGAGAAGGGCGTACGACGCACCGGTCCGACCGTCGACGGCGAACGCGCGTCGACCTCGGACGTAACCGCGGAGCCCCCCTCCGGCCCGGGAAGCGTAGGCCTCACCGATCGCTCCGGACACGGCCTTCACAGGGGTCGGACGAGACTTCGTCCCCGGCGTTCCGGGACATCACCCGAGCGCAACCCGCCGTTGGCCGGAGCGGGGCGGAATCACCCGCCGTGCCCGCCCGGGTACGCAGCGACAGCGCGGCCGCACCTCCGGCGGATCCACGGGGAGGGCACACAGGCCGCTCTCAAGATCTCCGCAGAGCACTCCGAGACGGCGCACAGAAAGCGTCTTTATATCGGGCATACGAGGTTCTGTCGGGCTTCTCAGGGGCCACTCAGGGAGCTCTCATGATCGGGGGACAGTCTTTTTTCATGACCGAGAGCTTCCGCCGCAACGGCGAGTACCCCCAGGGCGACCACTCCGGGTCCGCGTACCCGGAGCAGCAGTCGCAGCCCTCCTCCCCCGTGAACCCCGAGTGGCCTCCGCCGCCGGCGTACGACCCTGCCGGTCCGGTCCACGTCGAGCCGGGCACCACCGTGTGGCCGGGAGCCGGTCACGGCGGCAGCGGCGGAGGCGGCGGTCACACCGCCGGCCCGTACGCCGGCCACCCCGGGCCCGACCCCGCCGACCACGCCGGCTCCACCGCGGCGTTCGCGACGGTGGCCCCCGGCCAGGCAGGACCGCCCGCGTCCGCCCCGGCCGGCCGGCGGCGCGCCAAGGGCCCGTTCGCGCTGCTCGCCGCCGTGGCGATCGTCGCCGCGACGATCGGCGGCGGCACGGCGTACGCCTTCCAGGAGCTCACCGGCAACGACACCGTCGCCGCGAGCAGCAGCACCAGCGCGAACGTGGTGCCCACCAGCCAGCGCGGCACGGTCGCGGGCGTCGCCAAGGCGGTCAGCCCGAGCATCGTCGAGATCGGCGCGACCTCGAACGCGGGCTCGTCCACCGGCTCCGGCGTGATCATCACGACCGGCGGGGAGATCGTCACCAACAACCACGTCGTCTCGGGCGCCTCCGAGATCAAGGTCCAGCTGAGCGACGGCAAGTCGTACACCGCGAAAGTCGTGGGCACCGACAGCAAGAAGGACCTCGCGCTGATCAAGCTGGACAGCGCGCCCTCCGGTCTGAAGCCGGCGACGCTCGGCGACTCCGACGGCGTCCAGGTCGGCGACCAGGTCGTCGCGATCGGCTCCCCCGAGGGCCTGACCGGCACCGTCACCAGCGGCATCGTCTCCGCCCTCGACCGTGACGTCACCGTCTCCACCGACGAGAGCCAGGGCCAGCAGCAGCAAGGCGGCGGCAACGGCCAGTGGCCGTTCGAGTTCGGCGGCCGGCAGTTCAACGGCGACACCGGCTCCTCCACGACGACGTACAAGGCCCTCCAGACCGACGCCTCGCTCAACCCGGGCAACTCCGGCGGCGCCCTCATCGACATGAACGGCAACATCGTCGGCATCAACTCCGCGATGTACTCCGCCGCTTCGGACTCCTCGTCCTCCTCGTCGAGCGCGGGCAGCGTCGGCCTCGGCTTCGCCATCCCGATCAACACCGTCAAGTCCGACCTGGCAACGCTGCGGGCCGGCGGTTCCGACAGCTGACCCGGAGGTCGCCATGATGATCAAGCGCGTACCGCACACCACGCCGGCCGCCGACGCGGCCGGACTCGTCCTCGCCCTGGCCGTCGCCCGCGAGCTGCACCCGCCCGTCCGGCGCGCCCCCGAACTGGCCCCCGCCGTCTCCCGGCCCAAGCAGCACCGGACCTCCGGCCGCCGCCGTACGGCACGCGGTTGATCCCCTCCGGGACAGCCAGGAACGTGCGAGGCTGAAAGCACCCGATCACGCCCATCCCACCCGAGGAACCCGACACCCATGAGCTCCGCCGAAGGCGACCGTGACACCCAGCGCATCCTGATCGTCGACGACGAGCCGGCCGTGCGCGACGCACTCAAGCGCAGCCTCGCCTTCGAGGGGTACGACACCGAGGTCGCGGTCGACGGCGCGGACGCCCTGGAGAAGGCGACGGCCTACCAGCCCGACCTGGTCGTCCTCGACATCCAGATGCCCCGGATGGACGGCCTCACAGCGGCCCGCCGGATGCGCGGCGCGGGCACCACCACGCCGATCCTCATGCTGACGGCCCGGGACACGGTCGGCGACCGGGTCACCGGGCTGGACGCCGGGGCGGACGACTATCTCGTCAAGCCCTTCGAGCTCGACGAACTCTTCGCCCGCATCCGCGCGTTGCTGCGGCGCAGCTCGTACGCGGCCATCTCGGGCGCGGTGGTCGAGGACGACGCGCTGACCTTCGGCGACCTGCGCATGGACCTGTCGACGCGCGAGGTCACCCGTGCGGGGCGCCCGGTGGAGCTCACCCGCACCGAGTTCACCCTGCTGGAGATGTTCCTGGCCCACCCGCGCCAGGTCCTCACCCGCGAACAGATCCTCAAGGCCGTCTGGGGCTTCGACTTCGAGCCGTCGTCGAACTCCCTGGACGTCTACGTCATGTATCTGCGCCGCAAGACCGAGGCGGGCGGCGAACCGCGGCTGGTCCACACGGTGCGGGGTGTGGGGTATGTGCTGCGGTCCGGTGGCGCGGAGTGATGCGCAGATTCAGAACCCTGCCCCTGCGCTCACGCCTGGCCCTGCTGGTGGCGGCAGCGGTGGCGTTCGCGGTGGCGGCGGTCTCGACGACCTGCTGGTTCATCGTCGAGGGCAAGCTGTACCACCAGGTCGACTCCCAGCTAGGTGGTGCGGACTTCAGGCTGAACGGGCCTCAGGTCACGGCGCTGCTGGCGACGTGCCCCAAGCACGTGGACGAATCGACCGACCTCATGCGCCCCAGGGACTATTACGTACAGCTGGTCAAACCGAACGGCGCGGCATGCGTGTTCGGCAGCTCCGCGGGTGTCGTGAAGACCACGGCACAGGACAAGAGCATCGCCGCGAACCCCGACCGGGACACGCAGACGTTCCACGACACCACCGATGCGGACGGCAACGCCGTACGGGTGCGGACCACGCCCCTGCTGGTGGGGTTCGGCCCCGGCGCCCAGCTCTATCCGGACGTGGCACTGACCATCGGAATCTCGCTGCGGGACACCCAGAAGACCCTCAACGACCTCGCCCTCGTCCTGCTGCTCGTCGGCGGCATCGGCGTCGTGGGCGCCGGGGCGGCCGGGCTCTGGGTCGCGCGGGCCGGGCTCCGGCCGGTGGACAAGCTCACGGACGCCGTGGAGCACGTCGCCCGCACCGAGGACCTCACCATCCGCATCCCCGTGGACGAGGACAGCGACGACGAGATCGCCCGCCTCTCCCGTTCCTTCAACTCGATGACCGCCTCCCTCGCCAGCTCGCGCGAGCTCCAGCAGCAGCTCATCGCCGACGCCGGACACGAGCTGCGGACACCGCTCACCTCCCTGCGCACGAACATCGAACTCCTCACCCGCAGCGAGGAGATCGGCCGCCCGATCCCCCCGGCGGACCGCAAGGCGCTGCTCGCCTCGGTGAAGGCGCAGATGACCGAACTGGCGGCGCTGATCGGCGACCTCCAGACGCTGTCGCGTTCCGACGCGGGGCACCCGGCCGACCGGGTGGAGGTCGTGGCGCTCCAGGACACCGTGGACGCGGCCCTGCGCAGGGCCCGGCTGCGCGGCCCCGAGCTGACGATCACGGCCCGGCTTGAGCCCTGGTTCGTCCGCGCGGAGCCCTCCGCGCTGGAGCGGGCGATCGTGAACATCCTCGACAACGCCGTGAAGTTCAGCCCCGCGGGCGGCACGATCGACGTCATGCTCAAGGACGGCGAACTCACCGTCCGCGACCACGGCCCCGGCATCCCAGGCGATGAACTCCCGCACGTCTTCGACCGCTTCTGGCGCTCCCCGAGCGCCCGCGCCCTCCCCGGCTCGGGCCTCGGCCTGTCGATCGTGGCCCGCACGGTCCAGCAGTGCGGCGGCGAGGTGACGCTGAGCCCCGCGAAGGGCGGCGGCACGATCGCGGCCGTACGGCTTCCGGGTGCTCCGACGGCCCCGCCCGACCTCCCCTGACCTGCTCCCGGTCATGAGCGAGCCCCCACCCGGGTCCGGGTGGGGGCTCGCCGCTCTTCGGCCTACTGGACGACCGTGATCCGGTCCGCCGCCGGGACCGGGTACGGCGTGGCGGCGGAGGAGTTGGACGTCAGGTAGGTGCCCAGCGCCGCCAGGTCGTCCTCGCCGACCCGGACGTTCGCGCCCTTGCCGAGCTCCGCGAAGCCGTCGCCGCCGCCCGCGAGGAAGGAGTTCATCGCGACGCGGTAGGTGGCGGCCGGGTCGATCGCGGTGCCGTTGAGCTGGACCGAGCCGACGACGACACGCGCCGCGCCGCTCTTGGTGAGGTCGAGGGTGTAGGTCAGGCCCTTGGAGATCTGGAGGATCTTCGGGGAGGCCTCGTTGGCTCCGCCGACCTGCTGCTGGAGCGCGGTGATCACCTGTGCGCCGGTGAGGTCGACCAGGTTGACGGTGTTGGCGAACGGCTGGACCGTGTACGCCTCCCCGTAGGTCACGACACCGTCGCCCTCACCGCCGCTCGACGCGTACGTGAGCCCGGCGCGGATGCCGCCCGGGTTCATCACCGCGAGGTCGGCCTCCGGGTCGACGGACTTGGCGTAGGCGAGCTGGGCGTCGGCGATCAGGTCGCCGGCCTGCGACTCGGTGCCGGTGTTGCCGATGTCGCCCGCGATGTAACCGAGGGGACGCGAGGCGACCGGCGCGGACAGCGCCTTCCACTTGGTGATCAGCGCGGTCATGTCGGGGGCCTTCGCGACATCGCGCGTGACCACGTGGTTCGCGGACTTCACCGCCGTACGGGCGATGTCACCGGTCCGGCGGTCGTACGTCAGCGTCGTGTCCGTGTACAGCCGGCCGAAGGAGGAGGCCGAGGTGACCATGCGGGGCCGGCCCGAGGGGTCGGGGATGGTGCACGCGTACGCCTGGTGGGTGTGGCCGGTGATCAGCGCGTCCACGGCCGGTGTGACGTTCTTGGCGATGTCGACGATGGGCCCGGAGATGCCGTCACCGGCGCCGGGGCTGTCGCAGTCGTAGTTGTACGCCGTCGACGCGGGCGCGCCGCCCTCGTGGATCAGCGCCACGATCGACTTCACGCCCTGGTGCTGGAGCTCCTTGGCGTACTTGTTGATCGTCTCGACCTCGTCGCCGAACTTCAGGCCCTTGACGCCCTCGGCGGACACGATGTTCGGCGTGCCCTCCAGCGTGACGCCGATGAAGCCGATCTTGACGCCGTTCTTCTTCCACACCCAGTAGGGCTTGAGGATCGGCTTCCCGGTCTTCTCGTCGGTCACGTTCGCGGCGAGGTACGGGAAGTCGGCGCCGGTGAACTTCTTGCCGCCGTAACAGCCGTCCGTCGGGTGGCAGCCGCCCTTCTGGAGCCGGCCCAGTTCCTTGGCGCCCTCGTCGAACTCGTGGTTGCCGACCGAAGTGACGTCGAGGTCGAGGCCGTTGAGCGCCTCGATGGTCGGCTCGTCGTGGAAGAGGCCGGAGATCAGCGGGGAGGCGCCGACCATGTCACCGGCGGCCGCCGTGATCGAGTACTTGTGCCCCTTGCGGGCGTCGCGCAGATGCGTGGCCAGATACTCGACACCGCCCGCGTCGACGGTCTTCGTCGTGCCGTCCGCCTGAAGCTCCGTGACCCGGCCCGAGGAACCGGTCGGCGGCTCCAGGTTGCCGTGCAGGTCGTTGAAGGACAGCAACTGGACGTCCTGATAACGGCCGCTGCCGTGATGGTGCTGCGGTGTCCTGTCGTCCTGGTGCGCGCTCGCCGGGATCGCGGCGGCCAGCGCCCCGACGGTGGCGAGCCCGGCGGCGGCCGCGAGGAGGCGGTGACTGCGTCTGAACCGGATCGTGGGCGGCATGGTTCCCCCTGGAGAACGGTGAGAGGTCCGAAGCGGTGTGCCGTGCGTGAGCCGGGCGGGTGGTGCGTGCCCTGTACGCCGCGCGAACCGTGTGTACGAGCACATGATGCCCGCGGCTTTGCACGCACTTTAGAATCAACGCGCGTAGCGCGAAAGGGGGTTCGGGATTACGGAGTGGTTGCCATCACCGCACCGGGAACCGACCATCACGCCACAGGGATCCCTCGGGCACACCGCCGGACTCCACCGCGGCCCGCCCGGGGCGCCGCCCGGCCCGCCCGCCCGGGCCACCGCCCAGGCCCCGACCCGGTCCGCGCCGACCCGCACGGGCCCCCTGACCGCACGTGCTCCGGTCTCCCCGGACCGTCCCTCCCCGCCACGTCCCGTGTCCGCGTCGCCCAACTCCTTGTCCCTCCACCGCCGAGCCGTACCCTCGTATGCATGACCAGCGACGACGCGGCACCCTTCGCCCTCTCCCGCTCCATCGAGGCCCACTCCGTGCTCTCTCCGGACCAGGCCGAGGACGTGCTCCGACTGCTCGCGGAAGCCGCTCGGGCCGATGGTCAGCAGGCCGTGTCCGAGCAGGGCCGGCTTCAGCTGAAGGGCGGAAGCCGTGACGGCGTCCGGCATCTCCTGCTGACGGTCGGCGACGAACTGATCGGCTACGCGCAACTGGAGGACACCGACCCGGTCGAGGCCCCGGCCGCCGAACTGGTCGTCCATCCGGCCCACCGGGGTCACGGACACGGGCGCGCGCTCGGCTCGGCGATGCTGGACGAGTCCGGGAAGCGGCTGCGGGTCTGGGCGCACGGCGGTCACTCCGCCGCCCGGCACCTCGCCCAGGTCCTGGGCCTCACCCTCTTCCGCGAACTGCGCCAGATGCGGCGCCCGTTGGAGAACCTCGACCTGCCCGAGCCGAAGCTGCCGGAGGGTGTGAGCGTCCGGACCTTCGTGCCGGGCCGGGACGACGCCGCCTGGCTCGCCGTGAACGCCGCCGCCTTCGCCCACCACCCCGAGCAGGGCTCCCTGACCCAGCGCGACCTGGACGACCGGACCGCCGAGCCGTGGTTCGACCCGGCCGGCTTCTTCCTCGCCTTCCGCGGCGACGAACTCGTCGGCTTCCACTGGACCAAGGTCCACGCCGAGGAGGGCCTGGGCGAGGTGTACGTCCTCGGTGTGCGGCCCGGCGCCCAGGGCGGCGGACTGGGCAAGGCGCTGACCACGATCGGACTGCGCCATCTCGCCGCGCAGGCCCTGCCCACCGCGATGCTCTACGTCGACGCCGACAACAAGGCGGCGGTGACCGTCTACGAGCGTCTCGGCTTCGTCACCCACGAGACGGACCTGATGTACCGGACGGAGTCCTGAGCTCGCGGCCCTCGGCCCTGAGCCACCGGCCCTGAGCCACCGGCGCAGGCGACCTCCCGGCGGGCCGAACTCAGCGGTGGGCGAGGACGGTTGTCCCGCGTCGCCGCAGGGGTTCGGTCAGGGAGAGGGCTCCCACCAGCACGGCCATGACCAGGACGCCCGCCCAGCGCCGGTGCGCGTCGTCCCAGTTCGGGTCGGACGGTCCGGCGAAGAGCTCCCAGCGTTCGGGCAGCAGCAGGGACGCGGCGAAGAACGCGCCCACGAGTCCGGCGGATATCGCGATCCCCGGTTCGCCTGCCTCCGAGTACCGCACGGCGACGAGCGCGGAGGCCAGCGCCAGGACCATCACGGCGGCCGCCTCCAGGGTGATCGCGCCCATCGGGGGCCGGCCCTTGGCGGGGATCAGGAACAGCGCGGCCGTCCAGCACGCTGCCGCGAGCGGCACGACGAGCCCCAGCCGCAGTCCGATCCGGACCGGGCGCCTGACCGGCACCGTGGCCGTGATGGCGCGGGCCGGGTCGTCGAGCAGGAACGCCAGCCCCAGCGCGAAGGCGAGCGCGGAGGCCCTCAGGAGGTTCAGACACAGCCAGGTGTCCGGTGATCCGCCGACCATCCGTGACAGGCCGGCCGGCAGCAGCCCGACGACGGCGCCCGTGATCAGGGCCCATCGCGGCAGACCGCGGCAGACGGGGCGGAGCAGGGCGCGGGCCACGACATGGGTGGGAGGGGGCCCGGCAGCAGCTGGGGAGCGGTCCGCGGACGATGCTCCCGCCGTCTTCACTACTCCCCGCACGAGCCACTCCCCGAGTCGGCCGTGGTCCCCTTGCCGCCGACCGGGACGCCGAACAGCTCGGCCACCCGCGCCGTGGACGTCCTGGGGGAGGTCAGCTCCGTCCAGTGCGCCTTCACCTTCGCGGCGACGCTGTAGTGCGGCTGCCGGAGCAGTTCGCGGACCACGGTGGTCTGCTGGGCGGACATGGAGACGGGGTTCGTGGGGGCCAGCGCGACGGCGGAGCCCTCGATGCTGTCGTCGATCCGGACGTCGCGCAGGGAGGCGACCGGGTCCGGCTGGGTGCTCAGTGCCAGCCACATGATGGTCACCACGCGCGCGTCGCACCTCTCGCCGACGGCCTGCTCGTTCCCCGCGACCAGGACCGAGGCGACGCCGACCGCGAACTCGGGAAGGCGGTTGCCGCCCCAGCGCGTGCCCACGGTCACCGTGCCCGGTGTGCTGGAGGGGGAGATCGCGGCATCGCCCTGTAGGCCGTAGCGGGCGTCGATCCGCTGGCGGACGGTCAGCCGCTCACCTGCGGCGGAGCCGCCCGCGCGGGACTGGATGCGGTCGACGGCTGCGGCCCAGTTGGCCGTACGGCCGGTCCACTCCGGGAACGCGCAGTACGTGGACCGTCCGTGCCGGGCACAGATCTGCTCCTGCCGCGGGCTGACGGACGCCTTGGCGCGTGCCGCGATCAGCGAGGCCGAATCGTCCGGGGACTGGCCGGCCACGCCGACGGCCGTCGCGGCGAGCGCGAGCGCGGTCACCGCCGTGACCATCCGCGTCCGGCCACCGCTCAACCGCACGGCGAGGCAGAGCAGCAGGACCGTGAGGCCCGTGAGATAGAGCGCGTGCCAGGCGGCCGGGCGGCCCAGCAGATCGGAGGGGAAGGGGTCGGCTCCCATGTCCTCCACGACCGGTCCGAGCCAGCGCACCCAGTGCTTTCCCTGGGTGAGCGCGGAGGCCAGGGTGCTGAGGACGAACACACCGATCACGAAGGGCGGTGCGACGAATCCGACGGGTATCACCCGGGCGAGCAGCACACCCAGGGCGCCGGCCAGCAGGACCACGAGCGGACCCACGACCAGTTCGGCGGGTGAGCCGTGGCCGACGGCGCCCGGCTTCAGCGCGGCCCAGAGGTACTGGAAGCCGACGACGAGCGCGGTGATCGCGGCACAGGGCAGCACGGACAGGGCGTGCGCCACCGTCCGCCGCCACTGCTCCATGGGCAGGAGGCCGAAGTGCTCGTCGGTGGACTGTCGCCGGGAACGCAGCACGGCGCGGTTGACGCAGACGAACACGGCGACGGCCAGCAGCATGGGTGTCGCCTGGGTGGACCGGTCGATGTCCTGGAGGACCGGGAAGTCACCCGTTCCGTCGCCCTTGGTGAACAGCCGCCAGCCGACATAGCCGAGGTAGAGGGCGAGGAAGGCCAGGACCGGGATCTGGAGCAGCAGTTCGCGTGCCTCGAACCGGGCGAGGGCCAGGACGGCGGCCGTGCGGGACTCCGGGCCGGGCGCGGGCGGCTCCACCCCCGTGGGAGCCGCCTGCGCGATGGTGTCGGTGGGGGCGCTCATGCCGCCACCTGCGCGTCCTG
Source organism: Streptomyces sp. NPDC024698 (assembly GCF_055559015.1). NCBI lineage: Bacteria > Bacillati > Actinomycetota > Actinomycetes > Kitasatosporales > Streptomycetaceae > Streptomyces > Streptomyces sp. NPDC024698. The sequence goes on along the minus strand of NZ_JBVHLK010000004.1, from coordinate 34,876 downwards.
GGTGTCGAGGGTGAGCAAGTAGCCGTCCTCCAGGGTCGGTTCGAGAAGGTCGGCGCCCTCGGGCGGATCGCCGACATTGCGGAAGGCGCCGGTACCCGTGCGCCATCCGGCCCGGGCGGACGGGTCGCGTTCCGTGCTGCTCCACACCCGGCCGGCCGCCCGCTCGGTCAGCTCCGCAGGGGTGCCCTCGAAGCGGATGCGGCCGGCGTCCATGACGATCACCCGGTGGCAGAGCATCGCCACGTCCTCGGTCTGGTGGGTGGAGAGCAGGACGGTGCGTCCTTCTCCCGCCTGGGCGATCAGTTCCCTGAAGCGCATGCGCTGTTCGGGGTCGAGGCCGACGGTGGGTTCGTCGAGGACGAGGAAGCCGGGGTCGCCGACGAGCGCGGCGGCCAGGGCGACCCGCTGGCGCATACCGCCGGAGAGCCGCTTGATGCGCTTGCCCCGCACCTCGGACAGGCCGACGGACTCCAGCACCCGGCGGACCTCGCGGTGCCGGGCGGTGCGGTCGGTGAGTTCCTTGAGGATCGCCACGTAGTCGACGAACTCGAAGGCCGAGAAGTCCTGGTGGAATCCGGGGGTCTGCGGGAGATAGCCCAGGGCGCGCCGCACCGCCAGGCGTCCGGCGGTGGTGCCCGGGTCGTGGCCGAGGACGGTGAAGGTGCCCCCGTCGGCGGGCACGGCGGTGGCGAGGACCCGCAACAGGGTCGTCTTTCCGGCGCCGTTGGGTCCGAGGAGTCCGGTGACTCCTTGGCCGAGGCGCAGGGAGACGTCGTCGAGGGCGCGCGTGCCGCCGAAGCGGAGCGTCAGGCCGGAGGCGGAGACAGTGGGGATCATGCTGCGTTCCTGTCGGTGATGTCGGTGAACGGGAGGTTCGAGGCGTCGAACCGGTCGCGTGCGAGATAGAGGAGTACGGCGGCCAGTACGGCGACGGCCCCGGAGACGCCCTGCCCGGCCGCGGTGAAGGGGGCGAGCGTGCCGTCGGGCTCCGTGGTCGCCCGGGCCACGGCCAGCAGGGCGACCCAGCCGCCGCCGACGAGCGAGGGGGCGAGGACGGGACCGAGCCGGGAGCTGAGCGCCAGCCCGGTCGCGGTGAGGGCGAGGCCGGGCAGCAGCCAGGCCAGGGCGTGCAGTCCGTAGGAGGGGAGGGCGAGGGTGGCGAGGCCGCTGAAGCCGAGGCACACGGTCAGGACCGCGACCGTGCGGATCATCAGGAGCCGGAAGCCGTGCAGGGGTGAGACGACCGCCATCTCGTAGGTCGGGTCGATCCCGGGGCCGTACGACACGGCGACTCCGGCGAGCGGCAGCAGGGGCGCGAGGGCGAGGAAGAGGGTGGGCGTGGCTCCGGCGTTCACCGCGTCCGCCACGACCACGGTCATGGCCAGGAGGGCGGCGATCGCGCTCAGCCAGGAGCGGCGCAGGGCGGGTGCGGCGGCCAGGAGCCGTGCGGTGTGGTCGGCGACGCCGAGCCGGACGAGCAGCCACTCCACCGGACCCGGCCGGGGGGCGTCGAGTTCGGCGTCGAGCCGCTCCCAGCCGGCGTCCAGGGCGACCGGGTCGCCGACCTCGGCCAGCGTCCCCCGGCACCGCGTGCACGCGGCGAGGTGGGTGTCCGCTGACCACAGGCGCGGAGCCGTCAACTCGCCCCGTGTGTAGGCCAGGAGGTCCTCGTCCGGGACGTGCCAGGTCCTGCGGCTGTCACCGCTCATCTCGTCGCCATCGCTTCCGTGACGGTCGTCGCTCATGCCAACGCCTCCCGCAACTGCCTGCGCGCACGCAGTGCCCGCGTCTTGACCGTCCCGGGCGGAATGCCGAGCAGGACGGCCGCTTCTCTGGTGGTGAGTCCGTCGATCACCGTGGCCTGGAGCACCACCCGGAGTTCGGGCGAGAGCCGGGTCAGCGCGCCGGCCAGGTCGCCGTGTTCGACGCCCGCCAGCACGCGTTCCTCCGCCGAGGCCTCGTCGCGGTGCCGGAGCCTGGCGAGCGCGCTGCGGAGCCGGCCGCGCGCGCCGTCGCCACGCAGCGTGTCGACGAGACGCCGTGAGCCGATGCGCCACAGCCAGCCGGCCGGGTCACCCTCCTCGCGGTAGCGGGCGGTGCCGCGCCAGACGGCGAGGAAGGTCTCCTGGACGACGTCGTCGACGATCCCGGCGTCGGCGCACCGGCCGCGCAGCCGCGCGGTCAGCCATGGCGCATACCGCCGGTACAGCTCTTCGAAGGCGCGACGGTCCCCGTCCGCCACGATGGCCCGCAGCAGCTCTCCGTCGCTTCTCGTTTCCCTCACATCCCCTCATCGGACGAGCCCCACCGATCGGTTCACGGATCGGCGAAAAATTTCGTGACGCCCTCGCGTGCCTGGTGGGCGGCCCGATCCGGCACCGGGACAACACCACCCGGCGGCCCTCGACTTGACGCCGACCCCCCTCTTCCACCACCCTTTCACTACTCAATTAGTGAAAGGGTGGTTGTCCGAGTGGTCGTGTACCGCATCGACCGGCGCAGCGGCGTCGCCACCTACGTCCAGATCGTGCAGCAGACCAAACAGGCCCTCCGGCTCGGCCTCCTCGAACCGGGCGACCGGCTCCCCACGGCCCGTGAGGTCGTGGAAGCCACCGCGATCAATCCGAACACCGTCCTGAAGGCCTACCGCGAACTGGAGCGCGAGGGACTGGTCGAGGCCAGGCGGGGTCTCGGCACGTTCGTCCGCAAGACCCTCGGCGCCACCCCGGCCGACTCGCCGCTGCGCGACGAGCTCGACGCCTGGGCCCGAAGCGCCCTCGCCGCCGGCCTCGACCACGAGGACGTGGCCGCGCTGTTCACCTCCGTACTGGACGCACATTTCCCGAAGGGGGACCAGTGAGTTCCACCGGCACCACCCGATCCACCGTCGCCGTCGAGGCACGCGGTCTGACCGTGCGCCACGGCCGGCGCTCCGCCGCCGCCCTTGACGACTGCTCCTTCCGCCTCCCGGCCGGGCGGATCAGCGCCCTCGTCGGGCCCAACGGCGCCGGCAAGTCGACGCTGCTGGCGACCGCGGCCGGGCTGCTGCGCCCCGCCGCCGGCAGCCTCACCGTGCTCGGCGCGGGCCCCGCCGAGGCCCGCGAGAGGATCGCCTACCTGGCCCAGGACAAGCCGCTGCACACCCAGCTCACGATCGCCGAGACCCTGCGCCTGGGCGCCGAGCTCAACCCGGCCCGCTGGGACGCCGCGCACGCCGCCGCGATCGTGGAACAGGGCTCGCTCGACCCCGGGACCAAGGTCCGCAGGCTCTCCGGCGGCCAGCGGACCCGCGTGGCACTCGCCCTCGCGCTGGGCAAGCGGCCCGATCTGATGCTCCTGGACGAACCGATGGCCGACCTGGACCCGCTGGCCCGCCACGAACTGCTGGGCACCCTGATGGCGGACGCCGCCGAACGCGGGACCACGGTGCTGATGTCCTCGCACATCGTCACCGAACTGGCCGACGCCTGCGATCACCTGCTGCTCCTGGGCGACGGACGCGTCCGGCTCGGCGGCGGCCTGGACGACCTGCTCCTCGCGCACACCCTGGTGACCGGCCGCGGCACCCCCGCCGACCTCGCCCCGCACCTCGTCGTCGAGTCCCGCGCCACCGGCCGCGGCCTCACCGCCCTGATACGCAACGACGGACCGGTGGACGACCGCTGGGACGCCGAACGCCCCTCCGTGGAGGAACTCGTCCTCGCCCATCTGCGCTCCCCGAAAGCCCCCGCGCTGCTCACCCCCGGCACGACCGCGACCCCCGCGGCGGTGACCCGATGAGCGCCACCGCCACAAAGGCTCCCGTACGCCGCACGCTGCCCGTGCCGCGCGGCCTGGTCTGGACGGTCCTGCGGCTGCACCGCACCGCGCTGTGGATCTGGACCGGCTTCGTCGTGCTCACCGCGGGACTGCTGCTGTGGCTGTACGGCCCCGGGGCCGCCCACACGCAGCATCTGCTCGACACCTTCGGCTACGCGGGCGTGCAGGACGACGCCTGGACCTTCGGCATCATCGGCTCGCCGTTCTCCGACGCCTACAACGACCTCTTCCAGGACCCGGCCTCGCTGCTGAACCTCGCCTCGTTCGCCGTCGCCGTCTTCGCGGCAGGCTCGCTGACCGCACGCGAGCTGGAGAACGGCACGGCCCGGCTCGCCTGGACCCAGTCCGTCACACCGGCCCGCTGGCTCGCGGCCATACTCGCGGTGCCCGCGCTGCTCGTCACCGTCGGCACGGGCCTGCTGGTCGTCCTCTACCGGATGCTGTGGGACGCCCACGCCAACCTCCTGCTGGCCGGCATCGGACCGCGGGCCGTGTACTTCGCCATCGGCCCGGCCACCGTCGCCGCGCCGCTGTTCGGTCTGGCCGTCGGCGCGTTCGCCGGTCTCGCACTGCGCCGCACCCTGCCCGCCCTCGCCGTCGCCGGGCTCGTCCAGGGCGCCGTCATCATGTTCCGCGCGAACTCCTGGCCCTTCCAGGGCAGTTACCAGCAGCCCGACCTGTCCGCCCGGAGCCGGGCCATCACCTCGGCGGGTACGGAGATCCCCGACCCGGGCTGCTACCTCAGCCGCCCCTGTCTGGCCAGGCACCATGTCGTGGGCTTCAGCCGCGAGTACCTCCCCTCCCCCGACTACTGGCCCCGCCAGCTCCTGGAGACCGGCGTGCTGCTGGCCGCCACCGCGATCCTGGTCGCCGCCGCCTTCGGCGTCCTGAGGCGGAGGTCGACGTCGTGACCACCCTGACCACCCCGCACCACCCGTCAGGCCCGGCCCCGTACCGCCCGTCCGGCCTGACCTGGACCGTGCTGCGGCTGCACCGCACGGCCCTGTACGCCTGGATCGCCGCCCTGCTCCTCGCCGCGGCGGGCCTGGTCTGGATGCACGCCATCGGCCCCGACGCCCGCGCGGCCACCGGCGACTGCGGCCCGCCGGACCTCTTCGCGGCGGACTGCGGAACCATCCGGGAGACCGCCGCGGACAGGATCTATCCCTACGGTCTCGACCTGGCCTCCGCCTGCGTCACCTGTCTGCTGTACCCGGTGGCTGTCTGGGCGGGTGCCGCGCTGACCGGCCGCGAGCTGGAGAGCGGCACCGCGCGGCTGGCCTGGACCCAGTCCGTCACACCGGCGCGCTGGCTCGCCGCCAGGCTCGCCGTCCCGGCGGTCCTGCTCACGGCGGGCACCACCCTGGCGGTCCTGCTCGTCGGCTGGGCCCGCCGTGCCGGGAACGGCGAGCTCTCCGGCGGCCGGTTCGACACGAACGTCTTCATCTCCTCAGGACCGGTGGCCGTCGCGTACGCCCTCGCCGGTCTCGCCCTCGGCGCGCTCGCGGGCCTGGTGCTGCGCAAGGCCCTGCCCGCCGCCGGCGCCGCCCTCGTCGCGGCGTACGTCCTGCACCGCGTGCTGGACGCGCTCCGGATGAGTCTGTGGCCCGCCCAGAAGGTCACCGGACAAGCGGCCCTCCATGTCCCGCACGGCGCGCTGGTGCTCGACCGCGGGGCGCGGCCGAGCGCCGACGGACGGTCCGGTGTCTGGGCCACCTATCAGCCGGAGTCCCATTTCTGGCCCCTCCAGCTCGTGGAGAGCGGTCTGCTCCTGGCCCTCGCGGGACTCGCGACCGCGGCGGCCTTCACGCTGCTGCGCCGCCGCCATGCGTGACCCGCGGTAACGGCGGCCCCCACGCGCTTCCGCGTGACCCGCGGTAGCAGCGGCGCCCGCGCGCTTCGGCGCGGGCGGGTGTGTACGGGGTTCCCGGGCGTGCGGACGTCCGGGAGCCTCCCCCAGATATCCCGCACGTCATGTCGCCGTAACCATCGATTCAGGTGACCTTGCGACGCTCGACCCATGCAGCCCGCCGTGCCCGAGCCTTCTCCCCCGCCGGAGAACGAGTCCGCACCGTCCACGCGGAGTCAGCGTACGCCGACCGAGCGGAACGGGAACTTCCACATCGGCGCCCTGGTGCCCGCCCTCTCCGACGCGCCGGTCTCGCCCTCGGCACGGAAGAATGGGTCCATGAACCAGCGAAGCGCCCAGGCACCCGTGCAGCACCCGCAGCCCTCCGTCGGCTCCATCGCCGCCCACCGCCCGCACACCGTCGCGGCGAACGTGTCCGACCTGGAGCCCGACCTCGACGCCGACCTCGACGAGTACGAGGACGCCGTGCAGGACGGGATCATGCTGCCGCAAGGCAGGTTCCTGGACCGCGAGCGCAGCTGGCTGGCGTTCAACGAACGCGTTCTGGAACTCGCGGAGGACCCGAACACGCCCCTGCTGGAGCGCGCCAACTTCCTGGCGATCTTCGCCAGCAACCTGGACGAGTTCTTCATGGTCCGGGTGGCCGGCCTCAAGCGCCGCATCGCCACCGGCGTGGCCACCAAGTCCGCCTCGGGCCTCCAGCCCCGCGAGGTCCTGGAGATGATCTGGGCCCGCTCCCGGGAACTCATGGCCCGGCACGCGGCCTGCTACCAGGAGGACGTGGCCCCCGCGCTCGCCGAGGAGGGCGTCCACCTCGTCCGCTGGAGCGAGCTGACGGAGAAGGAACAGGCCCGCCTGTTCACCCTCTTCCGGCACCAGATCTTCCCGGTCCTGACCCCGCTGGCGGTCGACCCCGCGCACCCCTTCCCGTACATCTCGGGCCTGTCCCTGAACCTCGCCGTCGTCGTGCGCAACCCGGTCAGCGGCCACCGCCACTTCGCGCGCGTCAAGGTCCCGCCGCTGCTCTCCCGCTTCCTTGAGGCCTCCCCGAACCGCTACGTCCCCATCGAGGACGTGATCGCGGCCCACCTGGAAGAGCTCTTCCCGGGCATGGAGGTCCTGGAGCACCACACCTTCCGCCTCACCCGCAACGAGGACCTGGAGGTCGAGGAGGACGACGCCGAGAACCTGCTCCAGGCCCTGGAGAAGGAGCTCATGCGGCGCCGCTTCGGCCCGCCGGTGCGCCTGGAGGTCGAGGAGTCCATCGACCGCTACGTCCTGGACCTCCTCGTACGCGAACTGAAGATCTCCGAGGCCGAGGTGTACCCGCTGCCGGGTCCCCTGGACCTCACCGGCCTCTTCGGCATCGGCGCGCTCGACCGGCCCGAGCTGAAGTACCCCAAGTTCATCGCGGGCACCCACCGCGACCTCGCGGAGGTCGAGTCGGCGTCCCCGCCCGACATCTTCGCCGCCCTGCGGGAGCGCGACGTCCTGCTGCACCACCCGTACGACTCCTTCTCCACCTCCGTGCAGGCCTTCCTGGAGCAGGCAGCCGCCGACCCCGACGTGCTCGCCATCAAGCAGACGCTCTACCGCACCTCCGGCGACTCCCCGATCGTGGACGCGCTGATAGACGCGGCCGAGTCCGGCAAGCAGGTCCTCGTCCTGGTCGAGATCAAGGCCCGCTTCGACGAGCAGGCGAACATCAAGTGGGCCCGCAAGCTGGAGGAGTCCGGCTGCCACGTCGTCTACGGCCTCGTCGGCCTGAAGACCCACTGCAAGCTGTCGCTCGTGGTCCGGCAGGAGGGCGACACCCTGCGCCGCTACTCCCACGTCGGCACCGGCAACTACCACCCGAAGACCGCCCGGCTGTACGAGGACCTCGGACTGCTCACCGCCGACCCCCAGGTCGGCGCGGACCTCTCCGACCTCTTCAACCGGCTCTCGGGCTACTCGCGCCGCGAGACCTACCGCCGGCTGCTCGTCGCGCCCAAGTCCCTGCGCGACGGCCTGATCGCGCGGATCAACAAGGAAGTCCAGCACCACACCGCCGGTAGGCCCGCCTTCGTCCGCATCAAGGTCAACTCGATGGTGGACGAGGCGCTCATCGACTCCCTGTACCGCGCCTCCCAGGCCGGCGTACCGGTCGACATCTGGGTGCGCGGTATATGCGCCGTCCGCCCCGGCGTCACGGGCCTGTCCGACAACATACGGGTCCGCTCCGTCCTCGGCCGCTTCCTGGAGCACTCCCGGGTCTTCACCTTCGGCAACGGAGGCGAGCCCGAGGTGTGGATCGGCAGCGCCGACATGATGCACCGCAACCTCGACCGGCGGATCGAGGCCCTGGTCAGGGTCACCGACCCGGCTCACCGCGCAGCCCTCAACCGGCTGCTGGAGACCGGCATGTCCGACACCACGGCCTCCTGGCACCTCGGCCCCGACGGCGAGTGGATCCGCCACGCGACCGACGCGGAGGGACAGCCCCTGCGGAACGTCCAGGAGATGCTCATAGACGCCCGGAGGCGCCGGCGTGGCACAGCAGCACCTTGATCCCCCCACCGGCTCCGTGGCCGGGACGGCCCCCCTCGACGAGGCGGACACCCCGATCGGTGACGTCCTCGCGGGCTATCTGCGGGCCCAGGCCACTGAATTCCTCCGCTCGCTGCGCCAGCACCGGGAGACCGGCGGCGCGGCGAACGGAGGAGGGGAGTCCGGCGACGCGGCGCGCTCCCTGCGCCACTCCGCCCGCCGCATCAGCGGCAGCCTGCACACCTTCCGGCCGCTCCTCGACGCGGAGTGGTCGGAGGGGATGCGGCCCGAACTGGCCTGGCTCTCGGGCACCCTGGCCCGCGAACACGCCTACGCCGCGCGCCTGGAGCGGCTGATCGGCGCGCTGAACCGGCTGTCCGGCACGGCCGCCGTGCCCGGCCAGGCCGGACGCTCCCCGGGCCCCGCCCACAAGGCGGGCGGTCTGACCGTCGGCGCAGCCAAGGCGGGCGCCCTCCTCGACCGCCAGCTGACCCTCGCCCGCACCCGCGCCCACTCCGCGGCCCTCCAGGCGCTCGGCTCCTCCCGCTTCCACGCCGTCGCCGACAGCGTCGCCGTCCTCGCCAGCGAGGTTCCGCTGGCCCCGGCCGCGGACAGCGCCGATCTGCGTCCGCTGGCCGCCGCCGCCCAGGACCGGCTGGCCGACGCCGTCAGCGCGCTGCCGCTGGTGATCGCCGGCCGCCCCTACAACGCGGAGGCCCTCGTGCACGGCCTCTCCGCCGACACCGCTCCCCAGCCGCAGGACGCGCCCTGGCACCAGGTCCGGCTGCTGATGCGGCTGCACCGCTACGCCCACGAGGTGCTGCACCGCGGGGAGTGCCCCGTCGACATGCGGCTGCTCGGCGCGGGCACGGCGCTGAACCGGCACCGGGACGCGGCGGAGGCGGCCTCCGCCGCGTCCGCCGCGGCGCGCACCCCGCGCATCGCGCCGGCGACGGCGTACGCGCTCGGGGTGCTGCACGCCGATCAGCGGCACGAGGTGGAGGCGGCCCGGTTCGCCTTCCAGCAGGCCTGGCACAAGGAAGCCGTACGCACCCCCTGAGGGAGGCCCCATGGCCGACGACACCATCCAAGCGGCGGGCTGCGTCCTGTGGCGCCGCTCCCCGGTCGACTCCGCGCTGGAGATCTGTCTCGTCCACCGGCCCAAGTACGACGACTGGTCGCACCCGAAGGGCAAGCTGAAACGCGGCGAGGGGTTCCTGACCGGCGCGCTGCGCGAGGTCGAGGAGGAGACGGGCTACTACGCCCACCCCGGCGCCGTCCTTCCCACGCTCCGCTACGCCGTCGGCGGGCGCCCCAAGGAGGTCCGTTACTGGGCCGCCGAGGCGGCCGACGGCCGTTTCGCCCCGAACGACGAGGTCGACCGCGTGCTCTGGCTCACCCCCACCGCCGCACGGCACCGCCTCACCCAGCCCCGCGACCGCGATCTGGTCGACGCGCTGCTGGACGCGCTGCGCACGGCCTGACGTGTTCCCCTGGAGAGAAGGGCGCCGCCCCCGGTATCCGGCGCGGCGCTCCGGCATGCGCCAAAGCAGTCCCTGGGGAACCGCGGACGGACACGCACCGTAGTGACCGCACCCTTCGCTGTTGCTCATGAGGAAATCGGGGCGAATGAGCTATGACGGGAACATGGGCGGCGCCCATCACGTACGCACCCGTTCGATTACCTGGAGTTTCCCTTCCGGACCCCTCGGCCGGGACATATCCGTGTCCTCGACGTGAGCGTTCCGTGACCTCACCGCACCGCCGTCAGGGGTTCACCCTCCGTTCACTTACGGCCTTCGGCGCCTTCACCTGATCTGCTTAATTTCGGCCTTACGCGGTGCGAAGGACGCCTCAGGGCGAACCCTTCCCATCGCTACGGACCGCAGTACGACAGACATCGCACGCCGCCACCTGACGGCGGCTCCTGGAAGGAACTCCCGAAGTGAAGCTTCAGCGCATGAACCGGCGTGCCCTCACCCTCGGTGCTCTCGCCGTCTCCGGCGCCCTGGCCCTCACGGCGTGCGGTTCTGACGACACCGGCAACGCCAGCGGTGGCGGCAGCTCGGCCTCGGCCAGCAACAACAGCGCGATCAAGTGTGACAACGCCAAGGGTCAGCTTCAGGCCTCCGGCTCCTCCGCGCAGAAGAACGCGATCGACGCCTGGACGAAGGCCTTCACGGCCGCCTGCAAGGACGTCCAGATCAACTACAACCCGACCGGTTCGGGCGCCGGCGTGACCGCGTTCACCCAGGGCCAGACCGCGTTCGCCGGTTCGGACTCGCCGCTCAAGCCCGAAGAGGCCACGGCCGCGAAGAAGGTCTGCGGCGGCAACGCCGCGGTCGACCTGCCCATGGTCGGCGGCCCCATCGCGATCGGCTACAACGTCCCCGGTGTCGACAACCTGGTCCTGGACTCCTCCACGCTCGCCAAGATCTTCGACGGCAAGATCACGACGTGGGACGACGCGGCCATCAAGAAGCTGAACCCCCGCGCGAAGCTTCCCTCCACCAAGATCCAGGCGTTCCACCGCTCGGACGAGTCCGGCACCACGGACAACTTCACCAAGTACCTCATCGCCACCGCCCCGGCGGACTGGAAGTACTCCGGCGGCAAGGCCTGGCAGGCGAAGGGCGGTCAGTCCGCTCAGGGTTCCGCCGGTCTCGCCCAGCAGGTGAACCAGACCCCCGGCGCGATCTCGTACTTCGAGCTCTCCTACGCCACCGGCAGCATCAAGGCCGCCGCCCTCAAGACGGACGCCGCCGCCCCCGCCGCCGCCACGGTCGAGAACGCCACCAAGGCCATCTCCTCCGCCAAGGTCGTCGGCACCGGCAACGACCTGGCGCTCAAGCTGAACTACAAGCCGACCGCCGAGGGCGCCTACCCGCTCACGCTGGTCACCTACGAGATCCTCTGCGAGAAGGGCAACAAGGCCGACACCCTGGCCGCGACGAAGGCCTTCCTCACCTACACCGCGAGCGAGGACGGCCAGAAGCAGCTGACCGCCGCCCAGTACGCGCCGATCCCCGCCGAGATCATCACCAAGGTTCGTTCCACCATCTCGAACCTGAGCTGACCCGAGTGTGCGGCCCGCCTCGCCGAGGCGGGCCGCACCGTCCGGTGCACCGCCGCCTGGAGCCGCCACTCGATCCGGCTCCGCAGACCGGAGACTCATGATGGACATATCCACTCAAAGCACTGAAGCACCCCCTCCCACCCCAGGGCCGTCGGCCGCGCGCAAGCGTGCCGCCCGCGGCGCCACCCGCCCCGGAGACCGCGTCTTCCTCGCGCTCTCCCGCGGTTCCGGCATCCTCCTCCTGGTGATCATGGCCGCCATCGCGGTCTTCCTCACCTACCGCGCCTCGCTCGCGCTCAGCAAGAACCACGGCAACTTCCTCACCACCTTCGAGTGGAACACCGGCTTCACGCCGCCGGTCTTCGGCATCGCGGTACTGGCCTTCGGCACGGTGGTCTCCGCGATCATCGCCATGGCCCTCGCGGTCCCGGTCGCGGTCGGCATCGCCCTGTTCATCACGCACTACGCGCCGCGCAAGCTCGGCGGACCCATCGCGTACGTGATCGACCTGCTCGCCGCCGTCCCCTCCATCGTGTACGGCCTCTGGGGCGCCATCGTCCTCGTACCGCACATGAACGGGCTGTTCGGCTGGCTGAACACCTACCTCGGCTGGACCGGCATCTTCAGCTGGCAGCAGGGTGCGCCCCGCTCCATGCTCACCGTCGGCATCCTGCTCGCGATCATGATCCTTCCGATCATCACGAACGTGAGCCGTGAGGTCTTCCGCCAGGCGCCGCAGATGCACCAGGAAGCCGCGCTGGCCCTCGGCGCCACGCGCTGGGAGGTCATCCGCATGTCGGTGCTGCCCTTCGGCCGCTCCGGCGTGATCTCCGCCTCGATGCTCGGCCTCGGCCGCGCGCTCGGCGAGACGATGGCCGTCGCCACCGTGCTCTCCCCGACCTTCGACATCCAGGCCAGCCTGCTCGATCCCGGCGGCGGCACCTTCGCCCAGAACATCGCGGCCAAGTTCAACGAGGCCACCGTGTTCGGCCAGGACGCCCTGATCGCCTCGGGTCTCGTCCTCTTCGTGATCACCCTGCTGGTGAACGGCGCGGCGCGCTTCATCATCAACCGCCGCAAGGAGTACTCGGGGGCCAACGCATGAGCAACGCACCCGTCACCCGCAAGCACGCCAGCACGCTGCGCGGCGGAAGCCTTCCCAAGTGGTCCCCCTGGGCCATCGCGGCGGGTTCCATCGCGGTCGGGCTGGGAATCTCCTTCGCCGCCGGCCTGGACAGCAAGGTCCAGTGGGGCCTGATCGCCGCGATCCTCTTCGTCCTCGGTACGTACGTGTTCGCCGCGCGCGTCGAGGGCCGCCGCCAGGCCAAGGACCGCGTCGCCACCAGCCTGGTCTGGGTCTGCTTCATCGTCGCCGTGGTGCCGCTGGTCTCCCTGATCTGGGAAACCCTCAAGCGCGGCGTCAAGGCCTTCGACCCGTACTTCCTGAGCCACTCCATGGGCGTGGTCGCCGACACCGAGACCGGTGGCGGCATCTACCACGCGATCATCGGCACGCTGGAGCAGGTGGGTATCGCCTCGCTCATCGCCGTACCGATCGGCGTGCTCACCGCGATCTACCTCGTCGAGTACGGCCGCGGCAAGCTCGCCAAGGCGGTCACCTTCTTCGTCGACGTCATGACGGGTGTCCCGTCGATCGTCGCCGGTCTGTTCGTTCTCAGCTTCTGGATCCTGATCATGGGCATGGGCTACTCCGGCTTCGCCGGCGCGATGGCCCTGTCGATCCTGATGATGCCCGTGGTGGTCCGCTCCACCGAGGAGATGCTCAAGCTCGTCCCGAACGAGCTGCGCGAGGCCTCTCTGGCCCTCGGCATCCCGAAGTGGCGCACCATCCTCAAGGTGGTCCTGCCGACGTCCATCGGCGGTATCACCACGGGCGTGATGCTCGCGGTCGCGCGCATCACCGGTGAGACCGCTCCCGTGCTGCTGTTGGTGTGGGGTACGAACTTCATCAACAACAACCCGTTCGACGGCCCGCAGGCCTCGCTGCCGCTGTACATCTACCGGCAGTACGCGGCGGGAACCCCGGCATCCACCGACAGGGCCTGGGCGGCGGCGCTCGCCCTCATCCTGTTCGTCATGATCCTCAACATGGGAGCCCGCGCCATCGCGCGCTGGAAGGCACCCAAGACGGGCCGCTGACGCGGCCGATCAGCGACCCGATCCTTTGCGAAAGAAGCAGTGACTGACATGGCCAAGCGAATCGACGTAAGCGGTCTGACCGCCTACTACAGCGCCCACAAGGCGATCGAAGACATCTCCATGACGGTCGAGCCCCGCTCCGTGACGGCCTTCATCGGCCCCTCCGGCTGCGGCAAGTCGACCTTCCTGCGCACCCTGAACCGCATGCACGAGGTCACCCCCGGTGGCCGCGTCGAGGGCAAGGTGCTCCTCGACGACGAGGACCTGTACGGCAACGGCATAGACCCCGTCGCCGTGCGCCGCACCATCGGCATGGTCTTCCAGCGCCCCAACCCCTTCCCCACCATGTCGATCTTCGACAACGTGGCGGCGGGCCTGAAGCTCAACGGCAGCTACAAGAAGTCCGAGCTCAGCGACATCGTGGAGCGGTCCCTCAAGGGCGCGAACCTCTGGAACGAGGTCAAGGACCGGCTGAACAAGCCCGGGTCCGGCCTGTCCGGCGGTCAGCAGCAGCGTCTGTGCATCGCGCGGGCGATCGCCGTCGAGCCGCAGGTCCTCCTCATGGACGAGCCCTGCTCGGCCCTGGACCCGATCTCGACCCTCGCCATCGAGGACCTGATCGGCGAGCTGAAGGAGCGCTTCACGATCGTCATCGTGACGCACAACATGCAGCAGGCCGCCCGTGTCTCCGACCGCACGGCGTTCTTCAACCTGTCCGCGGTGGGCCAGCCCGGCCGCCTGATCGAGATCGACGACACGGAGCGCATCTTCTCCAACCCGTCGGTCCAGGCCACGGAGGACTACATCTCCGGCCGCTTCGGCTGACCTGACCGGTCTCCCCGAAACCCCTCGCGGTGCTGCATGGCGGTGCCACCGCGAGGACGAGAAGGGCCCGCCCCTGGCTCCCGGGGGCGGGCCCGTTCTTCTTCCCGGCCGGGAGTTTTGCAGCCCGTCCGGCGTTCGAGGGCGAGGCCCTTGAGACCGATGCGGAGGTCCAGGAGCTGGGGTCCTGCGTCGAGGCTTCGCCCCGGGGCGCCCTCCGGCGTACAGAGACCAACGGGCGGGCCGGCGGGAAACGCCTGGGGCCGGCCCCGAAGGACCGGCCCTTGACGATCAGGCTCCGCGAGAGCGCCCGCTCTAGAGGAACGCCAGGTTCACGACCCAGAAGCTGGCGGCGGCCACGAGCGCGGCCGCCGGCATGGTGATGAACCAGCCGAGGACGATGTTCTTGGCGACACCCCACCGCACGGCGTTCACCCGCTTCGTCGCCCCGACACCCATGATCGCCGAGGTGATGACATGGGTCGTGGAGATCGGCGCCTTGAAGAGGTACGCCGTCGCGAACATGATCGAGGCACCGGTCGTCTCCGCGGCGAACCCCTGCGGCGGGTCGAGCTCGATGATCTTCCGGCCGAGCGTCCGCATGATGCGCCAGCCACCCGCGTACGTACCCAGCGACAGCATCATCGCGCAGACGATCTTCACCCAGACCGGAATCGGGTCGTTCGGCCCCTGCTCTCCGGCGATGACCAGCGCCATCACCACGACACCCATCGTCTTCTGGGCGTCCTGGAGACCGTGCCCGAGCGCCATGCCGGCCGCGGACACCGTCTGCGCTATCCGGAAACCACGCTTGGTCTTGTGCGGGTTGGACCGCCGGAACAGCCACATGATCAGGGCCATCACGAGATAGCCGACGAGCAGACCGACGACCGGCGACAGGAACATCGGGATGATGACCTTGTCGACCAGCCCGCTCCAGTAGACCGTCGTACCGCCCGCCAGGGCCGCGCCGACCATGCCGCCGAACAGGGCGTGCGAGGACGAGGACGGCAGACCGAAGTACCAGGTGATCAGGTTCCAGGTGATCGCGCCGACGAGCGCCGCGAAGAGGATGCCCATCCCCTTCGAGCCCTCGGGTGTCTGGATCAGCCCCTCACTGACGGTCTTGGCGACCCCGCTGCCGAGGAACGCGCCGGCGAGGTTCATCACCGCGGCCATGGCGAGCGCGGCCCGCGGCGTCAGGGCGCGCGTCGAGACGGAGGTGGCGATGGCGTTCGCCGAGTCGTGAAAGCCGTTCGTGTACGTGAATCCGAGCGCGACCCCGATGGTCACGATCAAAGCGAAGGTGTCCATGAACGGGTCAGGACTCCTTGACGGCGATGGTCTCCACCGTGTTCGCCACGTGCTCGAACGCGTCAGCCGCTTCCTCCAGCACGTCCACGATCTGCTTGAGCTTCAGCACCTCGATGGCGTCGTACTTGCCGTTGAAGAGGTGGGCCAGCAGCTTGCGGTGGATCTGGTCGGCCTGGTTCTCCAGACGGTTGACCTCGATCCAGTACTCCGTGAGGTTGTCCATGGTCCGCAGATTGGGCATGGCCTCGGCGGTCAGTTCCGCCGCCCGCGCCAGCACCTCGATCTGCTGCTCGACACCCTTGGGGAGTTCCTCGACGTTGTAGAGGACGACCAGATCGACGGCCTCCTCCATGAAGTCCATGATGTCGTCGAGGGACGAGGCGAGGTTGTAGATGTCCTCGCGGTCGAAGGGCGTGATGAAGGAGGAGTTCAGCTGGTGGAAGATCGCGTGTGTCGCGTCGTCACCGGCGTGTTCCGCGGCCCGCATACGCTCTGCGATCTCGGCCCGAGCGGAAGCGTCCGCCCCGAGCAGTTCCATCAGGAGCTTCGAGCCCGTGACGATGTTGTCCGCGGATGCGGAGAACATGTCGTAGAAGCTCGTCTCCCTGGGGGTCAGACGAAAACGCACGTTGGGGTCCTCGGGGTGCTTCGATTCGGTCAGGCTGATGCTAGGTGCATCATCCGGCCACGGCTAAGGGGCCGCCACCCAGTGTCGCCCATCAGGCACGGTGATCGGCACGGGGTCCGTCACCGGCGCCGAGCAACAGGTCCCTACCCAGCAAAGTTCGGTACGATATACCCACCAGGGGTATATGTAAGTGGCGTTTCAGACAGGATCGCCGATCCGATCCAGCAGGAGGACGCGATGACGACCACCGAGGCCGGCGCGACGGCGCCCTCCGGAGACGCGCAGGAGATCGTGACCGACCACGACCGCGGCATCCACGGCTACCACCAGCAGAAGGACGAGCACCTGAAGCGGCTGCGCCGCATCGAGGGCCAGATTCGCGGTCTGCAACGCATGGTTGACGAGGATGTCTACTGCATCGACATACTCACGCAGGTGTCCGCCTCCACCAAGGCCCTCCAGTCCTTCGCCCTCCAGCTCCTTGAGGAGCACCTGCGCCACTGCGTGGCGGACGCGGCGCTCAAGGGCGGCGCGGAGATCGACGCGAAGGTCGAGGAAGCCACGAAGGCGATCGGCCGTCTGCTGCGCACCTGAACCGCCCGCCGACCGCGGATCCCGCGCGAGGAACGCGGAAGCCGGCCGCGGACAGTACGCGATCCACGCGAATCATGAGAGATACGACGCATGTGACATCCGCGACGTGCGCGGCCCGGACACCGGGGCGGGGCCGGAAAGGACTAGTCCTCCGCGCGCCGCCGCCCGTGAGCGCGTTCTTCGGCCACTTTCAGCACCGCGTCGATGCTCTCCAGGCTGAGGCGGTCCTCGTGTGCCGCCGAGGCCGCGATGATCAGCTCGCCGCACAGGTCGATCTCGGCGAGGGCCACGTGGTCCTGAACTGCCGTACCGCCGACCGGAGCCACGCGCATCACCTCTTCCTGCCGTCACCGACTTCCTAGAGTAGGGAGCGGCCTACACACCGCGCATGGCACGGAAGGGCCATTTCCGGCCCTCCTCTGAAGCTACGGCTCCGGATGCTCTTGCCCATCGGCGCCGGAACCCACTACTCCGCGATCTTCCCGGCGTAGATGTCCGAGGAGTCCGGCAGTTGTACGACGGCGGGGCTGCCGAAGTCGTACAGCAGGAGCGTCGAGGCGACGGCGACGGTGCCCCTGCTCTGTCCGTTGACGAAGCTGAACCGGTGCCGGACCTTGCGCAGCCGCCCCTGGTCGTCGAGGTAGGCGTCGAAGGGCACCTCGGTGGTGGCGAACCCCTTGGCGGCCGCCGCCAGCGCCGGCCGCTGCCCCGCCGGGGCGTCCCGCGCGGCGGTGCCGAGGTCGGCGGTCCCGCGATAGTGGCGCACGGAGATCCCGGCGACCTCGGTCCTCCCCACGTACGTCACCGACCGCGCGCCGCGCAGCAGTTCGGCCGCGGCGTACGGGTCGGTGGCGCCGCCGGTGACCAGGTTGCCGTCCGTGAGGCCGGCCGTCGCCACGCGCACCCATTTGTCGGCGGGCACTCCGGCCCCCCGGTTCTTCATGAACAGGGCGCCGGGGGTGAGCAGTTCGGTGATCGGACGGTGCTCGGCCGCGCCCGCGGGGTCCTGCGGCAGCAGCACCTTCAGACGCCCCGCCTGCTTCCTGAAGTCGTACACACCCTGCCCGCGGATCGTGACCCTGGTCCCGCCGGTGGCCATCTCCATGGACGTGCTGGCCTTCGCGCTGCCGGCCCGCTCCAGCACGGCCACCGCCCGGCGCAGTGTGTCGGCGGCTGCCGGCCCGGTGCGGACGTCCTCCGCGGCCGCCCCGCCGCCCGAGCATCCGGTGCCGCAGACCATGAGCCCCGCCGCGACGAACGCGACGAGGACCGCCGCCCGTTCCTGCTGCTGCGCCACCATCGTCCGCCGACCCCCAGCCGGTCCGTCCCGGGTCATCCCGTCGTTCCGGCTAACGACAGGTGGGGACGCCCGGTCACGCGGGAGGAGTCCGTTCACCGGGCTTGGGTAACGTGGTGGTGTGGAGCACCTGGACGAGACGGACCCTCTCCCCGGACACCGGACGACCACGGTCGAGCAGGGTCCCTTCTGCCTGGCCCGCTGCACCTGCGGCTGGCGGGGCCCGGCCCGTCGCGCCAGAAGCCAGGCCCGCACGGACGCGACGACGCACGCCCTGGCGATGAACACCTGAACGCTCCCGCCACCAGCCCTCTCTCGCCCCCTCCGGCCCCTACCCGACCCGTACCCGGGGCTCCGCCCCCAGCCCCCCGCTCCTCAATCGCCGGAGGGGCTGAATCTTCACCGGCCGGGGCTGAATCTCTCTCTGCTGCTACCCGCACCCGGGCACGGCCCCGCCCCACCACCGGGCTGTAGCCGTTCTGCGACACAGCCGCGCGGAACCCCTGAGCCCGTGGGCCCGTCTCGTTCCACGGAACCCACGGGAGGCACACATGCAACGGCGTTCGTTCATCGGCGGCACCACGGCCGTCCTCGCGGCGGCGGCCACGTCCGCGTGCAGCGGCAAGGGCGGCACACACGCCGACGGCAAGGCGAGCACGAGCGCCACGGGCACCGCGAAGGGCACCTCCGGCATCCGCACGGCGACCGCCGCCAACAGCGCGGCCGCCAACTGGACCGCGCTGTCGCACCAGCTGGACGGCGCCCTGGTCCGCCCCGGCGACCACAGCTGGCCCGCCGCCCACCAGCTGTACAACACGCGCTTCGACAACCTGAGGCCCGCCGCCGTCGCCTACGTCGCCCACGCCGACGACATCCGTACGACCATGGACTACGCCCGCGCCCACGGCGTGAAGGTGTCGATCCGCAACGGCGGCCACTCCTACGCCGGCTGGTCCTCGGGCGACGGCCGCCTGATCATCGACGTCTCCAAGCTGAACAAGATCCGCGCCTCGGCGAACGAGGCGGTCGTCGGCGCCGGTTCCAAGCTGATCGACGTCTACCGCGCGCTGGCCGCGAAGGGCGTCACCATCCCCGCCGGTTCCTGCCCCACCGTGGGCGTCTCCGGACTGACCCTGGGCGGCGGCCACGGCGTCGTGTCACGGGCGTACGGACTGACCTGCGACAGCCTCACCCAGGCGACGCTGATCACCGCCGACGGCAAGCAGCTCACCGCGAACGCGAGCGAGAACAAGGACCTGTTCTGGGCCCTGCGCGGCGCGGGCAACGGCAACTTCGGCGTCATCACCGAGCTCCGCTTCAAGACCCACCCCGCGCCACAGGGCGTCTCGGCCTACATGACCTGGCCGTGGGCCAAGGCCGCCGCCGTGGTGAAGGCCTGGCAGGAGTGGGGCCCGAGCCAGCCCGACGAGATCTGGTCGTCCTGCCATCTGGCCAACGCGGCCGGCGGCACGCCCACCGTGTCCATAGCCGCCTTCTCCCTCGGCACCTACGGCGAGCTCCAGAACGCGGTGGACCGGCTGGCGGACCGGATCGGCTCCCCCGCGCGCAGCGTCTCCCTCAAGCGGCGCTCGTACGAGGAGTCGATGGAGGTGTACGCGGGCTGCTCCTCCTTCTCCGCGGACGCCCAGTGCCACCTGCCCGGCTCGACGCCGGGCCGCAGCCCGCAGGGCGCCCTCGGCCGCGAGACGTACGCGGCCCGCTCGGACTTCTTCGACCGCTCGATATCGGCGGCCGGCGTCCAGACGCTCCTGAACCAGATCTCCGCGGTCCGCGGCGGCGCGGGCAGCATCGCCCTCACGGCGCTCGGCGGCGCCGTCAACCGCGTCGCGCCGACCTCCACCGCGTTCGTGCACCGCCGCTCGCGCATGCTGGCGCAGTACATCGTCTCCTGGCGGGCGGGCACCTCCGGAGCCACCGCCCAGTCCTGGCTGACGGGCGCCCACAACGCGATGACCCGCTACGCCTCGGGCGCGGCCTACCAGAACTACACCGACGCGACGCTGACGAACTGGCGCAAGGCGTACTACGGCGACGCGGCCGGCCGTCTCGCGACGCTCAAGCACCAGTACGACCCGAACCGCTTCTTCTCGTTCCCCCAGGCCCTCTGAGGCCCGGGGCCGGGCCGGGCGCCTACGCGGCCAGGTCCCGTTCCTCCGTGTGCTCGGCCCTCGCCCCCGGGATCAGCGTCTCCCGCCCGGAGGGCGCGGTGCCGCGCGCCCGGATGAGCCGGCCCACGCGCGGCGCCGTCTCCACGGCCTTCATGACCGGGGTCAACAGGGCCATGGCGAGGGGCGACAGCAGCAGCACGACGGCCGTGCCGAGCGCGAAACCGCCGATGACGTCCGTCGGGTAGTGCACGCCCATGAAGACCCGGCAGAACCCTTCGAACAGCGCCAGCGCGATCCCGGCGAGCCCGAACCTCCGGTGGGCGACGAAGAGTCCGACGCCCATCGCCATGGTGAGGGTGGCGTGGTCGGAGACGAAGGAGAAGTCGGTCTTGCCGTTCACGAGGACGTCCAGGCCCTGGTGGTCCACGAAGGGGCGTGGACGCTGCACGAAACCTCTTATCGGGACGTTCACCAGGAGCGCGATCCCGGCCGCGAGCGGCGCCCAGACGAGGGCGGCCACGGACGCCGCCGCGTCGGCACCGCCCCGCCGCCGCACGGTCGCCCAGCACCACACGACCAGCAGGACCATCGCGAGCAGCAGACCCCACTCGCCGACGAACTCCATGATCCGGTCGGCCCAGTGCGGCGCGTGCTTGGCCAGGCCATTGATGTCGTAGAGCAGGTCGACGTCGGGGTTCGAACCGGATTCGGCGAGTTGCGCCATGGCGCTGCGGCCCCTTCGTCGTCTTTCCCGCGACCGCGCCCTTTCGCGCGCCGCTCGATCCACCCCCGTGGTTGTAGATCAGTTCTCTACGTCAAAAGGAACGCACGGTCCCCTCCCATACGTTCCACCCTCCACGAAATGATCACGCACACGTTATCGAAGAGAGATATCGCCGCAGATCAGGGGGTGGATTCATACCGAAGTGGGCAACGCCTTCGCGCCATCCTCGGTCACCCGGGTGGCCCCGAAGTAGTCGGGCGTGTCGACGGGGTCGAACCGGATGACGGCACCCGGCCGGGGGGCGTCGATCATGTATCCGCCGCCCACGTAGATGCCCACGTGCCGAATGGCACGGGAGTTGGTGAGGTCGTCCGAGAAGAAGACGAGGTCCCCGGGCAGGAGTTCGTCGCGCCTGGGGTGCGGCCCCGCGTTGTACTGGTCGTTGGCCACCCGGGGCAGGGACACCCCGACACTGTCGTACGAGGCCTTGGTCAGACCCGAGCAGTCGAACCGTCCGCCCTGGTCAGCCGTGCCGTTGCCACCCCACAGATAGGGCGTGCCGAGCTTCCTCTGCGCGTACGTGATGGCCGCGGCCGCCTGCTTCGAGGGGTCCACCCGGGTCACCGGGGCCGCGAAGCTCTTGGCCAGCGTGGTGATCGTCTTCACGTAGTTGCGGGTCTCCGCGTACGGCGGCACGCCCCCGTACTTGATGACCGCGTAGGCGCCCGCGTTGTAGGCCGCGAGCATGTTGTCGGTGACGCTTCCCGGAGCGTTCTTCACATAGGAGGCGAGCTCGCAGTCGTACGAGGCGGCCGACGGAATCGCGTCATTGGGGTTCCATACGTCACGGACGCCGTCCCCGTCGCCGTCGACCCCGTGCGTGGCCCAGGTCCCCGGAATGAATTGCGCTATCCCTTCCGCCTTCGCCGGGCTCTTCGCGTTCGGATTGAATCCGCTCTCCTGATACAGCTGGGCGGCGAGCAGCGCGGGATTGATCGCGGAGCAGAGATTGCCCCACCTCTGGACGAGGGACTGGTACGCGGCGGGCACGGCGCCCTTGGCGAGCCCGACCGAACCGCCGCCGATGCCGCCCGTGAGGTTCCCGGCGACCAGGTAGACGCCGACGACGAGCAGCATCACGAAGCCCATCCCGGCGCCGACGGCCGCGGCCGCCACGATCCAGGCCTTACGCACCGTCAACCGCCCCTCGCCGCACCGGAGTCCGCCGACGTCAGTGTAGAGGCGGGGTCCCGTACGAGAGGGTCGTCGCGCGCACGGACGGAGCGGTATGTCCCGCCGGACAGGCCCTAACCGGCCAGGGCGGCCACGTGGTACAGCTCCTCGGCCTCGGTGCCGAACACGGCGCTGTACGACACGTCGTCGGTGTCCCCGCCCTGTTCGTGGCCGCCGATGACGCCGACGACCGCCCCGTCCCCGTTCACCCAGGGACTGCCGCTGGTTCCGCCGGCGAAGGCGGGACACGCGACGCGCTGCTGCGTCCGGCTGTGCGCGGTGGGCTTGTCCGTGCAGGTGATGGGGGTGTCGACGGAGCCGGGGTATCCGGTGACGGTGACGGCGGTGGCCCCGGTGCTGCGGTGCGCGGCGAACGAGTTCCCGCCGCCGACGGCGTCCTCGACCTCCTTGCCGTCGCGGGCGGCCAGGACGGCGAAGGCGACGTCACTGTCCTCGTCCTGGTCCAGCTTCCATCCGTCGGGCACGAAGACGCCCTGGACGTCCCAGAACCCGTAGGGCGCCCTGCCGTCCCGGTAGCCGGGCGCGAAGGACAGCGTCGCCTCGCCGTCCAGGCAGTGGGCGGCGGTGAGGACGAGGTCGCGTCCCCCGCTGTGCACGACGGAGGCGGTGCAGAAGTGCCCGCCCCCGCCCTCGCTCGCGGCGCTCCCGTGGAAGAGGGCACCCACCCGCACGCTCCGGCTGTTCACGGCGGCCCGGACGGTCACGCCGAAGGGCCCCGGGCCGTCGTCGGCCGAGGCGACGGACGAGGACGTCACCGCGAGCAGCACGAGGGCCGCGCCCAGCAGTGCGGGCCGCCGGGTGTCTGGGAGACGGGTGATGCGGATGCTCTTCATCGCCCCTCACCTTGCCGCAAGCGGGTGAGAAAAACCTCGGACCTGTCCGAGTATCACCTGTGAATGCCGACCCCGCCCGGCCACCGTCACCCGGTCGCACCCACGGCCTTCCGCAGGCCAGGGGGTCGCGGGGCCCCGTTTCCGCCCCGTGCGCCCCGCACGCGTCGGTGCGGGCCCGTACCGGGCGGGGATACGGTGGCCCCGAAAACCGTCCGCACCGCCCTTCAGGACCCGCGAAGGAGTCCGCGATGCTCACGCCCACCCGGCGGAGGTCCTCGTACCGCGAGGGACCCGGCCGTGGCTGACCTCTCCTCCGGACTCGACTGGGTCCGTGCCGCCCCCGAGGACGCGACCGGGCCCGGCCCCTGGATCGAGATCGCCTTCGGCGAGGACGATCTGGTCCACCTCCGGGAGACGGGCGACCCCGGGAACGTGGTCACCACCACCCGCAGGAAATGGGACGCGTTCGTCCTGGGGGTCAGGGCGGGCGAGTTCGACCACTTCGTCGAGGAACTGGAGGACGCGGGACCCCCGGCTCCCGCCGAAGACCGTTCCTGAATCCCTGAGTCTCTGAGTCCCTCGGGCCACGAGGTCACGGGTCCCTGAGGCGTAGCTATTGTCATGGCCATGATGTAAATGCGGACGGCACGGCGAATTCCCTTGAACCAGCTGTGAGTTGGGTCAAGCGGCCGCCAGTCCCCAGCCATCCGTGAGCCATGGGCAGGTCACGTGCCCGCCGTGTTCGGCAAGGCGGAAGCAAGACTTCCAGAAGCCTCTTGTTGTCGCGTACTCAACAAGGGAGGGTCGTCGCGGGCCGCTCGGCCCGCCGCCGGGGACACCGCACCGGCGCCGCACCCGCACCGCCCCTGTCCACCACTTCCAGGAGGCTGTACGTTGCGCACCACACTCCCCCAGAGACCTTCCCCCACCCCCGGAAGCAGCCTGCGCCGGGCCGGCGCGGCCGTCGTCGGCGTCGCCGCGCTCGTCCTCGCGGGTCTCGGCGGCGCCGGGTCCGCCCAGGCGCACACCGCCGTCCCCGAGGCCACCCCCCACGTCAGCTGGACCAGGGCGTGCGCGACGCCGGCGCGGGCCGGCTTCGCCGCCTGCGACGCCAAGCGGGTCACCGGCGGCGTCACCGAGTACATGGCGGAGAAGGCCTTCGCCAAGGGCGTCGCCCCCCGGGCCGCCACGGCCTCCACCCCGTCCGGCTTCGGACCGACGGACCTCCAGTCCGCGTACGGCCTGACCTCCGCGGCCTCCTCCAAGGGCTCGGGCGAGACCATCGCCATCGTCGACGCCTACAACGACCCCAACGCCGCGGCCGACCTCGCGACCTACCGCTCGTACTACGGCCTGAGCGCGTGCACCGTCGCCAACGGCTGCTTCAAACAGGTCAGCCAGACCGGCTCGACCACCTCGCTCCCGTCGAGCGACAGCGGCTGGGCCGAGGAGATCTCCCTCGACCTCGACATGGCGAGCGCCGTCTGCCCGAAGTGCAACATCACCCTCGTCGAGGCCAAGTCCTCCTCGATGGCCAACCTCGGCACCGCCGTGAACGAGGCGGTCACCCTGGGCGCGAAGTACGTCTCGAACAGCTACGGCGGCTCCGAGTCGTCCTCCGACAGCTCCTACGACACCTCGTACTTCAAGCACACCGGTGTCGCCATCACCGTGAGCGCGGGCGACGAGGGCTACGGCGCGGAGTACCCGGCCGCCTCGCAGTACGTCACCGCCGTCGGCGGCACCGCACTGACCAAGGCGGCCTCCACCAGCCGCGGCTGGACCGAGTCGGTCTGGAAGACCAGCAGCACCGAGGGCACCGGCTCCGGCTGCTCCTCGTACGACACCAAGCCGAGCTGGCAGACCGACACGGGCTGCTCCAAGCGCACCATCGCCGACGTCTCGGCGGTCGCCGACCCGGCCACCGGCGTGGCGGTGTACGACTCGTACGGCATCACGGCGGGCTGGTACACCTTCGGCGGCACCAGCGCCTCCTCGCCGATCATCGCGGGCGTCTACGCCCTCGGCGGCACGCCGTCCAGCGGCTCCTACCCGGCCAAGTTCCCGTACACGGCGGCCGGCACCTCGGCGCTCAACGACGTGACCTCGGGCAACAACGGCAGCTGCTCCACCAGCTATCTGTGCACCGCGACGACGGGCTACGACGGCCCGACCGGATGGGGCACCCCGGAGGGTGTCACCGCCTTCACCGGCTGACCTCCGGAGTGTGGGTGGTGCCGGGAGACGTGGGGTTCCCCGGCACCACCCGGCGAACGGGCCGCGGCAACCAGCCGCGGCCCGTTCCGCTGTCACCACCCGGAGCCGCCGCCGTCCACCCGGAGCGGGCCCGGCGACCCGGGGAACACCGGCGCGACGCACCGTCAGAATCCTTCCGGCGCGGTCGCGTCCGTTCGAATCCCGCTCCGCGTCCCGAGCCGTAGAAGGGGACAACGACGGAACCACGCGACAGGTTTCGCATCCACTTCATTGCCCGGCGTGACCAGCCGTGATACACAGAGTGACGATACGACTCGTCGTATACCGCCATACGCCTCCCGTGAGGGTCCCGCGTACGCCGGTGCCAAGGAATTCGCACGAATCCCGCCAACCAATGACGTCAAGTCGACATACGAAGGCGTCATTGTCGGCGAGAATGGGCCCGACCTCTGCGCGCAGTGGCAGGGGGTGCAGAACTACCCACTAGGGGCGGTGACTTACATGCTTTTCGCAGCCGACAAGGGCGACATCAACACAATCATCGGTGGAATCGCTCCGGACTGGGGCCCGTTCGGCAGCCTGGGCAACGAAGCCAAGGTGATGGTCGAGGTGGTGATGGCGGTCGCCATCCTGCTCTGCCTCGGCATCGCGATCTGGGGCGCGGCCAAGCAGCGCATCGGCGCGACGGCCCTCCGCGACACCTTCAGCGCCGAACAGGGCAAGGGCCTCATCATCGCCGGGCTCACGGGCGTCTTCATCATCGGTTCCCTCGGCACGCTCTTCACCATCGTGTACGGCATGGCCGTGTAGCCCGGCCGGGCCGCGCCCCACCCGGCGCACCGTCAGTACCCGGCCGGGCGTGCCCGGATCCTCGCTCCACCGACCCATTCGTCCGTCGTGCCCACCGGCTGAGGTTGCAACTCCCTGATGTCCAGTCACCACACCGCGCCCGCGCGGGAACCAGCACGGCTACCGTCGTACTACATGGTTCAGCGAGAGGTTGAGGGGGCGTACGCGGCATGAGTCTCGGTGACGAACCCGGGTACGGGGACGGCCCGCGCGGCGAGGACGGGGGGTACGGAGGCTCCGGCCAGACCCGCACCCGCCTGCCCGACCGCCCTGGCGACGTCTACGGCGGCGCGCGACGCGGACGCGGATCGTCCTCACGGAGCCTGGTCACGGTGGTCGGCGTGGTCGTCCTGCTCATCGTCGCGATCGCCTTCGCGAACCGCGGCGACAACGCGGCGACCTCGGACGGCGGCAGCGGCGACAAGGCGAAGACGTCTCCCACGGCGGCGTCCGGCAGCCACCCGGTGACGACGAAGTCCGCAGGCATCCCCTCGGGCTTCCCCCACACCCAGCAGGGCGCACAGAGCGCTGCCGCGAACTATGCGGTGGCCCTGGGCTCGGCCGACATGTTCGACAAATCCCGGCGGGACCAGATCCTCGCGACCGTGATCACCCCCGCCAAGGTGTCCGAGTTCGAGACGACGCTGGACCAGGCGTACACGCCGCAGTTCAACAAGAACGTGGGCCTGAAGGAGGACGGCTCTGCTCCGCAGGGCTACACGTTCGTCTCGCGCACGACCCCCATCGGGACCAAGGCCACCCAGTCGACGGGCAACACGGAGACCGTGGAGGTCTGGTGCGGTGGTCTGCTCGGTCTCGCCGGTGAGAACTCGGCCAACCCGGTCACCAGTAGCTGGTTCACGATCACCATGAAGCTGGAGTGGACCGGAGGCGACTGGAAGATCGTCTCGCACTCCCAGAAGGACGGCCCCGCGCCCGTCCCGGGCGACGACCGGGCCTCCAGCGCCGACGACATCGCGAAGGCTGTCGAGGAGTACGGAGGGTTCACGTATGCGCGCTAACCACCGCGTCCTCAAACTGACTGCGGTCATCGGGGCCGTACAGGCCTCGGCGGTGCTGCTGGCCACAAGAGCGGTCGCCGCGCCCACGCCGTCGCCGTCGCCGAGCGACAACCACTGCAGCCTCATCCACGGTCCGGCCCGCAACTACTGCGAGACCGGCACCAAGGGATCCGGTAAATCAGGCCTCAGCACCGATCCCGGTGTCGGGTCCACGATGGATCCCCTCTCCTCCCTGGCCAAGGGCTGCGCCGACGCCGCCTCCTGGACCATCGACAAACTCTCCGCCGCCGTGAACGACACCGCCAACGTCGACTTCACGAACTCCAAGTTCCTCCAGCAGTACGCCGTCGTCTTCGCGGCGTCCACGATCCTGACCCTGCTCCTGTGGCTGCTGGCCGTGGCCAAGCGGGCCGTACGAGGTGTCCCCCTCGGCACGGCCCTGTCCGAGGCGATCGGCTTCCTCTGGCTGACCGTGCTGGCCTCGGCGTTCACCCCGCTGATCCTCTACACGGTCGTCTCGGCGACGGACGGCGTCACGGAGGTGCTCGCCAAGACGACCGGCAACCAGACCGACACGTTCTTCGGCACGTTCTCCGGCGCGCTGAACAAGGGCAGCAACATCGGCGGCGGCCCCATCATGCTGATCGTCGTCTCGATGGTCTCGATCCTCGCCGCCGGCATCCTCTGGCTGGAGCTGGTCATCCGGGCCGCCCTGCTCTACGTCGGCGCCCTCCTCGGTACCGTCGTCTACGCCGGCCTCGTCGACAAGAACCTGTGGGGCCACGTCCGCCGCTGGGCGGGCATCATGATCGCGGTCATCCTCGTCAAACCGGTCATCGTGATCGTGCTGGGTCTCGCCGGCGCCCTGTCGTCCTCCGACAACGGCCCCGACTCCTTCTCCGCCGTCGTCTCCGGGCTCGCCATCATCCTGCTCGCCATCTTCGCCAGCGCGATGATCTACCGCTTCGTCCCCGGCTTCGGCGACGAGATCGCCGGCTCCCGCAACAACCGCATCATGCAGGGCGCCGAGGGCAAGGCCGCCGCCGTGATCAGCTCGCCGGCCACCCTGGTCGCGCAGGGCATCAAGACCCACAGCTCGCGCGCCGACAACAACGGTGGCGGAGGCGGCAACAGCCAGCCCCGCCCCGCCAACCCCGCGTCCGGCGGCGTGGCCGCGCACAGCAGCCGCACCCCGAACGGAGGCGGCGGATCCGTCCCCTCCGCCGCACCACCGCCGCGCAGCAGCCCGGTCAACACCCCGCACGCAGGCAACACCCGCAACAGCAACCGCACGGGAGGTGAAGGGCGTTGACGACCGAGTCCCACCTGTCCCATCCGGTCACGCCCCGCCGTACATATCTGATCGGCCGCGCCCGGCCGAACGCGATCGTCGGCCGGAACCGCGAGTCCGGCGAGATCGCGCTCATCATCGGCGGCGCGTTCCTCG
Organism: Streptomyces sp. NPDC024698; assembly: GCF_055559015.1. Lineage (NCBI taxonomy): Bacteria > Bacillati > Actinomycetota > Actinomycetes > Kitasatosporales > Streptomycetaceae > Streptomyces > Streptomyces sp. NPDC024698. The sequence continues at coordinate 6,292 of NZ_JBVHLK010000004.1, read as the reverse complement.
GCATGATGTGCGGCCTGCTCGTCCCGGTGCTGTCCCTGCGGATCGTGCTGCTGATGGGCTTCCCGCTGCTCGCGCTCGCCGCCGTGTACGTCCCGTACAAGCGGCGCACGTTCTACAAGTGGTTCGAGATCAACCGCAGTTACAAGCGGAGCCTGCGCCAGGGAACGGCGTACCGCAACCAGGTGATGGAGGCCGGCACCCGCTTCGACGGCAGGGAGGTCGAGATCGGACCGCCGCCCGGCATCGGCCGCATCGCCTGGCTCGCCGCACCCTTCGGCCCCGACGAGATCGCCGTCCTGCTGCACGCCGACCGACGGACCGTCACCGCGGCCATCGAGATCGAGGGACCGGGCGTCGGACTGCGCGACAGCGAGGACCAGGAGGCCCTCGTCGACCGCTTCGGCACGCTGCTCAAGCACGTGGCGAACGGCGACGGCTTCGTCACCCGCCTCCAGATGCTCGCCCGCACCCTGCCCGCCGACCCGGACGCCCACGCCAAGGACGTCTCCCAGCGCGGCGACGACCGCGCCCCCGGCTGGCTCCAGCAGTCGTACGACCAGCTCCAGTCCATGGTGTCCACCAGCAGCGAGCAGCACCGCGCCTACCTCGTCGCCTGCATGCACTACTCGCGCGAACTGGCCGCCGAGGGACAGGCCATGGCGCGCGCGGCCCGGCCCCAGGGCGGCCGCAAGGTCGACCGGGACGCCGGCCTCGCCGTCGTCATGGCCCGCGAGCTGACCGACATCTGCTCCCGGCTCCAGGAAGCCGACATCCGCGTACGGCAGCCGCTCGGCCAGGGACGGCTCGCCTCCCTCGTGCACTCGATGTACGACCCCGACCACCCGATCGACCACATCCAGGCGATGACCAAGCGCAACGCCTGGCCGGCCGAACTGGACGCCATGGAGCCCACCTACCTCCAGGCGAAGACCCGCGAGTCCTCCACCCGCGCCCCCTGGTGCCACGCCACGGCCTGGGTGAAGGAGTGGCCGATGACCCCGGTCGGCGTCAACTTCCTCGCCCCGCTCCTCGTCCACACCCCCGACGTCATCCGCACGGTCGCCGTGACCATGGACCTCGAACCCACCGAGATCGCCATCGAGCGCATGCTGACCGAGAAGACCAACGACGAGGCCGAGGCCAGCCGCGCCGCCAAGATGAACCGCACCGTCGACCCCCGCGACATCGCCTCGCACAACCGCCTCGACCAGCGCGGCGAGGACCTGGCGAGTGGCGCCGCCGGCGTCAACCTCGTCGGCTACATCACCGTCTCCTCCCGCAACCCCGAGGCCCTCGCGCGCGACAAGCGCACCATCCGCGCCTCGGCCGGCAAGTCGTATCTGAAACTGGAGTGGTGCGACCGCGAGCACCACCGCGCCTTCGTCAACACACTGCCGTTCGCCACCGGAATCCGCAGGTAGGGGCTGATGCACTGATGCGGGATCCGCTCTCCGCCGCGACGGACAGCTTCACGTCCTTCCTCTTCGGCAAGGTCGAGACGACCCGCCTGCCCGTACGCACCTCCACGGGCCAGGCGCAAGCGGTCTACCTGCCCACCGCAGCACCGGGTCTCGGCGACTCGGGCGTCATCATCGGCCGCGAGGTGTACTCCGGCAAGGGCTACATCTACGACCCCTTCCAGCTCTACGGGCAGCAGCTCCCCGCCCCGCACTGGCTGGTCCTCGGCGAGTCCGGCAACGGCAAGTCGGCCCTGGAGAAGACGTACGTCCTGCGGCAGCTGCGCTTCCGCGACCGCCAGGTCGTCGTCCTCGACGCCCAGGGCGAGGACGGCGTCGGCGAATGGAACCTCATCGCGGAAGAGCTGGGGATAACTCCCATCCGGCTCGACCCGACGGCCGCCCTGGACATGGGCATCCGGCTCAACCCGCTCGACCCCTCGATCACGACGACGGGCCAGCTCGCCCTGCTGCGCACCATCATCGAGGTCGCGATGGGCCACGGCCTCGACGAGCGGTCCGGCTTCGCCCTGAAGGTCGCCCACGCCTACGTCAACGAGACGATCGTCGAGCGCCAGCCCGTCCTCACCGACATCGTGGAGATGCTGCGCCACCCCGAACCGGAGTCGGCCGAGGCGATGAACGTCGCCATAGACGACGTACGGGCCTGGGGCCTGGACGTGGCCCTGGTCCTGGACCGGCTCGTCGACGGTGACCTCAGGGGCATGTTCGACGGCCCGACGACCGTCGGCATCGACCTGGACGCCCCCCTGATCGTCTTCGACCTGTCGCACATCGACCGCAACTCCATCGCCATGCCCATCCTCATGGCGATCGTCGGTGTGTGGCTGGAGCACACCTGGATCCGGCCCGACCGCAAGAAGCGCATCTTCCTGGTGGAAGAGGCGTGGCACATCATCAACAGCCCGTTCGTGGCCCAGCTGTTCCAGCGGCTGCTGAAGTTCGGGCGCCGCCTCGGCCTGTCCTTCGTGGCGGTGGTCCACCACCTGTCGGACGTCGTCGACGGAGCGGCGGCCAAGGAGGCCGCCGCGATCCTGAAGATGGCCTCGACACGGACCATCTACGCGCAGAAGGCGGACGAGGCCCGGTCCACCGGCCGGGTCCTCGGCCTGCCCCGCTGGGCGGTCGAGATCATCCCGACCCTGACCCCGGGCATCGCCGTCTGGGACGTCAACGGCAACGTCCAGGTGGTCAAGCATTTGATCACCGAGACGGAGCGCCCGCTGGTCTTCACCGACCGCGCGATGACGGAGTCGTCCGCCGACCTCGCCGCCGACGACGCCCTGCGCGCCGCCGAACTGGAGGCCGAGGAACGGGCGGCGGCCTTCATGGAGCAGCATCTCAGCGATCTCGACGGCTCCGCCGAGTCCACGGTGGCCTGAGATGAGCCAGTACCCCGACGGGCACGACGATCGGCACGCCCCCCGGCGCGAGGGGCCGGGCGGCATTCCCGACGGCCTGCTCATCGGGGTGCTGGGCTTCCTCCTCGGCATGACCCTGATGGTGTGGACGGCGACGGGCCTCGCGGGCTGGTTCTCCCGCGGCGCCTGGCCGGACGCGATCACCTTCACCCGTACGCCCCTGGCCATGCGGCACCTGATCGGCGAACCGCACGACATCGCGGGCGCCTGGCCCGACACCCCGGCCTCCCAGCTGTCGGGCTACGGCCTCTTCTGGGGCCTGTTCATCGGCCAGTTGATGGTGCTGCTGGTCCTCGCCATGTTCGTGATGGGCACGGTGGCCCGATGGCGGGCGGGACGGGCACGCGGCCGGGCCCGGGCCAGGGCGGCCATGGCGTCCGGAGACTCAGGGGCGTCCGCGGCCGGCGCGGTCACCCCCGAACCGGTGGTGCCGCCGGCCAGGACGGAACAACGGCCGCTGCCCACAAGGTACCTGGAGACGACCAGGGCCGCCGAGGGCGATCGCACGAGCACCCCGCCAGGGGAACGGCCGGCCGAGCATCCGGCCCAGCCGGGCCACGGTCATCCGGCCCCCCAGGACCTCGCGGGCGCGGCACACGGCCATGCGGCCGCCTCGGCATCGGCACAGGCACCGGCGCAGGGACACACGGACCCGCGGACACCCGGCCACGCGGGCGGCTGGGAGGCCGTCGCCCCCGAGGCCGGGGCGGCCCTCACCGCCGGGGCCCCCGGCCCCGGCACGATGGCCCGGCAGAAGCCCACGTGGACATCCCCGCACGCGGTCGTCCTCGCTCCCGCCGAGACCCGCCACCTCACCGCGGCCCAGGCCGTGCGCGACGCCGAGGGCCCGGTCCTCGTCATCACCTCCGACCCGCGCACCTGGGCGGCCACCAAGGACGCCCGCGCCAAACTGGGCCCCGTCCTCCTCTACGACCCCGCCCACCTCTGCGACACCCCGGCCCGGCTCCACTGGTCCCCCGCGGCCGGCTGCGAGGACAAGGAGACGGCGGCGGCCCGGGCGGCCGCGCTGCTCGCCCCGGTACGCCCCTCCGCCAAGGCGGACCAGCCGATGGCCGATGTCGCGGAGACCCTCATGCGCAGCTATCTGCACGCCGCGGCCGTCGAGGGCAAGGCCTTCCGGCATGTCCACCGCTGGGCCCAGGGCTCACAGGTCCAGGACGCCGTACGAGCCCTGCGGACGCATCCCAAGGCCGCGTCCGGCGCCGCGGGCGAACTGGAGGCCGCGCTCGTCTCGCACCCCGAACGCCGGGACATCGCGCAGGAGTTGACGGCCCGTGCGCTGGCGTCCCTCGCCACGGTCAACATCCGGGAATCCTGTACCCCGAACCGAAATGACAGCCTCGCCTTGGATTCCTTCGTCAACGAAGGGGGCACTCTTTATATGATCGGTGAACCCCTCGAGGACCCCAAGGCCGGCCCCGGAGCCATGCCCCTGTTGACGGCCCTCGCCTCAAGCGTGGTCGAGCGTGGCCGGCGCATGGCCGAACGGTCATCCTCCGGTCGGCTCGACCCACCACTCACCCTCGTCCTGGACGACATCGCGGCCGTGGCCCCGCTCCCCCAGCTCCCCGAGCTGCTGACCGCGGGCCCTGGCCGCGGCCTGCCGACCCTGGCCCTTCTGCGCTCCCGCGAGCAACTCCGCTCCCGCTGGCCGCAGTACGAGCTTCCGGTCTGACGTCTCTCAGCCCCGCGTGATGGCGAACTCCAGCTCCAGCTCACCGGTGCCGCCCGGCATCGGCGTGGTCTCTCCGGTGGGCAGGAAGCCGCTCTTCCGGTAGAACGCCTCGGCACGGCCGTTCTTCTCGTGCACGAACAGCCGCACGCGTTCTAGTCCCGACTCCCAGGACCACGCGAGAGCGGCGTCGAAGAGCCCCCGGGTCGCCCCCGCCTCGCTCCCCCGGTGCTCGGGCCGTACGTAGACCCCCACCAGATGCCCCTGATCCCGCTCGGGCACCTCCCCGAACGCGTCCGGCACCCCGGCCTGTTCGACCAGCACGGTCACGGAACCGGCCCACACCCCGTCCTCGCCCACGGCCACGATCTGCTGCCGCGCGGTGGCACCGGCCGCCGCCCCGGACGCCCGGTCCTGCCAGAAGGCGTCCGGCTCGGCCACCGCCTTCTCGTACGTCTCCAGGAACGCCAGGTGGGCGACGGGGTCCCGCAGGGCGTCGAGCCGCAGCTCCTTCACCAGCCGCCACTCGTCGGAACGTATGGAACGGATCTCGTAGGTCCTGGAGTTCATGGCTGTCACCGTAGTACGTGTGTACGGCCGGGCTCATCCGATATCCACCCTGCCGATCACCACCGGCCCGGCCACCGTCATGCTCTTCCCTGTACGGCGTTGTCAGCCGGCCGATCCGATCACGCGCAAGCTCGCCAGGGAGAACACCGCATGGCCAAAGTCCAACTAGAGGAACTCCGCGACGTCATTCATCCCACGGGCAAGCTGGACAGCCGCGCCGAGCACTGGGCCGGCCGCCTCTACATGAGGTCCCTCTCCCTGCGGGTGACCCGGCATCTCGTCGACACCCGTATCTCGCCGAACCAGATCACCGTGATCATGGTCTTTGCGGGGATGCTCTCGGGAGTCGCCCTGATCCTGCCGGGCCTCGGTGGCGCCGTCCTCTCCGTCGTCCTCATGCAGCTGTATCTGCTGCTCGACTGCGTGGACGGCGAAGTCGCCCGCTGGCGGCGCCAGTTCAGCCCGCTCGGCGTCTACCTGGACCGCCTCGGCGCCTACCTCGCCGACGCCGCCGTGATGGTGGGCATGGGCATCCGTGCCGCTCAACTCGGCCTGAATCTCTACCTGGTGGCGGGTCTGGCCGCGGCGATCGGCGTCCTGCTCCTGAAGTCGTCCTCCGACCTCGTGCACGTGGCCCGATCCGACAGCGGTATGCAGAAGGCGACCGACGCCTCGGTCGTCCCGCGCTCCAGCGGTCTGGCACAGGTCCGCCGGCTCGCCTCGGCCGTGGGTCTCCACCGCCTGGTCAACGGCATCGAGTGCACGATCCTGCTGCTCGTCACCGCCGTCGTGGACCTGGCGCTCGGGGACCTGACGGCCACGCGCATCGCGACCGTCGCCGTGACGGCGATCGTGTGGCTGCTCGTGCCGGCGCATGTCGTCTCGATCGTCGCGTCGTCCCGCCTGAAGTAACCGCACCACGGGAAAGGGGGCGGTCTCCACGAGGAGACCGCCCCCTTTCCCATCTCCGGAGATACTCCCGCCTGGAAATGCCCCCTAAACGCAGAAAACCCCCGTACCGGTATCCCCGGCACAGGGGTTTTCTCAAAAATTGTTCGGCGGCGTCCTACTCTCCCACAGGGTCCCCCCTGCAGTACCATCGGCGCTGTGAGGCTTAGCTTCCGGGTTCG